>JAQAJJ010000070.1 GCA_028278675.1 Candidatus Azophilus lithoversatilis
CCGTTGGACGACCACGACATGAAGACCTTGATGGGACGTGCATACCCCGAGGCGCTCACCGAACCAGACAACCAGCTTGTGGAGGACACGACCGATGCCGCTTGACTTCTCTCCCCTGAACAACGAACCCCGTCTGCTCCTGGAAGCCGAATTGAAACCGGTCCAAGGGGACCGTTTCCAGCCGACGGGATTCCCCAATCTCGGCCACGCACGCTACCAATCCCCGGATGGGGGAGGGACGATGATTCTCGTCGAGAGTGCGCAGTCGATGGCGAACCGTCTTGAAGCGGTGTGCTGGGATGAGGTTGCCGACGACTGGGTCGAGCCACTTCGCGGCCTCCCCATTGTGAAGGTGATCGATGAAAGTGCGACTCCACTCACGAATTCTCTACTGGAAGCGCACCGCCTCAACTCGCCCTACATACTTGAGGGCAAAGACAAAACCGTTGTCACCTTGCTGAAGAGTCGGCTTGCCGCGATGGACGAGGGGCGAGTTGATCTTGGCGAACTGGCGAAGGTGCTTCTCGAATTCGATACAAATGCGCTTTTGCATGGAGTGTTTCTCGCGAAAAAGGAGTTGGCTGGTGGTCGTCTACGCCTTCCGCGGTGCCTGTCAGCTTTCATTGAAGCTGGCAATGCGCAGGTTGCGACGAGCGGCGGCGTCAAGAATGACAGCGTCAACCCGCAGGGGGACACCGCAAAAGGGTTCGGTAACGTCCCGTTCTCACGCGATGAGTGGGTAGCCGAACGCGTCGTCGCGTATTTCAATCTGGACCTTCGTCAGGTGCGAGCGTTCGGTCTTGGCGAAGAGGTCGAACGCCTCTTGGTCACGCTCGCCTTGTTCAAGGTCAAACGACTTCTCCGGGAGGGTCTTCGGCTGCGCACGGCTTGTGATCTTGATGTGACGCGGATCACCGTCACCAGACCCGAAGCCTTTGACGTACCCAGCCTTGCCGAACTTGAAAACGAGCTGCCGACACTAATTGAGGCCGTAGGTTCAAAGGGCCTGTTCGGTGAGCAACGCGTACTCACCGTAGAATATCGGAAGTGATCTATGTTCACGCTCTCTTTTCGTTTCCCCGCCGGCCGCTATCACGCGACGCCATGGGGTCGAAACGTCAACGAAGCAGATGTTGCATGGCCACCCGAGCCTTGGCGGCTACTGCGTACACTAATCGCCACCTACTGGCGCAAGGGAGACCATACGAGTTGGCCGGAAGAGGCACTCGGTGACCTGATTGACATCTTGGCTGAAACGCCCCCAGTCTATCGGTTGCCAGCCGGCGCGGTCCATACACACACGCGCCACTACATGCCCCAGCAGGCACGTGGCGAGACAAAGCTGATCTTTGATGCATTTTTGCGGATGCCCCAACAAGCATCGTTGGTCGTGGCTTGGCCGGACATAACACTAGATACAAATTTACTCGCCCTTAGCGCTGATCTTGCGGAAGCAATAGGCTATCTCGGGCGGGCTGAGAGTTGGACTGAGTGCAAAGCCCTAGATGATTGGAATGAAAAGCCCAACTGTTGCCCAAGCGAAGCAGGACTTCGAGGAGATTCGGTCAGGCTTCTGGCAGTTCTCCCCCCAGCTATGTACAGGAGGGAGCGTGAACGCCTCATCGTCAACGAAATCCAACGTATTCGGGCGGCGGCTGTGAAGCCGCCCTCAAAAGGGGAGCTTGAGAACCAAGTTGTCAAGGCTTTTCGGAGCAAGTCGAGTGGGCGCGATACCCTCCCCGAGAAGCTGGCAGACGCGCTAGCACTCGACACAGCGGACTATCAGGAGCGAGGCTGGCCACGTCCCCCCGCCGCTCGAGAGGTTCTGGACACCCGTGCCGAGAATGCTGCGCCGGTGGTAGCTCCCTCTACTCGTAAGCGACGCTCTGCTTCAAGCATCAACGCACACCTGCCCACCGTGGCTAGATACCTGCTCGCAGGACGCCCTCGCCCCCGTGTTGAAGAGACAGTTAAGATCGGAGAGCTCATGCGCCTAGCGGCGTTGTCGAAGTTTGGCTGGCGGCAAGACACATCGTCCGATCGTCGAATACCGAAAGCGCCTTGGCAAATTTCCGGTCGCGACGCCGAAGGCAGACCCCTCCAAGACCCGACGCACCGCCACGCGTTCTGGCTTCCCGAAGACGCTGACTCGGATGGCCTGATCGATCACGTCTCTGTGTTCATACCGGGCGGCATTGGTCGTGACATCCAAGCTAGGCTAGACGGCATTACCCGCCTGTGGATGAAACGGAACGAACACGTCGACGACGAGGATGTCGAAGAGACGGGATCCAAGGAGTGGCGGCTGGCTCTCGAAGGGTTCGGCAGCCCAAAGGACGTTGCGGAGAGCACCTTCGTCTTCGGGCGTTCCAAATGTTGGATAAGTGTCACGCCTTTCCTAGCGGCAGGTCATCTGAAGTCCGAAGGTCAAGCGGGAGAATTCCGACGGCTTGTGCGGCGAACGGGGTTGGATTACTCGTTCGGCTTCGATGTCGCCAAGATCGATGTCCGTAAGCTGAGTAACATTCAAATTGGGGGTTCCACACGCCATTCGCTCCAATTCCATCGCTTCCGCTCCCGAGGGGGCGAGAGACAGCACGACGCGGCAGGCGCGTTGCTCCAAGTCACATTTCCAGTACCGGTAGATGGCCCGGTAGCTCTGTGTTACGGAAGCCACTTCGGCCTTGGGTTGTTTGCCGTGCAACAATCGTGTTGAAGCAGAAGGCGCATCCTCAAGGCTACCAAGCCCGTTGTCTTGGCGAGAAAGCTAGACGTGGCGGCGAATCCACTTAGACCACACCTTCGATCTCCTTACTCAATCGGAAGCTCGGTATCTCGCCCGCTCCCCGGATGCTGACACCATACGAAATCGACCTACTGCGGCAGTGCGCGAAGGAGACGGCTGAGGTCACTCATGAATTCCTCAAGCGCAAGGAAGGCTCGACGGAAAATCCTGGCCATCGGACATAGAGAGCCCGCTCCGCGCGACGAGCCTCCGCGTAGAAGCGCCCTGATTCAAGGCGAGGGCAAGATGCCCTCGGGCCGGGCAGCGTTCCATGCCATTTCTCGGGGTGCGCCCCGCCCTCGTTCCCGCCATGCAAACTGAGCCGCTACCGACGTTTGGAATCACCGTGAAGGCTGGCCACCTATGCCTGATAATCGACCCCAACCAACCCCAATGGACCCCATCCCATGCCAAGAACCATCCTGATCACCGGCGGCGCCCGCGGCATCGGCCGCGGCATCGCCCGAGCTTTTCTTGCCAACGGCGACCAAGTCATGATCGCCGACCTTGCCGACGGCGGAAAGTGGAACTACGAGCTGGCCAGCGCCAGTGACCGGCAAGAGACCCTAGCCGAAGCCCAAGGCTTGGGCGAGGTTGCCGCTACCGACCTCGACGTCACCGACAAGGCCAGTTGCGAAGCGGCTGTGCAGGCGACCCTGTCCCGTTTCGGGGGGCTTGATGTGTTGGTAAACAACGCGGGGGTCCTGCAATCAGGACCGATCGAGGAGTTCTCCGAGCAGGACTGGGAGCGGGTGTTCGCGGTCAATGCCAAGGGCGTCTTCCTGATGACGCAAGCAGCGCTGCCGGCGCTCAGGGCGTCGTCCGATGCCGCCATCGTCAATACGGCTTCCATTGCCGGCAAGCGGGGCTTTCGCAACTTGGTGGCTTACTGCGGCTCCAAGTTTGCCGTGGTGGGCATCACCCAAGCCTTGGCGGCGGAACTCGCGCCCACGGGCATTCGCGTGAACGCGCTCTGTCCCGGCATGGTGGGCACGGCCATGTGGCTGGAGCACCTGATGCCCGCCAACACCGTTGACGCGTCGGATCAACAGCAGCAATTTGAAGAGGCCATGGCTGAGACGATTCCCCTCGGCCGGCCGCAGACCGTCGAGGACATGGGGCAGGCCGCCGTCTATCTGGCCAGCGCGGTGAATGTCACTGGCGTTTCGCTGAGCGTGGCGGGCGGCTTCGAAATGAACTGACCCGCGCTGCGGCAGTCCTTTCACATTCCGGGCAGCGGGTTGAGGTGCGACCATGACCAAGCGCAGGCTGCCCATCGGGATTCAGACCTTGCGCAAGATTCGGGAGCAGAATTGCTGTTACGTGGACAAAACGCCCTTTATCGAGGCGCTGGTCGATGGTGGCTCACGCTACTTCCTCTCGCGGCCCTGGCACTAAAGCCAAGGGCTACGCCGAAAAGTATCGTGCCCTCGCAGAACCAATCGACTTGATCGCCGTCGAGTTCAACAAGTCCGACCGCAACTTGGCTGCGTTTGAAGTGGAGCGGGCATAGGGACCTATGGACCGCGGAATTGCATTGAGGACGGGAACGCTCTCGCGGGGGCTGCTCCAAACGAAGCCCGACCCGATGGCATTTCGCCCGATGGCATTTCGCCTTGAATCCCCATCCCCCTTGCTGCACTATGCCCAACCTTCCAAGGCTTTCCAGCGCTCGTAGCTCAGCTGGATAGAGCACTGGGCTTCGAACCCAGGTGTCGGGGGTTCGAATCCTCCCGGGCGCGCCACTCAAGCATTGCAACCAAGGGTTGCGATCGATCCAACAGAGATCAACCCATGGACCAACCGCTAGCCGGGGTGACGGCGCTCGACTTCGGGCAAATCTACAACGGTCCTTACTGCGGCTTTCTGCTCGCGCAGGCAGGGGCCCGCGTCATCAAGGTGGAATCGCCCCTCGGCGAGCCGTTGCGCGCACGAGGTGAGGCATCGACGGCCAGCTATCCGTTTGCCTTGCTCAATGCCGGCAAGGAGGGCATGACGCTCAACATCAAGTCCGCGGCTGGTCAGGCGGTCTTGAAGCGCTTGGCGCGGGAAGTGGATGTGGTGCTGGAGAATTTCGCGCCCGGCACCATGGATCGCTACGGCATCGGCGCATCGGCGCTGCGCCAGGAGAACCCGCGGCTGGTCTATGCCGCCGGCACCGGCTACGGCGCCACCGGCCCGCACCGGGACTACCTGGGGATGGACCTCACCATTCAGGCCATGTCCGGCATCATGAGCATCACGGGATTGGAGGAGACACCGCCGCTCAAGTCGGGCGCGGCGCTGTGCGACTTCTTCGGCGGGGTGCATCTCTACGCCGCCATCGTCAGCGCCCTCTACCGGCGCCAACGAACCGGGGAGGGCGCCGTCATCGACATCGCCATGCAGGACACGGTGTTCCCGGCACTGGCGACGGCGTTGGGGGCCTACTACCTCAACGGCGAGCAGGGACCGCGCCGAGGCAATCGGCATCCAGGCTTGAGCTTGGCGCCCTACAACGTCTATCGGGCCAAGGATGGCCATGTGGCCATGATCTGCATTCGTGAAGGGCACTGGCGCCGGCTCATCAAGGCCATGGGCCAGCCCGAGTTGGGGGAACGGACCGAGTTCGCCGACATGGCCAGTCGCGCCGCGCACATCGACGAGGTGGACGCGGTCGTGCAGGCTTGGACCAAAACTCGCACCCGCGATGAGATCTTCCACATTCTGCAAGCAGGTGGCGTCATCTGCGCTTCGGTGCAGACCTTGGAGGAGGTGGTTGCCGACCCGCATCTGCACGAGCGCGGCACCTTGGAATGGCGTGAGCATCCGGCGTTGGGGCGCATTGCCCTGTGCCGCACGCCATTGCGCTACGAAGGCGTGACGCCCCCGGAACTCACCGACGCGCCCGCCCTTGGGACGGATACCCAAAGTGTGCTGCGGGAACTTGGCGGCTACGGTGACGAGGACATCGAAGCCTTGCGGCAAGCCGAGGCCTTTTGATCGTTCCTTGAATCGGGACGAGGGCATCTTGCCCTTGCACTGTTGAGCGTGGAAGGCCTTGGGTCAGCCGAATTTCGCTGCCCAATCGCCCAAGGCCACGAAGCGGCCGTCTTCCACGACCGTGTAGTACACGCGCTGCAGGCCCTGGCGGCGCTCCGGACTGAATGAGACCGGCTCGCCGATGCCGAGGTCGAAATCGCGCACGGTGAACACGGCGCGCTCCAGGTCGGCGCGTCTGGGCTGGCCATCGAGGCGGCGGAGCACTTCAACCAGCAACTTGGCGTTCAAGAAGCCTTCCAGGCTGGTGAAGCTCTGGGGGAAGGGCGTGTAGGCCTCCGTGACCGACTCCACCGGCGGTTCAGGAGCATGGCGCTGCATGAGTTCGCGGTATTCGACCACCGCCGGCATGGAAACGTCCTCGTAGCTCGGCACGACCTGGGAATTGACCAGCAACTCGGTGTACCGGGAGGTGTCGCCTTCCAGCCCAGTCAGCAACTTGAGCATGTTCTCGCTGCCGACGAATGACAGGTTTGCGATGGGCACCTCAAGGCCTAAGTCCACGGCGTCGCGCACGAAGGCGGCACAAGCGGCGTAAGCGCCAATGCAGATGATCGCATCGGGATTCGATGCCTTAAGTATCTCCACTTGCGCCCGCAGGCCGCCGGTGAACATTTCCCCGCGGCGATAGGTGGCTTCGCCGACGATCCGATGGCCGTGTCGGGCCATGGCGCTGCGAACCCCGGCCCAGCCGCTTCGCCCATAGGCGTCCGCTTGGTAGAACACCCCAATTCGCCGACGGCCGATGCGCACGAAATTGTCCACCAAACCACCGGTCTCCTGTCGGTAGGAGGCCCGTAGGTTGAACGCGAAATCGCCGTAGGGCGGCTCGCGCTGGGGTTGGGCGCCGGTGAAGGGGAAGAACAGGTAGATGTCGCGCTCCTGGAACTTCTTCAGCATCGGCAGCACGCGGGTTACGGTCGGGGTGCCGACGTAGCCGAACAGCAGGAACACGTCATCCTCCAGCATCAGGGCCATGGTGTTCTTGACCGACGGATCCGGTTGGTAGCCGTCATCGTAGGTCTTTATTCGGATTTCCCGGCCGCCCACGCCCCCTTGGGTGTTGACGTGGGTAAAATAGGCATTGGCGCCTCGGTATAGTTCGATGCCAAGGCCTCGGGAAGGGCCCGAAAAAGCGGCGGACATGCCCAGAACAAAGGCCGCATCGGTCACTCCCCCGGCACTTCGGGAGGCCATGGCCGGCAGCAGCAGCCCGGCGCCCAACGTGCCTTGAACCAGCGATCTTCGGGTAACTGCCACTTTAGGCTTTCAAACCTTCGCAATGCCGAGTTCGCGCAAAGTGCTGGCCAGCGTAGGCCGCTTCAGCCGCACCGGGTCGTCGTTCAGCAGGTAGGTGAACACCCAGCCGAGCCCCAGCATCAGGATGCCGGTCAGGAAGCAGTACATCACTGCCCGATCCGGATAGACATCCTTCAGGTAGCCCACGTAGAGCGGGCCGATGAGGCCGGCGGCGGCCCAGGCGGTGAGGATTGCGCCGTACACGGAGGACATCCGTTTGGTGCCGAAAACCTCCGCGATGAACGAGGGCATCACGGCGAAGCCGCCGCCGAAGCACAGCAGAACGTAGCAGACCAAGGCGGAGAAGACGATCGGGTCGCGCTCGGTCATCAATACGCCGAACACCACCATCTGGCTTGCCAGCAAGATGCGGAACACTCGCGCCCGGCCGATGCGGTCCGCCACCATGCCCCACAACAGCCTGCCGCCGCCGTTGAACATCGAGCTGACGGCGATGAGCATGGCGCCATAGGCCGCCAGCGTCTCCGGCTCCACGGTTGGATCGGCGAAGCTCCAAACGTCCTGCAGCAGCGATGACTGGAAGCTGATGACGGAAATGCCGGCGGCAATGTTGAAGAAGAAGACGATCCAAGTGACGATGAAGGCGGGGGTCTTTAGGCACGCCTTGATGGACTCACCTTCGCCCACTGCCAAAGGCCCGCTGGCCTGGTTGGGAGGACTGGAACTGGCTGGCGGATCGCTCAAGCCCAAGCTGGCGGGGATCACCATGCAGCCAAACACGATGCCCAACCAAAGGAAGGTCATGGTCAGGTCGCCGCCAGAAAGCGCCAGCAGGGTGGGGGCCAAGCCCTTGCTCAGCAGCAGGGCGCCGATGCCGAAGCCCATCACGACGATGCCGGTCGCCAACCCCTTGTGATGCGGAAACCACTTCGCCACGGTCGCCACCGGGGTGACGTAGCCGAGACCGATCCCGGCGCCGCCGATCACGCCGTAGCCGAGGTAGAACAGCGCCAACGACTCCCAGTGCAAGGCAAGGCTCGCAATCAGGTAGCCGCCGGCGAACATCGTCCCACCGATCACGGCCAACCGGCGTGGGCCGAAGCGCGGCAGCATGGCGCCCGCCCAAGCCGCAGACACCCCCAAGGAGAAAATCGCCACGCTGAAGGCCCAGGCGGAATCCGTGTAGGACCAGCCGAGCTGGCGCACGAGCAGCGACTGGAAGAAACTCCAAGCGTAAACGGTGCCGAAGCAGATGTGCAGCATCAGGCACAGGGCCACCATCACGAATGGGCGACTTCGGAGGCTCCCCATCGTCAACTTTCCAATCTGTGCGCCAAGCGGGGTATTCTAAGGCTTAAACGCGGCGAAGTGCGGGCCGTTTCTGAAACGAGGGACCGTGAAGCCGCAGCAGTCGCTCCGCGCACACCCAACCGGCACACAAGGTTGCATGACGTCATGAAAGTCCAAAAGCTCTTCCAAAAAACCCTATTCGGCATCTTTCTTCTATTCGGGGCGATTGGCCTGTCCACGTCGATTCTGTGCATCGTCACGGTGGATACGCATCTGTCCGAGGAGTACCAGACCAACGGCAGGAACATCGCCCAGACCATCGCCGACTCCAGTGTGGACATTCTGCTGAATCGCGACCTGTCGGCACTGCAGTCGTTGATCGACCAGTTCGTGCTCATCCAAGCCATCAAATACGTTTACATAACCGATGAAACCGGCGAGTTTATCGCCCACACCTTCGTGCCCGGCATCCCCGATCAGATTCGCAACGGCGACCCGCTGAGCACCGAGACCGTCGATCGCAGCCTGCCCGGCATGGGCGACTTCATTGAGGTAGGCAGCCCCATCCTGGCGGGGGTGGCCGGCACCGTTCACGTCGGCATGGACACCGGCTTGATTGCCTTGAAGATACAGCGAGCCATTGGCCAGCAAGTTTACCTGATATCGATCATCTTCATCGTGGGCGTATTCGCCGCAATCTGGCTGATCAACCTGGCCGCCAAACCGATGGGCCAGCTATTGGCCTACTCGGTGGACCTTGCCCAAAAGGTGGCGCAGGACAGTGCGGCGGCGAGGGTCGAAAGCCCGCCCGTCGAAGACTGGGAGCAGTTGCTCAGCCGAGCGGATGAGGTGGGCCAACTCGCCCGCCTGTGCCAATACCTTGGCGAATTCACGGGCGGCGGCGATCCCCACCGGGCACCGCCGATTGCTGGGCAGTAGCGCGCTCCACTGCTGAAGACGCATCGGGGCGGCAGCTTGTCGAGTCCGGCCACAAGGGTTCGCTTCGGTGGCCAAGTTGACTGGCCCGGCCTGACGCTGTGTTGCTGGTCAAGCAGGCCCTTGACCTCGTCAATTGTTGGGCTCCCAATGCGCCTTGATGTCCGCATGGGTTTCGGCCTCGATCAGGGCCGATGCGGAGCCTGAATTGGTCATTCCGAAAAGGGACGACTTGATGTGAATCAACTCGTCTGCCGTTTCCCGGATTGCCGTGCTGTTGATTTCCCTGCGATTGTCGCTTCATGCGCCTGAATCGCCTGCGCCAGTTCTAGGCTTCGGGCCTCCAGCCGGTCAATTGCGCGCAGATCACCCGCCATCGAGGCCAAGCGTTGGTCGATTTCAATTTCAAATTCCCTGCGGCCACCCCAAGGGCGCCATCTGACCGAGCAAGTCCATGCCATCAGCCTACCATCAAGTTTCCTTGGCCACTTGGCGCGCTGAGGCGCTGGGCAAATTCGGTTTCGCTGTCCGCGCCGGCGCGGTAAACTTCGCCTACGCGGAATCATTTGCGGTTTGCGCCAACGAGGAATTGAAACTGTCTTGCTCCGTTGCTTCGTTCTTTTCCGGCATTGGTGGACTCGACTTCGGCGTTGAGCGGGCGGGCTTCAAACTGCCTTTTCACTGCGAGATCAAGCCGTTCTGCCGCGACACATTGACGGCGGGCAAGCCAAGCGCATCGGCAGCCTCAGCTACCACCCGGTGGGCAATGCCGTCGCCCCTCAGGTGGCGCAGTGGATGGGTTGCCGCTTGGTGAGGGTCATGGACGCAGCAGGGTCGCCCGCGCATGCTAACCGCAGCGCTGTGGGCAGCTGGGACCTTGTGGTTGCCCAGCGCTAGGACGGCCACGGGGGAATTCAATTACGCTCAAGCCATCTGCTTCAGGGCGAGTGCGCGTTTCCCGATCCGGCTTTTCCGGCTTAGAATAAGTGGTAGAGGAAGGATCCAAAAAACATCAAAGTATTAGCTAGTTGGAAGAAATATGTCGAAAACATCAAAGAAAATTGGGCCGCAAAGATATCGAGAGACCTTCGGACGCTACTTTGAGGATTTCCAAGTCGGCGACGTCTATGAGCATCGTCCGGGCAAGACGGTCACCCAGTATGACAACCACCTGTTCACGTTGCTGACGTTGAACACCCATCCGCTGCACTTCGATGTGGAGTACGCCAAGGGCACGGAGTTTGGCCGCAACCTGGTGGTCAGCCCGTACACCTTGGCATTGCTCATCGGCATGAGCGTCACCGACATCAGCCAGAAGGCGATCGCCAATCTCGGCATGGACGAGGTGAAGTTCAGCGCCCCGGTCTTGGAGGGCGACACCCTTTACGGCGAATCCGAGGTGATCGCCAAGCGGGAGTCGAAGTCGCGACCCGGACAGGGCATCGTTACCGTCAAAACCATCGGCTTGAACCAAGATGGCGTGGAGGTGTGCAGCTTTCTGCGCAACGTGCTCGTGCCCGGCAAGGGCAACGCTGTCGAAGACCGAATCGGTCACTACTAGCGGATGGGCGGTGTGGCGATGTCTCCATTGAGTGGCGTGCGGGTACTGAGCATTGAGCACTACGGCGCCGGTCCCTACGGCACGCAGCTGCTCGCCGACCTAGGCGCCGAAGTGGTCAAGGTGGAGAACGGGGCTGCGGGCGGCGACTATTCGCGATCGGTCGGCCCGTATCTGTTGGGGGAGGACGACAGCCAGTTCCACCAGACCTTCAGCCGCGGCAAGAAGAGCGTCAACCTGGATTTGAAATCCGCCGCTGGCCGCGCCCGCTTTGAGCGGATGCTTGGCGAGGCTGATGCGGTGGCCAACAACTTGCGCGGCGACCAGCCGGAAAAGCTACGGATCCGCTACGCCGACCTGTCGGGCATCAAGCCCGCAATCGTTTGCGCGCATCTTTCCGCATACGGGCGCGGCAACGCCCGTGCCGCGTGGCCGGGGTACGACTACCTGATGCAGGCGGAGTGCGGCTTCCTGAGCCTCACCGGCGAGCCGGAAGGCCCGCCGGCGCGGTTCGGCCTGTCCATGGTGGATTTCATGACCGGCTCGCTGATGGCGCTGTCCTTGGTGTCGGCGGTGCTGCGCGCCCGCCAGACCGGCCAAGGCTGCGATGTGGATCTATCGCTCTACGACACGGCGCTGCATCAACTGTCCTATCCGGCGGTTTGGTACCTGAACGAGGGCCTGCGCACCGAGCGTCTTTCGCGTTCATCCCATCCGAGCATCGTGCCCAGCCAACTGTTCCGCACCCAGGATGGCTGGCTGTTCGTCATGTGCCAGACCCCGAAGTTCTGGACTTTGTTCTGCGAAACGGTGCAGCGCCCTGATCTGCCGGTGGACGAACGCTTCATTGACCCGCCTTCCCGCTTGGCCCATCGGCAAGCGCTGCAGGCGGAGATTGAGCAAACGCTGGAGAGTGAGCCAAGCGCCCATTGGGTGGCGCTGTTGTCGGGCTTGGTGCCCGTGGCGCCGGTCAACGACATCGCCGGGGCCTTGGACAACCCGTTTGCGGAGGAGGTGGGGATGCTCAACCGCGTGGACCATCCGCAGCGCGAGGGCGGTTTGCGCATGCTGTCGAGCCCCATCCGGATTGATGGTCAACGACCACCCGACCGGCGCGCCCCGTTGCTCGGCGAGCACGATGATGAATTCCCTTGATGAATTTCCCTGACTGACTTGCAGAGGTTGCCCAACTATTGCACCATACTGGTGCGACCCGGCGGTGGAGAGGACTGCATGCCGCCTTGAAACGCAACTTCATGATGGCGCTTTGCGTGCTGTGGCCCGGCCACGGTGCGCTAGGAGCCTGCGCTGAAATCAAGGGGAATACCATGCAAACTAAGATCCGAACACTAGCTGCGCTTTCGGGATTGGCGCTGTTCATGCTCGGCCAGCAGACGCTGGCCGCCCCCGGTGACGACGCGGACATTGAAGCCCGCTACGGCATTCTGGAGGAGGTGGTCAGCACCGCCCGCAAGCGGGAGGAGCCGCTACAGGAGACGCCGGTGGCGGTCTCCGTGATCACCGCCGAGCGGCTCGACATGATGTTTACGCCGAACCTGGCCGCCATGCCCCTCCCGGCCCCGAACGTCACCATCAACAACGGCATCCTGAGCAGCGTGCTGGCCGCCTCCGTGCGCGGCTATGCCTTGGTGGAAGTGGATTCCACCCTCGACCCGCCGGTGGCCATCATGGTTGATGGCATCTACTACACCCGTCCGGTGATGAACAACCTCGACATGTTCGATGTGGAGCAGCTCGAGGTGCTGCGCGGGCCCCAAGGTACCCTGTTCGGCAGGAACACCGCCTCCGGGGCGATTCAGCTCCGCACCAGGCGGCCCACCGACGAGTTTGAGATGTCGGGCAAGGTCACAGTGGGCGACTATGGCCGCACCGACGTGCGCGCCGCCATCAACCTGCCGCTCGTGGAGGGCAAGGTGAATGCGCGCCTGGCGGGCTATTCGC
>JAQAJJ010000071.1 GCA_028278675.1 Candidatus Azophilus lithoversatilis
CTCGGTAACGTAGCTCGCGTTGGCCAGCACGGCCACCGACCAAGTGCCGTGGACTGAAGTATCGGTGAGGTCCACGATCGAGGTGGTGGAGAGCGTCTGGGTGCCGAATGTCACATCGACGTCTACACCCCCGACGGCGCCGGTGTTGCCAGTGACGCTGAAGCCGTCCGTCTTCTCCTCTATGCTGATCTTGTCGTCGCCTGTAATGGGGTCAACTACCAGCGTCGGCTGGGCGAGCGCTACGGTCGGCAAGCCGAACCAGGCCAGACAGAAGATCGCGCCAAAGATGCGCGCCCACGCGAACCGCCGTGGCTGGGCCTGGAGCCATGGTCCTTGGAGGCGAGTCTCGCGGAGGTCAACGGCGCAAGCCTGAAACTTCGACCGGATAGCAAGGGACGTGCTTTCCATTCTTTTAGCAACCTTATTTGTTTTGAGAGGACGTTCTTTTAAGGGACGTTTAGGGGGGATGGCGTTGTTGTTGGTATACATGCATAACCATAGGCGAAAAAATGCTCACAGTCCAACATTTCAGCGGCTAAGCAGCGATAGTGCGTACCGCGGAGACAAGGCGGGCGTAGTTTGCCGGCAAGACGGCGAACTCTCGGATTCGGACGGCATCAAAGAACATTTGCCCTGGAACACTCTCATTGATCCGCTCGACTTGGGACACGACCAGCAATAGTGGCGAAAACCACCAGGAACCGCATAATAGCCGCCAAACTGGAGATTTGAAACCATGTCATACGCCCACCCGGAGCACCTGATCTCGCCCACCGAGCTGGCCGCGGACCTAGACGGCCGGCGCGTCCTGGATGCTACGGTGTTTCTGGCCCCCGCGCCCAAGGGCGGCTACCGTGCGGAATCCGGGCTGGCGCGATTCAATGAGGGGCACATACCCGGCGCAGGGTTTCTCGATCTCATTGGCGATGCTTCCGACACCTCCACCGGCCTCGGCTTCACCTTGCCGCCGGTTGCGCATTTGGAGCGGCTGTTCGCCCGCCTCGGCGTCTCCAACGATACCGAAGTCGTGCTCTACAGCAGCGGACACATGATGTGGGCCACCCGGGCTTGGTGGCTGCTGCGCTACTGCGGGCATCGGCGGGCGCGGGTGCTGAACGGGGGCCTGAAAGCGTGGCGCGATGACGGACACCCTGTGTCAACCGATGCGGCGAACCATCCCGCAGGGGACTTCAAGGCAACTCCCGACGCGGCGCTGTTTGTGGACCGGGACGCGGTGCTCGCCGCCATCGGTGACGGTGAGGTTTGCACGGTCAACGCCCTCTCGCCCGACGTGTACGCCGGCGAGGGTGACTTCAGCTACGGACGCAAGGGCCACATCGCCGGGAGCATCAACCTGCACTACGACGACCTGCTCGACGACGACTGCTTCAAGGAGGGCGCTGCGCTGCGCGAAGCACTGAGCGCCAAGGGACTGCTGGCAGCGCCCCAGGTGATCACCTACTGCGGCGGCGGCATCTCCGCAACCATCGACGCGTTCGCTTGCCTGCTTTTGGGCAAGACGGAGGTCGCGGTGTACGACGGCTCCCTGGCGGAGTGGGTACGCGATGAATCCCTGCCGATGGAAACCGGGCGGTAAAACCAGCACTGCCCCCTGATCGGCGAGCCAGCCCCCGTTGCCAAGCTCAGCCCGCATCGGCGAACTGAACGAGCGGTCCCTGCACCGCGCTCTGAAGGCTCTCTACTCGGCCCCCGGCAGCCTCAGCGAGCAGCTCATCGACGGCTATGTCGTGGATGTGCTCATTGGGCAGCGGATCATCGAAATCCACACCGGCGGCTTCTCGGGATTGAAACGCAAGCTGCCACGCCTGCTTGAAAGCCACGCGGTCACCTTGGTGCATCCGATCGCAAGGGATCGTTTCATCATCAAACAGGTCGAGCAGGCGGATGGAGGCGTGACCCGCCGGAAGTCGCCGAAACACGGGGGGCTGTTCAGCATCTTCTCGGGCTTGACGAGCATTCCCAAGCTCCTCGCCCATCCCAATTTCGCCTTGGAGGTCGTCATGATCGTCGAAGAGGACGTCCGCCTTCCCGACCCCCGCCGCAATCGGGGCCGGGGCGGCTGGAGCACCATCGACCGCCGACTGGTCGAGGTGCTGGAAACCCACCGCATCGAGTCCATGGGGGAGCTCTTTGCCATGCTCGACGCCGGCCTGCCGGAGGAGTTCACTACCGCCGACTTGGCGTACGCGATGCAAAGCCCGCGCCGCCTAGGTCAACAGGCGGCGTTTTGCTTTCGCGAAGCAGGCATTCTGCAGATCTGCGGCAAGGCTGGCAATGCGCTGCGCTACCGGCGCTGCGGGCTTTATGGCGGTGACTCAGTTCGCGCCATCAAGCCCATGCCCGGGCAGTGAAGATGAGGGGCCGATCATCGCCCAAGGCGTCATCAGTGGGAATCACAGCCACCCGCCGGACGATCTGGTCAAGCTCGGCCGTGACATCGAAGCCTCCCTCCTAGCCAACGCTCTCAAAGCCGTCGTGGAGCATCGGGTCTTGTTGAACGAGGCGAAGACCGTCGTGTTTTAGCCGGTCGAAAAGTCCAGCCGCTGTTCGTGGGCATAGGCGTTCAGCCGGCCTTCGCGCAGAAAGCCGACCAGCGTCTGGCCGCTGCGCTCGGCGAAATCCACCGCCAAGCCAGACGGCGCCGACACCGCGCACACCATCGGAATCCGCGCCGCCAAGGCCTTTTGCATGATCTCGAAGGAGGCGCGGCCGCTGACCATGAGCGGATGGTCGGCGGCGGGCCAGGGCCCGTGGCGCAGGGCGTGGCCGAGCACCTTGTCCACCGCGTTGTGGCGACCCACGTCCTCGCGCGCGACAAGCAGCTTGCCCTGGGCGTCGAACAGCCCCGCCGCATGCATGCCGCCGGTAGCGGCAAATTCGTCCTGGGCGGCCCGCAGCGCGTCCGGCAGGGCGAGCACCGTCCGCACCGGGATGCGCAAACCGCTCTCAACCGGCGGGAACTGCTTGTGAACCTGCTCGATGGTCACCGCGCCGCAAAGCCCGCAACTGGAGCTCGCAAACACATGGCGGGTCAGCCGATCCACATCGAAACGCACCTCGGGCCGCAGGAAGACGTTAGTGAGGTTGAATCCCCCGGCCCGTTCGGGCGCTTCGATCTTGACGATGTCCTCAGCCGATTGAATTACCCCTTCGGTGAGCAGGAAGCCGGCCACCAGGTCCTCATCGTGGCCCGGGGTGCGCATGGTCACGCTGACGGGCCGCGCCCGGACACGGATTTCCAAGGGCTCCTCCGGAGCCAACCGGTCATCGGCGGCCTTCAAGAGCTGGCCGCGGCGAAATTGAAGGGTGCGGCGGCGGGTTCCGCCCGGCCCGCTCACGCCGCTGGTTCCCCGATGATGCCGCGCAGTCGCGCAACCGCAGCCTTAAGGACGGGCGAGAGTCGGTCGGCTTCGCCATTGGCGATCTCGACGAGCGCATGGCGCATTCTGGGATCCCAGAAGCGGTTGAGATGATCCGCCACTCGGGCTGCCACGAGCGGCACATCGTCGGTGTAGGCCAGGTTGGCGGCGATCTGCTCAGCCATGCGAACCAGCTTGGCAGAGTCAACGGTCATGGTCGCACGGCCTCAAACCTCGCTTAGCGCCTGCTCCGAAAGCTGCTGCTGCGTGGCAGTGAAGCGGCGAAACATCTCCTGCCACTGCGACGGCTTGCTGACCGGATAGGCCTGCACCGCCGTGACCTTGTATTCGGGGCAATTGGTGGCCCAATCGGAATTGTCGGTGGTAATGACGTTGGCGCCGGACTCGGGATGGTGGAACGTGGTGTAGAGCACCCCCGGCAGGACCCGTTCAGTGACCGCGGCGCGCAGCACGGTTTCGCCGGCACGACTCTTCAAGCCGACCCAACTGCCATCGACGATACCCCGCACTTCGGCGTCGGCCGGGTGAATCTCGAGTTGGTCTTCCGAGTGATAGGCCACGGTGTCGGTACGGCGCGTTTGGGCGCCCACGTTGTACTGCGAGAGCACCCGGCCGGTGGTCAACAGCAACGGATAGCGGGCGTTGGCCCGCTCCTCGGTCGGCACATAGGGGGTCGGGGCAAAGTAGCCCTTGCCGCGCACGAACTGATCGACGTGCATCAGCGGCGTTCCGGCGGAAGCCTCGTCCCGGCAAGGCCATTGAATGGAACCAAGTTCGGCGAGCTTGGCGTAGCTCACGCCGCGAAAGGTGGGCGTCAAGCGGGCGATCTCGTCCATGATCTCGCTCGGATGCGCATAGTGCATCTGATAGCCCATGGCGGTGGACAGCCGGCAGGTGATGTCCCATTCATCCATCCCGGCCAAGGGATCGATGACCTTGCGCACCGGTGAAATGCGGCGTTCGGCGTTGGTGAAGGTGCCGTCCTTCTCCAGGAAGGAGCAGCCCGGCAGGAAGATGTGGGCGAACTTGGCGGTTTCGTTCAGGAAGAGGTCCTGAACAATCACGCACTCCATCGCGGAGAGCGCCGCATAGACATGTTGGGTGTCCGGGTCGGATTGGGCGAAGTCCTCGCCCTGTACGTACAAGCCCTTGAATTCGCCGTCGATGGCGGCGTCGAACATGTTGGGGATGCGGTAGCCGGGCTCGACGTCGAGCGCGACCTGCCATTCCGCCTCGAACAGCCGCCGGGTGGATTCGTCTGAAAGGTGCCGGTAGCCGGCCAGTTCATGGGGAAAGGAACCCATGTCGCAAGCGCCCTGCACGTTGTTCTGGCCGCGCAGTGGATTGACCCCCACTCCGGGGCGGCCGAGATTGCCCGTGGCCATGGCCAAGTTGGCAATGCCCATGACCATGGTGGAGCCTTGACTGTGTTCGGTGACCCCCAAACCGTAGTAGATGGCGCCATTGCCAGCCTGCGCGTAGAGTCGCGCCGCGGCCCGAACTTGCGCCGCCGGGACGCCGGTGGCCTCGGCGGTGGCCTCCGGGGAATTGCGCGCTTCGCTGATGAAGGCGCGCCAAATCCGGTAGGCCGCCATGTCGCAGCGGGCGCGAATGAAGGCTTCATCTTCCAAGCCCTCATCAATGACCGTATGGGCCAGGGCATTGATGATCGCCACATTGGCGCCCGGCTTCAATTGCAGGTGGTGATCGGCTCGCACGTGAGGGGATTGGACCAGATCGATGGCCCGGGGGTCCACGACGATCAGGCCCGCGCCCTGACGCAGCCGTCGTTTCATCGCCGAAGCGAATACCGGGTGGGCCTCGGTGGGATTGGCGCCGATGACGACAATGACGTCGGCCTGCATCACCGAATCGAAGTTCTGCGTGCCGGACGACTCGCCCAAAGTGGTCTTCAGCCCGTACCCCGTGGGCGAGTGGCAGACCCGGGCGCAAGTGTCCACGTTGTTGTTGCCGGCCGCAGCGCGGATGAACTTCTGCACCACATAGACCTCTTCGTTGGTGCAGCGCGACGAGGTGACCCCGCCGATGGACTTGCGCCCGTAGCGCGCCTGAATCGCCTTAAGGCGCTCGGCGGCGGTGCGGATGGCTTCATCCCAACCCACCGGACGCCACTCGTCCTCAATGCTGTTGCGCACCAAGGGCGTCGTGATGCGATCCCCGTGGGTGGCGTAGCCGAAGGCGAACCGGCCCTTGACGCAGGAGTGGCCGTGATTGGCGTGGCCGTCGCGGTTCGGCACCATGCGCACGAGTTGGTCGCCCTGCATCTCCGCACGAAAGGAGCAGCCGACGCCGCAGTAGGCGCAGGTGGTGACGACGGCGCTTTCCGGCTGACCCTGTTCGATGACCGACTTTTCGATCAGGGTAGCTGTGGGGCAGGCCTTGACGCAGGCACCGCAGGAAACGCACTCGGAGTCGATGAAGGCTTCGTTCTGGCTGGCAATGACCTCGGACTCGAAGCCGCGCCCGTTGATGGTCAGGGCGTAGGTGCCCTGCTGCTCCTCGCAGGCGCGCACACAGCGGGAGCAGACGATGCACTTGGCCGGGTCGAAGCTGAAGTAGGGCGCGGACTCATCCTTTGGCTTATCCAAATGGTGGGCGCCGTCGTAACCGTAGCGCACCGTCCTTAAGCCCACCGCGCCAGCCATGTCCTGCAGTTCGCAATCGCCGTTGGCGGCGCAAGTCAGGCAATCCAAGGGGTGGTCGGAGATGTAGAGCTCCATGACGTTGCGCCGCAGCTCCGCCAACCGGGGCGTCTGGGTATGCACCACCATGCCTTCCTCGACCAAGGTGGTGCAGGAGGCCGGATAGCCCTTGCGCCCCTCGATGGCCACCAGGCACAAGCGGCAGGAGCCGAAGGCGGCCAAGTCTTCGGTGGCGCAAAGCCTGGGTACGCTCGCCCCCGCCAAGCCCGCAGCGCGCATCACCGAGGTGCCTTCAGGCACAGCGATGGGGCGGCCGTCGATCCGGACGTTGACCGTCGGCGCGGCGCCCGCCCCGCCGTTGGCGGCGGGGTTGCCGTTGGCGGCGGGCGTGCCCAGATCCCGCTCCGCACCGACCCGATAGTAGAGGTTCATGTCCCGCACTTTACAACGCTTCACAACTCGTCCGCAAAGTGCGCCATGACGCTGAGCACCGGCAAGGGTGCCATGCCGCCGAGCCCGCACAGGGAACCGTCGATCATGGTGCGGCAGAGGTCCCTGAGCAGCACCCGGTTGTCCGCCGCCGCCTCCCCGCGCCGGATGCGATCGACCACCTCGACGCCGCGCACGGCGCCAATGCGGCAGGGAGTGCATTTGCCGCAGGACTCCTCGGCGCAGAATTCAAAGGCGTAGCGGGCCAGGGCGCCCAAGTCGGCGGCCTCGTCAAAGACCACTAAGCCGCCGTGGCCGATCATCGCGTCAATGGCCTGAAAGGACTCATAATCCAAGGCTGTGTCGAAATGCCGCGGCGGGATGTAGGCACCCAAGGGACCGCCCGCCTGCACCGCCTTGATCGGACGGCCGCTGGCGGTGCCGCCGCCCAAGTCCTCGACCACCCAGCGCAGCGGCTTGCCAAACGGCACCTCGAACAAACCGCCCCGACGCACGTTGCCCGCCAACTGAACAGTCAGCGTGCCCGTCGAACGGCCCACGCCAAAGCTGCGGTAGTGGTCCGAGCCCCGGGCCAGGATAGCCGGCACCGAGGCCAAGCTGATGACGTTGTTCACCACCGTCGGCTGGCCGAACAGCCCCTTGATCGCCGGCAGCGGCGGCCGGTAGCGAATAACGCCCCGCTTGCCTTCAAGGCTTTCGAGCAACGAGGTCTCCTCGCCGCAAATGTAGGCCCCGGCGCCTTTGCGCAACTCGAGGCGGAAGTCGTTCAGATAGCCCGCGCCTTCCGCCAAGCGAATCGCCGCAGCCAGGGTGTCGATGGCCAGCGGATATTCGGCCCGGCAATAGATGTAGCCACAGTCGGCGCCGACGGCGAGGCCGGCAATCAGCATGCCCTCGATCAGGCTGAACGGGTCGCTCTCCATGATCATGCGGTCGGCGAAAGTGCCCGAGTCGCCCTCATCGGCGTTGCAGACGATGTACTTTGGATCGCCTTCCGCCTCCAGCACGGTGCGCCACTTGATGCCGGTGGGGAACGCTGCGCCGCCGCGTCCGCGCAGGCCCGCTTCGGTGACCGTTTCAACAATCGCCGCAGAAGTCAGGGCGCGGGCCCGATCCAAGCCTTGAAAGCCGCCATGGGCTTTGTACTGGGCAACGGACAAGGGCTCGATGACCCCGACCCGCGCCATGGTCAAGCGCGACTGCGCCTTGAGCCAGGGCAGTTCCTCCACCAGGCCAAGGCAGCGCGGATGGCCGGCATCCGGCGGGCCGTCGCCAAACAGGGCGCTGGCGGACGCCGCGTCGAGCGGGCCGAAGCCGATGCGGCCGGCATCCGTCGCCACCTCCACCAAGGGCTCAAGCCAATAGAGGCCTCGGGAGCCCGTGCGGCGCACCTCGACGCCGGGTGCGACCGCCACCGCCGCCGCCACCTCATCGGCGCCCAAGGCACAGGCCGTGAAGTCGGCTGGCACGAATGCTTCGACGCTCATCGACCAATCAACTCATCGAATCGCTGGGCGTCGACCCGGGCGTGCAGCACCCCATCCACCGTCACCGAAGGCGGACAGGCGCAATTGCCCAAGCAGTAAACCGGCTCCAAGGTTACTTCGCCGTCCGCCGAAGTCTCCCCAAAACCGATGCCAAGCGCGGATTTGGCATGAGCCTCCAAGGCGGCGCCGCCCATGGCTTGGCAGGCTTCCGCCCGGCAGATGGCGACAACCCGCCGGCCCGGCGGTTTCGCCCTGAACAGCGGATAGAAGCTGATGACGCCTTGCACCTCGGCGCGGGAGAGGTTCAGCCCCTTGGCGATGACCGGAACGCAAGCCGGGGGCAGGTAGCCGAACTCGTCCTGAACCGCATGCAGGATGGGCAGCAACGCCCCCTCAAGGGCGCCCAAGCGCTCGACAATCCCCCTTGCTGCTTCCACGATTGCGTCATCGCGCATGACTCACTTCCTCATGGCGCCGCTTGAAATCGGAACATTCCCCTGTGCATCAATGGGCTGGCGACTGTGCCAGGGAAAATGCCCTCGAGCCATTCGGAGAGCCGGACGCCGTTCGGCGGCGTCCCACGGGCCGAGGGCGTCCCGCCCTCGATTGAGTTTGCCGGATGCCTTCAAAGCTGCGATTGGAGTCTGTTCCATGCCAAGCAGGCTCCGCCTTGGATGTAGGAAGCACCTTGCGGACGCGCTAGTTAGGCTAAACGATCCAGTGCCGGCGAACGATAGGCGGCGCGACTTGTCAATCCTCGTTCGCGACCAACTCCCGGTGCGCCGACGGTTGCAACGGGAGGCGCAGGCGCATCTCGGTAAAGTCCCCGAGTTCGGAGTCCACTTCGATGGCCCCCCCATGGCGGGTGAGGATGTCGGCGGTCAACGACAGGCCGAGACCCGTGCCTTTTCCGGCATCCTTGGTGGTGACGAAGGGTTCGAACATCCGTTGACGCAGGTCCTCCGGAATGCCCGGGCCGTTGTCGCGAATGCAGAACTCAAGGCCATCGTCCAAGCGGCAGCTGCTGATGTCGAGCTTCGGCTCGAAGTCGCCTTCGAGCTTGACGCGCTTCTCCTCCAAGGCCTGAAAGGCGTTGGTGAGTACGTTGAGGAAGGCGCGGCTGATGTCCTGGGGCACCACCTCGACGGGGCCGACATCGTCATCGAGATCAACGCCGAGGGTTGCATTGAAGTCGGTGTTTTCAGCCCGCATGGCATGGTAGGCCAAATCCATGTACTGCTTCAGCAGGGCATTGAGATCGACCACCCGCCAGTCTCCCGGCCCGGACCGGGAGTGCTCCAGCATGCTGCGCACAATGCCGTCGGCCCGGCTGCCGTGCTCCCTCACCTTGTCGAGATTGACCTTGAGGTCGTCGAGAATTTCCTTGATCTCGGCGGCCAGGTCGAGTGCCTCATCGTCCTCCGACTCGTCAATGATTTCGCCAATCTCGTCAATCAACTCGGCGGAAACCTCCGTGAAGTTCTTGACGAAGTTCAAGGGATTCTTGATCTCATGGGCAACGCCGGCGGCGAGCTGGCCCAAGGACGCCAGCTTCTCCTCCGCAACGATTTGCTCCTGAGCCCGCTGCAGTTGCTCCAAGGTCTTTTCCAACGTCTGGTTTTTGGCATCCAGCTCCTCGGCCAGCTTCTCGATGAGGTTGAGCCGCTGCACTTCCAGGGCGTAGCGACGGAAAACCTCCAGCGCATTGGCCATGTCGGTGACTTCGTCATTGCCGGATACGCCGACGGGAACCTCAAGATCGCCGCTGGCCATTTTCCGCATTGATCCGGCCAATCCAACCAAGCGGCGCAACAGATACCGGCCAACGAACAGCCAGCCGATCAGTACCGCGCCGATGATGCTCAGAACATTGAGCAGCATCAGCCAGAGGATGCCCTGCGTGGCAGTGGACTGCGACTCGGCGTTGATGGCCACCGCTTCGTTGCGCACCTTCTCGACCAAGCGTTCCATGTCCGCGAGCAGTTGGGCCGACGCTTCACGGCCCATCGCGAGCGCGTCGCGCTCCTGCTCAAGCCGCCGCAACGATTCTCGCCGCAGCGTGAAGATGCCCTCCTCCGACTCGCCCATCTCCACCAACCGCTCGACTTCCTCGGCCAAATCCAAGTCGGCGATGCCCGCGTCGAGCCGGTTCAACGCCCGCCGAAGATTCTGCCCGGCGCTGTGGAAGCGCTCCGCAACGGGTCCCAGCAAGTCCCGCTCTGACAATGACAGCGCCTCGCCGAGCAGCAGTCCGGCCAACGTGGCCTGCTGATTGATCTCAACCAGATCCCGGTAGTAGGCAAGTTGCGCTTCCGAGGCCCGCTTCGAAGGCGCCAGCGGCCGATCGTCCAGACTTCGCAGCCCTTCGACCAGAAAGAAGCCTTGATCGTCAATCGCCGAGCCGACCTCGCGTTCGATATGCCTGTTGAGCGCTCCGAGCTCCTCGACCAACGCGTCCAACGCCTGCTCGATGGTCAATCGCCGGGCCGAGGAGGCGTAAACTTCCTCCAGCAGGGATCCGAAGCGGACTAAGCCACTTTCCAACACCTCGGCTTGGCCATCAAGAGAGGAACGAGCACCGACTTCCTCCACCAAGGTCATGAGCACATCCCGCTCGCGCAGCACCTGCCCCGAAATCACTTGGTGTTCAGCTGGCGTCGCCGCCGAGGCCATGCGCGCCGCGCCGTTGACCAAGGCCGCGCTTTGGCGGGCGATCTCCACCGACTGACTCAGGTTGGGGATGCTCTCAGCCGCCAGGCGCGACTGATAGCGCACAATCTCATTGAGGAAGAAGTAGGCGACAAAACTGGCGACAATGACCAGAACGACGCTGCCCAGCAGGCCGCTGTATATCTGCGGGCCGACCCCGAAGCGGCGCTGTTCGGAGCGTTCAAGCCGATCGTCGGCTGGCAGCGCCGTGAATTCGACCTTGCCCGCCGCCGGACCGCCGCCTTCCTCCATACCGCTCAACGTTTGACCATCCGGGCAGCGGGAACCACGCGGCCACGGTCGTCAATGACCGTGAGATACACCTGATCCGAACCCTGGTTGTCCATCGGGCCAAAGCCCAAGTCGAAGCCGCCGAGCCGGATTTCCGCCGCCTCTCGCAAGGCCTCCAGAAAACCCTTCCGAGACACCGGGGATTCCGCTAGACGGACGCCCTCGACCACCAGCCTTCCCGCCAGATAGCCCTCCAGCGAGACGAAGTCGGGCTCGGCATCCGGCGCCACCGCGGCCAGCGCCCGTTGGTAGCGCGCCACCACCTCGACCTGCGAATCCTTGGGAAAGGGAACCACCTGCGTGATGTAAACGCCACCGCCGACGGGACCGAGCTCGCGGGCCAAGGCGGAACTGCCGACAAAGGAGATGTTCGCGAAGAGGGGGTCGAAGTTGAGCTTGCGCGACCAACGAATCATCGCCGCCGCTGGCCGGTAGGCACCGATGATGACTACCGCATCGGGCTCGTAGCGGCGCAGGTCGAGCAGCGGCACCTTAATGCTCTCGGTGTTGCGGGGATACTCCGCTTCGGCCACCAACGGCAGTCCGTGCGCCTCAAGCGCCATGCGCACCCCCTCAAGCCCCGCTCTTCCATAGGAGTCGTTTTGGTAGAGAATGCCAATGCGCCGCGCACTGGCATCAGCGGTAAGAC
Organism: Candidatus Azophilus lithoversatilis; assembly: GCA_028278675.1. GTDB lineage: Bacteria > Pseudomonadota > Gammaproteobacteria > Pseudomonadales > Azotimanducaceae > Azophilus > Azophilus lithoversatilis. The sequence goes on from JAQAJJ010000071.1 coordinate 11,651, forward strand.
GGGCTACGATTTCGGCAGTTTCCTGGAAATAGGAAGCGCGCACGTTGACGACGTTGGTCATCTTCCCGCCTTCGCGCAGAAATTCCGCCCCAGTGAAGGGCGCAATGTAGGGAACGCCCGCCTCGCTGGCGACTGGCTGAACCGCTTGGGAGGTGGGCGTGCCGACCGCACCGACCAACGCAAACACGCCATGCTCCCTGATGAGCGCCCGAGTGTTGGCGATGGCGGCTTCCGGTTCGTAGGCGTCGTCCAGCGAGATCAAGGACAACGGGTGGCCATGGACGCCGCCGCTTCGATTCGCCTCATCAAAGGCGGCGAGAAGGCCTAGGCGCATACCCGAGCCCAGTTCGCCGGCTGGCCCGCTTAGCGCCGCGGACTGGCCGAACAACAGCGGCTCGCCGGAATCGGTGGTCGGCGCCGCGGTCTGGCCGACGCAGGCAAAGGTTAGACAAAGCCAGAATGCGGCTAGTGCTCCATACCACTGACAATCACGCATCAGTGGCAGCTTGAGCGTTCCAGTCAAGGCGCGCTCGCGCAGGCGCATCGGCGCCAATGTGGACGCGCCGATTCGAAAGCACCAGTTGGACAGAGCGCTGGCAGCTGACGCATGAGCCAGGGAACCTCTGATCAAGTCCCGTTCGCTCAGCGCTTCACGGGTTGCGAATGGGAGCGATGTCCCAGCGGATTGGCATTGACCTCGAACGGAGCGGAATCGAGCCCTTGCCCATCGTGAA
>JAQAJJ010000072.1 GCA_028278675.1 Candidatus Azophilus lithoversatilis
GCAACGGACGCTGGGAACGCGATGCCGAAGGCCACTGGCAGATGAAGCGTTTCAACATCACGAAATCCTAAACGCCACACGTTGCTTTCGGGTTGAGGCTTTCGACCAACGGGCTGCCGTGGAGCTCGCGGCAATGACATAGGGTGCAATTTCAGCCGGCGATCCAAGGGCCGGTACCAACACAACCCGCGCCAAGCTCAAATTCGATCGGCAGATCATCGCGATCGCTCGGATTCAGAGCCAAACTACCATTTACTCCGACGATGAGGATATTGCCAAACTTGCCGAACCGCTCGACATTGACGTAATCCCTCTCCACGCTCTCCCTCTACCACCCAAAGATCCACAGGCGGAGTTTGCCTTTCCCCCATAACGCCCCACCAGCATTCATGGTAGCTCATCGGTCCCTCGCCACGAGTGCAGGACGCCTCAGCCCCCGAAACGAAAGTTCAGTAATGAAAGTGGAAAGCGGCCTAAGCGGCGGCGCGTTGCCGCTTGGCCTGCACCAGCAGGACCGAGAGCGCGGCCGGGGTCATGCCGGGAACCCGGGCGGCTTCGGCCAAGCTCTCCGGCTGCGCCTCAGCGAGCTTGTGCTGCAGCTCGCGGGATAGGCCCGGCAGAGCGCGGTAATCGAGATTTGCTGGCAACGCGATGGCTTCGTGGCGGCGGATTTTGGCGATCTCCTCATCCTGGCGGCGGATGTAGCCCTCGTACTTCACTTCCGCCTCCACTTGGCGCAGCAGTTCCGGATCTGGAGCGCCGTCCGCCAAACCTTCTTCCAGCAGGGAAATCACTTGGTTGATGCGCACCTCGGGGCGCTTCAAGTACTCGATCAACCGGATGGATTCGGTGATGGGCTTCCCGCCTTGGACTTCGAGTCTCGCGGCGAGTGCCGTGCCCGGCTTGATCGGCGTTTCGGCCAGCAACGACAGCAGCTTCCCGCGCCGCGCCTGCTTGGCGGAGAAGGCCCGCCAGCGGCCATCGCCGACCAAGCCGAGTTCCCGGCCCTTGGCGGTCAGCCGGGTATCGGCGTTGTCCTCGCGCAGCCGCAGGCGGAATTCGGCGCGGCTGGTGAACATGCGGTAGGGCTCATTGGCGCCGTGGTTGATGAGGTCGTCGATCATGACGCCGAGGTAGGCCTCGTCGCGCCTTGGATGCCATGCTTCAAGGCCCGCCGCCTTGCGGGCGGCGTTCAGGCCGGCGAGCAGCCCTTGGGCGGCGGCTTCCTCGTAGCCGGTGGTGCCGTTGATTTGCCCGGCGAAGAACAGCCCATCGACCGGCTTGGTCTCCAGCGAATGGCGCAAGTCGCGGGGGTCGAAGTAGTCGTACTCGATGGCGTAGCCGGGGCGGGTGATGCGGGCGGCCTCAAACCCTTCGATGGAGCGCACCAGCGCCAACTGGACATCAAAGGGCAGGCTCGTGGAAATGCCGTTCGGGTATAGCTCGCCCGAGGTCAGCCCTTCCGGCTCAACAAAAATCTGGTGCCGGGTGCGGTCGGCGAAGCGCACCACCTTGTCCTCGATGCTCGGGCAGTAGCGCGGGCCGGCGCCTTCGATGACCCCGCTATAGAGCGGGCTGCGGCCAAGGGCCTGGCGAATGATCTCGTGGGTGCCCGGATTGGTTTCGGCGATGAAGCAGGAGACCTGCTGCGGATGCGGCTGCGGCAGGAACGACAGGCTCGGCGTCGGCCGATCGCCGGGCTGCTCCGCCAGTTGCGAGAAGTCCACGCTGCGCCGGTCCAGGCGCGGCGGCGTGCCGGTTTTCAACCGCCCGACCCGCAACGGCAGCCCCCGCAGCCGCTCGGCGAGGGCGTTGGATGGCGCATCCCCGGCGCGCCCGCCGGGCTGGTTTTCAAGGCCGATGTGAATCCGGCCACCGAGGAAGGTGCCCGTGGTCAGCACCACGGCGGCGGCGCGGAAGCTGAGCCCCATGGCGGTGACCACGCCGCCAACGGCGCCGTTGTCCACCTTGAGATCGACCACGGATTGCTGAAAGACCTGCAAATTGTCCTGTTGCTCGATGATCGAGCGCATGGCGTTGCGGTAGAGGTTGCGGTCGGCCTGGGCCCGCGTCGCCCGCACCGCCGGGCCCTTGCTGGCGTTCAGCACTCGGAACTGGATGCCCGCCAAGTCCGCGGCCTGGGCCATGGCCCCATCGAGGGCATCGATTTCGCGCACCAAGTGGCTCTTGCCAATGCCGCCAATGGCCGGATTGCAGGACATCTGCCCGATGGTCTCGATGCTTTGGGTGAGCAGCAGGGTGCTGGCCCCGGTTCGAGCAGCCGCCAGCGCCGCCTCACAGCCCGCGTGGCCGCCGCCGATGACGATGACATCAAAGGTTTCCGGATGCTGCATGGGAACGGGCCTTTGCCGGCCTAGTGTCGTGTCACGCATGCCATGACGCATCAGCGCGTCGGCAGCGCGTCAGCGCGAGGCGCGGCCCGCAGGGAATACCCTGCCGTATTGCCAAGGGTTGCAGCGAAGCGATGGCGCGCTGCCGGCGCTCCCGAAGGGCTTGCGCCCCTTGGCCCGTTGTCGCGTTGCGGCCCTTGCCAATGGGGCTGGCCATTTGCTGGCGAGAAAGCCCTGAGGCTTCAAGATACTCAGCCATGACGCCTATTCCATCAACTGCTCGTTTCGAGATTATAGCCTCCTGCGACATTTGGGTGGTCAAAGGAGGTTATAGCCCTTTGGAGGTTTCGCCGTATTAAGCCAATCTCTGCAGTTGGCGCAGGAAATCGCCGCTTCGTGACGAAGGACGCGGAAGCTTAGGTGGGTCTGGCTGCCGTTCCGACCAAGCGGTCCACTTGATGGTCAACCAATACCTTGACCGCTGGTGCCAGGCCAGTCACCACATGGCATGTTTTGTCTTCCGCCACGAGTTTGCGCAGCATGGGATGGGCCAAGGGTTCGGCGCGAATGCGGCTGAGGTCCTTCACGTCGGCGAGAAAGGCATCGCTGACGGCCACGATTCCCGGTCCCGCCAAGGAGGCCAAGATCGCGGCGTCAACCACGGATGCGGGCTTGGCGATATCGGTTTCCTCAAACGCCGTGGACTGCATTCCCACCGTCCAGTCCGAGGGCTCCGGCAGTCGAATCAAGCTGTCGGCCAGCAGGAAGGCGGCGCACAGTGTTTGGAAGGCGCGGTCGCGGTCCGCCAAGCCGGGGGTGAAAGCCATCAACAAGCCTTCTCCGGGCAGCAGCCGACAATCCGCCCGGTAGAGCGTTCCTACCTGCTTTGCCAGGCGCAATCCTTGATTTAAAGCTCGACGCTGAATGTCCGAGTCCGGCGGCAGGCCGCTGCGCAGGGTGGCCATCAGCAGATAGTGGGCTTGTGCCCTTGCCATCCGTCCCTTGCGGCGGCCCCGGAAGGCCGTAACGCGACTCGCCCAGGCAACAAGAAAGGGCAGGCCCACAACGCCGCCCACGGTCAGCGCCATGCGCTTCCAGTCCAGGACAGTGGCTGGCACATCGAGCGTGACCCGGGCCAAGCCCACCAACTGACCGTCGAAGACGATTTCTCGGGTGTGCGGGATGCCGCGGCCGCTTTCGCCGGCGACCGCAAGCAGGCTGCCATCGAGCCGATACACGGCCACGCCGCCCACGCCATCCACGGCGGCCATGCGATTGACGATGACGCCCAGTTCAATGTAGTCCTCCGCCATCAAGCCGTCCACGCTGGCGGCGGCGGCCACGGCGGCCAATTGGGGTCCCAAGGTGCTTTCGTCGCCCGCCCCGGCAGGGCCGTTGCGCCAGACCAGGAAGACAAACAGGGCGGTCAAGGCGGCGACCGCGAGGGTCTGGACGAAACCGGAATTGACCTGCCGAAGCCAACGGGATAGCGTCAATTGATGTTCACCCCCGGATTGATCGATTGACCGCAGAGATTGCATTGGTGACGGTGTCCGGCAAGGACAAGCCCGGACTGATGGCGATGTTGACATCCCTGTTGGCGCGATATCAAGCGCAGGTGCTCGACATCGGCCAGGCCGTGATTCATGAGGAGCTCGCTCTGGGCTTGCTGGTGCATGTGCGCAACGGCCCTGAAGCGGGCAAGCTGCGGGCGGCGCTCAAACAACTCGCCGGGCAAACCGGCGCCCTCATCGAAATCCGTGCGGTTTCCTTAGACGACTACCGCGATTGGGCGGCGGGTTCGGGTCAGCCGCGCCGAGTGATCACCCTGCTGATGCGCGGCGACGCCACGGCAGTGCTCGGCGCCGTCAGTTCACTCACCCACCGGCACGGCCTAAACATCGATACTGTGCGGCGCTTGTCCGGTCGGCTGCCCCTCGGCGAGGCGGCCGCGCCCAAGCGCCTGTGCGCCGAAATGCGTGTGCGTGGCGCCGTGGCTCAACCTGAGACCCTGCAAGCCGATCTCATGGCGGCAGCGGCGGAACTGGCCTTCGACTTCAGCCTGCATGAGGATACGGTCTTTCGCCGCAACCGGCGGTTGGTTGCCTTCGACATGGACTCCACCCTGATCGGCGTGGAGGTCATGGACGAACTGGCCCGGCGCCACGGCGTCGGCGGCGAAGTCAGCGCCATCACCCGCCGCGCCATGGCCGGGGAGATGGACTTCAAGGCCAGCTTCCGCGCCCGCGCTGCCCTTTTGGCCGGCATGCCTGCGGCGACGCTGCATGAGGTGGCCGGCAAAGCAGCGCTCAATCCCGGCGCCGACCGGTTGCTCAAGGCCCTGCGCCACTTCGGCTACCGGACGGCCATCCTATCCGGGGGGTTCCAGTATGTGGGTGAACGGCTCAAGGCCCGTCTCGGCATCGATTACGTGTTCGCCAACGAACTCGAGGTCGAGGATGGCCTCGTCACGGGCCAAGTGCGCGGTGAGATCATCGACGCGGAGCGCAAGGCCGCGCTGCTGCGCCACATTGCGCAACAGGAGGGCATTCAGTTGGCGCAGACCATCGCCATCGGCGACGGCGCCAACGACCTGCCCATGCTCAGCGCCGCCGGCCTCGGTGTCGCCTACCACGCCAAGCCCGTGGTGCGCCGCACCGCCAGCCACGCGATCTCCAACTTCGGACTCGATTCGGTGCTCTACCTGATGGGCTTCAGCGACCGGGACATCGACCAGGCGCTGGCCTAGCCTTTAGCCGTGGGGACCTGCTGTCACGTCCCCTATTTCAATTTCGGAAGGACTTCCGCCACGAAGCGCTGGGCGAGTTCGGCGACCTTCGGCTCCGGCGCGGCAAATCGGAGCTTCCCGCGAGGATGAATCGGTCCAAGCCAACTTTTTGGCGTCAAAGAAGAGCAGGCCATCCGGCCTGGCGTCCTCGTGGCGGGGGCGAACGAAAACGGCCTGTCGATTTGGGAAACCTGATGCCAACAGTGCGTGGGCCACGCAAACCGGAACTCGACTTTCGCCATGCGCTCTCCTTATGCCGGTCAGCACCGGACGTTGCCCGGCTGGGTTGCCCGTGCCCGTTCGATGACGGCGCGTACGGGGTCCAGGGACGTCCTGGGATCTCCGGCGAGCTCCCGTTCCGCGAAGCGCTTGAGGGCCAGTTCGTGATCCACCAGGATCTGCACGGTCTCACGGTGCTCGTCGGGGGCCATCTGCAGCAGTTGCTCGAAACGCTCGATCGCCGGGTCCAGGATGGGGATCATCTGCTTGAGCGCCTCCGTCCAGGAAAGCGCGGCGTAGGCGTTCACGGTGGCATGGAGCGCCCGGTAGTCTTCCGCTGAGGGCAGCTCCGCGTCGGGGTCGAGCAGGGGCCGCAGCCGGTTGCCCGTCACTTCCTCAAGCTCCGCGAGAACCTCCCACTTGGTGCGCTGGCCGGCGTCCTCCGTGGCTTGGGCGACGCCTTCGAAGAACGCCTTGCCCCACTGCTCGCCCTGCCATGCGAGCAGGATGCCGTCACGGTACTCGTTTGATGCAGTGTTCATCATTGTTGCCCCTCTTGCCGACCGCAGTAGTTTATTCATGAACAGGTCGGGCTAGTACGCATAGCTGGCCTGCAGCCCCAACGGCAGGCCGATCGCCCAATAGGCCAGCAGAAAGCCGGTCCAAACCACCAGAAAGACGATCGCGTAGGGCAGCATCATGGACAGTACCGTGCCGATTCCGGCGCCCTTGACGTAGCGTTGGCAGAAGACCACCACAAGCGGGAAGTAGGGCATGAGCGGCGTGATGATGTTGGTGGAGGAATCGCCCACCCGATAGGCGGCCTGGGTCAGGTCCGGCGACAGGCCGAGCTGCATCAGCATGGGCACCAGGATCGGTGCCAACAACGCCCACTTTGCCGACGCGGAGCCGACGAACAGGTTGATCACCCCAGTGATCACGATGACGCCCACCACGGTAACGAAGGCGGGCAGGGCCGCAGCCTTGAGCAGCGCCGCGCCTTCCAGCGCAATCAGCGCGCCGAGGTTGGAGCGCCCGAACTCGGCAATGAAGAGCGAGGCGAAAAACGCCATGACCAAGTAGTAGGCGAGGCCACTCATCGCTTGGGTCATGCCGGCGATGAGGTCCCGGTGCCCGGCGATGGTTTTTGCGACGTAACCGAAGACGACGCCGGGAATCAAGAAGACGAGAAAGATGAGCGGCACGATGCTGCGCATCAGCGGTGCGGTGCCGACCGTAAGCTGGCCGTCCACGGCCCGCCACGGGGAGCCCTCAGGAAGCATGCTGGCGAACAGCGCCACCAGCGCCAACCCCATCGTCGCCAAGGCCGCGATCAAGCCTCGGCGCTCGTCGGCGGTCAGGGGCGTGATCTGGGGCGCTTGAGCCAGATCGCCGTCCAGCGCCGTTGCGGACAGGCGCGGCTCGATCACCCGGTCGGTCAGATACCAGCCGAGCCCCACGATGAGCAGCGTGGAGGCGGACGTGAAAAACCAGTTGTTCAAGGGATTCAACTCGATGCCCGGATCGATGATCTGCGCCCCCGCTTGGGTGATGCCCTGCAGCATCGGGTCGAGCGCCGAGGGCACGAAATTGGCGCTGAAGCCACCCGACACCCCGGCGAAGGCGGCGGCGATGCCCGCCAGCGGATGGCGTCCGGCGGCCTGAAAGATCACCGCGCCGAGCGGGATCACCAGCACGTAGCCGGCATCCACCGCGGTGTGGCTGATGATGGCGATCAACAGCAGCATCGGCGTGACCACGGCCTTGGAGGTCAGGTTCATGAGCGCCTTCAAGCCGGTGCGGATGAAGCCCGTGTGGTCGGCGACGCCGATGCCGAGCATGGCGATCAGCACCACGCCAAGGGGATGAAAGCCGACGAAGGTGGCCACCATCCCAGACAGGAAGTGCGTCACTTGGCTGGGCGTGGCCAAATTCTGGATTTCGAGAGGTGCGCCAGTGCGCGGATCTATTTGCGAGTAACTGAACGGCGCCAGCGCCGCGGAGAGGATCCATACCGCAATCAACAGCACCAGGAACAGGACCGCTGGATCCGGCAGCCGGTTGCCAAGCGCTTCGATGCGATCAAGCAGTCGAATCAGCCGGGTGGTGCGCCGCGCTTGGTTCATCCCTTCTCCGATCCCGATCGCCTTGCGGTCTGACGACGGCAATGATGGCGGGTGGGAAGAATAAGCGGGGCAACTACCCGATCGCAATTGGAGATTTGCCGGCGAAACGGCGAGTGAAAATTGCCCGAGCCGAGGAGCTCAGCCGATGACCAGGAGTATTGCGTCAGCGAAACTCCAACGCGAACCGGAGGTTCGCGCCGTCCCGCCCTTGCCTTGAACCAAGGCAGGTCCGGGCAAGCCCTTGGGCGCCCTGCTCCTGCCCCCAAGCTAAGCGACGCAGTGCTATTATTCGCCGATGGCCCGATACGCTACTAACGAATTCCGCGCTGGCCTCAAGGTGCTGCTGGAGGGGGATCCCTGCTCGATCCTGGAGAATGAGTTCGTCAAGCCGGGCAAGGGGCAGGCCTTCAATCGCGTCAAGTTCCGCAATCTGAAGTCCGGGCGGGTCTGGGAGCGAACCTTCAAGTCCGGCGAATCCATCGAAGCCGCCGATGTGATGGAACTCTCCATGGAATACTTGTACTGCGACGGCCAGTTCCATCACTTCATGAAGACCGACGGCAGCTACGAGCAGGCCGCCGCTTCGGCAGCGGCGTTGGCCGAGGCCCTGCCATGGATCAAGGAGCAGGATGTCTGCCAAGTGACGCTTTGGAACGATGATCCGATTTCGGTCACTGCGCCCAACTTCGTGACCTTGGAAGTGACCGAGACCGACCCGGGCCTCAAGGGTGACACGGCCGCCGGTGGCACCAAGCCAGCTACCCTGTCCACGGGCACCGTCATCAGGGTGCCCCTGTTCATCAACATCGGCGATGTGCTCAAGATCGACACCCGCAGCGGTGAGTACGTCAGCCGCGCCTAACAACCCGCGCAGCCCTTGAGCCTCAATGACGACTGGCGCCCCACCTGCTCAATAGCGGCGCTGCGCACAAGGGCCAGGGTGCTGGCCCAAATCCGCGCCTTCTTCGCCGAACGGGACGTCATCGAAGTGCAGACGCCCACCTTGGGCCGCACTTCGGTCACCGAACCGCAGATCGAAAGCCTATGCACATCAGCCGGCGCTTTCCTGCAGACCTCCCCCGAACATTACATGAAGCGCATGCTGGCGGCAGGCTCCCCGTCAATCTACCAGTTGGGCCCGGTTTACCGGGCGGGTGAATCGGGACACCTGCACCAGGAGGAGTTCACGATGCTGGAGTGGTATCGGCTCGGTTTCGACGACCAGGCGCTGATGGCGGAGGTGGCGGCCCTGATCGACGGTCTGCTGGGCCCCGCGCCCTATGAACGGATGACCTACGAATCCTTGGCCGGCACCGTCCTCGGGGATCCCGCCGAGTTGGATCTCGCCTATGCCGAAGCCATTGAATCCTTCGGCCCGGTGCGCTGCTTCGTCACCGACTTTCCGGTCAATCAGGCGGCGCTGGCCCGCCTGCGGGGCGACCGCGAGCCCCGTGCGGCGCGCTTTGAACTCATTATCGACGGGGTGGAATTAGCCAACGGCTACCATGAGCTCACGGACGCCGCCGAACTGGCCGCCCGCATGGCGCGGGACAATCAGCAGCGCCTCGATGCCGGGCGCGAGCCCATGGCCCGTGACGAGCGCCTGTTGGCCGCCATGGCCGAAGGCCTGCCGGACTGCGCCGGCGTGGCCATCGGCGTTGACCGCCTGGTCATGCTGGTCTTGGGCGCCTCAAGCCTCGCCGAGGTCGTGCCCTTTGCTGACCGCTGATTTGCAAGGCGATGTCTCTGGCCAACGAGCATGCCGTCGCCGGGCGTAAAAGTTGGGGAATTGGGCAACAAGATCTTCAATCGGCGATTAGCTGGATTTGTGCTCGGCGATAGTCGGACAGCGGGGCGTCACACGGGGGCGTCCGCCCGACACAACGCCCTCCTCCTGCGCCAATGCCTGACTATGGACGCGGAGAATGCCAGCGCCCCCGTCTTCCGGTCTAGGGTGGCTTAATCCGTGCCTCAAGCGCCGCCTCAGGGGATAACCGGTTCCTTATCCAGTGCGGAGACTTTGCGCTTACCCACCCAAACGGGCAAACCCGAATGACGTTCTCCATGCCGGCAAGCTGCGACATCGATTTCGTCGAGGAAGAAAACGCGAAAGCCGCGCGCCGGCGGAACAGAAGTCGACATCCAACCAAGAAAGGGCCGGGGCGGGAACCCAGGAGATGATGTCAGCGGAACGCGGTGAGTGGTTTCCATGGGCAACTGTTCCCGCGATCGGGAAAACTAAACGAAGCGGCCGATGGGCATCCCCATGCGAACTTTTTGGCCGGTCTTGAGCGCATCGAGTTCGCAAGTGCCCGGCGGGCAGCAGAGAATGACCGTTGAGCCGAGCAGGAAACGCCCCAGTTCCGCGCCCCGTTCAAGCGAGACGGCGGGCTCGAGCGCTTTGACGCGCCGATAGGGGGATTGCGGCCCCGGCCAAGGCGTGGCGATGCTGCCCACGATCAGGGCGCCGACCAGAACCAGGAGCAAGTCGCCAAAGCCGGTGCGCAGGCGGCAGACCAACCGTTCGTTGCGGCAGAACAAACCCTCCACGGCGTTCTCAGTGGCGGCATTGACGGAAAACAGGGTGCCCGGAATGGCCCTTGCGGCGGTTAGGCGGCACATCGCGGGAACATGGACCCGATGATAGTCTCTAGGGGCCAGATAGATGGTGGCGAATTGGCCGTCGTCAAATCCCTCGGCGAGTTCGTGGGCAAGGCCCGCGAGGGAGTAACGCCAGCCCTTGGCCTGCAGCATCCGGCCATCTTCGATGCGGCCGCTTTGACTGATGGTGCCATCGGCGGGACAGCAGATGGCGCTCTCATCTTCCGGCAGGGGACGTGCGCCCCGCTTCAATTCCCGGGTGAAGAAGTCGTTGAACGAACGGTAGTCCGCAAGGTCGCCTCGTTCTGCCTCGGTCAGGTCAACCTTGTACGCGGCGCTGAAGGCACGCATCAGCGGCATCCTGATCCACGGCGCGGTGGCGCTGCCCAGCCAGCCTGCTGCCCGGGTCAGCGCATGCTGCGGAAGCAACCGCTGGACGGCGGCGAAGGCCTCATCCACAGGCCGCCTCCGGCCCGCCGGTGGCGACGGGCAGGTCGTCTCGATTGCCCCACTCCGACCAGGAGCCGTGGTAGGCGCGAAGTCGGGGAAACCCCAACAAGCGGCCAACCAGGTAGGACAGCCCCGACCGGTGGTGGGTCTGGCAGTGGGTGATGATGGACTTGTCCGCGACGATTCCGTGACGGCGCAGCAGCGCCTCAAGATCGGGCAGCAGGCGCTGATGGTCGCGCGGGTTCTTGAGATCCAGCCAGTCGAGATGCACGGCACCCGGCACATGACCGGTGCGCTGAGCCGCTCGGCGCTCGCCCCGGTATTCGGCCAACGAGCGGACATCCCAAATCACTTGCTCTGGATCGTTGATGGCGCGCAACACATCCTCCGCCTCCGCCACCGGCGATGGGTCGATGTCCAGCGCAACCGAAGTTGGGTTCGGCTGCCGCCCGATGCCCCGCTCAAGGGGTTTGCCTGCCGCTGCCCAGGCGTGGATGCCGCCGTTGAGATAGCGCCAGCGCCGATGGCCCATGACGTCCAGCGTCCACAGAAAGCGCCCCGCCCAACCACCACCTTCGTCGTCATAGGCGACGATGTTGAGATCTGGCCGATAGCCCAGTCGCCCAAACAGCCCGTTCAAGCGCCTTGGATCCGGCAGTCGCCCGGTGGCGGGCGCAACCCCACCCACCAACTCCGCCGGCGCCACGTGCACCGAGCCGGGAATGTGCCCGGCGGCAAAAACCGGCGCCTCGGCGACGTACACCACCAGCAGGCTCGAATCCGGTTTAAAAGCGTCGGCTTCCACCAAGCCAACGTCGTCCATGTCGCTAATGGGGCGTCCCCAACGGTTTGTGAAGCCGCCAATGGTACAGACTAATTCACGATGAAGTATCCTTGCCTTGAAGCCATTGGCCGGGGGAGCCGTGACCGCGCACTTGGTTTGGATCGACTTGGAGATGACCGGGCTTGACCCGGATCGGGACGTCATTCTCGAAATCGCCACCATCATCACCGACGACGCCTTGCGTGAAGTGGCGGTGGGGCCGGAGTTGGCCATTGCGGCATCCCCAGCGCAACTCGATGCCATGGACGAATGGAACCAGACCCACCATGGCGCTTCCGGCCTCATTGACCGGGTACGCCGCAGTCCGCATGCCATGGCCGATGCGGAGCGCTTGACCTTGGACTTCGTCAAGCAGCACGTCGCCGCCACCGCCGCACCGCTGTGCGGCAACACCATCTGGCAGGACCGCCGCTTCCTCGCCCGCCACATGCCGGCGCTGGAGGGTCACCTGCATTACCGCAACATCGATGTGAGCAGCATCAAGGAACTGGCCCGCCGATGGCGCCCCGGCTTGGCGGAAGGGTTCGTCAAGCAGAACGCGCACCGGGCGTTGGCGGACATTCGGGAGTCCGTTGCGGAACTGGCCTACTATCGGGAGCATTTTTTCCGGCTTTGATCGCTTGTCTCGCCCGAACGCGGCGCAGACCGAGAGCCTTCAGCTTGCCCCAGAACGGCACGCCGTTGAGGCCGAAGGAACAACCCGCCAGCCGCTGGGCTGTCTCCATTTGTTCCGTGGAAGCCCTTAGCTTGCCCCAGAACGGCACGCCGCCGACGCCGAAGGAACAACCCGCCAGCCGCTGGGCTGTCTCCATAAAAGTGGCCGATTGCTGGGTCAGCCCTGCAGCGGATTCCTTGCCGCGAGGCTGGGAAAGCGGCTGAAGTCCCTATCCGCCGTCCAGAATTCGACGACGCCGTGGCCAATGCAAAGTGCAGCCACGCGCGCATCGTGGACCATTGGCCCCCGTACGCGCCCCGTCCGGAGCCCGTTTCGCAGCAGTTCCCAATGCACATCGGTCTCCCCAAGGAGTTTGGCCACTGGGGACTCAAGCCACGCGCTGACTTGGTCGATCGCCGCGTCGATCGATGAAGGGGGATCGAAAATCCTAGGATGGCTCACCACCGCGAGAAACTCATGAACGCAGGGCCACGGGAGCCCCCAGGTGACCCGCCCCTGTGCGAGCGATTCCACCCGCGCGCGTGCCTGGTCGTGCCACTCTGCATCCGAGCGGTGCGCGTACACCAAGATGTTTGTGTCCGTCGCGATCAACCGCCGCGCTCCTCGTAGATCGCCTCGCGGATACGCGACCACTCGACATCACGGTAGGTGCGCTGAAGCCCCCTGCCTCCCACGGTGGCATCCCTCAGCCTGAATGGCTCCACATGACGGTCGGCCTGCAGCACCATGTGCAGACCCCGTTCGATGAGTGCGCGAAGTGTCATGTTTTCCATGGCCGCATGTGCCTTTGCGGCATTCGCGAGCTCGTCCGAGAGTTCAATGGTGGTTTTCAATACGGGTGCCCATATTTCATTTTACGGGCTCCCATAGTAGTAGTTTCGCGCGGGGCTTGGCAAGGCTTGAATGCGTGATAAGAGATCGCACGGCACCGACCGTGTTGCATGGAACCATTGCAAGTAGTCCGTTCGGCTGACCGGTTGCTCCTTGATCGTCCGTGCCGTGCCGTTCCGGGGCAGGTTAGGGGCTTTGTGTTCTACCGCACCGCGTTGTATCAGGAAATCCGCGTTCAGCCATCGTTCAATCGTTCCAAGGCCCAATCGATGTGCTCGCGCAACAGTTCCGACGCGCCGCCGCGGGCTGCTCGGAGCGCTGCCTTGGCCTCTCGGCTGGGTGGCCCGTTGCCCAATGCCACTGCCAAGTTGCGCCGCCAGCCTTCGTAGCCAGCCCGCCGCAGGGCGGAGCCTTCGGTGCGGTGCAGGAAGGTGGCCTCGTCCCAGCGAAACAGTTCGACCAGCGCGGCTGCGTCCAATCCGTGGCGGGGCTTGAAGTCCGCCTCGTCGGTGGTTGGCGCGTCGCGGTTCCATGGGCAGTAGAGCTGGCAGTCGTCGCAACCAAAGACGCGGTTGCCAATCAGCGGGCGCAATTCAAGGGGAATTGCGCTTTTGTGCTCGATGGTGAGGTAGGAGATGCAGCGGCGGGCGTCGATGACCTTGTCGCCGACGATGGCGCCCGTGGGACAGTGGTTCATGCATGCCCGGCAGGCGCCGCATCGGTCGGCTTCGGTTCTTGACGTCTCCAGCAACGGCAAATTGGTGTAGA
>JAQAJJ010000073.1 GCA_028278675.1 Candidatus Azophilus lithoversatilis
TTCCTGCTTGGGCAATCCCGGGCCGGGCGGCTGGGCGGCCCTGTTGCGGCTCGACGACGCGGAGAAGTTGCTGTCGGGAGCTGAGCCTGACACCACCAACAACCGCATGGAGCTGATGGCCGCCATCGCCGGGCTTGAGCAACTCAAGGTGACCAGTCGGGTACGGCTGACCACGGACTCGGAATACGTCCGCAAGGGCATCACCACATGGATCGCGGGGTGGCGCCGGAACGGTTGGCGCACCGCGAACAGGAAGCCAGTCAAGAACCAAGATCTATGGCGCCGCCTCGACGCCGTCGTCGCCCAGCATGAGGTGCAGTGGCGATGGGTCAAAGGCCACAGCGGCGACCCCGACAACGCACGGGTCGATGCGCCAGCCCCGGCGGCCAATGGCGCGTAGGGCTAAAGACATACATAGGGAACCGCATGCGTCAAACCACCGGCTTGGAGCCGGAGCAGGGCCACCGGGTCATCGAGATCGGTGCCGTGGAGCTCATCGACCGCGAGCTGACTGGCGAGGTGTTCCACGCCTACATCAACCCCCAGCGCAAAATCGATGAGGGCGCCTTGCAAGTGCATGGCATCGACGAGGACTTCCTGGCTGACAAGCCCCTGTTCGGGGACATCAGCGATAACTTCGTCGCCTTTATACGGGATGCTGAACTGGTCATTCACAACGCGCCCTTTGATGTCGCCTTTCTGGATCGCGAGCTTTCGCTGCTGCCCGATTCAGTGCCCCGAATCAGCGAACTTTGCAAGGTGACCGACTCCTTGGCGCTGGCCAGGCACAAGTATCCGGGTCAGAAGAACAGCCTCGATGCCCTGTGCCGCCGCTTCGACGTGGACAACAGCGTCCGGGAGCTTCATGGCGCCCTGCTGGACGCGGAGATCCTGGCGGAAGTCTATTTGGCCATGACCGGTGGCCAGACGGTCCTGTTTGCCAACCCGCAGGAGCAGGAGATCGAAACGGGCGCGGCGCTCAAGTTCGAATCCTTGCCTGCAGGCCGACCGCGGCTGAAGGTGGTTCCGGCCAGCGCCCAGGAACTCGACGAGCATGAACGCATGATGGCGGTGATTGCGGCGAGTGCCGACTGATGCTCGTTGTTTTTCTTGGTCACGGGAAAAGGTTGTCGAATGAGTCAACTTTTGCGCCCGGTTCCTTGCGCCGCCAGGGCGGTGCGCCCACTCACTGGTCTGAGGCATCGCCTCGTTAGAATCCCGCCGCCAATCCCTCCTTGCGGTGGTCGGAGCCGCCGACATAGCCATGTGCCGTCTTGACGATGAGCTGGGCGCCGCCGAAGATGAACTCGCGGGGTTCGAACCGGACTTGGTGGCCGCGTGCCCTAAGTTCTTCGGCAACGCTTGGGTCAAAGCCTGCCTCCAGACCCACGCTGAAGTCGGGGTACACATGCCAGCGCGGCGCATCGCTGGTGGCCTGTGGATTTTGCCCGTGGTCGAACAGACGCCGCACCACCTGCACATGGCCTTGGTGCTGCATGTGCCCGCCCATCACGCCAAAGCTGGCCAAGGGTTCGCCGCCGCCGGTGACAAAGCCGGGAATGATGGTGTGGTAGGGACGCCGGCCGGGCGCCACGCAATTCGGATGGCTGGGGTCAAGGACGAAGCCCGCGCCACGATTCTGCATGGCGATGCCGGTGCCTGGAATCACCACGCCGGAACCGAAGCCGTAGTAGTTGGACTGGATGAAGGACACCATCATCCCGGCCGCATCGGCTGTGGTGAGATAGACGGTATCCCGGCTGGTGGGCAATGCCGCCGGCGGCAGTGTTGAGGCGCGGGCGGTGATGCCCGCCGCCGCTCGGGCGAGAGCGTCCTCGTCGAGCAGTTCCGCGACGCTGACGCGCATGGCCTGGGGGTCGGCGAAGTGATCGAAGGCGGCGCGAATGGCGATCTTCATGGCCTCGATTTCCAAATGCGCGCCTTGGGCTGAGTCGAGCGGCGTCCGCTCCCGCTGGGCCAGCATGCCGAGGGCGATCTGGGCGGCCAGCCCTTGGCCGTTGGGCGGTAGTTCGTGCAGCCTCACTTGGCGGTAGTCTTGGCCAATGGGTTCCACCCAGTCCGCTTGGTGGTCTTCGAGGTCGGCCTTGCGCAGGGCGCCGCCGGCGCCCGCCGCGGCTGCCTCGAGGCGCTCAGCCAATGCGCCTCGGTAGAGGGATTCGCCATGGGTATCAGCAATTTCCCGGAGACTGGTGGCCAGTTCGGGGCGTCGAAAACGCTCACCAGCCATCGGGGCGGGAAGAAAGTGGTCGGCGAAGTCCGGAAATTTGCCGAAGGCCTTGCCAGCTTGCCGCCAATACCAAGCGGTCTTTGGCCCCACCTGAAAGCCATCTTCGGCATAGCCGACGGCCGCGTCGAACAGGCGTTCAAAGGGCAGGCGTCCGAAACGGTCTGACAATGCCACCCAAGCGCTCACCGCACCGGGCACCGTGACCGCGTCCCAACCGGTCAGGGGCATCGACTTGTGGCCAGTGAAGCGGTCCAGGGTCCAACCGGCGGGCGCGCGTCCGGATGCATTGAGGCCAACCAGGCGCTCACCATCCCAAAGGATGGCGAAGGCGTCGCCGCCCACGCCGTTGTTGGTGGGTTCAACCACGGTCAGGGCAATCGCTGTGGCGAGCGCCGCATCCACCGCGTTGCCGCCCCGCCGCAACGCGTCGAGCCCCGCCTGAACGGCCAGCGGCTGCGACGTCGCCACCACATTGGCCGCGCAAACGGGTGCGCGTGCGGATGGATAGGGCTGATCAAAGTTCATCGCCGTTCCATCTTACCGGGCGAACATCGTAGTGTCGTGTCACGCATCATATGTCGCATCGCAGCGCCGCTCCCGGCAAACCGCTCCGTCCTGTCCTTGAGTGCCGTTGGGCTTTTAACCATACTGCTTGGGCGCGACCCGATGAATTGGAGGAGGTGGCCATGAAAATCGAGATCGACATTGAGCCGGACGAAGTCCGGGAGCTGTTCGGCCTGCCGGACACCAAGGCCGTGCAGAAGCTGTTTCTCGAGCGAGTGACCGATTGGGCAAGCCAGCAGCAAAATGACGCCGAAGCCACGCAGCAGTGGCTGAACGCCATGATTCAGGGCGGACGACAGTCCTTTGATGCCTATCAGGCATTTCTCGGGAGCTTTACCGGCGCGGGGCGATCGAGGACCCCGAACTGAGACTGGACATGGGAGCAAGCGGATCGGTTTACTGGTCCACACGCTTCGGCTTTTTGATGGCCTCGGTCGGCTTCGCTGTCGGCCTCGGCAACATTTGGCGTTTTCCTTACGTTACGGGGGAAAACGGCGGCGGTGCCTTCGTTGCCGTGTATTTGCTCTGCGTGGCAACCATCGCCCTTCCCATTCTGATGGCCGAACTGTTGATCGGCCGCCGGGGCCGGATGAATCCGGCGGGTGCCATGGCCGCGGTCGCCGCCGCCGAAGGCCGCAGCCCGCGTTGGGGTTGGGTCGGCGGGTTGAACCTAGCCGCCGCCTTTCTGATCGAAGTAGTGTACTGCGTGGTGGCGGGTTGGGTGCTGCACTACCTGTGGCAGGCGCTTTCGGTCGGTTTCAGCGGCATGGGGCCGGCCCAGGCCAAGGCCCAATTCAGCAGCCTCCTGGCGCACCCTCCCAGCTTGCTGCTCTGGACCTTGCTTGCCTTGGGCGCAACCACCTTGATCATCCACGGTGGTGTGCGCCAAGGAATTGAGCGGGCGGTGAACGGGCTCATGCCCTTCTTGTTCGGCCTATTGTTGTTGCTGGCGGCGCACAATCTGTTGGCCGGCGGTTTCGGCGAGGCTCTCGGCTACCTTTTTGCGCCCGATTTCACGAAGGTCAGTGGCCCCATGATTCTTGCTGCGGTCGGGCAGGCGTTCTTCTCCATCGGTGTCGCCATGGCGGGCATGATGGCGTTCGCCGCCTATCTGCCGAAGGCCGTCTCCATCGGCCGAAGCGCGGTGGCGGTGGTCAGCGTCGATACCTTGGTGGCGCTGATTTCGGGCTTGGTCATATTCCCGGCGGTCTTTCGTTTCGACATGGACCCCGCCGCTGGCGCCGGCCTCATTTTCGAGACCCTCCCGGTCGCCTTTGCGCAATTGGCGGGTGGCCGTTGGGTGGCGGTTCTGTTCTTCCTGCTGCTGTCGGTGGCCGCAGTCACGTCCATGGTGGGCCTGCAGGAACCGCTCACGGCTTGGGTTGAACAGCGCTTCGGCATTCCCCGGCGCCGCGGCGCCGTGCTAGTCACCTTGGCGGTGGGCTTGTTGAGCGTCGTCTCGATCCTTTCGCACAACCACTGGGCGGGGGTGAGTCTGTTTGGCGCCAACCTGGCCGCCGTCTTGGATTACTTGCCCAACCAGATCATGCTGCCCTTGGGCGGTTTGATGATCGCGATCTTTGCCGCTTGGCTCATCCGCACGGATTCCACCCGCGCCGAACTGGCCTTGAGCCAGCCTTGGCAATTTCGTGCTTGGCTGGTGCTCATTCGCTTTGTCGCACCGTCAGCGGTGCTGCTGATCCTAGTGTTTGGTTTGCGGGGATAACGCGCTTCGCCCGCACCGCGGGCATTTGCCGACGCAGGTGGCGTCTCAGCCAGCCGGCGGACAGGATCGCGATCAGGAGGTTGGCCAAGGCCGCGGCGCCGTAGATGCCGACAAAGCCGAACAGGCGGTCCCCCGCCAAGGCCAACGGCAGATAAAACACCACCATCCGGCCGAGGGAGAGCAGCAGGGTGGGGATGGGTTTGCCGAGGGCAGTGAACGTGGCGCCGACCACCATGCTGACGCCGAGCAAGCCGTAAGTGACGGGCACGATGAGCAAATAGGCGTAGGTGGCGGCGACCACAGCCTCATCGTCAATGACGAGGGAGGCCAAGGGCTCGCCCCAGAGGGCAAGAACGACGCAAACGGCCACGCCATAGCCCAAGGCGAAG
Source organism: Candidatus Azophilus lithoversatilis (assembly GCA_028278675.1). Lineage (GTDB taxonomy): Bacteria > Pseudomonadota > Gammaproteobacteria > Pseudomonadales > Azotimanducaceae > Azophilus > Azophilus lithoversatilis. The sequence continues at coordinate 4,928 of JAQAJJ010000073.1, forward strand.
CGGTAGGCGAGCCGATGCGCTTCATGGATGCGTTCGTAGCGGCCTGCACCCCAGTTTTGGCCAACGAAGGGGCCGGTGCTTGCCGACAGCGCCATGAGGACCATGGTCGCCAAGGATTCCATCCGCGACGCCACCCCAAAGCCAGCTACCACCGCATGGCTATGGCTCGCCAGCAGGGCAACTGTGACCGCCAAGGAAGCTGGACCAATGAGGTTGTTCATCGCGCTGGGAATGCCGATCGCCAACACTTCCCGCCAGGAAGCCCAGATGGCAACCAAACTCATCGTCCGGAAATCGAGCAGGCGCATCCTGAGCAGCAGACCGAGGGCAACCAGGAAGGTCAAGCCCCTCGAACTGACGAAGGCCCAAGCGGCGCCCGCCAAACCCAGCCCATCCCAATGGCCGGGTAGGCCGAAAATCAAGGCCGGTGCCAAACCAACCTGCAGGACGGCGCTTCCGCCCATCACCCATGCGGGGGCGCGGGCGTGGCCAGTGGCCCGCATGATCATGGTGGCCACCATGGGCAACGTGAACAGAGGTTGTCCGGCGATCCAGATGCTCATGTACTCGATGATCAGCGGCAGAATGGTTTCGTCGGCGCCCAGCAAGCGGAAGATCGGCGCTTGAAAGGCATGCATCAAGACCGACAGCGCTGCCACGAGCAGCCCCGCCAGTAGCAGGGCGTGGGTGGCCAAGCGCCGTGCTTGCCGATGATCGCCCTGGCCCGCGCGGCGGGCGATGATCGAGGCGGCGCCGATCCCGACACCCATCGACAGCGTCACCAACCCCATGACCAACGGGAAGGTGAAGCTGATCGCCGCCAACTCCAGGCTGCCGAGCCAGCCGATGTAAATGACGTCGATCATCGACGCCACGATCATCGATGAGATGCCGACAAACATCGGCACGGTCATGCGCACCAGATGCTTGGCTGTTGAGCCGGTGGTCAGTTGCGCATGCGCGTTCTTCATGTGGTCGATCGCCGCGGTTTGGGTCGCCACCAGCCCAAGGCCTGCCTGGCTGCGGTCAGAGGTCCCCTAGAATTGTGAATCCCTCGCGTGATGCTGCCTCATTCATTCGTGCGTCAAAGCAAACGAAACCAATGCTTGACGGATCGTCCTCGGCGACCGCAAGGGCGGCAGCGAGTTGCAGACTGTCCGCCGCTCTCAGTGGATGCACACGAAGCAACCGTCGCGCCACGAGTCTGATTCTGCGATCAGGCTGCACTTCGTACCACACTTGCGACAACGCATGAAGACGAGCGATCTGCGCGGATACTTCGTGCGTCGTCAGGTTACCCTCACGCTCCCGCGTTGTGAGGGCCGCGACGTATTCGATCGCTGCGCCCCACCACACAGCCATGCGGTCGTCAGTTTCAAGAATGCGCCGCACCCGGCGATGGTGGACCTCCTCGACGCCAAGGGCAACTAGGGCGGAGGTGTCCCAGAAGTTCATCCGCGACCGTCGCGCCACTCTTCCGCCCGTTCTTCCAGCAACGCTTCCAGAACGCTGCTGCGAGGGCGCAAAGGCTGCCCAATGGCATCCAGGGGGCTGCCGACACCGCGGCGCATCACGATGCCCGCTCTCTCCAGCCGCGCAAGCTTGGGGTTGCCGCCCGTCACGCCGGTTGATTCCGCGTTTTCTGATTCCCAATCCACGGGAACGATGCGTGCGATTGGAGTGCTCCGCTCCAAGACGACCACGGGTTCGCCCGCCTTGACGCGGCGCAGATAGGCACTCAGGCTGTCCTTTACTTCAGATATCTTTGCATGAATCACTCGAATTCCGCCTTGACCCTAATGTGGCTATGTTAGCCAAGTTAAATTAGCGTAACAAGCCATATTTGCTGTTGGGTATGCTACGGCACAGGCTCCTGGGTGGCGCAGGGGGCAGTGTGCAGGGGTATGTGAGTGGGTAGGAGAGAGTTGCGAAAGGAGGCTGCGGTGGGCATAGTGCTCGCCCGCGGGCGCCGTTCGCGCCCTGAGGATTGAACCCATGCGGCTTTCAGATCACGACGCGGCCTTCCTCTATGGGGAGACCGCCAGCGGCCCCATGCACGGCGCCAACATCGCGGTGTTGGAAGGCGAACTGTCCGTGCAAGCGGTCCGGGCGCATATCGCCCGCCGCCTGCACTTGTTGCCGCGGCTGCGTCAGCGGCTGGTTTTTGCGCCCTTTAACCTGGCCCATCCGAAGTGGGTGGACGATCCTAAGTTCGATATTGCCCGGCACGTCAAAGCGCACTCGTTAGAAGCGGGCGCCACGTTGGATGAGGCCTTGGCGGCAGCGGCCAAGTTGGCTGAGCCGCTGCTGCCCAGAGACCGGCCTTTGTGGCTCACCTACGTCATTGAAGGCGTCAAGGATCGCACGGTGCTGCTGCAGATGGGCCACCATGCCATGGCGGACGGCGCTTCAGGGGTGGACATTTCCCTCGTGTTGTTCGACCTCCAGGCCAATGCGCCCGAGCCTGCGGCGGAACCGGCACCTTGGTCGCCCGCGCCCTTGCCCGATGCGGCCGAGCTGGCTGCCGAAGCCTTGCGCGAGCAAGTTGAATCCATGCTGGATCGCAATCCGTTTGAGGCGATGCAGCTCAGCGGCGGGCACAGGGAGATGCTGCGCCGAGCCGGTGAATCCATCACCCGATTCGTGGCTGAACCGGTGCTCATGGCACCTTGGAATGCCGGGTTGGTAGGTCCGAAGCGCGAGATGGCTTGGCGGCGGTACGGTTTCGGCGAGTTTCGGGAAATTCGGCGTCGCTTCGGCGGCACCATCAACGACGTGGTGCTGTCGGTGGCCGCGGAAGGCGCGGCCCGCTATTTGGCGGCCAGCCGCCAAGCGGCGACCGACCGGAACCTGCGCATCATGTGTCCGGTCAACGTCCGCCAGGAGGACGAGAAGGGCGCCTTGGGCAACCGTGTGTCGGGCATTTTCCCGATGTTCCCGGCGGCTCCGATGGATATCGTTGAGCGGCTGCGCAAGGTTCGCCATGAAATGGAGCAGATCAAGCAGAACCGGGAGGCCCAGGCCCTGCAGCATCTGATGGCGGTGATGCCTTCACCGCCGCCGCTGGCCATGGCACCCGCCCAATTGGTGGGCGGTGCCCTCGACCCCACGGCGCTGGCCGCCCACATCCCTTCACCGCCGGCGTTCCTGTGGGGCGCGTCGGTGCCTATGGCTGGCTTCAACTTCACCTGCACCAACGTGCCCGGTGTGCAGGTGCCCCAGTACATTGCTGGCCACCAAGTGCTTGATGTGCTGGCGATGTTGATGCTGAGCGGGGTGTTGGGTTATGGACTGGCGGTGACCAGCTACAACAAACAGCTTTGCTTCACCTTGGTGTGCGACCCTAGGCTGATGCCGGACATTGAGCGCATGGCGGACGCGGTGGACGGCGCCTTCGGGGAACTGCTCGTCGCGGCGCGCAGCGCCGATGGGTCAAAGGTCTCCGCGGCCGAGCCGCGGGAGGCCGAGATGCCGATTGCGCCGGCCCGCAAAGCCCCCGCCGATGAGGACTTGGCGGCGAAGTCCGCCTAGCGCCGGCAGCCCACGGAGCCAGGAACCTGCCGCCACGGTCACTACCACCAACAACAACAATGGGAAGTACGCAATGAACGAAGCAGCAACCCTGTCGGCTGATGTGCTTGGCGATGTGGCGGACGGCTATCCGAAGACCATCAGCCTATCCGGCCACGAAGTGGAGATCCGTGTCCTTGGCGACCCGGATCGGGCGTCAGTGCTGGCGTTCGCCCGAGCGCTGCCGGAGCAGGATCTGCTCTTCCTGCGGCTCGACATCACCGAACCGGACATCGTGGATGCTTGGCTGGCCAACATCAGCAACGGCGCCACCTTTTCATTGAGCGCCTATGCGGGGAGCGACTTCGTCGGCTACGCCACGGTTGAGCGCAACCCGGCTCGCTGGACTCGCCGGGTCGGTGAGATACGAGTCAATGTGGTGCCCAGCTTGCGCTCACACGGCTTGGGCCGCAGCCTAACCTCGCAGATTTTCGACATCGCTCGGGCCATGGGCTTGAAGAAGCTCGTGGCTCACATGACGCCCGACCAGGCCGGTGCCCAAGCGGCCTTCAAGCGGCTCGGATTCGTTCCGGAAGCGTTGCTGGCGGACCATGTGGAGGACCGTCACGGGCACGCCCATGACCTGGTCATCATGTCCTACGACGTGGACGGTCACTCCGGGCACATGGACGATCCGCTGTAGCTAGGGAGCCTCTGATCAAGTCCCGAAAGCTCAGAGGAGTTTGGCGGGCGGGATGGCGCAAGGGCGCCTTCGGCAAGCCGAAGGCGGCGACGAGCTGTGGCAGGCACCACGGGAGGAGACGCGACGCGGCCAGCGCGCCCGAACCGCCCTTTTTGAAGGGCGCACCCTCCCGAAGGGCGTTTCACGGCGCGCAATGGCCCAATTTCGCCCGCACCCCCGGTCGCGCCGCGCGGTTGCGGCATCGCCCCCGTTCGCAACGGGTGAAACGCTGAGCGAACGCGACTTGATCAGGGGTTCCCTGGCCCGACCTATTCACGAATGAACGTAGCGAGGTCGGCAAGCGTAGTGAAGGCACTGGGTGCGCGGACGCGTGCTTTGGCACTTTGAGCGCGCCCAGTGATTTCGCTGCTATTGACGACCGCAGTAGTTTGTTCATGAATAGGTCGGGCAACCAAGGAGAGAGTTGACATATACTGTATGAAAATCCATTATTCAGCGCCACGTTGGCTTTGGGCTGGCGTCGCCTGTATTTGTGGTTGAAGCTGAGAAAGGCGTAGTGATCAAGTCGGTGCGTTTGACGGTTGAGGATGGCCTGTCGGCTGCGCGAGCGCTGGCATCATCGGTCGAAGCAGACAGGCGGCTGGCACTCGCACGGGCAGTGGTGCATGGCTGCCTTCGAGCCTATTGGAATGAAGTGGGGTCCACGCCCCACTGTCGTCGGCCGCTGCGCGCGCTACCGGACGACGTTTGTATCGCTCCGCTCCCGGAGGAGGCTGAGGCGCTCGCCCGGCGCCTCGGCGCAGCGGTGGCACCCTTGGACCCCTTGGAAGCCGGTTATCTGGTCGGCGTGCTCTACACCACCATGATGCCCCGGAAGGAGCGAGCGAGGCTCGGCGCGTACTACACGCCGCCGGCACTCTGCGAACGGCTGCTGGACATGGCGACGGACGTTGGCGTGGATTGGGCGACGGCGCGGGTGCTGGACCCAGCCTGCGGCGGCGGCGCATTCCTTGCACCGGTTGCGCGGCGGATGGTGGCGAGCCGCAAAGGGCAGGCTGCTCGCGCCGTGCTGAACGATGTCGAGCGTCGGCTGGTCGGCTTCGAGCTGGATCCATTCGCGGCCTGGATGTCCCAAGTGGTCTTGGACGTGGCGCTGAACGATCTTTGCGGGGAGGCCGGAGCGCAGCTTGGCTCCTTGGTGCGCGTTTGCGACAGTCTCGAACAGGCGCCAGTAAATGAAGGGTTCGATCTGTTGGTGGGCAACCCGCCATACGGGCGCGTCACGCTGTCGCCGCCGCTGCGCCGGAAGTTCAAGCGCAGCCTGTTCGGCCACGCCAACCTCTACGGCGTGTTCACCGACTTGGCCCTGCGCTTCACCCGACCGGGCGGCGTCATCGCCTACGTCACGCCGACGAGCTTCCTGGCGGGCGAGTACTTCAAGGCATTGCGCGGCCTGCTCGGTCGGGAGGCGCCGCCCGCCAGCATCGGCTTCGTTGGCACGCGCAAGGGGGTCTTTGCCGACGTGCTGCAGGAAACCCTGTTGGCCACTTATCGGCGCGGTGGCGACGCCAGCGCGGGCACGGCGCATTGCATATCGTCAGCGGAGGACGGGTCGATTGAGATTGGAGCCGCAGGTTCCTTCACTTTGCCTGAGTCCCCGGACCAACCCTGGCTGATGCCGCGTACCCAGGCGCAGGGCGCTCTGTTGGCCCGAATCGGCGCATCGCCGTACCGGTTGGCCGACTACGGCTACACGGTGAGTACGGGGCCGTTGGTCTGGAACCGGCACAAGACGAGCTTGCAGGATGTGTGGAGCGAAGGATGCTGCCCATTGGTCTGGGCGGAGTCAGTGCGCTCCGATGGCAGGTTCGAATTCCGTGCGGCGAAGCGAAACCACAAGCCGTATTTTCAGCCGACGCCCGAAGAACGTTGGGTGGTCACTGACTTTCCCTGCGTTCTGCTGCAAAGGACGACAGCCAGGGAGCAATGCAGGCGCCTGATTGCTGCGGAGCTCCCGATGTCCTTCCTCAAGGAGCATGGCGGGGTAGTTGTCGAGAACCATCTGAACGTGGTCAAACCCATCAACGGCACGCCGACCGTATCGGCGGCCGTCCTCGCCGCGTTGTTGAACAGCGATGTTTTGGACCAAGTCTTCCGCTGCATCAACGGCAGCGTCGCGGTGTCTGCCTATGAGTTGGAGGCGTTGCCCCTGCCGCCACCGGAGGCTATGAAGGAGTTGGAGCCAATGGTGCAGCGCGGTGCAGGCCGGGAGGCACTGGAACAGGCGCTGCGCCGCGCATACGGCTGGGAGCAGAGGATGTGGAGGGAACGGCGCTCTGGACGAGCGCTGTTGCGAGAGCGGGACTCCCTCGAGTCAAGATTCTTGACTCAAGGGCATCTCCCACTTCCCGTGAATCAGGGCTGGTCCAAGGATGACAGACATTGGAAGAGGTGCTCCCTGCGCTCGGGACCCCGAGGAACAGTGCGTTTGGAGCAAATTGGTGGTTCTCTCTGATCGTTAGGAGGCTTTTGTGGAGACATATGGGTTAATCGTGGCTGAAGTGCTGAGATTTGCGACGTTGCCGAGTGCGATTCTTGCCGTTGCGGTGCTGCTTGTGAAGCTCAGAAAGGAGGTGCCGTTTGTCAGGATTACGGAGGTACAGCAGCTGGAAGCCGCACGTTTGCTTCGACAGACTGGAACCTCGGATGGGGCTGGGGAGTTGCATCCCTATGAAAAGGGCGTTCTTTATCGGATCCTCGCGAAATCCAGATTTGTGTCCATGCGCGAGATGGACTTGTTGCTCAAATTTCCGGATCCGTACCAGTACATAGATCGTTTGACGACGACGAAGCGTTTTCTCGATCGAAGGGAAGTGCCGGGCGAGCCGGTGTTCCAGTTTGTTCGACACTACCGTCGGGCGTGGTGCAGAAGGATTGCGCGGACGGTGGTGACTGGGGTGTACATCGCATTCGCGCTGCTAGCTATCTTCCCGATGCTTGCTACGAGTTTCTACCACATGCTCTACGTGCCGCATGAGGTCTCGGTCGAGGAGTTTTCCGGAGTTTCTGGCTACCTGCTTAGTCTGTTGGTGTTCACGGTTCCATTCTTCGGGTCTGTGGCTTTGGCGGATGCAGCGTGCGGAGGGTCTGATTGCGGCCTTGGGCGAATTCGCGTCGAAAAACAAGTCCATGGTCGCCATGAACCACGAGTAACGGCCTACTGCGTGGGAACTGTGCGTTGTAGTTGTGACCCGGCTTACCCAGGGACCCGGATTGCTCCGTATTGTCATCCTGGAGTTAGTGCAGAACCGCATCGCGGTGAAGGTACCCCAACCTGTCGGGGGAAAGCGCAAAGATTGGAAGAAACAGCCTTCGTGCCGAGTGTGTTCTGGCGAGCAGGCGCTGTTTGAAGTTGAACTCACTTGTTGGGAAATGCGGTGGCTTGAGGAGCTTTACGCACTCCAAGACGAGTTTGTTCCGATATGCAGGTGGCAAGGCCAGTGGGAGTAACTCGCCCGCATGATCAGCGCTCGAATTGATCGCGCAGTTTCGGTATGTCGATGGTACCCTGGCAAGCCCGGCTGAGATGTGCGCCCTGAGGTGGAAATGCGGCGTGCGGAACCTTGATGCCGTGCGTCTCAAGGAACTCGACCAGAGGGATGAAGGCCTTGTCGGATGACCGGAGAACAGCGGTGTCGA
>JAQAJJ010000074.1 GCA_028278675.1 Candidatus Azophilus lithoversatilis
GGCGAGTGCTCGGCGGTCAAGCCGGCGGACTGCGCCGCGGGCCAGTGCTGCTCGGGCACCGCGTGCGTGGCGGAGCCGCCGGACTTCGGGGATTCGTGCGAATCGGATCCGAACGAGTGCGGTGCCACCAACTCGGGGACGATCCAGTGCGACGCGTCGTGCTCGGCGGATCCGCCGCTGGATTGCTGCGCCGCGGGCAGCCGGAGCTGGACGGCGGGCGGCGACAGCTGCAGCGCGTCGGTCGCGCAGGGCGTGCACGGCGCCACGAGGTCGGTGGACGACACGACGTGGCGCGACACCGGCTCGGCGTCGTTCACGTGCGACGACGGCAGTTGGGGCGAGGACTCCGGCAGCAGTTGCCACGACGGCTGCGCGGCGGAGACCAAGGACGGCTGCGTCCTTGGCGACACGGTCCACGGCGGGTCGTCGGGGTCGTGCGGGAGCGGCACGACGGGCACCTGCAGCGCCACTTGCAACGACGGTGCTTGGGGCACGGTTACCGACGGTTGTGAGCCCACAACCAAGTGCATGTTTCGCTGCCCACCATATCTGTCTGATTCTGCCTGCATAAACCATCCGGGCGGAAGCAAGGCACCGGCCAGATGTCTTTCAGTGACACTTCCCGCAGGGGCGACCTGCACCTCCCATTTCCAATATGCTCTAGGCAGTTGCAATTGGGGAGGATAAGTATAGTCAGCAAACAAAAGGGAATTGTGGGCTTAGTGTGAGGGAGTTGCGCTGTGGGGTTTTTCGGCCGGTTTCCGGTCGGGGCCAGTCGAACGGGGCGGCGGTTGGTGGGCCGTTGGTGGCGGATTTGCGCTTTCGACGGGCGGCGGGGTGGCATTTGGGGCGGATTCCGGCCCTCCAAACGGGAACCGTTCTCATTTGGGCGCGTCGGGCGCAAGGGCGGCCCTCGGCCGGTCGGCCGATGCCTGGGAAGGCTTCCGGGAACGGGCGGCGTCAGGCCGCGTGCGGCAGTCCGGGGTCCACCAGCGAGCGCATCCGTTCGGGCCAGCCCGCCGCCACCGAGCCCAGCGCCAGCGCCATCATCACCGCCAGGGCCAGCCCCAGCTTCGCCTTCATCCGCACCCGCCCGCGCGTGAAGTGGCGCTCGAACCCGAAGCTGTTGTCCAGCCGGGCGTTGATCCGCTCAAGCGCCCCGCGCCGGGCGTAGCCGGGCTTCCACGACGGGCTGCCCTAGGACGTCGGCGTGAACGCCCGGCGGTCCGCGCCCGCCAAGGGGATGCGCACCACCCGCCCGTACTCCCCGGCCTTCGAGCCGGCGTCGCGCAGGCACGCCGCCCGTCCCGCGCACTCCAGGCCGTAGGCCGCCGCCGGCAGCGGTACTTGAGCGCGTCCCGGTCCGCCTCGAAGCCCTGGAACGCCATCGGCCGCAGCTCCTTGGTCGCCGGGCAGCGGCAGGACACCTCCCCCTTCTCCGTGCGCAGGATGTTGCCGCCGCCGTCCGCGGCCAGGGAGCGGAGGATCGGCTTCGACGGGTCGTGGCCCGGCTCCGCCCTCTCCTCCCGCCACATCTCCCGCACGTCGACCAGCGGCCGGATCCGGTGCCCGTCCCAAAGCCGCCGCCGCAGCGGCCCCGAGTCCAGCCCCCGGTCGGCCACGAAGTCCGCGCAGCGCAGCGTCAGCCCCGGCTCCGCCCCGAACAGCCCGTCGAGCCCCGCCGCCAGCGCCTTGTGCTCCGAGCGCGACGCCCGCGTCACCTCGAACCACACCGGCAGCTCGTGCTCCACGTCCGCGATGAGGTGCAGCCGGTAGCCGAACCACCGCTTCACCTTCTTCCACGCCCTCCCGGCGCGGTCCACGCCCGAGGTCTCGTGCCGGCCCCAGTCCGCGTCCGGGTCCGACGTGCGCCCCGTCGCCGCGCTCGTGCTGCCGGTCGAGCGGCTCGGCACCGCCTTGCCGTCGTAGCCCAGGTGCCGCCCGTACCCCGGCAGCTCCGCCATCAGCCGCCCGCGCAGCGCGTCCACCATCCCCGACACCGCGCCGGTCCGCTCCTCCAGGTCCACCACGTTCGACAGGAACCGCGAGAACGCCCACGCCGTCGGAATCCCGTCCCGGCGCGGCCGCACCTCAACCACCGACGTTGCGGCGCCCTCCGCGTTCCGCGCCAGCGTCCTCCTCGGCGGCGCCTGCCGGCCCAGCGGGTCAAACCCGCAAACCCCCAGCAGCGCCGGGTTGCGCCCCAGCTCCCGAAGCAGCGACGCCGACGACCCGTGACCGAACACAACCCCCGCCACCAGCGCCCGCCACATCGCCCGCGCCGGGTACTCGTCCCGGCCCCGCCCGCGCCGAGCCACCAGCGCCGACACGACCCCCTCGTCCGGCAGCTGGTCCAGAACGAACCCAAGCCGCCGAAGCTCCGGCAGCCCCTCGACATCGTCCCAGGAAAAAAGCACACTTTGCTGCGTCGCCATGGTCGTCTCCCTCCGTGGAGCGGCTTGGTAGTCCGGCAAGACCATCCTGCCCCATGGCGACCCCTTTTCCCAGGCTTCCCGCACCCACCCCTCCTTGGGGTGGAAATCCGGGAATCCGGCCCCCGCCGCGCCCCCGGAAGCCGCCAATCAACGATCGTTCCGGGGGGAACGAACCCTTGCGGCGGGCGGCTCTCCGAACAGCGCAACTCCCTCCAAGGAGTTGCTGGAGCTGTTCGTTCAGGCGTTGGTCGCGAAGGACATGGACTTTTGAAGCTGGGCAACGTGAGCGTGCGGGGACGAAGGTTTGGGCGAACGCAGGCAGCCACAAGGCGCTCAGTTCGGGGGTGTGCGAAGCGCCTTGGGGGGCAATTGCACACTGAGGTGTCGGCGTTGCTTTAGCAGACGGCGCAGGCGGAGATCGAACGACGGTAGAGGGAACGCCACGGGGCGCAACGGACGGACTACGAGGAGAAGCTTGAGGCGCGGCGCGAGAACGAGAGGAAGACGGAACGCAAACCCGGCGGTCGCACGTCACTGGCGGTTCCGAGGGATGAGGATCACGTGAATCGGACAGACTCGGAGTCGCGCATCATGTCGGCCGCAGGCGGTTTCGAGCAGGCCTGCAACGTGCCGCCGGGCGTGGATATCGAAAGCCATTTGGTGGTGATCGCCGATGTGGTCGATCGCTGCAATGACAAGCGCAAGGTGTTAGCGACGCTTCGGGGGTTGGGTGGGTTGCTGGCGGTGTTGGGGAAACCGGTGGGGCTGGTGGTCGACACCGGGTATTTCAGCCGGGCGAAAGTGGCGCATCGCGAGGTGGCTGGCCTGACGCCGTACATCGCCGCGGGCCGCAAGGCGCACGACCTGCTGCTGGTGGAACGGTGCGCATCGCCGCCACCCTGCACGGAGCACGCGGACTCGGTGATGCGCATGGCACACCGGTTGCGGACCCCGGAATGCGAGGCGCTGCATGCGCGGCGCGATATCGGTCAGGCGGTACGCATCGAAAAACCTGCCGACCATGGTCATTGGATGGGACATAGTCCACGGTCGCCTTTTGGGCGATTTCAAATCCCAAAACCGATAGGCTCCTAGGCCTCAGCGGCGGCCGGTTGCGCCTTGCGCCACTTGCGCTGCCGCATCGATTCGGCCAAGGCGCTGAGTTGGTGGGGTATGGCCAGCATGGCGGGGGTGGCCACGAGGGTAAGCAGGGTGGCGAAGGTCAGGCCGGAGACGATCGCTTGGGAGAGGGGCACCCAAAACGACGACAGCATGCCGCCGTAGAGAATGTTGCGGTTGATCAGGTCCACGCTCAGGTTGCTGGCCAGCGGCAGCAGGCCGAAGACCGTGGTGACCGTGGTCAGCATGACTGGGCGCAAGCGTTGGGCGCCGGTGCGCACGATGAGGGCTATGGGGTCGAGTTCCGGGTGTTCGCGGCGCAGATGGTTGTAGGTGTCGATCAGCACGATGTTGTTGTTTACGACGATGCCCGCCAGGGCGACGATGCCGACACCGGTGAGCACCGCGCTGAACGGACTGCCAGTGACCAGCAGGCCGAGCAGTACCCCAGCGGTGGACAGCACCACCGCGAACAGAATCAGGCTTGATTGGTAGAAGCTGTTGAACTGCGTCACCAGCAGAATGAACATCAGCAGCAGGGACAGGGAGAAGGCCACGCCGACGAAGGCCGTGGCCTCGCTTTGCTCCTCATTGGTGCCGCGGAAACGGATCTCCAGGCGCGGGTCAAAAACTTGGCCGTCCAGCCAGGCTTGGATTTCCTTTACCTTGTCGTCCGCCAGCACCCCAGGCGCCACGTCGGCGCGAATGTACTTGACCGGAATGCCATTGAAGCGCTCGATGGTATCGACTTGCGGCGCCGCCTCTCGGCGCACGAAGTTGGAGATGGGCACCAGCCCCTTGGCCGTGTTGATCCTCAAGTCATCCAGCATGCCCAAGCGCCGCCATTCGGCGGGATAGCGCACCCTGATGTCCACCGCGTCATCCGACTGGTCGGGACGGTACTCGCCTACCTTGATGCCGTTGGTCACCAGCTGCACGGCGATGCCCACTTGCAGAACGTCGGCGCCGTACAGCGCCGCCTGTGCCCGGTCCACGGTGAGGTTCCACTCGATGCCGGGCAGGGAGCGCGTATCCTCCACATCCCGCAGGCCCGCAACTTGGGTGTCGATGTGCTCGCGCACGCGAGCCACGGCCGGCTCGAGCAGGCCCTTGTCGTAGGCGGAGAACTCAATCTCCAACGGCTTGCCTGTCGGCGGCCCCTGCTGCATGGACCGTACTTCCACGGTGATTCCCGACAGTGGCCGGGTGCGCTGGCGAATTTCCTCGATGACGTCGAGTGGTGCGCGGTCAACGGCGTTTCGATCATGGAGTTCGACGAAAATGCTGCCGATGACGTCCCGTTGGCTCCCACTCGCAGGCGAGGTGAACGCGTTCATGTCCTTGATCGCATCGATTTCCATCACCTGGTCCTCGACTTCCCGGACCAGTCTATCGACCTCCAGGGAGGAGAGATTGCCCCGGGCGCGCACCTTGATCACGGCCCAGGGGGTTTGCGAGTCAGAGAAGAAAACCATGCCCTTGCCGAATTGGCCGTAGGCGGCGATGATCCCGAACACGACGGTGAGCGTGATTGCCAGCGTCGCCCAGGAGTGGCGCGTCGCCACTTTCAACAGGCGTGCGTACCAGCCGGTTATGGATTTGAGCTGCGTGGGGTCACCGTCCTCAAGCTGCTTGAGTGTTTCCACGGCGCCGGCATCGCGGGAACCGACCCGGCCGAACAGCGAACCGAGCACGGGGCCGAACACCAAGGCGTAGAGCAACGAGCCACTCAACACGGTAAAGACCGTCACGGGCAGGTAGCGCATGAACTTGCCCGATACACCGGGCCAGAAGATCAGCGGCAGGAAGGCCGCCAAGGTGGTGGCCACCGAAGCGGCCACGGGCCACAGCATGCGTTTGGCGGCGAGCGCATAGGCGCTGCGCCGGTCGAAGCCTTCGGTCATCTTGCGGTCGGCGTACTCGGTGACCACAATGGCGCCGTCGATGAGCATGCCGAGGCCTAGCAGCATCCCGAACATGACCATGAAGTTGAAGGTGTAGTCGAGCAGGTAGATGAAGATCAGTGAGAACAGAAGTGATACCGGAATGCCCATGCCGACGATCAGTCCGCTGCGGATGCCCATCGCGGCGACGACCAAAACCATCACCAGGGCGAGCGCAGTGAAGATGTTGCCCTGCAGTTCGGTCACCTGCTGCAGGGCCATCGGCGCTTGGTCTTGGGAGTAGAAGACGTTGACCCGCGGCGGTAGGCCCGGACGCATTTTCTCGACGGTGGCCTTCACTTGGCTGACCACGTCAACGACATTGGCGTTGGCCCGCTTGATGATGTTCAGTGAAATGCCTCGGGTGCCATTGACGCGGGCGTGGCTCACCCGGTCCTTGAAGGTCTTGCGCACCGTCGCAACATCGGCCAGGGTGACCACAGTGTCGCCGTTCACCTTGACTGGCAGGTCGAAGACGTCCTGAGCCTGCTCGATGAGGCTCGGCACCTTGACGGAGAAGCGGCCCTCCCCGGTATCGAGGCTGCCGGCCGCGATCAGCCGGTTGTTGCGCATCAGCGTGGTGATGAGCTCGTCGTTGGAGAGCTGATAGGCTTCCAGCGCATCGGGATTGATGATGGCTTCGAGCAGCTCCTCGCGGTGCCCTTGGATTTCCGCGTCAAGGACCTCGGGAATGATCTCGATGTGGTCGCGCAGTTCGAGCGCCAAGTTGTACAGGGTGCGCTCGGGCACGTCGTTGCCAGCCAGATTGACCTGCAGGATCGGGAAGTCCTCGGTAGTGGCTTCTTGGATGATTGGTTCTTCGATGGTGTCCGGCATTTCCGGTCGGGCGCGATCCACCGCTTCGCGAACGTCCAGCAAGGCGAGTTCGAGGTCGTAGTCGGCGTCGAATTCCACCATGACCGTGGCCGCGCCCTCTGAGGCGTAGGCCTTGAATTCCTTGATCCCTTCGACCGAGCGCAGCTCGATTTCCAGGGGCATCACCAGCAGGCGCTCGGCGTCTTCCGGGGATATGCCCTCGTGAATGACGGTGACAACGAAGAAGGGCACTTGGATGTTCGGCTCGCTCGCCACGGGAATGGCGGCGCGGGCCGCGAGGCCGGCCAGCACTACCATCAACAGCACCAGCACCGTGGTCTTGGCCCGGTTGATGGCGGCGTCGATGATCCCGCTCATGCGCTGTTCACCGTCTCGCCGGGCGCCGCGGTTTGCGGCGGCGCCGAGGCCGGCATCTCTTCGACTGGCTCGAAGTCCACTTCGACGGATTGGCCCGGCACTACGAGTTCCTGGCCGACAGTGATCACCGTGGCCACGTTCGGCAGCCCGGTCACCCACACGCCGTCAGCGTCGTCCCGGACGATCTCAACTGGATTGAACGCCACTCGACCGTCGGCATCCACCGTGCGAACGCCGATGACGCCGGCATCGTTCAAGGCAAACAGCGCCGGGCTGACCTTTTGCGCCATGACCTCGGCTACGGGGATGATGATGTCCGTGGACACGCCGCTGCGCAGCCGGTAGTCGGGGTTGGGAATCTGCACTTCCAAGGCGTAAGAGCGGGTCTCGGGGTCGCTTTGCTGGCCGACGAACTGGATTTGGCCGGAAACTTGAATGCCGTCGCTCAGCAGGCCCGCAGCGGGCTGGCCGGGCAGCACCCGCAAAACATCGCGTTCGGGCACACGGCCCACCAGCAGCATGGGATCGAGGTCCACCAAGGTGGCGCACTGCGCCCCGGGGCTCACATAGTCGCCGACCTCCAGATGCACCTCTTCCACTATGCCGTCGAAAGGCGCCTTGACCACCGTGCGGGCCAGATTCAACTGGCTTCGCTTGAGCTCGGCCTCGGCCTCGGCCAGCCGCGCTTGGGCTTGCGCCACCAACGTGTCCGACAGAAAGCCGCGCGCCCGGCGCTTCAGTGTGGCATGGTTCTCGATTTTGGCCCGGTTGAGCCCGGCCTCGGGTCGTCCACCGAGATTCGGCACAGCGCCTCTCCCGTCGCCACCCGGCTGCCGCGCTCCACTGGACGGGCAGTGACGGTGCCGGTGATCTCCGCGCGCACGGCCACCGTGCGCTTGTTTTCCGTCTTGCCACGAATGCGCAGATGCTGCACCTGCCGGGATGCGTAGGCGACGCGGGCGCGGACTCGGGCCGCAGTGGCATCGGCCTGTTTGGCGCCCCGCAAATTGGCCTGTTCGGCCAACGTCAGCGGCGGCGGCGACTCCTCGACCCCGAGTTGCCCACTGAGCAGCCAGATGCCGATCAGCACGGCGATGACAATGGCGGTGAGATAGGTCGAGCGCATAACGGGTTCCTATGGCGCGTTTTCAGGCCGGTGCTCATTGCGGCCAATTGCGGAGCGCCCAACCGATCAAGCAGTCACAGCGATTGATACGAAAAGTAACACATCGATTTTGGCATGGCTACCCCGCGCGACCTGACGGTCGCGTTTGTAGTTTCGCTTACGCGAAACTACAACGGACCGAAGGTCCGCAGCCGAAGCGGCAGTTACCAAGTGCCAGTGTTGGGCATGTCCGCCCAGGGGGCGGCTGGCGCCAGCGGTTCGCCCTTTTGCAGCAGTTCGATGGAGACGCCGTCCGGCGAGCGCACAAAGGCCATCCAGCCATCCCGCGGCGGCCGGTTGATGGTGACGCCGCCTTCCATCAACCGCTGGCAGATGGCGTAGATGTCGTCCACCTGATAAGCGAGATGGCCGAAGTTGCGGCCCCCGGAGAGGCTCTCCGGATCCCAGTTCCAGGTCAGCTCCACCTGCGCCGACTCATCTCCCGGCGCGGCGAGGAACACCAACGTGAAGCGCCCCGCCTCATTGTCGATGCGCCGCAGTTCGGTCAGGCCGAGCTTTTTGCAGTAGAAATCCAGTGAGGCGTCGATGTCGGTGACGCGAACCATGGTGTGCAGGTATTTCATGGTGGTGTCCTGTGCGGGAGTGGAGCCGAGGCGCTAACCATAGCGCAGCAGCCGCGAAACAGCGTGTGAGTCCGAAACCCGAATTCGCATCGTCCTTGCTTTGTGCCGCTGCGGTCACTCAGCGATGCGCACCACTTGGTCAGCGAGTTCGAGCCCGATGCGGAAACCGAGTAAGCGATTCGGCTACGCCACTTGGATATGAGCTTGAGGTTGGCGTAGCCGTATCGCCTACAAGCATCAGGAGCATCATGTTCCTGCGCATGGGTTCCGGTTAGCCCGCAAACACTCGGGCGACATCAGGGTTCTCGATTTCGGACATGTTCGCAAGCATACGACTACGCCACCTTGATGTCAGCTTGAGGCTGGCGTGCAGGCCCAAGGTAGCTGTTGATCGATATCCGAGGCCGGATCGAGGGCATCTTGCCCTCGTTTGGAACTTGTGCAATGCCACCGAATCGTATCGGCGGCGAAGGAACAGCCTGCCATGAGGTTGCGGAGTGCGTCCTGCTCGCGCCCGCGGTAGGTTTTAGGCGGCTGTGGGCTGCGCCTTCCTGCCCTCCGCCATATTTGCTACAGTCACGCCCCCTTCCGCCAATTGAACAGGAACGCGCATGACCACGCCCTATCCCGACCATCCGCAGCTCACTGGCAATTTCGCGCCGATTCGCATGGAGTGCGACATCGACGATGTGATCATTCGCGGCGAGTTGCCGGCTGACCTTGACATTACCTACTTCCGCAATGGCCCCGATCCGCAGTTTCCGCCGCGCGGCGACCACCATTGGTTTGCGGGCGACGGCATGCTGCACATGTTCCACATTCAGGACGGCCGGGTGCGCTACCGCAACCGTTGGGTGCGCACCGCCAAATGGGCCTTGGAGCGGCGCGAGGGCCGTAGCCTCTACAGCCCGTTCAATCCCATGGAGAACGACCCAATCACCGGGGAAGCAGCGGACGAGGGCCTCGCCAACACCAACGTGGTTTGGCACGGCCGCAAGCTGCTGGCCTTGGAAGAGGGACACGCGCCCTTCGAGATCGACCCTGAAACCTTGGGTTCGAAGGGCACTTGGCGCTTCGACGGCCAATTTGAGGGGCCGATGACGGCTCATCCGAAGATTGATCCGAAGACCGGCGAGATGCTGTTCTTTGGCTACATGGTCTCCGGCCCATTCAGCGCAGGCATGAGCTATCAGACCGTGGATGCCGATGGTGCCCTCACCCGTTCCGAACGTTTCGACGCCCCCTTTGCGAGCATGGTGCATGACTTCATCACCACCGATGAGCACGTAATCTTCCCCATCTTCCCGGCGACCGGCAGCATGGAGCGGGCCATGAAGGGCGAACCGCCGTTGGCGTGGGAGCCCGAGAAGGGCACCCACATCGGCGTGATGCGCCGCGACGGTTCGGTAGCTGACATGCGCTGGTTCGAGACCGATCCGTGCTACGTCTTCCACCCGATGAACGCCTACACCGAGGGCAACCGCATCGTTGCCCATGTCATGCAGTTTGAGGAAGTGCCGCTGTTCCCCCACGCCGACGGCAGCCCGCCGGACCCGGAAAAGGCCCAAGCTCGGCTGTGCGAGTGGGTCTTCGACTTGGCCGACAACTCAAATGGCGTCCAGCGACGCTACCTCGACGACATCAGTGGCGAGTTTCCGCGCTTGGACGAGCGCTTCACGGGCAGCAACTACAGGCACGGCTATTACGGCGCATCAATCGGCGGCGCCGGCGGCCTCGGCTTCAACGCGGTTGCCCATCAGGACTTTGGCGCCGGCCGGCGCAGCCAATACGTGCTGCCCGATGGCGACGTCATCGGCGAACCGGTGTTTGTGCCCCGGTCGGCGGAAGCGGAGGAAGGCGACGGCTACCTCTTGAGCGTGGTTTACCGCGCGCGGGAGAACCGCAGCGACCTGATGTTCCTGGACGCCAAGGATGTCGCCGCCGGCCCCGTCGCCTGCGCCGAACTGCCCCATCGCGTGCCGTACGGATTTCACGGGAACTGGAAGCACAACGGCTGAGGCCGCCGCCCGGCGCGGCATCCTTGGGCAGTGGGTTGTTCAGCTTCGCCGCAGGACGCCGACGCTCAAGCCCTCGATGGCGAAGTCGTCGCTGCGCAAATCGACATCGATGGGGTCGTGGGCGTCATTTTCGGGCAGCAACTGCAATTGCCGGCTGCGGCGGTTGGGACGGTGCAGGCGCTTGACCGTAACCTCGTCGTTGATGCGGGCCACTACGATTTGGCCGTTGCGTGCCTCCGGGGTGTTGTGCACGGCAAGCAGGTCGCCATCAAGAATGCCGACGTCGGTCATGCTGTCGCCCTTGACCCGCAGCAGGAAGTGGGCCTCGGGCCGAAATAAGTTGGGGGGGAGCTGGATGTGATCCTCGATGTGGTCGGTAGCGAGAATGGGGGCACCGGCCGCCACCCTGCCGACCAGCGGCAGCCCACTAGGCTCCGGCAGGCGAATGCCTCGAGAGGCGCCGGGCACCATCTTGATGGCGCCCTTGCGAGCCAGGGCCTTCAAGTGCTCCTCGGCGGCGTTGGCGGACTTGAAACCCAGCGCCTTGGCGATCTCCGCCCGCGTGGGTGGGTAGCCGCTGTCGCGCAGGGACTGCCGGATGACGCCGAGCACGTCCGCTTGCCTTTTGGTGAGTCCGTCCATTTGGGCCTCCTTGCTTGCGATTGGATGGGGCAGTAGCTTGCTTGATCGCGGGAATGGGTTGCCGAATGAGTCAACTTTTGCGCCCGGCTCCTTGCGCCGCCCTAAGGCACGCTCTCTCGTTGGCCCGAGGCATCGCCTCGTCCGTTTCCGCAAGTGAGTGTTCAAACAACCAGTCAATGATATTTTATACAGCATCGCGGAGTGAATGCCAATCCCGCTAGAATTTTGCGCAGTGATTGACGACATCCTAGCCCGAGTTTCCGAGTACGCGTTGGCGGCGCAGTTGTTTGCGATGCTGGCGGCGGCCGCGCTCGCTCACTATGCGGGCCGGCGGGTCTTAAGGCACCTCAGGCGCCGCTCCGAAGCCACCCGCAACCGCTATGACGACGCGTTGGTCACGGCCATCGGCAAACCCTTTGCCTGGTTCGTTTGGGTGTTGGGCGCCTCGTGGGTGCTGGAGCTCGCGGACAGTGGGCTTGAAACTGGCCTCGTTGGCGAGGTTCGCCGCCTGCGCGACGTGGCGGTGATCTGGGTGCTGGCCTGGTTTGCGGTGCGCTTCATCCGCCAAGTTGAGGCTCAGGTCATCCTCGGCACCCCCGGCGAAGGGCACATGGACGTGACCACGGCGGCGGCCATCGCCAAAATACTGCGCATCGTTGTCCTGGCCGTCGCCCTCTTGCTGGCCATGCAGGCCTTCGGCTTCTCCATTGCCAGTGTGCTCGCCTTCGGTGGCCTCGGCGGCCTTGCCGTCGGCTTTGCGGCGCGCGACCTGCTCGCCAACTTCTTTGGCGCTCTGATGATTTTTGTGGACCGTCCGTTCTCGGTGGGTGACTGGATCCGGTCGCCGGACCAGGAAATTGAAGGCACCGTGGAGGACATCGGCTGGCGCCTGACCCGCATTCGCACCTTTGACCAACGGCCGCTGTACATTCCCAACGCCACCTTCGCCAAGCTGACCGTGGAGAATCCCTCCAAGATGCTCAACCGGCGCATCTATGAAACCATTGGCCTGCGCTATGACGACCTCGCGGTTCTGCCGGCCATCGTCGCCGATGTGGAGAACATGCTGCGCGAACATCCCGACATCGATGGCGAGCGCACGTTGATGGTCAACTTCGTCACCTTCGGCGCCTCGTCGCTGGACTTTTTTGTTTACACCTTTACCAAGACGACGGACTGGCAGACCTTTCACGCCGTCAAGCAGGACGTGCTGTTCAAGATCGGGGAGATCATTCAGCGCCACGGGGCCGAGATCGCCTTCCCAACGCAGGTCATGCATCTGACGGGCCCCACCTCGTGATGCCGGCATCCGAGGACGTGCTGGCGGCGTGGCGGCGTTCCGAGGTGATTGTGGATGCCGCGGCGGTGAGCCGGGCGGTGGACCGGACCGCGGTGCGCATCAGCTTGGCACTAAAGCATGCCAATCCGCTGTTGCTGTGCGTGATGCACGGCGGGCTGCCCTACTGCGGAAGGCTGCTCGACCGGCTGCGCTTTCCCCTTGAATTGGGCTATGTCCATGTAGCCCGCTATCGTGACAGCACGGCCGGTGGCGCTTTGGATTGGATCGCATCGCCGGTGCGGAACGTCACCGGCCGGCAGGTGCTGATCGTCGATGACGTGCTCGATCAGGGCGACACCTTGGCCGCGGTCTGCGAGTGGGTCGCGGTGGCCGGCGCCGCGCGGGTCTGGTCCACGGTGCTGACCCGCAAGGACGTGCCTGGCAACCGGGCAGTGGAGGTGGATTTTGCCGCCTTGCAGTGCCCCGACCGCTATTTGATCGGCTGCGGCATGGACTACAAGGGCTATTGGCGCAATCTGCCGGACATCCGCGCCCTGCCGGAGGACATGGAGGATGGCGGCTGATGGCTACCGGCCTCATCATTGGTTCCGGTGAGGTTTCCCTGCCGGGAACCTTTGAACGCATTGACGGGCTGGACACCCCCTACGGTCCAGCCTCGGACGGCTTCTTCAAAGGGCAGGTGCGCGGCCACGCGCTTATGGTGTCCTATCGCCATGGCTTACCGCGCCGCTTGGCGCCGCATGCCATCAACTACCGGGCCAACCTCTCGCTGCTCAAGACGCTGGGTGCGGAGCGCCTCATTGCCGTGTATGCGGTGGGTGGCATCGACCCGGCGTTGCGGCCAGGGGATTTGACCGCTCCTCATCAAATCATCGACTACACCTGGGGCCGGGAGCACACGTTCGACGAAACCGGCGCCACCCACGTTGACTTCACCCGCGCCTATAACGACGAGCTCAGCGGCGCCTTGGCGGCCGCTGCCCGGCAGGCCGGCGTTGACTTGGTTGAGGGCGGCGTCTACGGCGCAACCCAGGGACCGCGGCTCGAATCCGCCGCCGAAATCGATCGCTTGGAGCGGGACGGCTGCACGGTGGTGGGCATGACCGGCATGCCCGAAGCGGGTTTGGCCCGGGAACTCGGGCTGCCCATGGCGAGCCTGTGCATCGTCGTCAACGCCGCCGCGGGCCGGGGAGATGATCCGGGCCGCATCGACATGGCGGGGTTTGAGCGTGCGGCCGAACGCGGATTTGCCGCGGTCATGCGGCTGCTTGAGGCGCTGTTGGTTGAGGAGGGCGGGGGTTAGCTCGAGGCCTCCCAGGCTTGCAGCGCCCGCACCAGGGCTGGCGACGGGGGCAGCGGGTCGATGCGCACCAGCATCCCCATCCTCGGGTGGTCGAGGTAGTGCAGCTCGCCGCTGCGCATGGTGCGGGCCTGCTCGAGTTGCATGTAGGGGACGGCTGCTGATTGGTTCTTTGGTTGCATTGATCGCGGGACAGGGTTGTCACAGGAGTCAGCTCTTGCGCCCGGCGACCACCCTTCTGTGGGTCGGAGGCATCGTCTCGTTAGGGGCTGTTCCAGCCAAAGCCTGGCGTCGAAGTGGAGGTAGCGGCCAAGGGTGACCTGGAGCGTCCCGGAGAGGCGGCCGTGGTCGGCAGTGGATTGCACGGCCAGCATCAGGGGTTCCCCCGCCGAACGGCTCGGCACAGGCTGAATCCAGCGCCCGTGCCAGATGATGTCCAGTCCTTGGCTGTTGCCGAGGCGCCGGGCCTCGGTCTTCAGTGCGTGGGTCGGCGCTGGCAGCCAACGGTAGCTGTCGCGGCGCAGGACCGCTTGCTGTTGGGCCGCGGCGCTGAGCAGGTGCAGCAGGGGGTGCGGCGCAAGACTCGGATCGATGGGCGGCGGCGGGACCAGTGCCGTTGGCTCGAACGGGACCATGCCCTGCGGAGGCATTGCATCGGCGCTGGGCAATGGTTGCCCCGCTTCGTCGCCGTTCGGCTCGGCACTGGCGCCTGGGGCTGGCGCCGTTTTCGGCGGCAGGTTTTCTCTTGATTGCGGGAAAACGTTGCCGAATGCATCAACCCTTGTGCCTGGTGACCGCTTTGTCGTTGGTCTGGTGTATGGCCTCGTCACCTCAAGGCGGGGAAACTCGAGGCAGGCGCGGGTCAGCGGGTCGAGACTGGCAATGCGCCAAGGCTTGGGCTCGGCAAAGGCGCGTACCCTGGCTGGCCAAGCGCGACCGCCTTCCCAAACCAATTCCTCAGGCCCTGGACCAGCCGCATCCGCTCGCTCAAAGATGATGACTTCGGTGGCGTACCAACGTCCCCGGATGAGGTCGTTGGGATCATCGACCTTGGCGGCGGCGGGCAGGGCGGCCAAGGCCGCCAATGCGCATAGCCACCAGCGAAGGCGCTTCATCCGCCTGCAGCGGCAACGTGCACGTTTGGGGTCTCCGGTGTCAGCGCCTCCAGCAGTCCGTCGGCGAAGGCGAAGCGGGCCGGTAAGTCCGCGATGCCGCGCGTGATGTGCAGCACCGAGCCGCCCACCAGCCGACAGGAGGATGGGCTTCGTTGCACCAAGGCGATGACGCTCGCCGGACTGACCGGGGTGGCGTCGCTGAACTCGACCTTGCCACCCCGCTCGCCGAGTTCGAAGCGGGTGATGCCCAAGGGGTTGAGCCTCAGTTTCAAGGCAGTCACTTGGAACAGTTGCTTGAGCGGCGGCGGCAGGTGTCCGAAGCGGTCGATCATCTCCGCGCGCAGCCCGTCGAGTTGGCCTTGGGTGGTGGCGGCGCTGATGCGCTTGTACATGATCAGCCGAAGATGGACATCGGGCAGGTAGTCCTCGGGGATCAGCGTGCCGCAGTGCAGATTGACCTCCCGGCTGACCGGCGTGAACGGCCGCGCCATATCCGGCGGATTGCCCGCCTGAATCGCTTTGACGGCGCGGTCGAGCATCTGCATGTAGAGACTGAATCCCACTGATTCGATCTGCCCCGACTGCTCCGCGCCGAGCAGTTCGCCGGCACCGCGAATCTCCAGATCTTGGGTGGCCAGCGTGAAGCCAACCCCCAGCTCGCCCGCCGCCTCGATGGCTACGAGCCGCTTGGCCGCGTCTGGGGTCATGGCGCTTGGATGGGGCGTCAGCAGATAGGCGTAGGCCTGCCGGTGGGAGCGTCCCACCCGCCCGCGCAATTGGTGCAGTTGGGCGAGGCCGAACTTGTCCGCGCGCTCGATGATGATGGTGTTGGCGTTGGGGATGTCGATGCCGTTTTCGATGATGGTGGTGCAGACCAGCACATTGACCCGGCGGTGGTGGAAGTCGCTCATCACCCCTTCGATCTGCCGCTTGCCCATCTGTCCGTGGCCGACGCCGACTCGGGCTTCGGGGACGAGCGCCTTTACCGCGTCGGCGGCTTGGTGGATGGTCCGCACTTGATTGTGAACGTAGAAGACCTGGCCGCCGCGCATCAACTCCCGGTTCAGCGCTTCGCGAATGATGTGGTTGCGCTTCTCATGCACGAAGGTGTTGATGGACAGCCGCTTGGCGGGGGGGGTGGCGATGATCGACAGATCGCGCAGGCCGCCCAAGGCCAGGTTCAAAGTGCGTGGGATGGGCGTCGCGGTGAGCGTCACCACGTCCACTTCGGCGCGCAGCGCCCGCAAGCGCTCCTTCTGGCGGACCCCGAAGCGGTGCTCCTCGTCGATGACGATCAGCCCGAGGTTCTTGAAATCGATGCCGGCGCCGAGTAGCCGATGGGTGCCAATGAGAATGTCGAGCTGGCCCTCCGACAAGCGTTTGCCAATGTCCTTGACCTCCCCGGCACTGCGCAAGCGGGAGACCACGTCGATGATAACCGGCCAATCCGCGAAGCGGTCCTGGAAGGTGTCGAAGTGCTGCTGCGCCAGCAGGGTGGTGGGGGTGAGCACGGCTACCTGCCGGCCGCTTTGCACCGCCACGAACGCCGCCCGCATGGCGACTTCGGTCTTGCCGAACCCCACGTCGCCGCAGATCAGCCGGTCGGTGGACTTCTCCGAACCGATGTCCGCCAGCACTGCATCGATGGCCTCGGCTTGATCGGCGGTGAGATCGAAGGGAAACTGGCCGGTAAAACGCTCGTATTCCGCCGCTTCGCAACGCAACGCCGGTGCTACGCGGGCGGCCCGCCGGGCGGATAGGTCGAGCAACTCCGCAGCCACGTCAACCGCCTTCTCCGCAGCCTTGCGGCGCACTTTCTCCCACTGGTCGGAGCCCAATCGGTGCAGCGGCGCCAATTCCTCGTCCGCCCCGGCGTAGCGGGAGATCATGTGCAGCGAGGTGACCGGCACGTAGAGCTTGGTGCCCTCGGCGTACTCCAAGGTGAGGAATTCGCTCTGCGCGTCGTCGATGTCCAGCGTTTGCAGGCCCCGGTAGCGGCCGACGCCGTGCTCCTCGTGAACCACCGGGGAGCCCATCGACAACTCGGTGAGGTTGCGGATCACCTGCTCCGGGTCCACCGTACGGGTGCCAGTGGCGCGATCGGAGGCGGGACGATGGCCGAATATCTGGCTTTCGGTAACAACTAGGACGCCGTTCAGCCGCAGTCCCCGATCGATCGGGGCGATGGTCAGGCCGCGCGGACACTGGCGGGCGCAAAAGTCCGCCCAATCGGCGCAGTCTTGGGTGTGGATGCCGGCGTGGACCAGGAACTCCTCGAGCAGGGCGCGTCGGCCGGCGCTTTCCGCAGTGAACAGAATCCGCGCTTCGGCATGTTCCGTGACGAAGTCGAGCAGGGCTTGCGCGGGCTCCTTCAAGCGGGCGTTGGCGTCAAGCGGCGGCAGCGGCGGGCAGTCGAGTTGAACGCGATGCTTGAAGTCCGGCCCCAGGGCGATTCTCGGCCGCTGGTTGAGGTGTCGGTTGAACGCCTCCGGGCTGAGGTAGAGCGCTTCGGGCGCCAGCACTGGCCGTTCTATGTCGTGGCCCAGGCTCTGATGGCGGCTCTGCACGAGGTTCCAGAACTGCTCAACGGCATCGCCCATCCCGGCTTGCTGCAGGACTAGGGTGTTGGCGGGCAGATAGTCGAACAGGGTGGCCAGGCCTTCGGGGCCGAAGAACAGCGGCAGGTAGTATTCGACCCCATTGGGCGACAGGCTGGAGGACACGTCTTGGTAAACGCTGCAGCGACGCACGTCCACGTCGAAGGCGCTGTGCCAGTTGTTGCGGAAGCGGGCGATGCTGGCGGCGTCGAAGGGGAACTCCTTGGCGGGCAGCACATCGATGGCCGGCACCTGGTCGATGGTCATTTGGGTCTCGACATCGAAGGTGCGCAGGGTGTCGATCTCCACGTCAAGGAGATCGATGCGCACCGGATTGCCCAGCCCCATGGGAAAGATGTCCATCAGCGAACCCCGAACCGCGAACTCGCCGCGATGGGCGACCGTATCCACCGCCAAGTAGCCCGCTGCCTCCAGCCGCTTGCGCTCAGCGTGCATGTCGAATCGCTCCCCGACCTTGAGCGAGAGGACTTGACTGTCGATGAAGGCGCGCGGCGGCAGCCGCTGCATGAGCGTCGCCGCCGGCACCACCAGAACGCCGCGCTCGATGCCCGGCAGTTGGCGCAAGGTGGCCAACCGCTCGGAAATGATGTCCTGATGCGGCGAGAAGGCGTCGTAGGGCAGTGTCTCCCAAGCCGGAAAGTGCAGGATGTCCAGGCCTGCCGGCGCATAGAAGCGCACTTCATCGAGGCAACGGACCGCCGCCGCCGCATTGTTGGTGGCGATCAGCGTCAGCCCTGGATGCGCCGTCGCTGCCTTGGCGGCAAAGTAGCTGGCCGCCCCGTCCGCCAAACCGGCCCAGGACAGGCGCTCGCCGGGCTTGACGGCCAGCGCGCCGGCGGGCAGGGCTTCAAGCGCGGACAGGGTCATGGGAATCAGCTAGAAAACGGCAGCGGTTCGAAGGGTTGGGCATTCTAGCACCTAGCAGCTCGATGTCGTGGTGTCGAGCCGGGATACGCTGTTGGTAGATGATTCGCCCTATCGAGACCGTGCATACGGGCGG
>JAQAJJ010000075.1 GCA_028278675.1 Candidatus Azophilus lithoversatilis
AAACGCGCATGGCGCGGCAAATCGGACAGTCGTCGTCTTCGGGGCCAAGGGGTATGAGTTGATGGGACGGGTGGGCCGTTGAAATCGCCATGAAAGATGCTCGTCATTCCGCTGTGGTCGGTAGCATCCATCCTTCCCGGCGCGCAAGCCCTGCGCTAGTGGAAATCTCTGCAGTACTTGTAGGAAATTGTCCCGGCGTGACTTGAAGTGGCCGTTTTTTTGGGGCTGAGAACTAGTATTTCCCGGGATAGGTGCCAAGAATCGGGCCGTGGGGTTCATAGCCCATGAGTTGGCGAATGCGTTCCGGGTAGCTGTCCGCCAGGTCCCGGGGAATGGCAAGGTAGTGGTTCTCCTCCTGTCGCAGCCAACCGAGGGAGTAGGTGTTGATCAAGCCCATGCGGGGTGCGCCGGAGCGGTTTGCGCCACCGCCGTGCAACACCGAACCCAAGTAGAGCAGGAGCGAGCCTTTGGCCATCACGGCCTGCACGGAGTGTTCGGTCCGGGTGCTGACGCTGCGCGGCGGGCCTTGGTGGGAGCCGGGCAGAACGTGCGTTGCCCCGTTCGCTTCCGTGAATTCGTTCAGCGCCCACATGGCGCTCACCTGCAGTTCCATGCCTTGAACGCTCAATGGATAGATGCCGTCGTCGCGATGCAGCGCCTGGGCCGACTCGCCCGGCAGGATTTCAATGCCGGTGCAGCTGCCGACCCGGTAGTTGATGCAGTGCGGCAATAGGATTTGATCGACGACACGAAGCGTGAACGCATCGCCAATGAGTTCCGCCGACGTGCGCGAGCGAGCCAGGATTTCGCTCAGCCGAAGGGTCTTGTAGCCCTCGAAGTCGGCGAAGTAGGCATCCCCGACAGCATCGAAATGGGGGCGCAGCTCCTGGGCGACGCGATCGACGAGCGCTTCGGAAACACAGTTCTCGACGATTGCCGCCCCGGCTGCGTTCAGTGCCTCGGCCACGTCCCGGCTGTCATCTTGGCTTGAAAAGCGGCTGATGCGCCGGGTCTTGCCTTGGGTGGTGTCGAGCAGCAGGCTGAGCTGCATGGCGTGGTTCTGGCTGCCGCTCAAGTGCAGGCGCCCCTGGTAGTAGGCTTGGGCGGGATCGGTGCGGCCAGCGCAGATCGCCGCCAACACTTCGGTGGTGGTGGTTAGGACCGTGTCCGCTGGCCGATCTTGGCGGCAAACTTCACAACCGTTGATCCACACCACGCCATCCGGCCCCAAGTCGAACTTGAGCGGGGCGTTGAGGCCTTCCACGGCCAAGGACTGCTTTAGCGTCTCGACCAGTTTGTCGATCTCAGCATTCACCAGGAATCTCCATCAATTCCATCCCGCCGACTGGCTGTGCTAGGCTGATTGGCCATGCCCATTGGCCGTGCCGGTGCTGGCCAGCCGTCCATCTCCTCCTCATTGTATGGCATCCATCCATTAACGAGTTGTAGACGGCGTCACCGCAGCCAGTTGGTTTCTTCGGCGTCGAGGGCGTAGCGAACTGAGGCAAGCTGAAGGCTCCCCATGACCGATTGCGACGCCATCATCATCGGCGCAGGCCACAACGGCTTGACTTGCGCTGGCTATCTGGCGCGGGCGGGCTTGAAGGTCAAGGTTCTGGAGCGTCGCCCCGTGGTTGGCGGGGCGGCGGTCACGGAGGAGTTTCATCCGGGCTTTCGCAACTCCGTGTACGCCTATGCGGTCAGCCTGCTGCACCCGGAAGTGATTCGCGATCTGGAACTCCACCGCCACGGCCTGGAGATCATCGAACGGCCCGCCGGCACCTTGAGCCTACTTGACGGCGATCAGTTGCTCCTGTCCCGGGACGCGCAGCAGGCGCACAGCGAAGTGGCACGGTTTTCCGCCCGCGACGCCGAACGCTTGGGCGAGTATGAGGAGCGCATCGGCGCGGTGGCGCTCGCCTTGCGTGAACTGGCTCTGAATGCGCCCCCCGACTTCGGCGGCGGTTGGCGCAATGTGCTGCGGCTGCTGAAGACCGGCAGCCGACTGCGCCAGCTCAGCCGGGCCCAGCGCATCGATCTGGCGGAGTTGATGACCAAGTCGCTTGGCGACTACCTCGACAGTTGGTTTGAGTCCGACCCGCTCAAAGGCATCCTCGGCCTCGAATGCGCGATCGGCAATTTCGTGGATCCCTATCAGGGCGGAACCGCCTATGTGCTGCTGCATCATGCGTTCGGCGAGGTCAACGGCCGCATCGGCGCTTGGGGGCACGCCAAGGGCGGCATGGGTGCGATCAGCCAGGCGATGGCCGCCTTCGCCACAAGTCAAGGCGTGGACATCGAGACCTCGGCCCCGGTGCGGGAAATCGTCGTGCGGGCGGGGCGGGCTTGCGGCGTGGTCACCGGCAGCGGAGAGCGGATCAGCGCCCGCGCGGTGGCGGGGAACTTGCATCCGCAGCGGCTGCTCACCGATTTGCTGGATCCGGCGTTGCTGCCAGCGGACACCCGGCGGCGCATCGACGCCTACCGCAGCCACTCCGCCACCTTCCGCATGAACGTGGCGCTGGCCGAGTTGCCCCGCTTTACCGGCCAAGCCGACCAGGCATTGGACGTTTTCTCCGGGGCCATCGAAATCTGCCCTTCGCTCGGCTACATGCGCGACGCCTACGCCACCGCGCACTCGGAAGGTTGGTCGAGTCAGCCGATCATTTCCCTATGGGTGCCCTCCACCCAGGACCGGACGCTGGCGCCGGCGGGCGGGCATGTGGCGAGCCTGTTCTGCCAGCACTTCCAGCGCCACCTGCCGGCTGGGCGTTCCTGGGACGCGGTTCGGGAGGAGGTTGCCGATCACGTCATCGACACCGTCAATCGCTACGCACCGAACTTCAGGTCGTCGGTCCTTGGCCGTCAAATCAAGTCGCCGCTGGACATTGAGCGCGACCTCGGCATGGTGGGCGGCGACATCTTTCATGGCGCCCTGCACTTGGACCAGCTCTTTTCGCTTCGGCCCGTGGCGGGTTGGGCGGACTACCGGATGCCGGTCAAGGACTTGTATCTGTGCGGCTCCGGGGCCCACCCGGGTGGCGGCGTCAGCGGCCTGCCCGGACGCAATGCGGCCAAGGCGATGCTCCGCCATTTGCGCTGACGGAGCACTGCGTTCAGTATTCCTCAGCTCTCAATTCTTGAAGCACCACCGCTTTTCACCCACGGAGAAAATCAATGACCGACTACCCCCTGCCCAATGTGTCCTACGACTTGAGCGGCCGAGTGGCCCTCGTCACCGGCGCATCATCCGGCCTTGGACGCCGCTTTGCCGAGGTCATCGCTGCCAGCGGCGCCAAAGTGGCCGTGACGGCCCGTCGGCAGGACCGGCTCGAAGCCTTGGCGGAGCAAATCCGCGGTGCCGGCGGCGTGGCGGAGCCGATCGCCCTCGACATGCAGGACAACGAATCAATCATGAACTGCGTGGCGAAGGCGGAGGCGGCGCTCGGCACCATCGACATTCTTATCAACAACGCCGGCATCCCGGATGCGCAACGGGCGCACAAGATGTCCTTGGAGCTCATCGACGCGGTGTTTGACACCAACCTGCGCGGCCCCTACATCCTCTCCTGCGAAGTGGCGCGTCGGCTCATCGCCGCCAAGATGCCGGGACGGATGGTGAACATCTCCTCTGTCGGGGGATTCAACTACAACAACAACGGCGCCGCCCTCTACTCCATCACCAAGTCGGCGATCGTGCGCATGACCGAGTGCCTGGCGGTCGAGTGGGCGCGGTTCAACATCAACGTCAACGCCATCGCGCCGGGTGCCTTCTCGTCGGAAATGATGGACGGCATGCTGGAGCGCATGGGTGACATCAGCCAGTTCTTCCCGCGCAAGCGCATCTGCGACCCGGCGCAGATGGACAGCACGTTGCTGTATTTCCTGTCCCCGGCGTCGGAGGCGGTGACCGGCACCTACATCAAAATCGACGACGGCCAAGGGTCACGTTAGGGCAGATTGACGAGTCCAGCGGCTAGTGTGCCGTCCCGTAAGCAAGTGGGTTTTAGTCGCTAGGCCGTTTGGGTTCCCGTGCAAGGGCCTTTCCGTTGCCGGAAAGGGCGACAACGCGGTGTGGCAGGCCGCACACCTGTTTATGCGGGGAGCGCGGCCGGGGGCCGAAACGGCCACGAATAATCACACTTGTTTGCGGGACAGCACACTAGGTGCGGATTGCGGTGCGCATCAGCGCCTTGCGGTCAGAATCCAGCCGCCTCCATGACCGCCCCAATGCGATGCTCCCAGCCGATGGCCATGATGTGGACGCCTTGGCACATGGGGGCCACGTCGCGCACGATGCGGCCCGCCATGGCGACGCTGGCCGCCACCCGGCTCTCGGCGCGCTCCAGTTCGTCAATTAGGGGATCGGGCACCACCACGCCGGGGATTCGCTCCGTCATGTAGCGGGCCTGCCTGGCGGACTTCAGCATGATGATTCCGGCCAGAACCGGCACCTTAAGGCCGGACACCCGCTTCATGAACGCCTCGAACCCGGCTGGTTCATAGACCGCGTTGGTTTGGAAGAACTCGGCGCCCGCCTCGATCTTGCCTTCCATGCGTCCGATTTCCTTGCCAAGATCGGGCACCGCCACGTTGACCACGGCGCCGCGCAGGAAGCGGGGGCTGCCCTTGAGGGTGTTGCCGGTCAAGTCGTGGCCCGATTCCAGGCTGACCGCCGCCTTCAGAATGTCCTCCGCGCCGAGGTCGAACACCGGCTTGGCGTCCGGATGATCGCCGCCCGAGGGCGGATCGCCCGTCATGCAGACGATGTTCTCCACGCGAAGGTCGTGGGCGGCCAGCATGTCGGAATGGATGGCCAAGCGGTTGCGATCACGGCCAGCGATCTGCATGAGCAGGCGGGCCACTGCCAGCGGCGCCATCGCCATCCTTGAGGCCGCCGAATCGGTCAGGTTGAAGGCGGCGACCGAATCCTTGAGGGCTTCACCGGCCGCGAACAACTCGTTCAACTCGGTGCCCTTGGGCGGGTTCAACTCGGCCGTCAGCGTGAATGGTTTTTGGGCTAGCGAGTCGGAAAGATGGCTCATCAGGCGGTCCTTAAGCAGGGGGTGGCCAGCCGTCGGGCTGCAGCCAAACTATGCGCTTGCTGCACAATGCGGTCAACCGCGCCGAGGCGAAGGATTGTCAGGATGTGCGTTGAAGATCTTCAAGACGGCGTCTTGGCTCGAACCTCGCTCGCGCATCAATCCAGCCCGCGTCCAGCCGGTTCGGTTCGACAGGTCAGTGGATGGAACACCAGGCGCCACCACAGGTGTATCATTGATGCAACTCCTGCTGATGGCCATGAACGAAACTCGGGTTTTGGAACGACTGCGCGGCGCGTTGCGGATAGGGACGCTGATCACCGAGCCCGCCGCCATGCGGCCCTATGAGACCGATGGCTTGACGGCCATTCGGGAGATGCCTTGGGCGGTGGCGCTGCCGGGGACCGAGGACGAGGTGCGCGAGGTCTTGGCGGTGTGCCGGGAACAGGGTGTGCCGGTGGTGCCGCGCGGGGCGGGCACCGGGCTGTCCGGTGGCGCTCGGCCGGTTAGCGACGGCTTGGTGCTTGGGCTTTCCAAGCTCAACCGCATCCTTGAGGTCGATGTGGGCAACTGCACCGCCCGGGTGCAGCCAGGGGTGCGCAACCTGGTCATCAGTGAAGCGGTGACCGAGCATGGGCTGTACTACGCGCCGGATCCCTCATCGCAGTTGGCGTGCAGCATCGGTGGCAACGTGGCCGAAAACTCCGGCGGCGTCCACTGCCTGAAATATGGGCTGACCGTGCACAACGTGGTCGGCCTCAAGGTGCGGACCATTGACGGCGACCTGCTTGAGTTGGGAGGCAAGGGCTTCGACTATCCGGGCTACGATCTCTTGGCTCTGCTGTGCGGCAGCGAGGGGATGTTGGGGGTGGTCACCGAAGTGACCGTGAGGCTCCTGCCCGAAGCGCCGGAAAAAGTGGTGCTGCTGGCGGCCTTCGGCACGTTGGAGGCGGCGGCGGGCGCGGTGACGCGGATCATCAGCGAAGGCATCATTCCCGCTGGCTTGGAATTGATGGACCAACTCACCTTGCGGGCCGCGGAAGACTTTGCCAGCGCTGGCTACCCGAGGGATGCCGCAGCAATCCTGCTTTGTGAACTCGATGGCGACGCTGCCGAGGCGCGGGCCTTGCAGAGCTGCGCCGCTCGGCTGTTTGAGGAGGAGGGCGCCTACGACATCCAACAAGCGCGCAGCGCCGAACAGCAAGCGCGCTTGTGGGCCGGACGCAAGGCGGCGTTTCCGGCGGTGGGGCGGATCGCTCCGGACTACTACTGCATGGACGGCACGATACCTAGGGCGGCTTTGGCGGAGGTGCTCAAGGGCATCGGCAAACTGTCGAAGCGCTATGGCCTCACCGTCGGCAACGTATTCCATGCCGGCGACGGCAACCTGCATCCGCTCATTCTCTATGACGCCAATGAGGAGGGGCAGGTCGAGTTGGCCGAAGCCATAGGCCGAGAAATCCTTGAGCTTTGCGTCGGCGTTGGCGGCACTGTGACCGGCGAGCACGGGGTAGGGGTGGAGAAGCTGACGCCGATGTGCGCCCAGTTCGGGACCGCTGAACTCGCGCAGTTCGAGCGGGTCAAGGAGGCCTTCGACCCGCAGCGGCTGCTCAACCCGGGCAAGGCCATCCCCACCTTGAGCCGTTGCGCGGAGTACGGCGGCATGCACGTCCACGGCGGCGAACTGCCGTTTTCGAAGTTGGAGAGGTTCTAACCGAGTGGCCGATGACCAGGGCGCTCAACTTGTCGATGCGGTGCGCAGCGCCGCCGCCGGCCAGCGGCAACTTATCTTGGTCGGCGCGGGCAGCAAGGCGCCGCCCATCGATTCCGGCGATGCGCTGCCGGTAGTCGAACACACGGGCATTGTGGACTACCGGCCAGAGGAGCTGGTGCTGACCGCCCGCAGCGGCACCCCGCTTCGGGACATCCGGGAACTGCTCGGTCAACGCCGCCAGCAACTGCCCTTTGAACCGCCGATGATAGCGGGCAAGGGCACCCTCGGTGGCGCCGTGGCGACCGGCTGGTCGGGCCCGGGCCGGCCTTGGCGGGGGTCGGTGCGCGATGCGGTTTTGGGCGTTGAGATGATCAACGGCCTGGGCGAACGCTTGGCCTTTGGCGGGCAGGTGATGAAAAACGTGGCGGGCTACGACCTCTCCCGTCTGCAAACCGGTGCTTGGGGCAGCTTGGGCATTTTGCTCTCGGTCAGTGTGCGTCTGAGCCCGCAGCCCGAGCTGGAGCGCACCTGCCGGCTGGAATGTGGCGCCACTGATGCGCTGGCTTGGATGCGGAAGTGGGCGCGCCGGTTTTCACCGATTTCCGCGACCTGCTTTGATGGCGGCGTGCTCAGCGTGCGGCTTTCAGGAATGGCGGAGAGCGTCGATGCCGCGGCCTCCCGCATCGGTGGGGAGCAGTCGTCGGATCTTGGCCTCTGGCAGGCGCTGCGTGACCGTGCCCTGCCCACTTTCCGGAGTGCGCGCCCGGGCGGTACGGCGCTTTGGCAGATTAATTGCGCGCCTGCGGCCGAGTTGCCGACTGGCCCTTGCCTCGTTGAGTGGGGGGGGGCGAGGCGCTGGTGGCGAACTGGTGAGCCGCCGTCGGCGGTGTGCGCATACGCTGCCGAGGCTGGTGGGGCGGCCTGGCCGGCAGGCGCCGCGCCAAGCTTCCAAACCCCGCTGATGATGCGCCTCAAGCGGGCGTTTGATCCCAAAGCCCTGTTCAATCCCCACTTGGCTGATGCAGACGCATTTCAGTAAGGCCTATCTGGCCACCTCGGACGGCGAGCGGGCCAATGCGATTCTCCGTAGCTGCGTGCATTGCGGGCTATGCAACGCCACCTGCCCCACCTATCAAGTGCTTGGCGACGAACTCGACGGTCCCCGAGGCCGCATCTACCTGATGAAGGGGTTGTTGGAGGAAGCGGATGGCGGCACTTCCGGCCCCGCTCTGGGCGTCGCGCAAACCCATCTGGATCGCTGCCTGACGTGCCGCGCCTGCGAGACGGCCTGCCCTTCCGGGGTGGCCTACGGGGAATTGCTGGAGATTGGACGGGCGACGGTGGAGCGCCTTGCTCGGCGTCGGCCCATGGATCGGTTGATGCGTCTTTGGCTTGGCCTGGCGGTGCCCAGCATTCGCTGGTTTCCGCGTTGGGCTGCACTGGGAAGATGGTTTCGCTGGGCCTTGCCGAAAGCCTTGGCGACGGCCTTGCCCGAACGCTCCAAAGGGTCTCAGGCCCCACTGTCGGTGCCGCAATTGACAGGAGGGCGGGTGCTTCTGTTGCAGGGCTGTGTGCAGCGCCAGGCCACGCCCGCCACTCAGGCAGCGGCGATTCGATACCTCCACGCCCGAGGGTTGAAGGCGGTAGTGGCCGAAGGCGAAAGCTGCTGCGGCGGTCTCAACCTCCATCTGGGTCAAACCCGCCAGGCGCTCGATGCGATGCGCCGCAACTTGGATGCCTTGCAGCCGCACTTGGATGGGGTGGCGTGGATTGTGTCCACGGCCAGCGGCTGCGGGGTCACCGTGAAGGACTACGGGCGCCTGCTGGAAGATGATCCGAAGTACGCTGCGTTGGCCGCGAGGGTGGCGGCCATGTCCCGGGACCTGGCGGAGGTCGCCGTGGCGTCGCCGGCCCCCAAGGACGGCGCCCCGCGAACGGGACCGCGCCGAAAGGTCGCATGGCACCCGCCCTGCACGCTGCAGCACGGCCAGCGGCTTACGGGCATCGTCGAACGGCTGTTGGCCGAAGCGGGGCATGAGTTGGTCCCGGTCAAGGATGCGCACCTGTGCTGCGGCTCGGCGGGTACCTACTCGGTGCTGCAGCCGGAACTCGCAGAGCGGCTTCGGCAGGACAAACTGGCCAACTTGACGGCGGGCGAGCCGGATGTCATCGCCACCGCCAACGTCGGCTGCCAGACCCACTTGGGCTCCGCCGCCTGCCCGGTGGTGCATTGGATCGAGCTGCTGACGCCCTGACAGGGTGCATGGATGCTCTCTTGGTGGCCTTGACGGGGCTTACTTGCCGGATTGGGACTCGGCTGCGAACAGGGGCTGTCCGAATTGGTCGGCGAAGGCCACTGACTCCACGCAGCGGCGGGCGATGGGACCGTGGCCGCCGCCGACCGGCCAGCCGATGGGCACATGGGCATAGGTTGCCCAAGGCTCGGGAATGTCAAGCAGTTCGCGCACCGTCTGCTCTTCGGCGCACAGGAGGGTAGTGAGAACGCAGCCCAAGCCCTCGGCGCGGCAAGCGAGCAGCAGGTTCTGCACTGCCGGATAAAGGGAGCCGCCGCCCACTACCGAGGGCCGGTCGAGGTTTGCATCGGTAATGGCCAAGCCGTCGGGGTCGAAGCAGAAGACCGCGACTACGGGCGTTTCATGCAAATGCTCACCCAAGTAGTCGCCAGCGGTGACGGCCCCTTGGAAAGATGCTGGCAGCGTGTCGAACCGCGACCTGTAGGGCTCCGTGTAGGTCGACCACCGGGGGCGGTAGAGCTCGGCGAAGCGCTGCTTGATGGCCGGGTCGCGAACCGCAATCACCCGCCAAGGTTGCCGATTGCCGCCGGACGGTGCCCAAGTGGTGGCCTTCAGCACTCGGCGCAGCGTCGCGTCCGGAATGGGATCGGGCCTGAGCCTTCGCACCGCCCGAAGGGTGCTTGCCGCTTGATAGAAGTCGTATCCGGCGTGCTCCTCCACGGGCGGGGGACCTGCGACG
Organism: Candidatus Azophilus lithoversatilis; assembly: GCA_028278675.1. Lineage (GTDB taxonomy): Bacteria > Pseudomonadota > Gammaproteobacteria > Pseudomonadales > Azotimanducaceae > Azophilus > Azophilus lithoversatilis. The sequence goes on from JAQAJJ010000075.1 coordinate 9,751, forward strand.
TCCACGCCAGTGGGCGGCGGTGGCCGGAAGCTCTCCAGTGTCCCCGACACGAGCTGGTAAACGCCCACCGTCATCACCACTTCGACGAGGCCGCGCTCGCCGAGAACGGTTTTGGCTTGTTCGAGCGTGGAGGCTTGCAACGCCCTCTTGTGCACCAATTCGGTGGCAACCTCATGAGCCGCGCTGACCGCGGGGTCGTCCGTAGGCGGGGGGCGGCGGTGGGCGATGGCCTCAATCGCGCCTTCGGTCAGGCCGGCGTCGAGCGCCGCTCGACGGTGTGCCCACCACTCAAAGTCGGCGCTCCAGGCGCGTGCCACCACCAAAATGGCCGCTTCCCGCGCCGCCGCGGGAACCAAGGTGTCCGTGCGCAGGGCCATGCCGACCTTTTCGAGCAGGACGCCGAGGACTGGCGAGCGTAGCCAAGCATCGAACGGGCCGACTAGGGAGCCGTCGTCCCGGGTTAGCGACCGACCCAGCGGACCTTCGGCCCTCGGGCTGGTCCGAATGGCGTCATAGAGTGCCCGTTGTTCCGCATCCAGCGCGTCGGGCGTGAGCGGGCTGAGGCGCGGTGCGCTCACGAGCCGACCGAACTGATGCCAAGCCGCAGTTCGACGGCGGGCAAGCCAAGCGTTTGCATCAAGGTTTCCCTGTGGCTGCGGGCTATCTTCGTAGGCCGTTGGCACCCTGAGTGAGGTGGCGTACGGTGACTGCCCAAGGGCTTCGCAAGCTACCCCCGCGCATGGAGCGAGTCAACCTTGCGTTCAGGTTCAACGTTTGGTTCGACACTCACCGCGAGATGCCCTTGCTCCGGGGCATTTCCTTGAACCGAGTCCGCATCGAGGCATCCCGCCCTCGAAATGCCGGGCCTAGTGCGCCTTCCCCATGCGGGAGGGGACTGGCATGTCGCGCCCCGGGCGGGCGCGGGCTAGTGGGGCACAAACCAGATGGCAGACGACTAGGCGCGTTCCTGAATGATCGCGGAAATGCCCGGTCGCGGTGGGGTGCCGGCCCGAACGGCACCCTAGGTGGGCCAGCGGCAGCTTGGATTCTCGAGCACCCGGACGTAGTACACTGCATTGGTCGATGGGTCGAAGTCGGTGTCAGCCCAGACGGCCTTGAGTTCCGAGGCGTCCGTATCCTGGGGGGCAGTGAAATCACTGCGCGCGCTCAACGTGCCAAAGCACGCGTCCGCGCACCCAGTGCTTTCACCACTCTTGCCGACCTCGCTACGTTCATTCGTGAATAGGTCGGGCTGGCGAGGCGTGTGCGAAGGCCGTTCCCTTCGCACTGCGGGACAGCACGAAAGGAGGAACTCACCCCTCCAAAAGACTCCGCGACCGCACCTTAGCTTCGTCCAGCGCAACGACGAAGCGGTCTTCGGGCAGGTCACGAAAGACGTCCAGCGCGAACAAGTGATCGGCCACGGTTCCCGAAAGGCCCATGACGAGCACCTCGGTGTTCTCGTCGATCGCGATGTCGAGCATCTGACCCACCACCATGGCCGCGCTTTCGTCCAAATAGGTGGTCTCGGAGAAATCAAAGACCACCACCTCATGGTCGCGAATGTCGGCGCCGATGGTGCGGACAAGTTTGTTGGACGAGGCGACGGAGAAGTAGCCGCGCAGCGCCACCAAGCCGACACGGGCGGCGAAAGGGTCGGCTTCGTCGGCCTCGGACGAAGTGGCCAGGAAACTCCGGTCCAAAAACGGCAAGGAGACCACGTTGTCGAGCTGCAGGCGCTCCAAGTGTCGTGAGCCGACCAGGCCGGCGGCGATGAAACCGATGGTTACGGCGATCACCAGATCGACGAATACCGTCAGGACGAGGGTCATCAACGCGAGCAGCAGGTAAACCGGACGGACGCGGTGAATGCAGGTCAGGAACCGCCAATCGATGATGTCCCAGCCTACCTTGATCATGATGCCTGCCAGAACGGCGTGGGGAACCTGCTCGACGAACTGTCCGAAGCCCAGAACCATTGCCAACAGGATGCTCGCGCAGAGGATGCCGGAAACGCGCGACCGGCCACCCCCGCGTATGTTGACCACGGTGCCAACGGGGGCGCCGGCGCCGGGCATGCCGCCAACTAAACCGGAAACCATATTACCGATGCCTTGTCCCACCAACTCCCGATCCGGGTTGTGCTGGCCGCGGGTCAGGGAGTCGGCAATGAGTGAGGTCAGCAGGCTGTCGATTGAGCCGATGAGCGCGAGTATCAACGCGGGTTGCAGTGCTTGCGTCAGAAAGGCCAAGGAAAGCACTGGCCATTGCAGGTCGGGCAGGCCGGAAGGAACTTCGCCGATGACCGGTGCGCCGCGCCAGAGCAGGCTCGCCAGGAGTCCGGCGGTCATCGCCACCAAGGCCGGTGGCAGGACTTGGCGCAGCGGTTTCGGCCAAAACACGCCCGTGAGCAATGTGACCGTGCCGATCATCAACGCATCGAAGTTGATGCTGCTCATCAATTTCGGCAGTGCCAAGAGGGAACTCGGGACGCTTGAGGCCACCTCGTGGCCGAGGAGGGGCAGGATCTGCACGAATATGATGATGACGCCGATGCCGGACATGAAGCCGGAAATGACCGAGTAGGGGGTGTAGGTGATGAAGCGTCCTATGCGCAGCGCCCCGAACAGAACCTGCATCAGTCCAGCCATGACGACGATGGTGAGCGCTTCCGTCAGGCGGTCCGCATGGCTGGCGACGATCACCGCCATGGCAATGGCCATCGGCCCGGTGGGGCCGGATATCTGCGATCGGGTGCCGCCGAACACGGCGGCGAAGAAACCAACCGATATGGCCCCGTACAAGCCAGCCAGGGGTCCGAGGCCCGAGGCGACGCCGAACGCGAGCGCCAGCGGCAGTGCCACCACGGAGGCGGTGATGCCGCCAAGGAGGTCGCCGCGCAGATTCCGCAAGCTATAGTTCATTGTCGCCCGTTGACCTGTGGGCGGGTGCGCTGCCGGTCTCCACCGCGCATCTGGACGCTTGTGGACGCGTTGAACCGTAACTGCCAGTTGGATGGAGCACTATGGATTCCAGACCCGCGGGCCTAGGGTCCGCGTTGGGTGCCCGCGTCACACGACGCCCCGGGCATGGGACGAACTGATGCGTATCCAGTAGCCTGAAGGTCCAGTGATGTGGAACAGATCGTGAGTGTTGCCGCGTTCGATGTCCGTCGCATGGACTCCGTCCTCCGCAAATCGCCGCCGCACTTGGTCCACATCGTCGACCATGAGGTCGAAGGGCGCGTTTTCGCCATCCGCTATTGGTTGTTCCGCCCTGTTGAGAATCAAGTGGGTGCCGCCGCGCAGTTCCAAGATCGCAATGTCCGGCTTTTTCAGAATGCCGCGCAGACCATGGCGAACGAAAAAGTCGTGCGCCTCCCCGACGTCCTCGACCGGCATCCGAACATGGCCGACGGCGAAGACCGGACGCTCTTGGTCGGCCAAAACGCCCTTTTTGCCACTCTTGGCAGCCGTGGCGCGGGGACCGCGCATGTGGGCCAGCGCTTCGGCCCGCGAATCGAGCACCGAGAAAATCTTGCTGAAGCCGCTGACGGTGAAGACGTCGGCAATGACCGGCGCCAACGAGCACAAGGCAAACCTCGCGCCGCGTTGGCGCAGGGCCTTGGCGACGATCAAGACCGCCCTCAAGCCGGCGCTGCTCATGTAGCTGATGCCTTCCAAGTCAGCGACAACCGCGCTTTGGTGATCGCCTATCGTCGCCGCCAGTGATTGTTGAAAGTCGTGGGCATTGGCGCTGTCGATTCGGCCTTGCGGCTTGAGAATCAGGACGTTTTCCTGTTGTTCGGTGTGGATGTCCATAGGGTTCCTCTGTGAGATCGCCGCAGGCTCATCGATCGGGGAAATCTCCAACGTCGCTGCCGCTTAGGGCGTCAATATCGTCCTGATCCGGCATGAGGACGAATTCCGGATAAGCTTCGATGCCCAGTTCAGCGGCGTCCTGACCGAGATCTTCGACCTCGGGGGAGACCCGGGTGCCAATCATCTTGTCCAGTGCCAGCCAGAAGGCGATGCTAACACCGAAAACGAAGGCCCCAATCGCCACTATGCCGGTCAGTTGCGGCCCCAAATCGCCTCCGGAGGCGATGCAGACCGCCAACGTACCCCATATGCCGGCAAAACGGTGCGCGGGGACTGCCCCCACCACGTCATCCAACTTGAGGAACTCCAGCAGCCTCAGGCCAACGGAGCAGACGATGCCGCCGATCGCGCCGATGATGACGGCCCAGTAGTGATCGGTCATGTCCGGCCCGGCCGTTATGGACACCAGCCCGGCGATGGCCCCGTTGAGGACCACCATAATATCGACCCGACCGAAGAGCGGCCTTGATATGGCCATGGCAGTGACCACACCCGCCGCCGCGGCAAGGTTCGTGTTGACGATGACGTTGCTCATGGCCACGGCATCCAAGGCCCCGGCCAAGGCCAGTTGGGAGCCGCCGTTGAAGCCGAACCAGCCCAGCCAAAGAATCAGGATGCCGAGCGTGACCGAAGGCACGTTGGAGGGCGGCGTTGCTTTCACGCTGCCGTCGGGCCGGAACTTGCCATGCCGCGGGCCGACGATCAGGATGCCGGCGAGAGCCGCCCATCCGCCGGTGGAGTGGACGATGGTGGAGCCTGCGAAGTCCTTGAAGCCCATTTGATCGAGCCATCCGCCGCCCCAGGTCCAAGCACCGACACAGGGGTAGATGATGCCGGTCAGCAGCGTCGTGAAAGCCAGAAAGGACCACAGCTTGACCCGCTCGGCCAACGCGCCGGACACTACCGAGGCGGCGGTGGCGACGAATACCATCTGAAAGAACCAGTCGGCGCGGGTGGCGTAGCCGTTTTCGATGACCGCCGCGGCGGCCCCCTCATCGCCGCCCAGGAGCGCCACCTCGTCAGGCGCGGACCCCAGCAGCAGGCTCGCCGAGCCGACCCAGGCGCCGACATCGACGTACATCAGGTTGTAGCCGATCAGATAGTAGGTGAGGCCAGCTATCGAATACAGGCCGATGTTCTTCATGCAGATTACGGAGGCGTTCTTGGTGCGTACCGAACCCGCTTCGAGCATGGTGAAACCGGCGCACATCCACATCACAAGCGCACCCCAAACCAGGAACGAAAAGGTGTTGGCGACGAATTGCGCCTCCGCGCCTAAGCTGGCTTCGGCGTTGACGGCAAGCAGCGTTGCCGCTAGTGCCAAAAGCAGTGCGGCGCCCAGCACGATGCGCCTTGGACGCGGACTGAACGGATTCCTTGACAAGCCTTCCCTTCCGTTTGCTACGGCTCACCCCCGTTTTTCATCGATTATTGTACCGCTTCTTGCGCACGCGAACCTCCCGTTCGCGTTGGCGTTTCGTTGGCGCGAAACATTGTTGAACTCGAGTACGATTGCTCGGCTGGAGGTCATGACGAACCGAAGTTTGCGCCCCCGAGCGGCGCGAAGTGCCGTTCCCCCATGCGATGGATGTCGCGCAGGCAAAGCGCTTGTTCAATGGCCGTCGGCGTAACGGTCGCCCTGTTGGGAAGTTCCATGGAACAAATGGAGACAGCCCAGCGGCTGGCCGGTTGTTCCTTCGCTGTCAACGGCGTGCCGTTCTGGGGCAAGCTAAGGGCTTTCATGGAACAAATGGAGACAGGCCCGCGGCTGGCGGGTTGTTCCTTCGGCGTCGGCGGCGTGCCGTTCTGGGGCAAGCTAAGGGCTTGCCCGCGGCTGGCGGGTTGTTCCTTCGGCGTCGGCGGCGTGCCGTTCTGGGGCAAGCTAAGGGCTTCCATGGAACACAGACGGAGACTGCTGGTTGGTTGTGCCTTTGCCGCCAGCGGTGCGCCTTGCCGGCGCAGGCCAAAGGCCTGTTTCGCTCCAATTCGGCGTTGAGCTAGCCTCGCCAATTTGTTACTGTGCAATCCCATCTTGGACGTTGCCTGCATCAGGCGGGGCTGCGGCGCTGTTGGGAGCCTTGGCGAATCGGGCGGGTCCTGCCACATGTTGGAGCCTGCAAGCTTGGCCAACTCGAACAGGTCGCCGGCACCGAAGCAGGTGCACCTCCGGGCACCAAGGCCGGTGTGCCTATGCGCACCAAGGCAGTTGCGCTTAGCTGGAGTGCGGCGGTCGGAAGGTGGCTCGTGACGCGCTTCGTGTTCGTCACCGGGGGCGTGGTCTCCTCCTTGGGCAAGGGCATCCTCACCGCCTCCTTGGCTTCGGTTCTCGAAGCCCGGCAACTCAAGATCGATGTGCTCAAGATGGATCCGTACATCAACGTGGACCCCGGCACCATGAGCCCGTTTCAGCATGGCGAAGTGTTCGTCACCGCCGACGGGGCCGAAACGGACCTTGATCTTGGCCACTACGAACGCTTCACCCTTGCGCGCATGTCCAAACGCAACAACTTCACCACCGGCAGCATCTACGCCGAGGTCATCCGACGCGAGCGACGCGGCGACTACCTTGGCGCCACCGTGCAGGTCATTCCGCACATCACCGACGAGATCAAGCGACGCATTCTGCTCGTTGGCGAGGGTGCGGACCTGGTCATCGTCGAGACCGGCGGCACCGTGGGCGACATCGAATCGCAGCCGTTTCTGGAGGCCATCCGCCAGTTGCGTCTCGAAATCGGGGTCGAGCGCACGCTCTACATCCATTTGACGCTCGTGCCCTACTTGAACGCTGCCAGCGAGATCAAAACCAAGCCCACCCAGCATTCCGTGAAGGAGCTGCGTTCCATCGGCCTGCAGCCGGACATTCTGGTGTGTCGCTCCGATCATGAGTTGCCTGCCGCGGCGCGGGCCAAGATTGCGCTGTTCTCCAACGTGGAGGAGCGGGCGGTGGTCTCCATCGTCAATGCCGAGACCATCTACCAAGTGCCCGCAGCCCTCAACGAGCAGGGCGTGGACGATTACGTGGTGGAGCGCTTTGGGCTGCAATGCGAGGCGGCCGACCTGTCGAGTTGGGCGGCGGTGGTGCAGGCGGAGCTCAATCCGGAAGCGGAAGTGCGCGTCGCCATCGTCGGCAAGTACCTTGAATTGCTTGATGCCTACAAGTCGCTGATCGAAGCGGTCAATCACGCCGGCATCCAGTATCGAGTGCGCCCGGTCATCGACTTCATCGACGCTGAGGAGCTGGAGCGCGACGGCCTCGGGCGGCTGGCGGCGGCGAACGCGATCTTGGTGCCCGGTGGCTTCGGCGCGCGCGGATTTGAAGGCAAGATTCTGGCCGCAGGCTACGCCCGCAGCAATGGAGTGCCCTATCTGGGCATCTGTTACGGTTTGCACGCTGCGGTGATCGACTATGCCCGCCATGTTGGGGGCTTAAGCGGTGCCCATTCGACGGAGATCGAAGGCGATACGCCCCATCCGGTGATTGGCCTGATCACCGAATGGACGGACCGGGAAGGCCGCGTCGAGCAGCGCAGCGGCGATGAGGACCTCGGTGGCACCATGCGCTTGGGGGAACAGGCCTGTCGCCTACGCCCCGAGTCATTGGCGGCGCGGACCTACCAACGCACGGTGGTGCACGAGCGTCATCGCCACCGCTACGAGGTCAACAACGGCTATATGGCGCAACTGGAGCGGTTGGGCCTTCGGGTCGCTGGACGTTCCGAGGACGGCGAACTGGTGGAAATGATCGAGATCGATGGCCATCCTTGGTTCCTGGCCTGTCAGTTCCATCCGGAATTCACATCATCGCCCAGGGGGGGGCACCCGTTGTTCAACGGTTTCATAGGGGCAGGCTTGGAGCAGGCGTCGGCTGCGCCTGCGCTCTTGAAAGACGGCACGGGCTGATGCGCGTTTGCGGTTTCGAGGCCGGGCTGCATGCGCCCCTGTTCCTCATCGCCGGTCCGTGCGTGATTGAGAGCGAGGCGCTGGCCCTGTCCACCGCCGAGACGCTCAAGGACGTCGCAGGTGCCCTGAACGTGCCCCTCATCTACAAGAGCTCCTTCGACAAGGCCAACCGCTCCTCCCATGAAAGCTATCGTGGCCCGGGCCTCCACGAGGGCCTCAAAGTGCTGGAGCGGGTGCGGCGGGAGGTCGGCGTTCCAGTGCTTACCGACGTGCATGAGAACACGCCGCTGGACGAGGTGGCCGAGGTGGTCTCGGTTTTGCAGACGCCGGCCTTTCTCTGCCGTCAGACCGACTTTATTGCCCGGGTGGCCGCTTGCGGCAAGCCGGTCAATATCAAGAAGGGCCAATTTCTGGCCCCAGCGGACATGCGCAACGTCGTTGCCAAGGCCCGTGCCCAGGGCAACGAGCAGATCATGGTCTGCGAACGGGGCGCGAGCTTCGGCTACAACAACTTGGTCAGCGACATGCGCGCCTTGGCCGTCATGCGTGAAACCGGCTGCCCCGTGGTGTTCGACGCCACCCATTCGGTGCAGATGCCCGGTGCGCTGGGCCACGCGTCGGGTGGCCAACGCCATATGGTGCCAGTGCTGGCCCGGGCGGCCGTGGGGGCCGGAGTCGCGGGACTGTTCATGGAAACCCATCCGAACCCGGACCAAGCGCTTTCCGACGGCCCCAACGCCTGGCCGCTGGGGTTGATGAAGGCCTTGCTCACCGGCCTCAAGGCCATAGACGATGCGGTCAAGGGCGGCCCCCTGCTTGAGAGCCAGATGGAGGCGGTGGCATGAGCCGAATCGTCGCGGTCAAGGGGCGGGAAGTGCTCGACTCCCGGGGCAATCCCACCGTGGAGGCGGAGGTGCGCACCGAGCACGGCGGCGTCGGACGCGCCATCACCCCATCGGGCGCCTCCACGGGATCGAGGGAGGCCTTGGAGCTCCGGGATGCGGACGCCGACCGGTATCTCGGCCGCGGTGTGCTGCGGGCGGTCGCCGGCATTGGGGAACGGATCGCACCGGCGGTGGCCGGCATGGAGGCTGAGGCGCAGCAGGCGCTTGATGACCGGCTGCGCGAACTCGACGGCACCGCCAACAAGTCTGCGCTCGGTGCCAATGCGCTCTTGGCCGTGTCCTTGGCGATCGCTAAGGCGGCGGCCCAGGATCGTGGCCGTCCCCTTTACGCCCACATCAACGAGCTGGCCGGCAGCCCCCGAATGCGGCTGCCGACGCCAATGATGAACATTCTCAATGGCGGTGCCCACGCCAACAACAACGTGGACATTCAGGAGTTCATGGTCCTGCCGGTGTCGCAGTCCCGATTTTCCGAAGCGCTGCGCTGCGGGGTGGAGGTCTTTCACCACTTGAAGGCCGTCTTGGGGGAGCGCGGCCTGACCACGGCGGTTGGTGATGAAGGGGGCTTTGCTCCGGATCTCGCATCCAACGCCGCTGCCCTTGAAGCGATAATCGAGGCCGTGGGGAGAGCCGGTTATGAACCGGGTCGGGATCTGGTGCTCGGCTTGGATTGCGCCGCATCGGAGTTTTATGACGACGGATGCTATGTGCTGGCCGGTGAGAACGCCCGCCACGACAGCGCCGGCTTTATTGGCTATCTGGCGGATTTGGCGGCCCGCTATCCGATCGCCTCCATTGAAGACGGCATGGACGAGAACGATTGGACCGGATGGCGCTCGCTGACCGAAGCGCTCGGTGAGCGGGTGCAGTTGGTCGGCGATGATCTCTTCGTCACCGACACGTCGCTGCTCAGGCGCGGGATTGAGAGCGGCGTCGCCAATGCCGTGCTCATCAAGCTCAACCAGATCGGCACCCTATCGGAAACCCTGGACGCCATCCGCGTGGCGCGCGAGGCGGGCTACGGCGTGGTGGTGTCGCACCGTTCCGGGGAGACCGAGGACGTGACGATCGCCGACCTCGCGGTCGGTGCCGGAGCGGGCCAAATCAAGACCGGCTCGCTGTGCCGTTCCGACCGGGTGGCCAAGTACAACCAGCTGTTGCGCATTGAGGAGGCCCTTGGCGGCGACGCGCTGTACTTAGGAAGGGCGGAGGTCCGAAACGCATGAAGACGGTCGCTGCGGTGCTGTTGCTGCTTCTGCTGGGCTTGCAGTACCAATCCTGGTTTGGTGACAGCGGGTATTTCAAGGCGGTGGCGTTGAAAGCCCAGTTGGAGGCTGAGGAGCGCCGTGCGGAGCTGCGCAAGCAGCGCAACCGTTTGCTGCGTGGGGAAGTGATGGCGTTGACCGAGAGCGATGCCGCGGTGGAGGCCCGGGCGCGCACGGATCTGGGCATGATCAAGGATGGCGAAGTCTTCTACATCGTCACCGACGGGTCGCGGTGAAAAGCTACGACCTAGATGGCATCGGCATGACGTCGGCGCGCAGTCGGACGCGGTTGGTCAATCAACTGGAACGCAACGGCATCGCCCATCAGGAGGTGCTCGACGCCTTCGCGGCGGTGCCCCGCCACATCTTCGTCGAAGAGGCGATGGCCCATCTTGCCTACCAGGATCGGGCCTTGCCCATCGGCCACGGCCAGACCATTTCGCAGCCTTTCACGGTGGCGGTAATGACTGAGGCGCTGCTTGAGACGCGTAGGGACAGTGTGCTCGAGGTCGGCACCGGATCGGGGTTCCAGACGGCCTTGCTGGCGCAGTTGTGCGGCAAGGTGTTCACCGTGGAGCGGGTCAAGCCGCTGCTGGATCGGGCGAGGCGGCGCTTCGAGGCACTGAAGATTCGCAATGTGCACTCCCAACTGGGCGACGGCTACAACGGCTGGCCTGAAAAAGGTCCGTTTTCCGGCATTCTGATCACCGCCGCGCCGCGCGCGGTGCCCCAAGTGCTGCTTGAGCAACTCGATGTTGGGGGCCGCATGGTCGTTCCGGTGGGTGCGGATGGAAACCAGCGGTTGAAGGTCATCGACCGCACTGACCAAGGCTACGGGGAGCGGGTGGTGGATGCGGTGCGCTTCGTGCCCTTGGTCAAGGGTCTTCGGACCTGATTGGCGTCTCGCTTTCCCGCCATGCGCATCCGGCCGATCGGCGGACAGGATCCAACCCGACAAGCGCCTTCGGCAGACGGTGGCGAGCGTCGCTCCCGGACTGGCCCGGCGCACTGGGCCGGCATCTTTGCCCGCGGTCTGGCCATGGGCGCCGTCGAAGTGGTGCCCGGCGTCTCCGGTGGAACGATCGCTTTCGTTACGGGCATCTACCGGGAACTGGTGGCGAGTCTGGCGTCGTTTGGTCCTGCCACCATCGGTTGGTGCCTGACCGATCCCAGGCGCTTTTGGCAGCACCACAACCTTGGGTTTCTCATCGCCCTGGGGGTTGGCATGCTGGGCAGCTTGCTGGTCTTCGCCCAGTTGATGAGTCGTTGGCTGGCCGTTGCGCCGACCTTGGTTTGGGGATTTTTCTTCGGCCTGATTCTGTATTCAGCCATCGACATCGGCCGCGCCCGGTCGCTCCGGCAGTTGGCGGCGTTCGGTATCGCTGGTGGCCTTTGCGGTGCCGCGGCGGGGTGGATCGAGCCTGTTGGCACCGAGCCCGGGCCGCTGGCCTATTTCGTCGGCGGCGCATTGGCAGTGGGTGCTTGGCTGTTGCCGGCGGTATCCGGCAGCTTCGTGCTGCTGGTGCTAGGCCTGTACGCTTCGGTGCTGGGTGCCCTTGCCGACTTCGATTGGCCGGTGCTGGCCGTCTTCGCGCTCGGGTGCGTACTCGGTGCAGCCTTGTTTTCGCGGCTCTTCCATTGGTTGCTTGAGCGCCGCTTCGAGGCGGTCATGAGCTTCCTG
>JAQAJJ010000076.1 GCA_028278675.1 Candidatus Azophilus lithoversatilis
CATGTGACAACATTAATCCGCGATCCAGAAGACTAGTGGAGACCGGCCCATGAGCGTTGTCCCGAAACCCACGCCTGAGAACATCCTGATGCATTTGCGCAACGTCTTCTCCAGCGGCGAATTGGACACCGAGGCAACGACTAAGAAGTTCTTAGTGGTTCGAAAGGAAGGCAAAGACAAGTTCGCCGCTCGCTCAAGCATTACAACTTGGCGGCCAAGGGCGAAGCCACGGCGTTTTTCGGAAATCGGCGTGGCGATGGACTTGAGGCCATCCTGGGAAACATCGAACAGACCATGTTTGGCGAATCACTCTACCGTTCGCGGGAGGAAAAGGCGGCGAACCTGCTCTACTTCGTTGTCAAGGATCACCCCTTCACCGACGGCAACAAGCGCATTGGCGCACTGCTCTTCCATGGAACAAATGGAGACAGCCCCGCGGCTGGCTGGTTGCTCCTCCGGCGTCAACGGCGTGCCGTTTTGGGGCAAGCTAAGGGCTTCCTGCTCTATCTCGTCCAGGAAAGGGTGGCGCACTCCTTGGATCCGCGTGCGTTGACGGCGCTCACGCTGCTCATTGCCGAGAGCGCCCCTGTGAGCAAGGAACTGATGATCCGCTTGGTCGCCAATCTGCTGGCCGAGCCGGCTGAGTGAGCGGCGTCTCGAAGTCGGCTATCGTGGACTGCCTCGGCCTGTCCCATGTGCTTGAACAGCCGCTCGCTACCTGCATCAGGCTGTCGGAGGAAGCGCTGCCGGCAAGTTGGGCCGCCCGGGTAGGGTGGCCACGGAGCTCCGGGCTACGCTGAGCCCATGCTCTACGGATTGCTTGCCGACTTGCTGGTGTCCCTGCATCTGGGCTTCATCGCGTTCGCCCTGTTTGGTGGCCTGTTGGCGGTGCGCTGGCTCCGCGTTGCATGGGTTCACGGTGCCGCTTTGGCCTGGGCCGCATCGGTCGAGATCTTTGGCCTAGTCTGCCCATTGACGCCTCTGGAAGTGGGCTTGAGGCTCGAAGCTGGCCTCGAAGGCTACTCAGGCGGTTTCGTGGAGCGTTACCTTGTGCCCGTGGTGTACCCGCCGGGCTTGTCGCGGTCTTTGCAATGGGTACTGGCCGCAGGCTTGATCTCGATCAATGCCGGGGTCTATGGATGGGTGTGGCATTGTCGCCGCATTGCTTCCCGGCGCTTGGGCGAGTGACCAAACGCGCGCCTGCGAAGGCCCTTGGACACCGGCTAGCCGGACCGTACTGTGCCCGACTCGGGTCAGGCGGCGAGGGCGCGGTCGAGAATGTGCTTCGCCACTGCATCGGGCGAGGAAAACTGAACAACGCGGATGCCTCTGCGTTGCGCTTCGTCGTTAAGCTCCTCGGTGGCCTCCCGAATCCGTGACTGCTTTGGGTCGTCCTCTGGGACGTCCACACCCGCCAACAGTTCCCGTGTTTCAGGCCGGAAGAGGAAACTTGGCGCATCGGCGAGCAGGCTCAGCGTCCACAGCTTGGCGCGCGCATCCTCCATGCCCTTCTTCAGGCGGTTGGGTGCAAGAGTAGCGATGTTCGCAGCAAAGGTCGTGCTGAGAAAGGAGAATTTCACGGGTTCGTCATGGTTGCCTAGATGCACCGAAACGTTGAAGTGCTGGGAAAACCGGCTGTTCACCTCGAGCACCCTTTCCTGCACCTGCTGTCCCCAAGCCGCCTTGACCGGACGATTGGAATGTTGGCTGCGACCAGAGGGCTCCCGGTACAGAAAGGAAGACAGAGGCGCAGCAAGATGGAGCAGTTCCGGCAGCGATGAGGCTTCGACTTCTTGCACTTCACCGAGAAACACACCTTCCAGAGGAGGTTCCCAACCTTGAAGGGCCTCGCCGGAATGAAGGGCGGAGCTAAGGCTCTCAGTGGTCAGGGTAATGACGTCCTTGACGTAGTTGGCTTGTTCTTGAAAGCAGGCGCTCGCTGTTTTTGGGTTGATCAACGGAAGCAACTCATGATCTCCGGCTGCATTGCAGCCCACTACCGCGACAGCAATCCGCTCGCCTGAGCCGATTATCGGTTCAAGCAGGATTGGTGCCCACAACGCTCTGGAGCTGCCTGCGGAAAGTACCTCGGGGTCGCGATTAGACACTTTGAAACTCCAAAATTGTGCTGCCTTGGCCAGTTTTGAACTCAGCTTCGACCAAGTTGGGAAGATAGCGCAGGCGTTCTTTCAGTACGCCGCACCATTCCGTGAATTCCGGATTTGCATTCCAGCCCTCCGGCAGGCCGGCCATCAATATCTGGTTGAAGTCGATGTTGGCGAAGTCCGCCATCTCTCCTCGTACTTGCGCTGCAAGGGCTTGAGGGCTGTCCCTTTCCTCTGCAAGTAGGTGACGAGCCAGCCTGTTGCGGTAGCGAGAATGAGGCTTCATGCCGGATGGTAAAGCCTCGCCGTGATCGATGGGCAGAAACTCGCCGGGTGCATGGAACAGCAGGTTCTTGGGCGTCCTGTCCTCGTTGCCGATCCAAGTGTCGAACGCGACAAGTCGCCAGAGCGATGGACCATGCTTGAGTCCTTCAAAGTGGGACAGATTCCCCCTGAATGTCCTCTGGAAGTCAATGCCTGACTGTGCGCTTGCGAACCAACGCTCGTCGCCATCTTGGCTGGCGCGCAAGACGAAACAATCAGGTGCGCGGATGTGGGCTGCTTGGGCCAGTAGGTTGCAGAGCACTTCGCGAATCAACTCGGCGCGAAGGACTTTCTTGGCAAAGACTTGATGGCCGTCAAAAAATCCGTTGGCCATTCTGCGCTTGCCGCTGGGGAATTCGCGAAGAATTTGGAGCTCCCCTATTCGTACAGGCGTGATCAACGCTTGGCTCGGCGATCAACAACGGCTTCCATTCAGATACGGCTCCGTCCGCACCGTCGAAGTGTGTGAAGTGTATCCCAAATTTGTGGGTGGCATTCCCTGCACCGGTTCAAATGTCCGCCCGGGTTTCCGCCACCACTAAGTCCACCACGGCGCGTAAGGCTTCGGCTTCCGTGGCGCCCTCAAGCATGCACAGGCGGTAGTGGTCGAGTTGCCGGTCGGCGCTGGCCCCCTCGCGGATGATGGCGAGGGCGTGGCGCAATTCGCCTTCGCAGTTCAACGCCTTGGCGTCGGCGGTGAGTTCGTCCACCAGGATGGCCACTTCGTCGGCGATGTCGATGCGACCGCCTTGGCGGGTGTCGCCGAGGAAGCCGAGCACGCCGTAACGTTGGGCGAGCCAGCGGTTTTCGGCGATGATCTCCGTGGGCGGCTCCGGCGGCAGATGGCCCTCCCGGTCCTGGCGCTCCAGCCTGCGGATGAGACAGGCGTAGAGGGCCACGAGGCAGGCGGCGTCTTCGATGCGCGGGCAAACGTCGCAGATGCGCAGTTCGATTGTAGGGTAGGCGTTGGAAGGGCGGATGTTCCACCAGAGCTCGCTGCCGTCGCCGATCAGCTCCATGCGCTGGTAGTGCCACACCAAGGTGTCGTACTCGGCCCGGGTGCGCATCGCCTCGGGCAGGCCGGAGCGGGGCAGCGCGCCAAAAAGGTTGAGTCGGCTGGACTTGAACCCCGACTCCCGGCCAGCGTTGAAGGGCGAAGAGCCGGACAGCGCGTTCAGCACTGGCAGGTGGCGGCGCAGCGCCGTCATCACCCGAATTCGCGAGTCCGCGTCGCCGAAGCCGGCGTGGATGTGCATGCCGCCGGCCACTAAGCGCTGGACGGTCTCCTGGTAGGTGTTCGCGAATCGCTCGTAACGATCCTTTGGAGTGGGCATCTGTTCCTGCCACGCGGCAAACGGGTGAACCGACGCCGCCATCACTTGGGCGCCGTGGCGCTCGGCGGCTTCGATGACCAGGCGGCGGGTCTCCCGAAGTGAGCGATGCACCTCTGCCACCGAGCCGCAGACTTGGGAGTTGGTCTCAATCTGCGAACGCAGGAATTCATGTACCACCTTGTGTGGGGCGGCGTTTGCCTCGCAGGCTTGGAAGATGCGCGGGTCCGGGTCGGCCAACAGATTCCGACTTTCCGGGTCGATGAGGAAGAACTCCTCCTCCACGCCCAGCGTGATGGTGGTGGTCATGTTTGGGTTCGATCAATGCGGTGCGGGCATGCTAAGGGGTAATCGACCGGAAGGCCATACGGACAATGCCGTCGCATTTCGTGGTTCATTGGCTCATCCCCGTGTGGGAGGCTGCCCGATTCGAGGCTTGCCAGGCAAGCTTCGCTCCTAGTTCGTCAACTCAGCGCAGGGGAGGTTGCATCGCTGCCATCATCATGCAAAATAGAAATTGATTTCTATTTTGCATGAGCGTTACTTGATTCCGCGCGGGATTGCACTCGCCCTCAGGCATCGCCTAGTCCACTTTCCTGCGGTGGCGGTGGTCGGTTCCCGGCAGTGCGGCAAGACCACCTTGGCACGTTCACTGGGCGGTGCCTACTACGACCTCGAGCAACCGGAGGAGCGTCTGCGGCTCGATTTGGAGTGGTCGCGCATGCTGGGGTCGGCTGGTCTTCTGATTCTGGATGAGGCGCAGGCCTGGCCGGACCTGTTCCCTCGCCTCAGAGGCGCCATCGATGCCGACCGCAAGCGCAATGGTCGTTTCCTGCTCCTTGGCTCGGTTTCGCCGACGCTGATGCGCGATGTGTCCGAATCTCTGGCCGGTCGGCTCGCGCTGCTGGAGCTTGCGCCCCTTTCGTTGGCCGAACTGCCCGAGTCCGCCCGTGGTCAGCGTTGGCTGCTAGGCGGCTATCCGGATGGCGGTGTGCTGGAATCCGGTCGGGGCTTCCCCGTCTGGCAGTCGAGCTACCTCTCATTGCTCGCCCAACGCGACCTCCCGGCCTGGGGCTTGCCGGCGGCGCCGCAGACCACAGAGCGGCTGCTGGCCATGCTCGCCGCTGTGCAGGGCCAGGAGTGGAATGCGAGCGGTATCGGGAAAGGCCTAGCGCTCTCCTACCACACCGTGAACGGTTACCTCGACTACCTTGAAGGTGCTTTTCTAATACGCCGCCTTCCCGCCTATCACGCCAATGTGCGCAAGCGCCTTGTAAAGCGTCCCAAGCTGCATTGGCGAGACAGCGGCCTGCTGCACGCCCTTCTGCAGATCGCCGACGAGGCGGCGCTGCTGCGTCATCCCTTGGTTGGCGCGAGTTGGGAGGGATTCGTGGTGGATCAGTTGCTCACTGCGCTTGAACAAGCGGACTGCGCCTTCCGTGCCCACCACTTGCGAACCGCCGACCAGCGCGAGATCGATCTTGTTTTGGAATTTCCCGCCGCACCGGCGACGAAGCAGCCTGAGACTTGGGCGATTGAAGCGAAGTTGACGGCAAGCCCGCGCCCGGGGGACTTGGCGCGCCTGAATGCCGCTGCCGACATCATCGGTGCGCACCGGCGCGTGCTGGTGACCCACGGCGGCGAATGGATGGAGGGGGAAGGCGCCGCGGTTGGCCACCTGGATGACTGGGTGGATTGGATTGGGGAGAATGCCTGAGAGTGGCCGCTGGTCTGAATGTTGGCTGGCTCTATCCAATTCGCTTCCATCGGGTACCTGCCCGGGTGTCCTCAAGTTCGACTCCGGCTTCAGTCAGTTGATTGCGAATGGCATCGGCTCGGTCGAAGTCGCGAGCCTTGCGCGCTTGGTTGCGTTCGGCGATTAGCGCTTCAATCTCCACCTCGTCCGACGGTGCCAGATCGGATTCGGCCACGAGCGACTTGTGGAAGTGTTCCTCGGATGTCTTGTTGAGCAGGCCCAGCAGCCAGCCGCCGGCTCGCAGTTGTCGCCGCAGGCGATCGGCTTCGGCTGCATCCTCGGTTCGATTCAGCGCCGCGGCGATGCCGTGCAGAGCGGCGAGAGCGCCGGGTGTGTTGAGATCGTCTGCAAGGGCGTTCAGCACGGTTTCAGGATGGCCATTGCTGGAGCGGGAGGGCGCATCGCCGCGCAGCGCCCCATAGAGGCTGTCCAGGCTGCGTCGGGACTGGCGTAGCAGCCTATCCGACCAGATCAAAGGCGACCGGTACTGCCCCGAGAGCAGCGCGTAACGCAACGTTTCCCCGTCGTGGCTTTGCCGCAGCTCGGAGATGGTGACGATGTTGCCGAGCGATTTGGACATCTTCTCCTGACCCAAGGTCAACATGCCGTTGTGCAGCCAGTAGCCTACGCAGTCGAGCTCGCCGTGGGCGCAGCGGGACTGGGCCAGCTCATTCTCATGGTGCGGAAACGTCAAATCGGCGCCGCCGCCGTGAATGTCGATGCGGGTGCCCAAGTGGGCGCGGATCATCGCTGAGCATTCGATGTGCCAGCCCGGCCGCCCGCGCCCCCAAGGGCTTTCCCAGCCGGGCAGTTCCGCAGTGGAGGGCTTCCAGAGAACGAAGTCCTTGGGGTCGCGCTTGTAGGGGGCCACCTCCACCCGGGCGCCGTCGAGCATATCGTCCAGTGAACGATGGGAGAGGCAGCCGTAGTGCGCATCGGCCGGGACATGGAACAGCACATGACCTTCTGCGGCGTAAGCGAAGCCTTGGTCGATCAGCGCCTCGATCATGGCGGTGATTTCGGGGATGTGCCCCGTGGCCCGGGGTTGAACGTCGGCGGGAAGCACGCCGAGAGCCTCGATGTCGTCGTTGTAGGCAGCGCTAAAACGGTCCGCCAAGGCTTGTATGGGTTCGCCATTGGCCTGTGCCTGCGCGTTGATCTTGTCATCCACGTCGGTGATGTTGGAGACGTAAACCACCTTGGGGTAAATCGTCGTAAGGAGGCGGCGCAGCACGTCGAACACCACCGCCGGTCGGCCGTTGCCAATATGCACCGGGCCGTAAACAGTCGGTCCGCAGACGTATAGCGTCACCCGTCGGGGATCCAGCGGACGAAAGACTTCCTTGCGCCCGGACAACGTGTTGTGGAGCTTAAGTTCCATGTCGTTCGGCTAGGGGTGTGGGCGGCGGCGGGTCGTTGTGGCGTCCATGCGCGCAAGTATAGCCGCGGCGATTACCAGTGGGCGGGTACCGGTGCCGCTTCCGCGGCGCCCGGCCAAGGCGGCGCTGTGGAAACGATGAACTCAAGAGCTGCATCGCCCGTGTTGCGGAACTGGAAGGCGGTGCCCGGCGGGATGCTTAGCGCGACTCCCGCAGCGACCTCGACCACCCGCTCCGTGGTCCCGTGCCGGCGCCACAACTGCCCGCGCCCTTGCAGGAAGTACCAAATCTCCTCGACGCTGCGGTGCATGACCGCTTCCGACGTGGCGTTGGCCGGCAGCGTGCAGTGGACGAGGCTGGCGTGGGATCCGGCGATGAGCTTGCGGACTTCACAGCCGTCAGGTGCGGTTTCGGTGCATTCGCGGGGCAGTTCGATTCGATCCATGGGTCGATTCCCGGTGTCCGCCTCAGCCGCTGGAGAAGCGGCCGGCTTGGTCAGGCGCCAGTGCTGGCGCAAGTATGCGTTGATTGATGATGGGGTTGACGCCGACTTCGTTGCTGGCGGTGACCAGGGCACGCGGATCGGGACGCAGCTTGCGCCGCAGTGCGTTGATCAGCGCTTGATAGTGCGGCTGGCCAGCGGCAGCGTAGCCGTGCAGGTGCCAAGCTTCCCGCCAATCCTTGCAAAAGTCCGTCAGCATGGTCTTGTAGTGGTCGATGAGCTGCGGGTCGTTGCCGCGATGGGCTTCGAAATCCGCGATGAGCCCCGCCACTAGCGCGTCGATCTCGCCGGGCGCCATGACCGGCGCTGTGTTGAAGCGCTCCGTGTTGAGGGTGCCGTGCCAATTGGGATCGAAGGGCGTTGATTGGCAGCGCCGGTCGATGGCTTCGGCGTCGGCTGTTGGATCGAAGGCCTCCATTTCCCGTACCAAGCGCCAGAACCGGGAGGAGCCAGCGGCGTCGATGACCAGATGAATGCGCGTTGCCGGTCCGCCGTTGATCACCCGGTGACGTCGCCAGGAGTTGAATATCCAGCACTGACCGACTGCCATGTGAACCTGTTCGCCGCCGCAGTGGAAGATGACCCCCGTGTGGGTGACCACAGGAACGTGAATGCGCACCCGTGTGTGCCAGTGGTAGTTGAAGTCAACGTGGGCTGCCACCTCGCAGCCGGATTCAAGGCGCATGAACCGGGAGCGGCCGAGCACCTCGCCGAAGCTGGCCATGACCTGCTGCGTGTAGGCGCACCGCGTCAGATGCGGCGTTGCCTCCATGCGGCCGTCAAAGGCGTCGTTGTCGCCGCCCCCGCGCGAGATGAGCGGCACTGCCGAATTGCCCCGCATCCCGGAAGGATGGGGCATCCAGGCCGTTTCCGGCAAGGCGGCGGCTTCCTTGGCCAGTTGACCGGCGTCGAAGGCGAAAGGCAGGCGAATGAAGCTCTTGGTGATTTCCATCCGACCATTCTACGCCACAAGCACTGCAGTCAATGCAATCCAGCTTTTCCACGGGCCGTGCGGGCTGATCGATCATCGCGCATTGAGACGCTTTTGAAGAGGCGTCCAAGATTACTTGGAGAATTCCGCTAAACCTGCGCCGAAACGGCTGTAAAACCTGCGATAGAATAGCTGCACAGCATGCGCTAGAAGCTCTGTAAAACATGTGCTATAAACGCTGCAAAACATGTGCTATAAACACTGAAAAACATGCGATATAATTCCTTCAAAACATGCGATAAGAGTGTTGTTCGTGACCAGTGGAACGATGGTTTACCGGCCTAGATTGGCCGACGATGAACTGCAGGATCGACTCGCGGCCGCTTCGGCCGTGCTGATTGAAGGCCCCAAAGCCTGTGGCAAGACGGCGACCGCGCGCCAAGCCGCCCGCAGTGAAGTGTTTCTTGATGCGGATGCCAATGCCCGGCAGGCGGTGTCCGTCGATCCTCAGATCGTGCTGGCCGGTGATGCGCCGAGATTGATCGACGAATGGCAGGTCGCGCCCCGCATCTGGAACCAGGTTCGGCGCTCAGTTGACCTCCAGCCGGGTAGGGGACACTACATTCTCACCGGATCGGCCGTGCCGACCGACGACATCGTGCGCCATTCCGGCACCGGGCGAATCACCCGGTTGCGCATGCGCACCATGTCGCTTTTCGAGCAGGGCCATGCGACCGGCGCGGCGTCGCTTGGTGCGTTGCTGGCCGGCCAGCCAGTTTCGGCGCCTATTCCGCGCTTGACCGTGCCGGACATCGTTGAATTGATTTGCCGGGGTGGTTGGCCCGGTACGCTCGACCTGCCCACGGATCGGGCGATGCGCTTTGTGCGCGACTACATTGACGAGGTGCGCCGGACCGATGTCGAACGTGCCGCGAAGGTGCGCCATGATCCCAACCGGGTGCTGCGCCTGATGCGCTCCTTGGCTCGCAACACGGCGACTCAGGTCACCTTGACCACGCTGGCCAAGGATGTGGCGGGCGCCAACGACGTCGTGCAGGAGCGCACCATCGGCAACTACATCGAAGCGCTGCGGCAACTCTTCGTGGTCGAGGAACTGCCGCCGTTCTCGCCTCACCTGCGTTCCCGCACCCGCCTGCAGCAAGCCGTAAAGCAGCACTTCAGCGACCCTTCGATCGCCGTTGCCGCCCTGCGCGCCAACCCGCAGCGACTGCTCGCCGACCTCAACTACCTGGGCTTCCTGTTCGAGTCGCTCGTGGTGCGGGATCTGCGCATCTATGCTGCCCTCCACGACGCTGAACTCAGCCACTACCGCGACAGCACCCGTCTGGAGGCGGACGCCGTCATTGAAACGGCGGGCGGCGCTTGGCTGCCGGTGGAAATCAAGTTGGGGAGCACGACGGCCATCATTGACGAAGCGGCGGCCAACTTGCTCAAACTCAAGAAGCGCGTGGACACTGGCAAAATGGGCGAGCCTGCCGCTTTGCTCGTCGTCACCGCCACCGGCTACGCCTATCGGCGCCCGGACGGCGTCACCGTGGCGCCCATCGGGGCGCTAGGCCCCTGATGAGGCTCGCCGGGTTGTGTGGCAACCCGTTCGCTTGGCTAGCAGCCAAGCGTCTTTTGCCTTCCCCGAAGCCGCCGGGTTAGGCTTCGCCGATGCAGGCATTCGTCACCCGCCGCCTTTTGGCGCTGGTTCCCACGTTGATCTTTGCCAGCCTCATCGTGTTTGTCTCGTTGCGGCTGATTCCGGGCGACGTGATCGACCTGATGCTGGCGCAGACCGATCTGTCCACCGACCACGACCGGGCAGCCATCGAGTCGGCGTTGGGGTTGGACCAGCCCATGCATGTGCAGTACTTCCGATGGATTGGCGGCGTGCTGGAGGGCGACCTCGGCCGTTCTTTGTGGCAGAACACGCCGGTCACCGAGCAGTTGGCGGCCACGTTGCCGATCACCTTCGAGCTGGGCTTGCTTGCCCTGATCGTGGCCTTGACCGTGGCGCTGCCGATCGGCGTGTACTCCGCGCTCAAGCAGGACACCATGGGCGACTATGTGGCGCGCTCCTTCTCCTTGGTGATGTTGGCCATCCCGAGCTTTTGGCTAGGCACGTTGGTGATGGTCTTCCCGTCGGTGTGGTGGCGGTGG
>JAQAJJ010000077.1:0-4204 GCA_028278675.1 Candidatus Azophilus lithoversatilis
GATTGTCGAGGCCAGAAACGGCCGCCGACGGAATTTCGAACACATAGGTCATGAAGGGCTCGGTCTCGGCGCCATTGGAGTCATCGACCGAAATGTCGAGGTAGTACACGCCGCCCACCCAATCCATCGCCTCGGTCTCGCCCGTCAGACGCACTTCCTGGGAGAACTGCTCGGCATCCGTGGTGAGGAAGAAGTTGAAAAACGGCGCCGGCGACGCATCGGAATCCTCGATGTAGTCGCGCTCCACGGTGGAGTAGTCGGTGATTGAGGTGAGCGTGAAGCGCTCCGCATCCCAATTGATCGTGGCGGTGTAACCCTCGGTCTCAAGCTTGTTGTGGCCCTCCCGGTCGTAATCCCCCGCGTACACGTCGCCGTCATTGTCGATGTAGCCCAGCACTTCGTTGACTTCGTTGGGCGTCAGCACCCCCCCGATGTTGGCGCTGACGTGCTCGAAGAAGCCCGTGTCGATGTCCTGCTTCGACCGGCGGGCGTTGAACAGCAGCGAGAAGCTGTCCGTCGGTTCGAACAACAACTGCCCCCGCACCGCCGAATCGTCGGCGTTGTTCAGCCGCTTGTCGAGCAGCCGGTTCTTGACGTAGCCGTCGTTGTTGTGGGTGGACAGCGACAGCCGGGCGGACAGCGTGTCCGACAGCGGCCCGCCGACGGCGCCCTCAAACTTGATCTGGTCGTAGCGTCCCACCGTGAACTGGCCGTAGCCCGACGCCTCCTGGGAGGGCTTGACGGTGACGAAGTGGGCCAAGCCGCCGGTGGCGTTGCGGCCGTAGAGGGTGCCCTGCGGGCCGCGCAGCATTTCCACCCGCTCCATGTCGAAGAGCATGAAGCCGGTGCCCGACATCTGGCTGATGTACACCTCGTCGAGGTACACGGCCACGGGGCTTTCCACGTTGGTGGTGAAGTCGCTGCTGGCGACACCGCGCATGGCGATGGCGTAGTTGGCCTCGCCGTTGGGCTGCACCGTCTGCACCCCCGGCGCCATGGCGGTCACCTGCTGGGCGCTGGTGTAGCCGAGCTGGCGCATCTGTTCGCCGGTCAGGGCGCTGATGGCGATGCCGACGTCCTGGGCGTTCTGTTCGCGCTTCTGCGCCGTCACCACGATCTCCTCGATGACGGCCGCCTGGCCGGGCATCGCCAGCACCGCGCCAACCAACGCCAAAATTGCTGCTCTTGCCTTCATGGGGCTCTCCTCTCCTGATGGCCTATCGGTCCTTTGTCCCGTCCGCGCTGCGCGGTCCGCCGGTGTCCTTGACGAGCCGCAAAAAATGTTCGATCAACAGATTCCGCAACTGCCCGGCCCGGGCGCGATGCGGCCGGCCATGGCCGACGAAGACCGTGTGTCCTTCGATGGAGGCGGAAATCATCAAAGCCAGATCCGACCTTCGGGTTTCGTCCAAGGTCGGATTGATCAGGCCGATGACGTCCACCAGAATGGCCCGGTATTGGGCGTACATCTTCTCCATCTGCTGGGCGATCCAGTCGTCGCGATTGGCCAGCACCCAAAGTTCGGGGAAGAACAGCGTTGTCTCCCGAGTCGCCAAGTCATTGAATACGAAGCCCAAAACCGCACGGAACTGCTCATCGGCATCGTCACTCGCCTCATCGCGCAGGGTCTGCAGCTGCCGGATGTAGCCGTCGATGACGTATTGCAGGAGGTCGGCCAGCAAATCGGCCCGCGTAGGATAGTAGTAGCTCAAGTTGCCCGGCGACATGCCGGCGGCCTTGGCGATGCGACGCATCGTCAATTTGCCATGCCCGTCCTCCATGAACAGCCGCCGCGCCTCGTCGAGAATGCGCTGCGCGGTCTCCTGGCCGGTGACGTAGGTGGCCGTTCCGGTGCGGCGCATGCTGGCGCGTTGGGTTTGCATTTCGATTGGGTTCGGCGTGGGAAATTTGTCGTTGAATCTGAATTAGGACCCTCGTACTATATTCGTACTCGCCCCATGGCCCAATGTCAACAGAATTCAGGAGAACGGTTCTTGAACGGTTCGAAGCCCCGGCAATGCGCACGCACTTCTTCCATCAAACAAGTGGAGACAGCCCAGCGGCTGGCTGGTCGTTCCTTCGGCGTCAGCGGCGTGCTGTTCTGGGGCAAGCTAAGGGCTTCCATCAAACAAGTGGAGACAGCCCAGCGGCTGGCTGGTCGTTCCTTCGGCGTCAGCGGCGTGCTGTTCCGGGGCAAGCTAAGGGCTTCCATCCGCTGGCTGGCCGTTTTGTTGGCCGGTCTCGGCGGGGCAGCCCCACTGCAAGCGGAATTGCCTCCGGAGCCCATTCCCAACGTCCAGCGCATCGAAACCCCCTACCCGGCCAGCTACGCGGTCGTGCACGACTTCGCCTTCGGCAGCCTCATTGACTCCAGCTTCAGCCTCGTGGACACCGAAACGCGCCGCTTCATCGGCATGTTGAGCGCCGGGCAGTTCGCCACCGTGAACTACGCCCTGGGGCGCCAGGAGTTCTATGTGGGCGAAACCATCCACAGCCGGGGAACGCGCGGCGAACGCCAGGACGTCGTGGCGGTTTACGACTTCGCCAATCTCGCCTTGGTGGCTGAAATCGATCTGCCGCCGCGGCGCGCCAACACCGTGATCAACAAAGCCAATTCCGGGGTCACCGCCGATGAGCGGTTTTTACTGGTCTGGAATCAGAATCCAGGCACCTCCGTGACCGTCATCGACCTCGACCGGCGCGAAATCGCCAGCGAAGTGCCGACCCCTGGCTGCGCCCTCGTCTATCCCGACGACGACCGGGGCTTCATCATGCTGTGCGGCAACGGCGCCCTGCTGAGCGTCAAGCTCGACGAGGCGGGGCAGGCGGCCAGCGTCGAGTCCAGCGATCCCTTCAACAACATCGACGCGGATCCCCTTTCGGAAAAAGCAAGTAAAATCAATGGCGTTTGGCACTTCGTCACCTATCAAGGCAAGGTTCAGCCAGTGGATGCCTCCGGCGATGAGCCTGTGGTCGGTGCCCGCTGGTGGCTCACCGACGCCGACCAACGGGCGCAAAACTGGCGCCCCGCAGGCTGGCACGGCACCGCCGGCCACAACAGCGGCCTGCTCTGGGTGGGCATGACGCCAGCCGGCTACCCCGGCAGCCACAAGGATCCGGCGCCGGAGATTTGGCTCTTCGATGCCGAGGCGAAGTCCCGCCTCGACAGTTTCACCCTGCGTGTGCCGGCGCTGAGCATCGGCGCGTCGGGGCACGACGAGCCGCGCCTGCTGGTAGTGAACATCGAGGGCCAACTGGACATCTACGACGGCAAGAGCGGCGCCTACCTGCGCACCATCGGCGCCTTGGGCGAGACGCCGTACATGGTGCATTCCCTTCCATGAAACAAATGGAGACAGCCCAGCGGCTGGCGGGTCGTTCCTTCGGTGTCGGCGGCGTGCCGTTCTGGGGCAAGCTAAGGGCAGCCCAGCGGCTGGCCGGTTGTTCCTTCGGTGTCGGCGGCGTGCCGTTCCGGGGCAAGCTAAGGGCTTCACTAACTGCCCAAAATGGTACTCATTGCAGCGGAGATGGCCAATGAAGTGGTTGGATAAACTCACCGAGCGCAACGTTCGCAGCATGGCCCAGCGAAGCTCGAGGCGCAGCTTCATCGCCACCCTCGGCGCGGTTGTGGCCGGCGCCGGCTCGCTGCCGTTGCTGCCCGTGGCCCGGGGCAGCGCCGGCGCGGCCGCTGACGCCGGCGCCTCCGTGGACGACGTGCCGGCTCAAAGCACCGGCAACCCGCAAGACCCCGGTGATCCCAGCGATTGCAGCTACTGGCGCTACTGCGGCATCGACGGCTATCTGTGCGCCTGCTGCGGCGGCACCCAAAACGCTTGCCCGCCGGGCACCGAGATGTCGCCCATCACTTGGATCGGCACCTGCAGGAACCCGGCTGACGGCAACAACTACGTCATCTCCTACAACGACTGCTGCGGCAAGAGCAGTTGCGGCCGCTGCCTGTGCAACCGCAACGAGGACGACAAGCCCGTCTATCGCCCACAGGCCAACAACGACATCAATTGGTGCATGGGCACCCAATCAACGGCCTACCACTGCTCGACGGCGGTGATCCTGGGATTGGCCCTCGACGACGACTGACCCTAGTGTCTCGTCAAGCGTCATATGTCGCATCAGAGCGCCGGCGGCGCGTCAGCGCGAGGCGCAGCCCGCAGGGAATGCCCAGCCGCATTGCCAAAGGCTGCAA
>JAQAJJ010000077.1:4267-14432 GCA_028278675.1 Candidatus Azophilus lithoversatilis
TGGCCATTGCCTGCGGACCGCGCCTTGCCACGAACCAAGGGGCGAACGCTGATGCGACATATGACGCTTGACGAGACACCAGTGCCGCAGCCCCTGTTCAGCAAGGTCCTGGTCGCCAACCGGGGCGAGATCGCCCGGCGCATCCTGCGCTGCCTGCGCACCTTAAACATCCCCTCGGCCGTGGTTTACCACGATTCAGACCGCCGGTCCCCCGCCGTCGCCGAAGCGGACCAAGCCGTGGAGATCAGCGGTGCCAGCCCGGCCGCCGCTTACCTGGACATCGAACAAATCCTGTCCGTCTGCGACCATCTGGGCGTCGAGGCGGTGCATCCGGGCTATGGCTTTCTGGCCGAAAACCCGGCCTTCGCCCGGGCCTTGGCAGAAGCCGGCATCACGTTCATCGGCCCCAGCGCGGAGATCATGGAATTGATGGGCGACAAGATCGCCGCCCGCCAATTCGTGGCCGCCCAGGGCCTCCCCGTGCCGCCATCGGTGGACTTGGACCCAGCAGACCCCGGCTTTGCCGAAGCAGCGGCCAGCCTCGGCTTTCCGGTGGTGGTCAAGGCGTCCGCCGGCGGCGGCGGCAAGGGCATGAACATCGTCCGCCAAGCCGACGAACTCGAGGGTGCGCTGCGCATCGCCGCCTCCGAGGCTTCGCGCTACTTCGGCGACGGCCGGGTCTATGTGGAACGCTACTTCACCGGCATCCGGCACATCGAGGTTCAGGTGCTCGGCGACGGCGAGCGGGCCGTGCATGTCGGCGAGCGCGAGTGCTCGGTGCAGCGGCGGTTTCAGAAGGTCATCGAGGAGGCGCCCTCCCCCGCCGTTGACGACGCCATGCGGACGCGCCTCGGCGCGGCGGCGGTGGGCATTGCCGAAGCAGCAGCCTATCAGGGTGCCGGCACCGTGGAATTTCTGCACACCGCCAAAGGCGAGTTCTTCTTCCTCGAAATGAACACCCGAATCCAAGTCGAGCATCCGGTGACGGAACTGGTTTACGGCGTCGATCTGGTGGCCGAGCAACTGCGCATCGCGGCCCGCGAGCCCTTGCGGCTGCGCCAAGAGAACCTGCAGCCGGACGGCCACGCCATCGAATGCCGGCTCTGCGCCGAGGATCCCGCCAACGGCTTCCTGCCGGAAACCGGACGGGTGGCGCACCTCAAGGAGCCCCAAGGCGAGGGTATTCGGATGGACAGCGGCCTGCATCCCGGCCAAGATGTCACCGCCGCCTTCGACCCCTTGCTGGGCAAACTGATAGCGCACGGAGCGACTCGGCCAGCAGCCATCGCCAAGGCCATTGCCGCGCTGCGCGAAACGGTCGTGCTCGGCGTACGCACCAACGCCGCCTATCTCGGCGCGATTCTCGCCCACCCCGCCTTCGCCGAGGGCGCCACCGACACCGAGTTTCTCGACCGCCACGGCGATGCGCTGCTCAGCCAAGCACCACCCGCCGACGCAATCGTTCGAGCCTTGGCTGCGGCCCATCTCGCCGACCGCCAAACCCGCTTGATCGACAACGCCATGCCCGCTCTGCACGCCGCTCTGGGCGCTTGGCGGAACTGATGCGCCCGACCCACCGCATTGACGGCCAGGAGCACCGAGTCACGCCCCTGCGGCGCAGCGCATCCCAGTTGCTCGAAGTGGACGGCACCCAGCTTGAAGCCAGCCTGCGATGGACAGGCGATCACGAAGCGGTCCTGACCGTCAATGGATCTGAACATCAAGTCCATGCCGCTCAAGACGGCGCGACGCTGTTCGTGCACCTGGACGGCCGCTCATGGCGCATCGAATCCCTCAACGGTTTCGCCGGTCGGATGGATGGCGGCAGCGGCGCGGACGGGCGCATCCGCGCGCCCATGCCCGGCGTCGTGGTCGAGATCGATGTCCGCCCCGGCGATGCGGTTGCCGAGAACCAGAGGCTGGCGCTGATCGAAAGCATGAAAATGCAGACTGAAATCACCGCCCCCATGGCGGGCACCGTGACCGCCGTGCATGTGGAGCGCGGCGGGAGCTTCGACCGGGGTGCTGCACTTATGGAACTGGAGCGAAACGCCTGATGCGCCGGATAGAGACCCGAATCAGCCCAAGCAGCGCCTCCTATCGCGCCTATCGAGCCCACAACCTCAAAGTGGTGGGGGATTTTCAGGCGCACCAGCGCGCCGCCCGCCTCGACCGCCCGGACCGGGACCGGGAGCGCCTCGCCCGGCAGGACAAGCAAATGCCCAGGGAGCGACTCGACCAACTCTTGGATCCCGGCACGCCCTTTGTCGAGTTTTCGTCCCTCGCCGCCAACATGGCCTACGACGGCGGCTCGCCTTCCGCGAGCTGCATCACCGGCATCGGCACGGTCGGCGGCCGGGAAGTGGTCATCAACTGCAGCGACCCCTCGGTTAAGGGCGGGGCTTGGTATCCGCTGACGGTCAAAAAGATCATTCGCGCTCTGGACATTGCCATCGAAAACCGGCTGCCGGTAGTGCACCTGTGCGACAGCGCCGGCGCCTTCCTGCCCCTGCAATCGGATCTGTTCGCCGACCAGACCATGGCCGGACGCATCTTCCGCAATCAATGCCAGCTATCCAAGCTCGGCTGCAAGCAACTCGCCCTGGTCTTTGGCCACTGCACCGCCGGCGGCGCCTACATTCCGACCCTATCCGACTATTCGGTGATCGTGGAGGGCACCGGCGCGGTGTTCCTCGGCGGACCGCCCTTGGTGAAGGCCGCCACCGGCGAGGAGGTGACGGTCGATGAGCTCGGCGGCGCCCGCATGCACACCAGCGTTTCCGGCACCTGCGACTTCTATGCCGCCAACGAGGCCGAAGCCATCGCCATCGGCCGCGAAACGGTGATGCAGTGGGAGCGCCCGGAGAAGTTCCCACTGCAGCGGGAAGCGCCCGAGGCGCCTTGGTATGACCCGGAGGATCTCTACGGCATCATTCCCGACGACGTGCGCAAGCAATTCGACATGCGCGAGGTCATTGCCCGCATCGTCGATGGCAGCCGCCTGGCCGAGTACCAGCCGGACTACGGCGATACCCTGGTGTGCGGCTTTGCCAACCTGTGGGGCTACAAGGTGGGCGTGCTCGGCAACAACGGCGTGCTGTTCAACGACAGCTCGCTGAAGGCCGCCCACTTCATGGAACTGTGCAATCAGAATCGGGTGCCCATGGTCTTCCTGCAGAACATCACCGGCTACATGGTGGGCCGGGAGTACGAACGGCGCGGCATCACCAAGGACGGCGCCAAGATGATCATGGTCCAGGCCTGCTCCGAGGTGCCCAAGTTCACGGTGATGACCAACGGCTCCTACGGCGCGGGAAACTACGGCATGTGCGGGCGCGCCTTCGATGCCCGGCTGCTGTTCAGTTGGCCGCACAGCCGCATCTCCGTGATGGGCGAGGAGCAGGCCGCCAACACGCTGGTGACCATAAAGGTCGCCCAACTCAAGCGCGAAGGCCTCACCCCCAACGAAGGGGAACTCGAGCAAATCCGTGCCGACGTGCTGGCCAACTACGAAAACACCACCAGCGCCTACTACGCCACCTCCGAACTTTGGGACGATGGGGTGCTCGATCCCGTGGACACCCGCAACGCCTTGGCCATGGGCATCGAAGCGTCCCTGAACGCGCCCTTCGGCGAAGCCCGCTACGGCGTGCTGAGGCTATAAAGGAGAAGGCCCATAGCCGACCAATTCGCGCTGACCCCTGACCAGCAAGCTCTGCTCGAGCACGCCGACCGCTATGGACGCGAGCGTTTGGCACCGCTTGCCCCGCGCATGGACAATGAGGAATGGTGGCCGGAGGACCTGTTCCCGGAGTTGGGCGAACTCGGCTTCTTGGGCCTCACCATCCCGGAACGCTACGGCGGGGTGGGCCTAGGCCTGCTCGAGGCGGGCTTGGTGGCGCAGGCCTTCGGCCGCTGGAACCACGCCTTGGCGCTGTCCTGGGTCGCGCATGACAACCTGTGCGCCAATAACCTTTACAACAATGGCTCGGAGGCCATGCGGGAGAAGTACCTCCCCAAGCTGTGCTCCGGCGAATGGATCGGCTGCCTCGGCCTCACCGAACCGGGCGCCGGCTCCGACGCCTTGGGTTCCATGCGCTGCCGCGCCGAGCGCCACGGCGACGACTACGTCATCAACGGCACCAAGCTCTTCATCACCAACGGCCCGGTGGCGGACTTCTGCCTGTTGTATGCCAAGACCGAGCGCGGCAAGGGTTCCAAGGGCATCACCGCCTTTGCCGTGGAAGCCGCCTCGCCCGGCTTCAACGTGGCGCAGAAGCTGATCAAGATGGGCTTTCGCGGCAGCCAAACGGCGGAGTTGGTGTTCGACGACCTGACCGTGCCCCGAGGCAACATCATCGGCGCCGAGCATCAGGGCCACAAAGTGGTCATGAGCGGCCTCGACGTCGAACGGGCGGTGATCGCGCCCATCAACGTCGGGGTGGCGGAGCGGGCGCTCGAGCTGTCGCTGGAGTACGCCAACGACCGGGAGCAGTTCGGCCAGCCCATCGCCCGCTTCCAGATGGTGCAGTCGCGCCTGGCCGACATGTACGTCTGGGTGCAGACCATGCGCACCTTCTGCTGGCAGGTGCTCTGCGAAATCGACGAGACCGACGGGACCCAAGCCGGACGCGGCGACATCCACGCCCGTGCGGCGGCCTCCGTCCTCTATTGCGCCAACTCCTGCAACCGGGTGCTGGACAACGCCGTGCAGATACACGGCGGCGGTGGCTACATCTGGGAATCCGAGGTCAACCGACTGTTCCGCGCCACCAAGCTGCTCGAAATCGGCGCCGGCACCACCGAAGTGCGCAAGATGATCATCGCCAAAGAGCTGCTGCGCTAGCGCTTTGGTAGAATGCTTGCTTGGAACAAATGGAGACGGCCAAGCGGCTGGCTGGTGGTTCCTTCGGTGCCAGCTGCGTGCCGCTCTGGGGCAAGCTGAAGGCTCACATGACTCTGCCGATCGTCACCGAATTTCCTGCCCTCGACGAAGCATTGGTCGACCCCGCCCGTTGGGCGGACGAAACCTGGGTGCACGAGCAATTCACGTGGCTGCGCCACCACGCGCCCATTCGATGGATGGAACCGAACGGCTACGACCCGTTCTGGTGCGTCACCCGCTACGATGACGTCAAGGCCATCGAGAGCGACAAGGCGCTGTTCATCAACGACCCGCGGCCCCTATTGAGCGCGAAGATGCTGCCCGCCATCACAGAGCAGCTATTCGGGCGCCGGCACCTCGTCCGCTCCTTGGTGACCATGGACGATCCGGACCACAGCCGCTACCGGATGCTGACCCAAGCCTGGTTCCGGGGCGAGAACCTGCGCCAACTTCAAGGCCGCATCGACCAACTGGCCACCGAGTACGTGGACCGGCTGGCAGGCCTCGGCGGCGAGTGCGATTTCGTCAAGGACGTGGCGGTCTGGTATCCGCTGCGGGTGATCATGTCGATCCTTGGGGTGCCGGAGTCTGACGAGCCGCTGATGATGAAGCTCACCCAGGAGTTGTTCGGATCCTCAGACCCCGACAATCAGCGCTCATTCGAGCCGAGCGCACTGGTGGATACGGTGCGGGACTTCGAGGCCTACTTCAGCGAGCTCAGCCGCAGCCGCCGCGCCCATCCGACCGGCGATGTGGCCAGCGTGATTGCCAACGCGCGCATCGACGGCGAGCCGATTGCGGATCTGGAGGCCAACGGCTACTACCAGATCATCGCCACTGCCGGCCACGACACCACCAGTTCGTCCATCGCCGGCGGACTGTTGGCGCTGATCGAACATCCTGATGAATTGGCCAAGCTGCGCGCCGAGCCTGACCGGAACATGGCCGGCGCACTCAATGAAATCATCCGCTGGGTTTCGCCGGTGCGCCAGTTCATGCGCACCGCCACCGCCGACTGCTCCGTGGGGGGCACGACAATCGCCGCCGGAGAGGCCTGCGTGCTCTGGTATCCATCGGCCAATCGGGATGAGGCGGTGTTCAAGGATCCCTTTGCGTTCCGCATTGATCGCGGCGGTGCGAATCACCTCGCCTTCGGCTTCGGCGCCCACGTCTGCCTCGGCCAGCATCTGGCGCGCATGGAGATGGGCGCCTTTCTGGCGGAACTGCTGCGGCGTGTGGACGCCATCGAGCTGAGCGGCGAACCGCGCTACATTCAGTCCACCTTCGTCGGCGGCCTCAAAAGCCTGCCGATTCGCTATCGCCTGAAGTAGTCTTCGCCGCGCCTCGCCGCAGTTGCAGGGCGGCGGTCATGTAGTAGTTTCTTCCGGTCGCCGTCAGCAGCTCCCGCGCCAAGGCGTCCGGCGCGTCGGCCTTCAGGCGCATGGCGGCGGCATCGCGCGGGTCGAGGGCCAGCAAGCGATCGCACAACTGCGCCGTCCATTGGGGATCTCCCGACAACGCTTCCGAAGCGGCGGTGCGCAGCGCCTCCACGCCGCCGGCCAGCGCCGCGACCCGGTGCGCCTCTTCCGCCGGGGACAGCGGAAACAGGTTCGAGGCGTTGCCATCGAACCAGCCGAGATAGCCCGTGAAAATGGCGCACACGGCCCATTCGACGTTACCGTAATAGGGCTTGAGATAGTCCAGTTCCGCCAGCTCCGGGGGCAGCTTGACGGTTTCCACCAACTGATCCGGGGTGAGGCCACGGTTCATACCGGCTATGGTCTGCTCGAAGATCGACGCGATGCCGTCCCGGTAGTAGGTCAACACCTCAACCGCCTTGTCAGCGCCGATCACGGGCCGAGTGTGGCCCCCCACCAACGCGCTTGGCCGCTCCAAAATCATGCGGCTTAAGGAGTCGATCCAAGCGCGCACGTCCCGGTATCCCGTGCCTCGAATCGCATAGAGATTGGGCCAGGACTTGTAGAAGTTGTCGCCCGCGAACACCACCTGGCGATCGGGCAGCCAAACGTAAAGCTGATCCCCGGTTTCGCCGTCCGCCGCAACCAGGTCCACACGCACCCCAGCGATGTTGAGGCTGCGCCGGTCGCCGGTGAGCAAGTGGGTGGGCTTAGGGCCTGAAACCGCAAACACGCCACCGCCCCGCTTCGGCCAGTAGGCTTGCGCGACGCCATTGTTGATGCGCTGCTCGGGCTTTAGCAGGAACCCGCCTTGCCGGGCGCCGCGCAGGTTTTGAATGGTCAGCCCGGCGTTTCCCAGCCAGCGCCCTTCGCTGCCGAAACCCTCCCGCGCCCAGACTTGCGGGCGGTCCTCCCCGGCGAAGACCCGGACCCCGCGGACGTGGTCCGGGTGCCCGTGGGTGAGCACGATGGCCCGTACCGGCTGGTCGGAGATCTCCCGGAACGCCGTCAACACGCCCTGCGCCGCCACCTCATCGACCTGGGTGTCAATGATGATGAGACCATCGTCACCGACAATCATCGAAGAGGCGGAGACACCGAAGCCCACGGCGGTGTAAACCCCGTCCGCGACCTCGATCACCGCCTGGGCAAACTCCGCCTGACGCGCTTCGAGCAGGCGCTCCGCCTCAGTGGCGGCCGTCACCGTCCCTATCCATAGCGATGCAATGGCAAACAGGCTGGCTCTCAGTATGCGAACGGAGACAGGCTCACGGCGAAAAGGCTGTTCCTCTGGCGGGAGCGCTGCGCCGCACTGGGACGAGCTGATGGCTCTTAATGAACCGATGGAGACAGGCTCGCGGCGAACAGGCTGTTCCTCTGGCGGGAGCGCTGCGCCGCACTGGGACGAGCTGATGGCTCTCATCGAAATTCCTCTGTGGCATGGAGACTGTCCATCGGCCAACTTTACAACATCGGCATTTGCCGGACGGGGCAGTTGCACAAAGGAACTGCCCTCCGGCTCGAGGGCGTCCCGCCCTCGTCTTGGATTGGTGAATTTCCGTGGACTCGGGTGCCGCCCGAAGTCAACCCTCATGTTGGTTCACTGTTATGCTGGTTCACATGCTGGTCCGCGTGTAGCACTGCGAGAACTTGGGTGGTAGGCTTCGAGCAACCGGGACGGGGCGGTAGGTTTAGGATGACTGACACCAAAAAAAGAACACTTGAGGAGAATTCGCCTGGTCCGGAGAAGCCGAAGGTCCGCACTAGGTGGCTTGATGGGTCGAAGTTCGTCAATCCGGAGGAACTTGGCAAGAGCGAGGTGTTCCGCAGGACCGTCAAGGCGTTCCAAAGGATAGAAAAGCACGCGTCCCAGTAGATTCTAGTACGGCCCACATGGGCTTTGTCCAAGACATTCTCGCTCTCGTGTTACCGGGCGCACTCTTCAACTCGGTCACGCACTTTGCCCGACTGCGGTTGCGGCGGGCGGAAGGCTATTCGTTGTTGTTCTACACGCTGCTCGCCGGGTGGATGCTTCAAGGAGCATCCGGGCTGGCCAAGAGCCTGCTGCTGATCTCGTGGGAGTGGAACGGCTTTGAACGCGTGGCGCTCGAACCCGACGCGTACAGAGCAGCGACAATCACGGGCGGCATGCTCTGTGCGTTGATCGCCGCAACGCTGACCAACCGTTGGTGGGGCATAGACCGGGTATCTAGGGATGTCGCGGGAGCATCGGGTGAATTCAGGGAGTTGACCTACCAAGAGGCGATCGTGGAGACGAGCCCGATAGAGGTTACGTTGGAGACTGGGAAGCTGTACATAGGGATTCCTGTTGCGTCGCGGCTGGCGATAAAGGACGAGGGCGACCTCTTGCTTGTGCTACTCATGAGCGGATACCGGGACGAGCGACAGGAACTGAGGATCACGACGAGCTATGCAGCGAAGCTCGATGAAGACCTAGAGGCCGAACGCAAGTTGCATCTCGGTGACTTCGTAGTCGCGTTGCCCAAGAGTCGGATTGTGTCGGCGCGCCCATTCGACGTTGATCTTTACGATGAACTGTTCAAGCATCGCGAAGAGTGAGCGCGAGTCGGCGATCCGCCTCCCGCACCCAAAAGAGCGAGGGCGCGGACGCGAACCGGAGGTTCGTGTCGGTTCGCCATGCCCTCGGTCCGGGCTCCGTTTGACGCTGTCCTCGGCTTGCGGGCGTCCTGCCCTAGCCCCCTGAACCTGGCGTCCGCGCCACCCTCCTCCCCGCCCAACCGTCGAAGCCGCGGACAATCGCCAAACCTGTTGTACGACATCGGCCACCTGCCGCCGCAGCCGGACGCGGTGGCCCCGGAAGCCCCGCCAGCCGGACCCGAAGAGCTCAATGCAATTAGGGCGTTGGAGGCCCTATCACCCGTCCTCAAAGCCAAGCGCGGAAAGCGTCATTGCCTACAGACGCACGGCGCGCCACCCGCCACCATGGGGGCCATGGACCACGACGCCCTCAGCAAGTCCCTGTTCGCCCTGCCCCCGGTGGAGGCCGACCTCCTGCGCATTGTCACCCGGGCTAGTGTCCTGTCCCGCAAATAAGTGGGTTTTAGGCGCTAGGCCGTTTCGGTTCCCGGCAAGGGTCTTTCCGTTGCCGGAAAGGGCGACAACGCCGTGTGGCGGGCTCCACACAATTTTATGCGAGGGGCAAGCCCCTCGCGCTCCCAAGCTGAGGGCTCCGCGGAGCAACGCAGCCGGGGGCCGAAACGGCCACGAATAATCACACGAATTAGCCGGACAGGAAACTAGCGTGGCGGGTGCGCTTCTGCGAAGGCCGGCTCGCCGACGGGACGCGGCCCTGGCTGCTGCAGCCGACGGAGCTCCAGTCGTCGCTGGACCCGCGCATGGCCGAGCGGCAGCTTGAATACACGCGTCGCCACCTTGGGGCGATGCGCTCGGCGGGGGTTCTGTCGCGGGAGGGGGAGGAGCCGCGCCTGCTACCGGTGGTGGTGTACGACGGCCCGCGGCGCTGGCGACCGGGCCTAGGCCCGCCGGGGGCGCCGATTCTCCTTCAACCGGGCGGCTACGTCGTGCTTGACGCGGGCGCAGGGGAGTTGGAGGATTGGCCTGCGGACAATCGGGTGTCATCGTGGGCGCGGCTGCTGCGTTGTGGTGGCGCGGATGAGTTGCTGTGGCGTCTTGTGGAGGGACTATGGGCGTTCCCGGAGGCGGCGGACGATGGCTTCCGAGAGGCGCTGCACGCTTGGGCGCAAGCGCTGTGCGAGCGGATGATGCCGGGCGCGGGCCGTTTGCCGCCGCGGTCGGAGTTGGAGAAATGGCAGGGAGAATCGGAAATGACCACGTTGCTTGAGGCGAACCTTGAGAGTTG
>JAQAJJ010000078.1:0-14757 GCA_028278675.1 Candidatus Azophilus lithoversatilis
TCGCAGGCTAGTTTTCTTGATCGCAGGCTAGTTTTCTTGATCGCAGGGAAAAGCTGCCAAACAACTCCACTTTTGCGCCCGGCGACCGTCCTCATGTCGATCCGAGGCATCACCTGGTTAGTGCTCCCGCGTCTTCCTGAACTCCAGTTCCGGCCAGCGTTCCTCAGTAAGCTGCAAATTGGTGCGGGTGGGCGCCAGGTAAGCAAGGTGGCCACCGCCGTCCACCGCCAAGTGGTCGGCGTTTTTGCGCCGAAAGGCCTCCACCGCGCTGGCATCTTCGCTGCGGATCCAACGCGCCGTGTGGATGTTGCTGTCTTCATAGAGGCAATCCGCCCGGTACTCCTCGCGCAGCCGGTGGGCTACCACGTCGAATTGCAGCACCCCCACGGCACCAACCACCAGTTCGTTGCGATTCATGGGCTTGAATACTTGGGTGGCACCTTCTTCCGCCAGCTGATGCAGTCCTTTTTCCAGCTGCTTGCTTTTCAACGGATCGCGGGTGCGCACCCGCCGAAACAACTCCGGCGCGAAGTTGGGGACGCCGATGAACGCCAAGCGTTCACCTTCGCTGAACGAATCGCCAATCTGGATGGCGCCATGGTTGTGCAGGCCGATGATGTCGCCGGGCCAAGCGAGCGTCGCCTGGGTCCGGTCGCCAGCCATGAAGGTCACGGCGTCGCTGATTTTCACCGTCTTGCCCAGACGCACATGATTGAGCCTCATGCCCCGTTCGTAACGCCCGGAGCAGACCCGTAGAAAGGCGATCCGGTCGCGGTGCCGGGGATCCATGTTGGCTTGGACCTTGAATACGAACCCGGAGAAGCGGGTCTCGCCGGGATCGACCCGGCGGCTGACCGCCCTGCGTGACTGCGGCTCCGGCGCGTAGGCGGCAACGCCATTGAGCATGTTTTCAACGCCGAAGTTGCCGAGCGCGGTGCCGAAGTAAACCGGCGTCTGAGTGGCGCCGAGAAAGTCGTCGCCATCGAATTCCGGGGTTGCCCCGCGCACGAGTTCGATCTCTTCAGCCAACGCCTCGTAGTCGTCGCCAAGCAGCGTCCGCGCCTCCGGGCTGTCCAGCCCTTGGATCACGGGATAGGCGTGGATGCGCTGCCCCTGTCCGGGCTGATAGACCTCGATCGTGTCCGCGGCCAGGTCGTAGGTGCCTCGAAAGTGACTTCCGGAGCCAAGCGGCCAGGTGATGGGCGAACACTGAATCTGCAGGATGTCCTCGATCTCGTCGAGCAACTCCAAGGGATCCCGGATGGCGCGGTCGAGCTTGTTGATGAAGGTGATGATCGGCGTGTCCCGCAGGCGGCAGACCTCCATCAGCTTGATGGTGCGCGGCTCCACTCCCTTGGCCCCATCGATGACCATCAGCGCCGAATCGACCGCCGTCAGGGTGCGGTAGGTGTCTTCCGAGAAGTCCTCGTGGCCCGGAGTGTCGAGCAAGTTCATGATCCGGTCGCGATAGGGAAACTGCATGACCGAGGTAGTCACCGAGATGCCCCGCTCCTGCTCCATCGCCATCCAGTCAGACGTGGCGTGGCGGTCGGCCTTGCGCGACTTCACGGCACCCGCCAACTGGATGGCATTGCCGAACAGCAGCAGCTTTTCGGTCATCGTCGTCTTGCCCGCGTCGGGGTGCGAGATGATGGCGAAGGTTCGCCTTCGGGCGGTTTCGGCAGCGGGGTTCATGGCTCCTTCTTGGGAGGGGCGGCCCCCTCGCGCTCCCCGGCTGAGGGCTCCTGCAACTGCTGCCAGAGCGCTCGCTTGGCATCCGGCCCGTCGATTTGCGCTAGGTCGGGAATGGTGATGAAGTCGATGCCAGCCGGGGGCAGTTTAGCTGCCGCTGACGCCGTGGCCAGAGCGCGGGTCACGGCGAAGTCATGAATTTGCTTGTCCAAAAACGCACCGAGCGCCGGCTCGGGCGCACCGGCAACGCCTGGCAAGGGCCATTTGAATTCGATCCGTTTCACCGCAGCACTCCAGTTCCGGCACAAACAACGAACGATGTCGGCTGCCAGCGCCGCCTGGCCGCGCCCCGAAAGCCTGCCGCATGCCAACAGCGCACCGCCATCCCTGCCCGCCGTGCAGAAGGCGATCACGGTGAACGAGTCACCCATGGGCACGTCGGCTGGCCCGTGGCGGACCACCTCGGTCCGTTGCGCTGGGGGCTGCCTCCGTCGCTGGGGAGGCGCCGGCGGCGCTGTTCGGCGAGGGGGCGCAGTCTGAGTCCTTGCCTGGGCGGGCGCCTCGAGCCGCGGGCGTGACTGCGTCGGAGCAGGCGCTGCGCTGCGCAAACGCCAAGCCTCGATGCCCATGTCGTTGAGGATTTGAATGCGGCGGGGATCCAACTTCCGAACCTATCGCCTTCGGGATTCTGCTAGCATTCCACACCCGCCCCCTTTTAGCCACAGCGAACCATGCAATACCTGACCGACGACACCCGCATCACCGGCATGCAGGAAGTGACCGCCCCGGCCAGCCTCATCGACGACCTGCCAGTGTCGCCCCGAGCCTCGGAGCGGGTGTTCAACGATCGGCGCGCGATCAGCGACATCATTCACGGCCGCGACCAACGGCTGCTGGTGGTGGTCGGTCCCTGCTCCATCCACGACCCCAAGGCGGGCTTGGAATACGCTCAGGGATTGTGCGAGCAGGCGCAGAAGCATCGCGACCGGCTGCTCATCATCATGCGCGTCTATTTCGAGAAGCCGCGCACCACCATCGGCTGGAAGGGGTTGATCAACGACCCCCAGATGAACAACTCCTACGACATCAACACCGGCCTCAAGGTGGCCCGGACGCTGCTGCGGGACATTGTCGAACTCGGCGTCGGCTGCGGCACGGAGTACCTGGACCCCATTTCCCCACAGTATGTTGGCGATTTCGTCAGTTGGGGCGCGATCGGAGCCCGCACCACCGAAAGCCAGATCCACCGCCAACTGGCCTCCGGCCTCTCCTGCCCCATCGGCTTCAAGAACAGCACTGACGGCTCGATTCAGGTAGCGGTTGATGCGATGGGCTCAGCGGAGCACTCGCACATCTTCCTGTCCGTGGCCAAGGAGGGCCATTCCGCCATCTTTCAGACCGCCGGCAACGAGGACTGCCACATCATCCTGCGCGGCGGCGGCGGCAAGACCAACTACGACAGCCCCTCCGTCCACTACGCCAGCCGCCTGCTGGAAAAGGCCGGTGTCTGCCCTCGGGTGATGGTCGATATGAGCCACGCCAACAGCCAGAAGGACCACCGCCGCCAACTGCTGGTTTGCGAAGACATCTGCCGCCAGCTGGCTGACGGCGAATCGCGCATTCTCGGCGTGATGATCGAAAGCAATCTGGTCGAGGGCAAGCAGAAGATCGGTGTTCCAAGCGAGCTGGTTTACGGCCAAAGCGTCACCGACGCCTGCCTCGGCTGGCAGGACTCCCTCGACTGCCTCGCACAGCTCGCGCAGGCCAACGCGCTTCGCCTTCGGTGAGGCGATTGAGGCGCGTTTCAAGCAGAGCCGACCTATCGTCAGCGCCGGGCAGCCACCCAATCCGTTGCATCGGCGGCGGGCCGAACGGGATCGTCGCAAGCCAGCACCGTGCCACGCAAAGCGCTATGCCTTGAGGGTTTCTCCGCCGGTGGAGATGCAGGAGAAAGCTCCGTTAGGGCTCGCTCCTGCTCTGTGATTGCTACTGGTTCACCGTCTTCGTCCATCTCACTAATCTGGCTGATACCAGATCGGCGAAGTGTAGGCGCGCTCCTGAATGACCGTGGCGCCATAGTCCGGCGCCTCCATGCCCAATGCCAAGGCATCGAAGTGGCTGTGCCTGGGGGTCGGGATTTCCAGCACACGAACATAATAGAACGCCGGACGCTCGGGATCGAACTCCGGGTCGCGCCACGCAGCGGACAGTTCGGCGGCGCCAATCCGATTGCTGTATCGGGCCGTCTTGAGATCCACTGTGTTGCCCACCGGCGGCAGCGCACCGTCGGCTGTTAGCTGCCGTTCGCCGGACCAAGCAGCGTTGAACACTTTTTCCTGGGCCGCCCCATCGGCGTCAAGCCAGCCCTTGACGACTTGCACCCGGTCCAGATTAGCGCCCCTTGCGTCCTTGTGGGCGGCGATCAGGAAGACGGGCGGCTGGTCGCCGGCGCCATCCCCGAGCGTACCGCCCATCGGAATGCCCTTTTCGTAGGCAGCGGCGGTATCAACGGCTTGCAAATCGTCCTCCCCATAGTCCCAGCCGCCAAAAAAGCGCACCCGAATGCGCGGCCCCGTAGTGGCGTAGGTCTCGCGCCGTTGCATGGCGCTGAGTATCGACTCACGGGTGTTCTCCTCGGCCCAAACCGCCGCCATTCCCGAAGCGGACATGGTCCAGCCCCTTGAGCCGCCGGCAATCACCGGATTGATCTTGGTTTCCGGCGTGGAATCGGTGGCCATCTTGCCCCCGAAGTTGCCTTCCTCCGCCGTGGACAGCCCGGTGTGGGCGTCCGTGGAGCCGATCAGGCCGAACTGGAAGGGATTGACGCCCAGCGAACCGCCGAGGCGCAAACCCGTCTTCAGCGCAGAACGCACGTAATCGCCGGGACGGGGCTCGTAGGGCTGCACATCCTGCTGGATGTAAAACGGATAGGGTTCGAAGTCGGCGAATTCGTCGTTGGGCGCCAGCAGCGGATGGGTCTCTGAATCGCCCTTGATCTGGGTCACCTCCACCAGCCGCTCCCACCGCATGCGCTCCTGGGCATAGGCCGCATCCACCGGGTCGCCGCGCAACGTGGTGTCGGAGAACATCAGCCCCTTGGAAATGTTGGCATTGTGCGGAATGGCGAGGAAGCGGGCGCCGGTCGCCTCGCTGGTCCGCCCAAGCCATTGCCACAGGTCTTCGGGAAAGGGGCTGTCAGTGGACGAAAACGGCTGGAAGGCGCGGGCTTGGTCGCCATCGGCATCCGTGACGATGATGCGATGCAGGTTCGCGCCGCCGGGCACGGGACTCCACTCCCAGCCCAAGAGGCTGGTGAAGCGCCCTGGCTGGTAGTGCGCCTCGGCGGCGTCGATGATTTCCCGCCAAGCGGTGCGCATGACCGACAGCGACGGCTGCAGAGCGCTTTCGTCAAGGTTGTCCTGCCAGTTCCGCGCCGCTTCGCGCGGGTCACCGCTAACCGGCAGCGCGTCACGAAACACGGTCACGCCCTCCCGCTCGTCAACGGCGTTGCGAATGGTTCGGGTCAGGTACCAGTTGCGGATCGATCCCCAGATTCCGGCATCATCGTTGTTGATCCCATTGCGGTAGATGTCGCGCAACCCGCCGATGAACTCCGCATGATCGGAGACCACCAAGAAGTCCAGGGGCACGCTGAGCTGCATGCGCGCCCGGTGGTAGGGATGGATGACCGGGGCACCCTTGGCGAAGCGGTAGGCGGTGTCCGGGTCGGCGCTTAAGTTGTTATTGAGGAAGGCGTCGAAGGAATAGGAGGTATGCAGGTGGGTATCGCCCCACAGCAGCTTTCTATGAGCCGCAGGCGCCTCTTCGGCTGCCAGCGCCACGCCCGGGATAGCCAGGATCACGACCAAGGCATTCGCCAAAAATCTCATGGACTGCTCTCTTCGTCGATTGCTGGTCCATTGTGCATCTTGGATCTCCGCTTTGCATCTTGGCTCAGCAAGCGTGTGCCAGTGAAGCCAGCCCAGCGACCGCGCTGACCCGCGTAGGGACTGCGAAGATGCGCAGGGAACTGAGATCTGCTGGCAGCGGCCCGCCCTGACGGTTGCGCGGAGTCCCGCCCTCGTCTTCAGTCAGGGGAATTGAGTGGATGGCCCGGCAGGCGACCGAAGCTGATTCTCGGGTGTCCAGCCAAGTCCCGGTGGGTTTCGACTGATACGAATCCGCACTCAGCGAATCGTCGGCGCACAGCCTCCCCTTGGTCGCGGCCATGCTCCAGAACGAGGGTGCCGCCGACGTCCAGATGCGCTGCGCTGCCTTCAATGACGGCGTCAATGTCGGTGAGCCCACCCGGTCCGCCAGTCAATGCGATTCGTGGTTCAGCACCGAGGTCGATCAACGCCGGGTCGGATTCGGGGATGTAGGGCGGATTGCACGCAATGCAGTCGAAACGCCCGGATAGGGCGCTGAACCAGTCGCTTTGTTGAAACTCAACGTCCGCGCCGTGGCTTTGGGCGTTGCGCCGCGCGGTTTCGAGCGCCGCTGCGCAAACGTCTGTCGCGGTGATGCGCAGGTCCGGGCGGTGGACCTTAACGGCAATGGCGATGCAGCCGCTGCCGGTGCCGAGATCAAGCACCCGGCCAGCTTGCGGCGCTCGTTCGATGACCAGTTCGACGAGCTGCTCGGTCTCCGGTCTCGGCACCAACACGTTGCGGCTTACCGCCAAGCGCAAGCCGAAGAACTCCTTTTCGCCGATGATGTAGGCCCAGGGCTCCCGACGGCGGCGCTCGGCAAGTTGATCGAGGCTTCGCAGTTGGCGGGGCGAAAGCGGAGTTTCCGGACGGGCGATGACTTGGGCTCGGCTTAAGCCAAGCGCTCGGGACGCCAGCAATTCCCGATCGAGCCGGTCGAACTGGCTGTTCATGGCCAGCCAGTGGCCAAGTGTTGCGTTGGTCCGGCTCAAGAATCACCCAAGCTCGCGAGCAAGTCGGCCTGATGTTCCTGCACCAACGGCTGCACGATGGGATCCAAAGCCCCTTCCAGCAGGTCGCCAAGCTGGTAAAGCGTGAGGTTGATGCGGTGGTCCGTGACCCGCCCTTGGGGAAAGTTGTAGGTCCGTATGCGTTCGGAACGATCGCCAGAACCCACCAACGTACGCCGCGACTCCGCCTGTTCACTGCGCTGCTTGGTGCGGGCCGCATCGAGCAGTTTGGCCTGCAGCAGCGCCATGGCCCGGGCCTTGTTCTTGTGCTGCGAGCGCTCGTCCTGGCACTCCACCACGATGCCGCTCGGCAAGTGCGTCAGGCGCACTGCCGAATCGGTCTTGTTGACGTGCTGCCCGCCAGCCCCAGAGGCGCGATAGGTGTCGATGCGAAGGTCGCCCTTGTCAAGCTCCACGTTGTCGATGCTGGCGGCTTCGGGCAGGATGGCGACGGTGCAGGCCGATGTGTGGATGCGGCCTTGGGACTCGGTTTCCGGCACCCGCTGCACCCGATGGGCACCAGATTCGAACTTCAAGCGACTGTAAACGTTGCCGCCTTCGATGCGGCTGATGATCTCCTTGTAGCCGCCGTGCTCCCCAGGCCGGCTGCTGAGTACTTCAAGTTGCCAGCCCTGCCCTTCGGCGTACTTGGCGTACATGCGGAACAGGT
The DNA here is from genome assembly GCA_028278675.1 of Candidatus Azophilus lithoversatilis. Lineage (GTDB taxonomy): Bacteria > Pseudomonadota > Gammaproteobacteria > Pseudomonadales > Azotimanducaceae > Azophilus > Azophilus lithoversatilis. Next base: position 7,302 of record JAQAJJ010000078.1, read on the forward strand.
CGCCGGAAAAGATGGCCGCCTCATCGCCGCCGGTGCCGGCACGAATTTCGAGGAAGACGTTGGCCTCGTCGTTGGGATCCTTCGGCAGCATCAATGTGCGCAGGGCCGACTCAGCGGCAGCGATCTCCTCTCCCAAGGCAGCCGCCTCCTCCTGGGCCAACTCGCGCAGTTCCGCATCGCCGTCGCTGGCCAGGGCTTCGGATTCATCAAGTTCGCGCGCCAGCCGCTTGAAGCGCTCGAAGCTTCGGATGACCGGCTCAAGCTCGGCGAACTCGCGCGACAGCACCTCGAATCGATGGCGGTCGGCGAGCACTTCGGCATCGGACAGCAGTGCGCCGACTTCCTCAAAGCGCTCGGAAAGACCGGCCAGCTTGGCTCTCACTGAAGACGACAGCGGCATGGGCAACCCCCAAGTCAGTCAAGCCCGTAAACCGACTTGAACGCCTCAAGCAAGTCCATCCGCCCTTCGGCGCTCGCGGTGCGCAAAGCGATCGTGGGTTGATGGATGAGCTTGCGGGTCAGGCCTGTGCTCAGACGGGCAAGCACCGCTTCCGCAGGCGCACCACCTTGCAGGCTCTTGAGCGCCTTCTCGAGCTCGGCGGCCTGCAGATCCTCCGCTCTTTCGCGGAATTGCCGCAGCATGCGCTGGCCTTGGCGCACCCGGCGTTCCGTGACGAAGCGCTGCGCCCCCTGGTCGATCAGGGCTTCAGCGGAATCGACCTCCAGCAAACGCTGACGACGGTTTTCCTCGACGATGGCACTTAAGTCATCGATGCTGTACAGATAGACGTCGGGCAACTCCCCAACCTCCGGTTCGATATCCCGGGGCACAGCGATATCAACCATGAAGATGGGACGGTGGCGGCGTTGACGAATGGCCGCTTCCACCGCTCCCTTGCCGACCACAGGCAGGGCGCTGCCGGTGGAGGCGATGACGATGTCATGGTCGCGTAGCGCTTTTGGCACGGCGCTCAACTGCGCAGGAACCCCGTTGAAGCGGGCGGCCAGGGTTTCGGCGTTGGCGATGGTTCGGTTGGCGATGGTCATGCCGCCGATGCCCTGCTCGGAGAGATGTTCGGCTACCCGCTTGATGGTGTCGCCGGCGCCGAGCAGCAGTGCCCGCTTGTGGGTCAGCTCGGTGAAGATTTGCTTGGCCATGGTCACCGCTGCATAGGCCACCGAAATCGGGTTGCGGCCGATGCCGGTGTCCGTGCGCACCTGCTTGGCGGCGTTCAGGGCCACTTGCGAAAGCAGGTTCAGCTCCGAACCCATGGCGCCGAGGTTGCGCGCCAGTTCATAGGCGGACTTCACCTGCCCCATAATCTGCGGCTCGCCGAGCACCTGGGAGTCGAGGCCTGCCGCCACGCGAATCAGATGGCGGGCGGCATCCTGATCCCAGTAGCGGTAGATGGCGCTTTGCAGCTCGTCCACCGGCACGACGCGGTGTGCCGCCAGCCACTCGGCGAGGGCAGACTCGCGCTCCGGCTCAATGGCGCAATAAAGCTCGGTGCGGTTGCAGGTGGAGAGAATGGCCGCTTCGGTCACGCCCGGCACCGCCCGGGTCACTTCCACGAGCGCCGAGCCTAGCGTATCTTCCGGGAATGCCACCCGTTCCCGCAGTTCGATGGGTGCAGTGCGGTAGTTGAGCCCGTAAGCCAGAATTGCCATGGTGAGTGGGACTTGGCCAAAGCAAGAGTCGAAAGGCGCTCATTGTAGCAGAGCCTTCAGCCTGCCCCGTTCGGCACGCCGTTGGCAACGGAGGAACAATTTGTCCAATTTGAGACTGTCTCCGATTGCCCAATGCAAGTGGGTCACGCGTGTTCCTGCGTAACCTTTTGTTTCCATGCGCGATTTTCGCCGCATGCTGGTTGCTGGCCGGCTGCGTCTCCTTCCCCCCGCCGCCGCCGGAAGCGGATTTTTCGATCAGGGGCAAGATTGGCGTCGTTGACGGCGGGGAGTCCTGGTCGGCCCGCTTCGCCTGGCGACAGTTCGGCGAACGGCTCGAGATCGACCTTTGGGGACCGCTGGGACAGGGGCAAACCAGCCTGCATGGAACGCTGGACCGGCTCCAAGTAACCGATGCGGATGGCGATGTGCGAGCCTCGGGCAGCCCCGAAGCGCTGATGCTTAGCGAACTCGGCTGGAGCCTGCCGCTGAGCCTGCTGCTCGACTGGCTGCAAGGACGGCCCTCCGTCAAAGCCCCGGTGGCTGACGCCACCAGCGATCCGAAGGGCAGCCTTGCGGGTTTTCGTCAACTCGGCTGGCAAGTGCGACTCGAGCGTGCAAGGACGGCGCCTGCTCACTCTCCGCCCCGCCGCATCACCGCGGAAAAGCCCGGCTACCGGGTGCGAGTGGCTGTTTCGGATCGCAGGGATTGACTAAGGCTGGGTTTCCATCGAGACGATTGGTTCAACATGGAGAATGCGGCGCTTGGCGAATCCGCTCGGCCTCTTCCATGGAACAAACGGAGACAGCCCAGCGACTGGCGGGTTGTTCCTTCGGCGTCGGCGGCGTGCCGCTCTGGGGCAAGCTAAGGGCTTCCATGGAACAGGTGGAGACAGCCCAGCGACGGGTTGGTTGCTCCTTTGGAGTCGGCGGCGCTCCGCGCTGGGGCAAGCTAAGGGCTTCCGTGGAACAAATGGAGACAGCCCAGCGGCTGGCGGGTTGTTCCTTCAGCGTCGGCGGCGTGCCGTTCTGGGGCAAGCTAAGGAATCCGGCCCCCAACGGATTGAACATCACCCCGATCTCCGCCGGCAGTTCGGCACTCACCTTGTGAACGATGGAATTGGCATGCAGGAACATGTATTGGGCATAGCCGCCCCAAAGCCCCGGGGCCTCGGAGAGCGGAATGTAGGAATAGATCTTGCGATTGCCGCACAGGTGGTAGGCGCCGCCTAGGCAAGTCTCGCAATGATGGCAGGCCAGCATGGTCTCCACCGCCACGCGGTCGCCCACGTCCACGCCCCAGCGAGCCGCCGCCCGTTCCCCGATTCGAGCGATTACGCCCAAGGGCTCGTGACCCGGGATCACGGGCATGGGAGTGCGCAGCAGACCGTCGTACTGCTCGTAGTCGCTGCCACAGATGCCGCAGGCCTCCAGCCGCAACAGGGCGGAATCGTCATCAATGTCGGGAATTGGCACGTCTTGCGGCGTCAGTTCGCCAACGCCCGTTTGCACCATCGCGAACGCCTTGCGGGGTAAATTCGCCATCCCGCTTACCGGCTTCGCACCATCCCTGAGTTAGCGGTGGGGCCTATCATACGAGCGGCGACCGGAAGCCGGCCGCAGTCTTCCTTTACCGTCACGCCGGACCACCATGGATGGGCACTTTGGTTTGACACCAATAGTGCTCAAACGCACAATAGCGCCCCCGCTGCGGGTGGCGGGGATTTCAGCCATCTTCTGGGGTGTCGCCAAGCGGTAAGGCACCGGGTTTTGATCCCGGCATACGCAGGTTCGAATCCTGCCACCCCAGCCAAATGGATTGTTGCTGGAGACATGGGACGGCAGTGAATCGAAGCGGGCGGGGTTCGAACCGGGTTCGACAAATTCGCCGCAGGCGGATTTGGTCGTCGGCGCGCGGCGCCGGCGATCCCGAAGGGACGGACGCGCAAGGCGCGGCCGCAATCCTGCCACCCTCACCCTAAGGCGCGACGTTCGAGATTCGGAGCGGAGAATTATTGGAAGAGGACGGGGTTCGAACCGGGTTCAACAAAGCAGCCAAGGACGGATTCGCCCACTGGCGCAGCGTTCGGCCGCAATCCCGCCACACCAACCACACAACGCAGTGCTGACGGTCCAATAGGCCCGTCCATCAGTAATCAGGCGTGAAGACGCCGGCCCCTTAAGTGCAACGACAACCAGGATGACATCGTGGCGCAAATGATGATTTTCTCGGGCAGTTCCAACCCCGCCCTGGCGGAGCGGGTGGTTTCGGAACTGCGCATCGACCTCGGCCGCGCCAAAGTGAGCCGCTTCAGCGATGGCGAGGTCAACGTCGAGCTGCACGAGAATGTGCGCGGCTGCGATGCGTTCATTCTCCAGTCCACCTGTCCCCCCACCAACGACAACATCATGGAACTGGTCATCATGGCCGACGCCATTCGCCGCGCCTCCGCCCATCGGGTGACGGCAGTTGTGCCCTACTACGGGTACGCCCGCCAAGATCGCCGCCCCCGGTCGGCGCGGGTGCCGATCAGCGCCAAGGTGGTGGCCAACATGCTCGACGGCGTTGGCGTCAACCGACTGTTGACGGTGGACCTGCACGCCGACCAGATTCAAGGCTACTTCGAAATGCCGGTGGACAACGTTTACGGCTCCCCGGTGATGGTCGATCACATCGCCGCCCAAGGCTATGAGAACCCCATCATCGTGTCGCCGGACGTCGGCGGCGTCGTGCGGGCGCGGGCCATCGCCAAGCAGCTCAACGATCTCGACCTGGCCATCATTGACAAGCGCCGTCCGCAGGCCAATGAAAGCCGCGTGATGAACGTCATCGGCGACGTCACGGGGCGAACCTGCATTCTCGTGGACGACATCGTGGACACCGCCGGCACCTTGTGCGCCGCCGCCGCGGCGCTCAAGGAAGAAGGCGCCATCAGCGTGGTGACCTACATCACCCACCCGGTGCTTTCGGGCCCTGCCGTCGAGCGCATCGCCAACTCCGCCATCGACGAGATGGTGGTGACCGACACCATCCCCCTTTGCGAGGATGCCGCGGGCTGCCCGAAGATTCATCAACTGAGCCTCGACCGCCTGCTGGCGGAAGCGATCCGGCGGGTTAGCCACGAGGAGTCCTTAAGCGCCATGTTCCGCTGATCGGCACACGGCTTGGATTCCAACCCCGCAACCGAATTCCCAAACCTGAACAGACCCCATTGGAGCACTATCATGCCGCAGTCCATCGAACTCAACGCCAGCCTTCGGAGCGATCTCGGCACCGGCGCCAGCCGCCGCCTGCGACGGCCGGGCGAGAAGCTGCCGGGCATCATCTACGGCGGCGGGAAGGCGCCCCAACCGGTCACGTTGAGCGCCAACGAATTCACCAAGGCGATGCAACAGGAAGCCTTCTTTTCGCAGATTGTCAGCGTCAGGGTGGACGGCGCCGAGCAGCAAGCCCTGGTGCGCGACCTGCAGTTGCATCCGGTGAGCGAAAAGGTGCTGCACGTGGACTTCCTGCGCGTTGACGCCGACAAGCCCATCCACACCCACGTGCCCCTGCACTTCGTCAATGAGGACAAGTGCATCGGTGTGCGCACCGGCGGCGGCAGCATCGCCCACACTCTGGTGGACGTGGAGGTCAGTTGCCTGCCCAAGGACCTGCCGGAATTCATCGAGGTCGATGTGGTGGCGTTGGAGCTCGGCCAGTCCCTGCACTTGAGCGACCTTGAGATTCCGGATGGGGTGGATTTAGTGGCCCTCGGCTACGGCGAAGATCACGACATTTCGGTGGTCAGCGTGCAGCAACCCCGCGGCGGTGCGGCCTCGGCCGAAGATGAAGAAGAAGAGGTGGACACCGAACCGGACTCGTCAGCTGAGGACTAACCTGCGCCTCATCGTCGGCCTGGGCAACCCCGGCCCGGCTTATGCGGCCACGCGCCACAACATCGGCGTCGCCTTCGTCCGTTATGTGGCCAGCCGCTTTGGGATTGGCTTCACAGCGGCCGGCCAGGTCAAGGGCGAGGCCGGACGCGGCCTCATCGGCAATGCTGACGTGCGTTTGCTGCTGCCCGGCTCCTACATGAACCAAAGCGGCGAAGTGGTGGCGCCCTATGCCCGCTATTACCGGGTGGCACCGGAGGAGATGCTGGTGGCTTACGACGAAGTGGCCTTCGAGCCCGGGATCGCGCGCCTCAAGACCGGCGGCGGCGCCAATGGGCACAACGGAATCAAGAGCCTCATTGAGCATTTGGGATCGCGGGATTTCCACCGGCTGCGCATCGGCGTCGGACACCCCGGCGACCCGACGCAGATGGTGCGCTACCTCACCGCGGTCAATATGCCGGCGGTGGAACGCGAGCGGGCGGCGGCGGCGTTTGAACTGAACGACGAATTGCTCATCACCTTGGCCCAAGGCGAGATGCAAACGGTGATGAACCACCTGCACGCCGCGCCACCTTCGGCGACCTGATCGAGTCGCTGGCGTAGGACAAACAGACAGGCAAATGGGATTCAACTGCGGCATCGTCGGCCTGCCCAACGTGGGCAAGTCCACCCTGTTCAACGCCCTCACCCAGGCGGGTATCGACGCGGAGAACTTCCCCTTCTGCACCATCGACCCCAACACCGGCGTGGTGCCGGTGCCCGACCCGCGCCTGCACCGCATCGCCGCCATCGTCAAGCCAGCCAAGGTGGTGCCCACCGCCATGGAGTTCGTCGACATCGCGGGCCTTGTGGCCGGCGCCGCCCAAGGCGAGGGATTGGGCAACCAGTTTCTGGCCCACATTCGCGAGACCCATGCCATCGCCCATGTGGTGCGCTGCTTTGAGGACGGCAACATCGTGCACGTGGCGGGGCAAGTGTCGCCCGTCGATGACATTGAGATCATCAATACCGAACTTGCTTTGGCCGACCTTGAGACCGTGGAGCGGACCACCGACCGCGTCCGCCGCATGGCGGGCTCCGGGGACAAGGAGGCCACTGTTTTCATGGCGCTGCTTGAGCAGGTGCGCGAAGGCTTGGAGGCCGGCGCCCCAGTGCGCTCGTTGGCCTTGGACGGCAATGCCCGCGCCCGGCTTCGCGAACTGCACTTGTTGACGGCCAAGCCGGTGCTGTACATCGCCAACGTCGCCGAGGACGGCTTTGAAGGCAACGCCCTGCTCGACGAAGTGGCCGCCATCGCCGCCAAGGAGGGGGCACCGGTAGTGCCCATCTGCAATCGGATCGAAGCCGAAATCGCCGAACTTGACGAGGCTGAACGCGAAGAGTTCCTGGATGCCCTCGGCATCGAGGAGCCGGGGCTGAATCGCGTGATTCGAGCCGGCTACGGCCTGCTCGGCCTGCACCACTACTTCACGGCGGGGCCGAAGGAGGCCCGGGCCTGGACCATTTCAGCGGGCACCCACGCACCCCAAGCCGCCGGCGTGATCCACACGGACTTTGAGAAGGGCTTCATCCGCGCCGAAGTGGTCGGCTACGAGGACTTCATCGCCTGCGGCGGCGAACAGGGCGCCAAGGACGCCGGCAAGTGGCGCTTGGAGGGCAAGGACTACGTCGTGGCGGATGGCGACCTGATGCACTTCCGCTTCAACGTCTGAACCCCGGTTTCAATTGAAGACGGGCGAATCTTCCGCCGACACGAGCGGCGCAAGGGTGCCGACGCGGGATTGATGCAGCACCAACTTGGGTTCGCCGGCTTGCTCCACCAACAGATAGCCTCGTGGGCGAATTATCCGGGTTAGGCTTCGCCTGGGCGCATGAGCGGGGCTCCGAGGCGCTGCGGGAGTCAGACGTTCGG
>JAQAJJ010000078.1:14932-17785 GCA_028278675.1 Candidatus Azophilus lithoversatilis
CCCCCCCCCCGCCATGCTCGCCATCCTCAAGCGCGACGCCGGCTTCACCCCGGGCACCGCCGTCGTTGGCCGCGCCGCCGCCAAGAACGTCAACGTCACGGATTGTCTCAACCGCCACAGCTTCTACGAATCACCAACTCGCTGGCCAAGGTCGTGCTTTCGACTTGATGACCATTGATCAGGGCGAGAACTGAATCGACCAGGACACCGCCGGCTCGTTGGATGCCTTGCCGGATGGTCGTTAGCGGCGGACTGCTGTAGCTAGCCATACGAATATCGTCGTAACCAATCACCGCAACATCGTCGGGAACACTGACCCCCAACTCCGCCAATGCCGAGATTGCTGCGATTGCCATGACATCGCTAGTGCAAACCACTGCGTCCATGTCGATACCCTTGTTCAGCAGATTCTCAATTGCGGTCTGTGCGTGCTGCATATCCGAAGGTATGTTGACAACGAGTTTCTGATCGGATTTCAGATTTGCTTGGGTCAATGCTCGTTGGTACCCAGAAAATCGTGCTCCATTCTCGGGAGTTCGGGTGTTGCCGAAGAAAGCAATGCGTTGGCGGCCTTGTTTGAGCAGGTGCGACGTCGCGCTGTAACCACCGCCGGCATTGTCTCCACCGACCAACACGTAGCGTCTATTTGCTGCCGACCCTCCCCACACAACGATTGGCCTGCCGGTATCGACAAGTTGGTTAAGCGTCTCGTGCTGCTCGCCCTGACCCACAAAGATGACACCGTCGGCGTGTCTCACGATTCGGCTGTCGGCCAGGTCGCGGACGTCAGTCACGGGGGCGTGGGCCAGTAGCAGATCATAGTCATGCGAGGCCAAGCCGTCCGCGATACTGCCAAGCATCTCCAGAAAGAACGGATCCGACGGGTGTTGGTCGGAATGCAGGTCGAGCATAAACACAACCGAGACGACGCGAGTTTGGCGCAGCCGGAATTCACGCGCCCGTCTGTTTATCGTGTAATTGTACTTGCGCGCCAACGCTTGGAGCTTTGTCTTGGTGTTGGCGTTGACAAAGGGGCTGTCATTTAGTGCTCGTGACACCGTTGCCCGAGATACCCCAGCAATATCGGCGAGATCCTGGAGGCTCGAGACGACCGGCGGAGGGCGGTTGGTCACTGACTGCGCCGCTCAAGAAAGTGGAGATTAATCGTGCACCCAAAAACGTATGGTTTCAAGATTTTGTCTTTTCGAGGGACTTGTGCTGTAGTGCATTTTTCCGCGGACTCCCACTTCGCGAGCGCACGGATGTGACCCCAAACCGACGGACGCGGCGTCACCTCGAACCACGCGGGCAACTCGTGCTCCACGTCCGCGACCAGGTGCAGCCCGTATCCGAACCAGCGCTTCACCTTCGTCCACGCCTTCCCCGTGCCGCCGTCCACGCCGCAGGTCTTGTGCCTGCCCCAGTCGGCGTCCGGATCCGAAGCCCTCGTCCGGCAGGTTGTCGAGCACGAGCCCCAGCCGCGTCAGCTCCGACAGCCGTTCGACATCGTCGCAGGAAAAGAGCAAACCGCGCAGCGTCGCCATGGCGACCTCCCTCCCTGGAGCGGCGGTGGTTCCTTCGACAAGAACATGCTGCCCCACAGCGACCTCTTTTCCCAAGTTTCGGCACCCCCCACCCAATTGGGGTGAAAGTCGGCGAACAGCCGTCCGAGTGGCCTGAAAACCACCCCTAAACCCTCATTTCGGGCGTAAAGGAAACAACTGCCCCTCCAAATCCCTTGCGGTTGGCGGCTCTCAGAACAACGCAAGTTCCTAGTTTTTTATAAATATCAATTAAAACATATAGTTACATATTTGCAATCGATTGCAAAAACACCTATATTCGACCGTCCCCGCTTTGCCGTACTGGCGTGGACAACTTAGGCGAGAGAGGATGTAGGACTATGCAAATTCGAACCCTAGCGTGCCGAGCAGGCACGTTGCTTGGAGCAGCTTTGGCAGCAATGCTGCCGATTGGCATCGCTCAGGCGTTGGAGCAGGCCTCCAACGACACCATAGAGGAAATGATCGTCACCGGCGTACCCAGTGGGGGTGCCAGCAAGCTTGAGGCGAGTGTGTCGGTCAGTTCTTTGCCAGCAGAAGACATCGCCAACATGGCGCCGCGATCCGTAGCCGAAGTGTTTCGCAGTTTGCCCGGCATCCGGGCTGAATCTTCCGGTGGCGGCGGCAACGCCAACCTGACTATCCGCGGCATACCTCTAGCGACCGGTGGGTCGAAGTATATGCAACTTCAGGAAGACGGTTTGCCCGTCACGGAATTCGGCGACATCAATTTCGGTAACACCGACAACTGGATTCGTTTCGACCCGTCTGTTGACCGCATCGAGAGTATTCGTGGCGGCTCCGCGTCCACCTTTGCCAGCAATTCTCCCGGCGGCATTATCAATATGATCAGCAGAACCGGCGGCGAAGAGGCGGGTAGTCTCGGCGTCAGTTTTGGCGCTGACTACGAAGAATTTCGCACCGACTTTGAATACGGCGGGAGCCTCAGTGACACCATCACTTACCACATCGGTGGTTTTTACCGAGACGGCGAAGGCGTTCGCGACACCGGATTCAATGGCGATGAGGGCGGCCAGATCAAGGCGAACCTGACCAAGGAATTCAACGATGGCTTCCTGCGCTTTTACTTCAAGAGACTTGATGACAAAGTAACCACCTATTTGCCTTCCGCGGTGTTGGTCAAGAGCAATGATTCCTACGGCAAACTGCCGGGATACGATGCGAGTTCCGAAACCACTCACTCTCAGCAAACCAACAACATCACAACCTTCGACCAGTTTGGCAACCCCCAGTCGCGGGCCGTCTCCGCTGGCATTGAGTCGGATGGCAC
>JAQAJJ010000079.1:0-8544 GCA_028278675.1 Candidatus Azophilus lithoversatilis
TCGATGTCCCCGCTTTAGACGAGGCCAAGGACATCCCACCAACGGCCATCCCCCAAGCACGAACACCGTGGCTCCCCCGCTGCGCCGCACCTGAGAGGCTCTACGACGTCTATCAGGATCCCGACACAACGACTACCGTTGAGGGCACACGAGCAGACGCAAAAGCGGACTTGAACGATCTCTTGCCTCCTCCCAACCTTACAAGTGATGAATTCGCATCCGCAATAGCCGAGACGCTGTCGCGCATCCCTTCCTTCCGAGAGTTTCTGGACCTGATACCCGCGGGGCTAACCGACATCCAAGGAGAGCAGGTGGTCTCCCGATTGCGGGACAACATTGCGGAATCCGACGCTCGTAAGCACTGGCACATAGTCAGGCAGTGGATTTCGATCTTCTTTCGAGACAAGTTTGAGGTCGCACCGCAGAATTATGTCGTCAGGCTCAAACGCCGCTAACACATGTCGAACCCTCAATCATCAATGGGTCAGATCGCAACCCAGCTTGACCCGAAGCTGCATGCATGAGGAGTTGACCGAATGAACCCCTCCAAATCCGCTTGGCTGATGACTCCCCAACCATCCGCGCTCAGCTAGCGCACCGCAGCTTCCGTCTCCAGCAGCGTGGAGAACAAGCGGACCCATTTCCCGACTGTCTCCTCGTCGAAATACCCCAGCCCAACATCCAATAGGCGCCGCTTCGCCCGCTTCGCAAGCTCCACCTTCCAGAACGCGGGCAGCTCAATGTTCTGTGAACTAGCCCACGCCTCGATTTGTGGGACAACCGGCTCGTCCGCTTTCACAATGTCGCTAAACAACACTTCCGGCCGCCGTTCGAACCGATCTACCACCTCGGACAGCAACTTGGCAGGCATCAGGTCCTCTACCTCCGATTGGGCAAACCCCACGAAACTGTCGGTACTAACGATCTTCCCCGACTCTCCGGCATACAACCCCCTCGCGAGTTCCCTCGCCATACTGCTTCCCTGCGTATCGCCATCGAGCAAAACTACGGGGAGCGACTCGTCCCGCCCAGTCAGGATGCTCGCCACTATGCGGGTGGTCTTTGCCCCGCCCGCGGGTGGAAAGACCAGTTCGCGCCTGGGCGTAATTTTGCCGTCGGCAATCAACAGGGACTTTATCGCGGTCAAGTAGTGTTGATCTGATGCCCCTTCCACAACCACCGGCTGGCACCCGATTAGTAGGCTTTCCGCCACGCTCAACCCGAGAGCCGAATGCACCGCGTATGCGGCGCCAGATTGCTGGCCCTCTTCCTCGTCATGACGGAGGTTCGATGTCGCTTTGGTCGTTCCATCCCCGGCGACATAGACCTTGCGTGCGCGATCTATCCGGTCCGCATCAACCAGAAACGGTGAATGCGCGGTGTAGATGATCGCGTTCGTCCCCGACAGGTTGTCGAAAAAAGCTGACAGGTCCCGCTGCGCCAGCGGATGCAGCGACAGCCCGGGTTCGTCAAGTAGCAGGACCGCGTCCCTGTGCTCCCCGAGACTCTCCACCAGAAACACGAGGTAGAAACTTAGAAACCACTGCAGCCCGGTGCTGCGGCTTTCGAGTTCAATCTTGTCCGGTCGTCGGTCGTCCGAAACCCAAATTCGGAAGTGGTTGCCGTCCGCCTGCAACTCGAACCGGTAGTCGCCCTGCCTCCACCAGTCCCTGAACTGCTGGGTCAGCTTAGTCTCAGCTGACCGGAGCAAAATCGATCGCACCCGCTTCTTCTCCGCGATCTCAGTAATCTCCTCCAGCGACGGCTCCCGCCCGTGCTGTCTCTGATCAAAGTCGCGTCCCAGTTCCAGAATCTCCTCCGCCCTCAGCCCGACGAACTTGAACAGCACCCGAAGTGTGCGGGCTTTCGCGGCTTCCTTCGCTCCTAGATCGTGCCGCTTCAGGTTCTCGACAACATGCGGAAGGTAGATTTCGGAATCTAGGTTCCCATAGTTGGAGTAGTAGACGAACTTGGGAAGCCTCTCCAAAACGGCATCAACGACGTCTCGTCTATTCCCCGGCTCCTCCGCCGTAATCTCGCCGCGCATCCCTTCGAACTGCTCAATTGTCCGTTGCACCCGTGGCACCAAGCTGCTCGTTTTTGCCGGTTCCGGCGGGATGCAACCGGCCAGCGACTCGTTCAAGCGATCAAGCTCTTCCGCGTCGGCGTCCTCCGCCATGTACTCCAGGAGCCCGTCCACATCTCTCTGCAATCGGTCCTTGAAGTCCTCTTCCTTTTTCAACGCTCCAATCGATGCTACATCTTCCTTGAGTTCCGTCAGCGCCTTCTGCACTTCCGATACCGGCACCAACGACCTCCGTTCGAATCGCGGAAACGTAATCTTGTATTCGCCATCGAAGTACCGGCGTACCCGCGTAACCGCTGCCGCCTCTTCACAAATCCCAACGAGTTTCGCCAGTTCCACCTTGTATTCGCCTGTTTCGAAGTCGGCCTCAATGAAGCAAAACGCTTCGGGATTGTCCCTAATCTCCCCGAATGTCCTCTTGGGGTAGTCGGATGTCGGTTGGATTTCACCCTCGCGTGCCGGATTCAGCTTCCACAAAGGCGCCAGCAGGTTGGTCTTGCCAGACTCGTTGACGCCAATCAGCGCCGTAACGTCATCCACTTCAATCCAGCCACTGTCGTCTACGGATCGGAAGTTGGTCACTCTGAATTGTGTCAGCCGCATGTCAGTTTCCTTAGGTTTCTTTAGAATTCCGGGCCACTCAAACCCGGCTTCGCTGCTGGCCCACGCCGGCGACTTCGGTAGGATTACTTCCCGCGTCCGCACTGTCGTACACCAACCGCCCAATTGGACGACTCAGCAGGCACCTGCCACGACCAAGGATTGTTGAAGTCACTTCAGTCCCTCGCTCTGCGCCATTAGCCTTATGAGGCCGAGGGCACTCTGTACCGCTACGCCTGTTGGCTATCGGTGCCTCTTCACAAGCCAGCTTGGTTCGCCCACAACCGCAGTTTCGAACCTTCGATCCTCACCCCGTGAGATCCCGCCCCAGCTTCGCCGCCAGCCGCAGGCGCAGGGCGTTGAGGCGGATGAAGCCCTCCGCATCCGCTTGGCTGTAGGCCCCGCGGTCGTCCTCGAAGGTCACCACGTCCTCGTCGTAGAGGCTTTCGACCGAGCGGCGGCCGAGCACGGAGACCGCGCCCTTGTAGAGCTTCAGCCGCACCGTGCCGCTGACCGGTTCCTGGGAGGCGTCGATCAGCGCCTGCAGCGCCTTGCGCTCCGGGGACCACCAATAGCCGTTGTAAATGAGGCTGGCGTAGCGTGGCATCAGTTCGTCCTTCAGGTGCGCCACTTCGCGGTCCAGGGTGAGTGACTCGATAGCGCGGTGCGCCTTGAGCAGAATGGTGCCGCCGGGCGTCTCGTAGCAGCCTCGGGACTTCATGCCCACCGACCGGTTCTCCACGATGTCGTCGCGGCCTACGCCGTGGGCGCCGCCAATGGCGTTGAGCCGCGTCAGCATCGCCGCCGGGGTCAGCAACTCGCCATCCAGCGAGATGGGAATGCCCTCGAAAAAGCTCAGCTCAATCACCGCCGCGGTGTCGGGGGCAGCCTCCGGGGCGACGGTCCAGCGCCACATCGCTTCATCGGGCGCGTTCCAAGGGTCCTCCAGCCCGCCGCCTTCATAGGAGATGTGCAGCAGGTTGGCGTCCATGGAGTACGGCGACTTCTCGCCGCGCTGGTAGTCCACGGGTATCTGGTGCTGCTCGCAGTAATCCATCAGCGCCTCCCGCGAGTTCAGGTCCCATTCCCGCCAAGGCGCGATCACCTGGATGTCCGGGTTCAGGGCGTAGGCGCCCAGCTCCAAGCGCACCTGGTCGTTGCCCTTGCCCGTCGCGCCATGGGCGATGGCATTCGCACCCGTCTCCTCGGCTATCTCCACCAAGCGGCGTGCGATCAGCGGACGGGCGATGCTGGTGCCGAGCAGGTACTCCCCTTCGTAGAGCGCGTTGGCGCGAAACATGGGGAAGACGTAGTCGCGCACGAAGGTTTCGGTGAGGTCCTCAATGTAGATCTCCCGCACCCCCATGGCCTCGGCCTTGGCGCGGGCAGGCTCGACTTCCTCGCCCTGGCCGATGTCGGCGGTGAAGGTCACCACCTCCGCTTGGTAGGTCTCCTGCAGCCATCGGCAGATGACCGAGGTGTCCAGCCCCCCGGAGTAGGACAGCACGATCTTGTCAAAGGTTTTTTTGGTCATCAGCGGTGCGGGTGAACGCCGGTTGCGAAAAGGCCGCGCATGATACCCAAGGCGCCAAGCGGCTGGCTATTGGAGAAGTGCCAAAGTCAAAAAAAGCGGGTCAAATTACATTTTTATGCGCATATAAACGGACATTTATACTTTTTTATGCGCATAAAAGTGGAAAAAGGCGGCTAACGATGTCATCGTTGGCCGCATTGACATCAAACTGAAAGAAACTGCTCATGCTCAACCGCCTCGCCTACGAACGACTCTTGGCTTGGAAACGGCAATCCGTGCGCAAGCCACTGCTGCTTGATGGCGCCAGGCAGGTCGGTAAGTCTTGGTTGATCGGGAAGCAATTCGGGCCGCGGGAATTCCGTCAGGTGCATTGGCTCGACTTCCGCGCCAACCCCCAACTTTCGGCCTTGTTCGCCGAGAGCCTCGATCCCTCCAGGATCATCGACAACATGGAAATCGAATTGGATCAACGCATCGACATCAAGCGGGACTTGCTGTTCCTCGACGAGGTCGGCGAATGCCAGCAGGCCGTGGACGCACTGAAGTACTTTGCGGAACGGCTACCGGACGCCTTCGTCTGCGCATCCGGGTCGAACATCGGCCTACTTCGATCATTTCCTGTTGGCAAAGTGGATGAACTGGCGCTCTTTCCCCTGTGCTTTGAGGAATTCCTGATGGCTACGGAGCGCGCGCCGCTCCTTGAAGCCTATCGCGCCCGGCGGCAAAGCGGCGCTGTGCATCAACAACTCTGGCCTCGACTGCTCGACTACTACTTTGTCGGCGGCATGCCCGAAGCGGTGGCTGCTTGGTTCGAACCAAACCAAAGCGTCCTTGAACGGACTGCCCAAGTGACGCACATTCACCGCAACCTCATCAATGGCTATCGCCGAGACTTTGGCAAGTACGCGGGGGTCCATGACGCCCAGCACATTGAGCGGGTGTTCGAGAATGTGCCAAAGCAGCTCGCCGCCTGCCAAGACGGGTCCGTGGCGCGTTATCGATTCAAGGGCGTACTGCCCCAACGGCAGCGCTATCGGGAATTGGCGGGGCCCATCGATTGGTTGGAAAAGGCACGGCTCCTTTGGAAGTG
The DNA here is from genome assembly GCA_028278675.1 of Candidatus Azophilus lithoversatilis. GTDB lineage: Bacteria > Pseudomonadota > Gammaproteobacteria > Pseudomonadales > Azotimanducaceae > Azophilus > Azophilus lithoversatilis. Next base: position 5,311 of record JAQAJJ010000079.1, read on the forward strand.
CTTCCCCGTGCAAGGGCGACCCGAGCCCCCCTTGCAGGCTCGGACAAAGGCGAATCGCTTCCGGCTCTATCTGTTTGACGTGGGCTTGCTCGGATACATGCTCGGCATGACCTATGCCGACCAACGAGCCCAAACCGCAGCCTACAAGGGCTACATAGCCGAGAACTTTGTCCAAACGGAACTCGGCACCCATGCCTCCCAACCCACCTACGGCTGGTTTGAGGCGCGGGCCGAAATCGAGTTTCTAGTTCGCGACCGCGAGGGCGAGATCATTCCGGTGGAGGTAAAGAGCGGCAGCCGCACCCGTGCGCGCAGCCTGCGGGCCTACATCGACCGATACGCCCCAGCCCGGGCCATAAAGCTCATCGGCGCCCCAAGCGACCGCTCCTCTGGCCCCATCGAGGCGTGGCCACTCTACTATGCGCAATTTCTAGCCAGCGTTTAGACAACCGCTGGTCTAGTGTCCTGTCCCGCAAATAAGTGTGATTATTCGTGGCCGTTTCGGCCCCCGGCTGCGTTGCTCCGCCTTGTGTCGCGCCTTGCCGGGAACCCAAACGGCCTAGCGACTAAAACCCACTTATTTACGGGACAGGACACTAGGACCTGTCATACGACGGCCGCGATGGAGCGCCAGTTGTCGACCCCTGACCCCACTCGGCCGCCATTCCCGCATCTCTTTGAGCTGGCCTGCTTGTGTTATCGGCGGCAACCTGTTTAGGTCACATAGTTTTCTTGATCGCGAAAACTTGATCGCGAAAACTTGATCGCGAAAACTTGATCGCGAAAACTTGATCGCAAAAACTTGATCGCAAAAAAAAGCTTGTCAAATGATTCACTTTTGCGCCCGGCAACCTCCCACTCACTGGACTAGGGCATCGTCTCGTTCGTGAACCAAGTCAGCATGGCGAACAGGTTTCGCGGGTTCCTGCCCGTGGTGGTTGACGTGGAGACCAGCGGGTTCGACTCTGAGCGCCACGGCCTGCTGGAAATCGCCGCCCTGACGCTGCGCTTCGATGATGGCGCCTTGGTGATTGACGGCCGCCACCGGTGGCCGGTCCGGCCGTTTCCGGAGGCCCTCATCAATCCCGATTCCCTGCGCGTGACCGGCATCGACCTGAACGATCCGACGCGGCGCGCCATTCCGGAAACCGAAGCCATCAAGCAACTGTTCAAGATGGCCCGCTCCGCCATCCGCAGCCACGGCTGCCATCGCGGCATCCTGGTGGGCCACAACGCGGCCTTCGACGCCGGCTTCATACTCAGCGCCGCCAAGCGTGTGGGTGTCAAGCGCAACCCCTTCCATCCGTTCAGCACCATCGACACCGCCGCCTTGGCCGCGGTGGCCTATGGCCACACCGTGCTGCGCGAAGCCTGCGCCCGGGCCGGGATCGACTATGACAAGGACCAGGCGCACGGCGCCCTTTACGACGCCGAGCGATGCGCCACGCTGTTTTGCGAGATTGTCAACGGCTGGGGCAGCGCGCTCGGCGAGCGCGCTGCTTGGTTGAACGTCTCGGGTGACTAGGCGGCAGTGGCTGCCTTGATCAACGGCTCGAGTTCGCCGCTTTCGAACATCTCGGTGACGATGTCGCAGCCGCCGATCAGTTCGCCCTTGACGTAGAGCTGCGGGAAGGTGGGCCAGTCGGCGTAACCCGGCAGGGTGGCGCGGATTTCGGGATTGCTGAGGATGTCCACATAGGCAAAACGCTCGCCACAGCCGATCAGGCACTGCACCGTCTGCGCCGAAAACCCGCACTGGGGGGCGCCAGGCGATCCCTTCATGTAAAGAATGATGGGATTTTCCTCAATCTGCTGCTGTATGGTGGCCAACACCGGATCCGTGGTTGCATCAGCCATTTTCGCCTTTACCTCTTGGATGGGATTGGCGAGCATTGTAAGGCAATTGGGAAGGGGCGGGCTAGGAGACCATGACCGAATTTGACCGGCGCATCGACCGCAACGGCACCTACAGCGCCAAGTGGGACAAGTACCAGGGCCGGGACGTGCTGCCGTTCTGGGTAGCCGACATGGATTTCGAGGCGCCGGACTTCCTGCTCGACGCCGTCCGCGCCCGGCTTGAGCACCGGGTGTTCGGCTACACACGCGTTCCCGACGCCTTGGTCGCCGCCTTCCAAGGCTGGCTCGAGCGCAACTACCAATGGCAAGTCCCCGAGGAGTGGCTGGTGTGGATTCCCGGCGTGGTCACCGGCCTCAATCTCGCCGCCATGGCCACCGCAGAGCCCAACGGCGCGGTGCTCATTCCCACTCCGGTGTACTACCCCTTCCGCTCGGTGCCCGCCCACGCAGGCCAGCGCGCCATAGAAGTGCCCATGCAGCGCGACGGGGATCGCTGGGTGATGGACATCGACGCCCTCGACGCCGCCACCGATGCCGACACCCGCATCCTGATGATCGCCAATCCGCAAAACCCCACCGGCCGGGTCTATGACGAAACCGAACTGCGGGAACTTGCGGAATTCGCGGCGCGGCGCAGCCTGGTCATCTGCTCCGACGAAATTCACTGCAGCATTCTGCTCGACCAAGCCGTCCGCCACCGGCCCATCGCGAGCCTCGACCCCGCCATCGCCGCGCAGAGCATTTCGCTCTACGCCGCCACCAAGGCGTACAACGTGCCGGGCCTCTCCTGCGCAGTGGCGGTGATACCCGATGCCGGCCTAAGGCGGCGCTTCAACAAAGCCCGCCGAGGACTGACGCCCATCATCGGTCCCTTGGCCTACACCGCCTCCGAAGCGGCCTTCAACGACGAAAGCGGCTGGCTCGACCGTCTGCTCGACTACCTGCGCGGCAACCATGAGCGGGTGCTGGCGGTGGCCGGTGAGCGCATGACGCCCGTCGAAGGCACCTACCTCGCCTGGATGGACGTACGCGACCTCGGCTTGGCCGACCCCGATGCGCACTTCGAACGGGCCTCTCCGACGGCGCCGCCTTCGGCGGGCCGGGCTTCGTGCGCTTCAACTTCGGCTGCCCGCGCTCGCTGCTGGAGGAAGGCCTGGCCCGATTCAGCGCCGCCATCGATGCCGCTGGGTCGAGCTAGTGTCCTGTCGCACAAATAAGTGGGTTTTAGGCGCTAGGCCGTTTGGGTTCCCATGCAAGGGCCTTCCCGTTACCGGACAGGGCGACAACGCGGTGTGGCAGGCCCCACACCTATTTGTGCGAGGAGCAAGTCCCTCGCGCTCCCAAGCTGAGGATTTCCACATGCGAGGGGCAGGCCCC
>JAQAJJ010000079.1:8667-18433 GCA_028278675.1 Candidatus Azophilus lithoversatilis
CGCGCTCCCCGGCTGAGGGCTCCGCCGAGCAACGCGGCCGGGGGCCGAAACGGCCACGAATAATCACACTCGTTTGCGGGACAGGACAGTAGGAGGCTCTGCCTGCAGAAGTCGCGAAAGCGAAAATTCGCCATCGCCGTCCCTTGGGACGGGCGATTGAGGAGAATATCCAGCTATGTTTGACGAAATCGAACGTTCAAAGGGGCGGATTAGAGCGGAGTTGCAGCCGTGAATTCCGGAGGCAGAGGCTCCTGGCGAACGGTTGATCCTGCTTGATACGCAAGGACCCAGCCCATGTCCACCTCCACCGTCGTGCTCACCACCCTCGTTGCCTACAAGCTGGTGTTGATTGGCATCGGCTTGTGGGCTAGGTCGCGCAATCGCAACGAAGCGGATTTTTTCCTGGGCGGAAGGGGTTTGGGGCCTTGGGTGGCGGGGCTTTCCTATGCAGCCAGCACCTCCTCGGCCTGGGTGATTCTGGGCTTCTCCGGATTCGTTTATGCGGTCGGCTTGAGCGCACTCTGGATGGTACCCGGCATCTGGGCGGGCTACGCCGTGGTGTGGCTCTACTTTGGGCGGCGGCTGCGGGAGGAGTCCCTCACCCACGATCAGCTCACCCTGACCGACTTCCTGCTGCAGGACGCCGCCCCTCGGCAGCGGGCGCCAGTTGCGGCATTGGCCGCGGCGCTGGTGATCGGCTGCTTCGTGTTCTACATCGCGGCGCAATTCGATGCCGCCGGCAAGGCCCTTGCAGAGCACTTCGCGCTGTCGTTGGCGGAGGCGGTGATGCTGGGCGCCCTGATCGTGGCGGTCTATTCGATGCTGGGGGGCTATTGGGCGGTGTCCGTCACCGACACCTTGCAGGCCGTCATCATGATGCTGGTCGCCATCGGGGTGCCCCTGGCGGCGCTCACCGCAGCTGGCGGCCCGGCGGCGGTGTTGCGCACCTTGGCCGAGCAGATGCCGCCGGCATACTTGCAGATCACCGGGGGGCACTCCGCGCTGATCTTCATCGGCTTTGTCACCGGTCTGGTCGGCACGTCGCTCGGCACCCTCGGACAGCCCCATCTGCTCAGCCGCCTGATGGCGATACGAGGCGAGCGGGAAAGGCTGCGCGGCTTTGCCATTGTCATCGGCTGGGGGGTGGTGGTGTTTCTCGGCATGATCGCCTTGGGACTGTCCGGGCGGGCGCTGATGCCGGATCTGGCCACCGGCGAAACGCTGTTCTACCGCGCCGCCACCGATTACCTGCCCGCCGTGCTGGCTGGCGTCGTGGTCGCCGCCACCCTATCGGCGGTGATGTCCACGGTGGACTCCATTCTGCTGGCTGCATCCGGCGCGGTGGCCCATGATCTCGGCGTCAATCGGCGCTTTCCGCAACGACAACTGCTGATCTCGCGGACCGTCACCTTCGCCGTCGCGGCGCTGGCGGTGGCGCTCACGCTGTCGCTGCCCGATACCATATTCAATCGGGTGCTGTTCGCTTGGTCGGCGCTCGGCGCCGCCTTCGGCCCCATCGTCGTCTGGCGGGTTATGGGTCGCTCGGTGTCGGCCTTGACGGCGCTGGCCAGCATGCTGGCGGGGTTCGCCACCACGGTGCTGTTCTACGCCCTAGGCGCGGCTCCAGCCACAGAGGGCCTGCTCTCGCAAGCCGCACACCTGCCCGGCGACCCCTTCGAGCGAGCTGTGCCTTGGCTGCCGAGCCTGCTATTTTTAACGCTCCGCGACCGAAGGAATCCAAATGAAGCCTAACGAGGGGAGGCCTCAGAACAACGCAAAGGTGGCCGCCGGGCGCAATAATCGACTTACATGGCACCCTTTTGCCGCGCTCAAGGAGGTGAAGAGCAAGCGCTTGCCAACCTGGATGATCACCAAGTCCATGCTGCTGGCCGCGGGATTGTGGGTCGGCTGGCCGGCTTGGGCGCTGGACGCCGGGGCGCTGGCCGCAGAAACCCTCAGCCGGCAGACCATTGCGGTGCCCGACGATCTCGAACCCAACGCCGTGCTGCTGCTCGGCTTCAGCCGCGAGGCCAACGCCGAAGTCCGGCCTTGGTGGGAGGCGCTGCAGACGGCGCGTGGCGAACATGACTTCGCGCCATACAGCGTTTCGGTCATCGAAGGGGCGCCGGGCTTCGTGCAGGGCATGATTCGCCGCGCCATGCGCAAGCGGGCCAACGCCTCGCGCAAGGACTACATCCTGTTGGTCACCGAAGGCGCGGAGGCCTGGCGCTCGTTCCTCAGTGCCGAGGATGATGCGGCCGCCCATGTGGTCCGCCTCAGAGATGGCGGCGGCATCTGTCTGCGGCGCGTCGGCCCCCTCGCGGACGACGCCCTGCAGGCCATTGTTTCAGGCGAGTGCGAAACCGGCCAACCGGTTGACAATGGGCAGGTCAACCGACCACGTTGAGCCGCTGAATCTCGGGCGGGCCGGACATCAGACCCTTGAAGCTGGCGCCGGAGGCCTTGAAGTGCTTCGACTGCCCGTGGGCGGCGAGCGCCTCTTCATCCTCATAGAGCTCGAGCACGATGTAGTCGCCATCGTCGTTTTGGCAAAGCGTGTAGAGGTGGTTGCCCGCCTCCTTGGCGCGCACTTGACTGGCAAGCGCGAGCATGGCCTTCTCCAAGTGCGCACCCTTGCCTTCGGCGACGTTGAGCTTGGCGATTACAGCGATCATGGTGTTCTCCTGAATGGTTTGGGTTTTGACGAAGCGGCCAGAATAGCAACTACATGCACCGAAACAAACTGATCGGCGACCTTGAAGCCTATCGGGTGCGCCATCCCGGCGAAGCGGCGACCGCCGATCGGTTCGTCGATTTCCTGCGCGGCCATCGGCGCTGCTTCCATCGAGACTGCCTGCCCGGGCACGTCACGGCCAGTGCTTGGTTGGTCGATCCCAGCGGCGACCGGACGCTGCTCACCCACCACCGCAAGCTGAACCGCTGGCTGCAGCCGGGCGGCCACTGCGATGGCGAACCGGACACCTTGCGTACCGCGCTGCGCGAGGCAGCGGAGGAATCGGGCCTTAAGGTAGAGGCCTGCTCGGAAGCGCCCCTGGACATCGACATCCACTTTATTCCCGCCCGCGTGCTTATTGCGAGCCGCATAGCGGGACTCACCCGCGACGCCGAACCGGCCCACTTTCATTACGACGTGCGCTACGCCCTACGGGCCAAGAGCGACGACTTCGCCATCAGCGAGGAATCCCACGCCCTGGCCTGGGTTGACTTTGCGGACTTGGCCAACTACACCCGCGAGCCCTCGATACTGCGGATGCTCACCAAGTGGCGGCTGGTCAGAGCGACGTGATGCCCTGCCAAATCGCGGTGGCGCCCAACACCACGGTCAGCAACAGGCTGCCGCCCGCGCCGATCATGCGCAATGGGTGCGCCATGTTGTCGTGGTGGAGCCCGAGGGGGTGCGCAATGCGGGACAGCACCAGCAGGGCGCCGACGATGTGCAGAAACACGCCGTGGCCACCATTCAACTCGACGATGGCCATCAGCACCAGCGCCATCGGCACATGCTCGGTGAAGTTGCCGTAGCGGCGCCCCGCTTCGGCGAGTTCCTTGCTGTCGCCGAAGCCAATCGAAGTTTGGGTCTTGCCGCGCATCGCGCCGATGCCCCAGCCCAGCCAAACCATGATGGCCACCATGAGGGCCGCGTAAAGCGCAGTAATGGGTAGCAGCATGAGAAACTTCCTTGTCATTGATGAATTGGCCTGACCATTTTACCATTGCTCGTATATTCTCCGAGGCACCCATGCAGGAAACCTGGCGTTGGTTCGGGCCGGACGACACGGTGTCCCTGGCGCAGATTCGCCAAGCGGGCGCTCGCGGCGTCGTCACCGCGCTCGACCACATACCCACCGGAGAAGTCTGGCCCGCGGCTGATATCGCTGCGCGCCGGCAACTCATCGCTGATCACGGCCTCGTCTGGGCAGTGGTCGAAAGCGTGCCCGTGCACAACGACATCAAAGTGCGTTCCGGCGACTGCAGGCGCCTGATCGAAAACTATCGTCAGACACTCGGGAACCTGGGGCAACTGGGCATAAACCGGGTCTGCTACAACTTCATGCCCGTCGTTGATTGGACTCGCACCAACCTTGACTACGAACTGCCGAACCAGTCCGGCGCGTTGCGTTTCGAAATGACGGACTTTGTGGCCTACGACGTGCACATGCTCAAACGAGACGGCGCCAGGGACTGCTACAGCGATGAAATGCTCGGCAAGGCCCGACAAAGATTCGCGGACATGACGAGCACTGAGCGGGCAGCGCTGGAGAAGAACGTCATTGCCGGTCTGCCCGGCGGCGAAGGCTCCTACGACCGCGCCGGAGTCCGCGCCGAGATCGCACGATTCAACGACTGCGGAACGGATCGGTACCGAGCCAACCTTTTCGCCTTTCTCGAGGATGTCATTCCGGCAGCGGAGGAGGCCGGCGTGGTCCTGTGCGCACACCCCGACGATCCGCCGTTTTCCCTGTTTGGATTGCCCAGGGTGGTGTCCACGGCCGATGATGCGCGGGCGCTGCTCGCCGCCGTGGCGAGCCCCAGCAACGCCCTGACCCTATGCGCAGGCTCCTACGGAGCCCGCTCGGACAACGACCTGTCGGCCATGGTGCGGGAGTTTGGCGAGCGCATCGAGTTCGTTCACCTTCGCAACGTCTGCCGCGAGCCGGATGGGTCCTTTTATGAATCGGAGCATCTCGACGGCGACATCGACATGATCGGGCTGGTCAATGCGCTCTTGGATCAGGAATGCGAACGCCGATCATCGGGCAAGCGATTCCCGGAAATCGCCATGCGTCCGGATCATGGCCATGCCATGGGCGAGGAGCGCGACGACCCCAATGTGCGGCCCGGCTATTCCTACGCCGGACGCATGAAAGGCTTGGCGGAGCTGCGCGGGGTGATCTACGCCCTGCGGAAGGTCCGCGAGTAACGACGGACAACGCCTTGCATCCAGACCGCCTTTTCCCCGCCGAGCCCGAGACGCGACGCCTGGCCCGGTCCCTGTATGAGGCGGTCGCCGATCTGCCCATCGTCAGTCCCCACGGACACACTGATCCCGCCTGGTTCGCCGACAACGCACCCTTCGGCAATCCAGCGGAACTGTTGATCGCGCCCGACCACTACGTTTACCGCATGCTGTACAGCCAAGGCGTGTCGCTGCCCGAACTCGGCATTGCGCCCGAAAACGGCAATCAGTCGGCGGTCGAGCAGGATCCCAAGGCGGTTTGGCAACGGTTTGCCGAACACTACCACCTGTTTCGGGGCACACCCACCCGAATCTGGCTGGATCATGTGTTCGAGGTGGTTTTCGGGCTTGACGAGCCCTTCGGTGCGGCCACGGCGGATCGCTTCTACCGGCATATTCAAGCCGCCCTTCAGACTCCGGACTACCTGCCTCGAGCGCTGTTCGAGCGTTTCCGCATCGAGGTGCTCGCAACCACGGAATCGCCATTGGACCCGTTGTCCCATCACGCGAAAATCCGATCCAGCGCCTGGACCGGCCGAGTGATCACCACGTTCAGGCCCGACCCGGTGGTCGATCCGGAGTACGAGGGCTTTGCCGGCAACGTCATCGAACTCGGCCAGCTGACCGGCGAGGACACGAGCGGCTTCACCGGCTATCTGCGGGCACTCGAATCCAGGCGCGCCTTCTTTCGCGAGCACGGCGCCACCGCCACCGACCACGGCCACCCGACTGCCCGTACGGCCGACCTGAACGCCGGCGAGGCCGCAGCGCTCTACAACCGGGTTCTCGCTGGCCATTTCGACGCCGGCGAGGCCGATCTTTTCCGCGGCCAGATGTTGACGGAAATGGCGCGCATGAGCCTTGCCGACGGCATGGTCATGCAGATTCATCCCGGTTCCTGGCGCAACCACAATCTTATGCTGTTCGAGCGGTTCGGCCGCGACCGCGGCGCGGACATTCCCACGCGCACGAGCTATGTGGATGGATTGAAACCGCTGCTGGACCGCTTCGGCAACGAACCCGGGCTCAGGATCATTGTGTTCACCCTGGACGAAACCACCTACAGCCGCGAACTGGCGCCGCTCGCTGGGCACTACCCCTGTCTGCGGCTCGGTCCCGCCTGGTGGTTCCACGACAGTCCCGAAGGCATGCGCAGATTTCGCGAGCAGACCACGGAGACCGCCGGCTTCTACAACACCGTGGGCTTCAACGACGATACGCGCGCCTTTCTGTCCATCCCCGCCCGCCACGACATGGCCCGGCGGATCGACTGCGGCTTCCTGGCGCGGCTGGTGGCTGAACATCGAATCTCGCTGTCCGAGGCCGGGGAAGTGGCGCACTTGCTTGCCTACGAGGCGGCCAAGCAAGCCTACCGCCTCTAACCCCCGTGCGCCGCCTCAATTCCTCCCTGCTGGCGCAACTCGACAACGTCAGGGTCCCGAAGTACCCGCGTGACCGGCTGCAAACGGGCATGGTGCACATTGGCGTTGGCGCCTTCCATCGCGCCCACCAAGCGACGTGCACCGAGCAGGTGCTCAACGAGGGCGACCTGCGCTGGGGCACCATCGGCGCAAGCTTGCGCACATCAACTGTGCGCGACGCGTTGGCGCCGCAGGATTACCTTTACACGGTCTGCGCCCGGGACCAGGACGGTTTCGAAATGCAAATTCCCGGTGGACTGGTCAACATGCTGACGGACGCCACTTCGGTGATCGCGGCGATCGTCGACCCCAAGGTCCGGGTGGTGACTGTGACCATCACGGAAAAGGGGTACCGGGAGGCGAACCGGACCGCGAGCGCGGCGGGCATCCTGGTCTCCGCCCTTGCCCGGCGCATGGAGACTCGCGCGCCGCTGTCGATCCTGAGTTGCGACAATCTGACCGGCAACGGCCAGATTCTCGGCGAGAGCGTACTGGCGCTGTGCGACGCACCTGGGCTGGCCTCCTGGGTGCGCGACCAGGTGGCGTTTCCGAATTCAATGGTGGACCGAATCACCCCGCGCGCCACGGCAGCCGACGGCGAGTGGCTCACCGCTGTGACCGGGTACACGGATGCCTCTCCCGTAGTGTGCGAGACCTATTCCGAGTGGGTCATCGAGGACGACTTCCGCGCCGACCGCCCCGAGTGGGAAGCCGGCGGCGCCACGTTGGTCGGAGACGTGGCGCCCTATGAGCGGGCCAAGCTCCGACTATTGAACTTAAGCCACAGCCTGCTGGCCTACCTCGGCCTCCTGAAGGGCTGCCAAACCATCCATGAGGCCGTGGACGATGCGCTGCTGCGCGCCTTCGCGCTGCAAACCCTCGATGGCGAAGTCATGCGCCACCTCGAGGCGCCTGCGGGCATGGACGTCAACGCCTACATTGACTCGGTTCTGCGCCGCTTCGCGAACGATGCCGTACCCTATCGAACAGCCCAGGTGGCGAGCGACGGCAGCCACAAGTTGCCTCAACGCATCTTCCCCACGCTGAAGGCGGCCTGGGCGAAGGGCGGGGCCGCCCCGTGCCTGGAACTCACGCTGTGCGCTTGGCTGCAGACGTTGAAGGCAAGTGCGCAAGACGGCGCCTCAATCGCCTACGACGACCCCGGTGCGGAACCGGTTCGGGAACTGCTTCGAACCCACGACGATCCCGAAGCCCTGGTCCAGGCCGTGGCCCGCGACACAGCCCTCTGGCCGGAATTCCCCGAGGCTGCCCTACTGCGGATGGGGAAGACGTTCGCCCGGCTGACGCAAGTGGGAATCGATGCGGCCCTTGCGCCGCTACTGACCCGCTGATCGGATTTAGCGCTCTCGGTCCCCGCATATGGAAGCGATGGCTGTTTCGCTTTCGCGATAGCCGTAGCGAACGGCTTTGGCTTCCAGCCGTGCGCCGGGGGTTGCTTGCCGGGGCCCCTCGTACAACGACCAGAACGGCGCTCCGGCGTATCGCCAGCCGAGCGACGATCCAGGCGTCGCAGCGCGCAGCTCGACGTTGGGGGTCGAGCCGCCGCAGTCCACGGCAAAGACCGGTGCTTGCGTCACCGGCTGTTCGCCGCCCGGCCACATCAGCCGGGTCACCATGTCCAACTCGGGCTGCACGCTCAGGTCTCCGACTTCGTTCAACCAACGGTCGAGTTCCCCGCGCAGCCGGCGCAAGTCATCCCGATAGGCCGGGTCATCGACTCGATTGCGCATCTCGTCGGGGTCTTCAGCGAGGTCGTAGAGTTCCTCCGGCGGACGGGACGGCTCAAGATACCGCGCCAAGGCGGGAGCCAGCGCCCGTTCTCGATGCAACCGCCGCAGTTCGGCCATGGCGGCGAGATTCTCCCGGAAATGGAGCGGCCCGAGCAGGGGGCGGTCAGGCAAGTAGTTGCGGATGTACTTGAAGCGCGAATCGCGCACGGCGCGGCTGCGGTCCGGCAGTTCGTCGAGCCGGTCCCGCGCTGCATGGACATAGCGCCTGCGTGGCGCGGCCTTCTCCAGGAAATCCTGGCCATGCAGATGCGTGGGAATTGGCACTCCGGCGAGCGCCAGAAGCGTCGGCGCGATGTCTACGAAGGAGACGAGCCGGGTATCGACCGTCCCCGCCCGATCACGATTCGGCAGGCGAACGATGAAAGGAACCCGCAACCCGGAATCGTAGATCGACCGCTTGGCCCGCGGCAGGCCATCGCCGTGGTCGGTCGTCCAGATCACCATTGTGTTGTCGAGCAGGTCCTGGGCCCGAAGTTCTTCGAGGCGCTCGCCAACCCAGCGGTCCATGAGCGCGATGCTGTCATAGTGCTGGGCGATGTCCCGGCGCACCTGGGCCGTGTCCGGCAGATAGGCGGGCACCTCGACCTGGGCGGGATCCGTGCGTTCCCGCAGGCGAGCGAGCCGCGCATCGTTTTGGGCAAAGACTTGCTCGCTCCACTCGAACCGATCCGCAAAGCCCCTGCGAAACATCCCGCTTTCGTGGGTTCCGAAGTGGCTGAGCATGAAGAAAAACGGCTTCTCAGTATCTCGGTCGGCCAGCGACACGGCGTCGCCGTTGCGGTCCCACACCGTGAAGGGTTCGCCAAACTGGTAGTCCGTCTTGGCGTTGTTCATTGTGAAGTAGCCCGCCGCGCGCAACCGTTCAGGAAACGCCTTGACGAACGGCGGCGGTACGGCTTCATAGGCCGGCCCCGGCGTGGAGAAGGTTCCGAGCGCTCCCTCGCGCGTCCTACCGAAGGAACTGGTGCGCATGTGTTGGGCGCCGATGGCCTGCTGATGCATGCCGGTGATCAAAGCGGCACGGCTCGGAGCACACACTCCGGAGGTCGTGAACACCCTCGAAAATCGCACGCCATCGTCGGCAAGCCGGTCTATGTTGGGGGTGCGCGCCAGCGGGTCGCCGTAGGTGCCAATGCGCGGTCCGAGGTCCTCGACCACCATGAGCATGATGTTCGGTCGGGCCAAGCCGTCCGCCGGCACCTTGCCGGATAGCGCGAGCGCACCCAAGGCAAACAGCACTCGGGTCCACTTCATCGGTAGGTGTCGCGACCCCTTGCGACCGGCCTGAATGCGGGCCTGCCGATTTGCGCAGACGCTTCCTCGCAGCAAATGGAGACAGCCCAGCGGCTGGCTGGTCGTTCCTTCGGCGTCAGCGGCGTACCGTTCTGGGGCAAGCTGAAGGCTCCCATGGATATCGGGCTCGGTCATGGTTCGATTGTATCAACCGCCGGTGACAAGGACGTACGCCAAGCAAGCTCGATGGCTTTGGCCGAGCTGCTTGGATGGTTCAGTGCCAAAAAACCCCAACCCGAAATGGTCATTCGCCCATAAACCCT
>JAQAJJ010000079.1:18785-23138 GCA_028278675.1 Candidatus Azophilus lithoversatilis
TGAAATCGCCAAGACCAACGCCCACATTGACAGCATGCAGGGGGAACTCCTCACCAGGATGGCGGGGATGGAAACCAAAATGGTCGCTGCGATCGCCGACGTGAAAACTCTGGTCGCTAACCGCGAAGCCTCGATGCACCGCTGGCTCCTAGGCGTCACCGCCACCGCCATGATCGGCGTGACCACCGCCCTGATCCGCACCTTCGCGTAACCCCCGTGGCGGCGGGCCGCACACTGAACCCACCGCCTCCGCTCCGGGCGGGCGTCCCGGATCGAGGGCGTAACGAACCTTCGGTTCGCGCCCTCGGACGGCGCGAAGCGCCGTTCCTCCACGCGATGAAGGCTCAAGTTTCAAACTGAGTTTCGAACAGGCAGGCCGATGAAGCTCCCATGGAACAAATGGAGACCGCCCAGCGGCTGGCTGGTTGTTCCTTCGGCGTCAGCGGCGTGCCGTTCTGGGGCAAGCCGAAGGCTCCCATGGAACAAATGGAGACCGCCCAGCGGCTGGCCGGTTGTTCCTTCGGCGTCAGCGGCGTGCCGTTCTGGGGCAAGCCGAAGGCTCCCATGGAACAAATGGAGACAGTCCAGCGGCTGGCTGGTTGTTCCTTCAGCGTCGGCGACATGCCCTTCTGGGGCAAGCCGAAGGCTCAAGTCACTGGTTCCGGCGCTTGCGCTCTGCGTTTTGTCGCTGTTCAGCCACGGGCAGGTTCACGGTCGGCCCAATGTGATCCTGATACTGGTTGACGACATGGGCTGGTCGGACGTGGGGGCGTTCGGCGGAGAGGTCGAAACCCCGCATATCGACCGGCTCGCCGCGGGCGGACTGCGCTTCACGCAGTTCCACACCACGGCCAAGTGCTTCCCCTCCCGGGCCGCCCTGCTGACCGGCCGATATCCCGAGCAGGTCGGCATGGATTCTTCGCCAACCGGCGTCATTCGCAACAGCGTTACCATCGCCCAAGCGTTGGGCGCGGCAGGCTATCGGACCCTTATGGTGGGCAAGCACCATGGCGGCGACCATCCCCTGGACCTTGGGTTCGAACGCTATGCGGGGCTGCGCGGCGGGGCATCGAACCACTTCAATCCGGGGCTCGCCGCACGGCCCGGAGAGCCCAAGCCGGCACGCAAGACTTACATGGCGCCGGAGGGACGCTGGTGGTGTTTCGACCGAAAGTGCGCTCAAGGCTATGCGCCAAAGCGGAAGGACTTCCACACCACCGACGCCTATACGGACTGGGCGCTTGACCTGCTGGCGGAACACCTCCATGCAACAAATGGTGGCAGCCAAGCGGCGGGCCAGTCGTTCCTTCGGCATCAGCGGCGTGCCGTTCCGGGGCAAGCTGAAGGCTCCCAGGACGCATCGCCCTTCTTCCTCTACCTCGCCTACCAAGCGCCCCACGATCCGCTCCAAGCCTGGCCAGCCGACATCGAACGGTACCTGGAGCGTTACGAAACCGGCTACGCGGCCATCGCCGATGCCCGGTACCGGCGCATGCGGGAGTCTGGCCTCATTGATGACCGCTACCCACGCTCGATACCAACGTTCAGGGATTGGGACGAGATGACGCCCAAAGAACGAGGCGAGCAGGCCAGACGCATGGCCGTCTATGCCGCCATGATCGACCGCGTAGACCACAACTTGGGCCGGCTCATCGCCTACCTGGAACGCTCCGGGGAACTCGACCGGACGCTGATCCTGTTCACCTCAGACAACGGCGCCTCGGCGGAGTTCGTACCCGCCGAAACCGGGGAAGGAGAGATCGGCGAGCAACATTCCATCGGCTCGGTGGGCCGCTGGGCTACCCTCGGCGCCGACTGGGCCAACGTCGCCAACACGCCCTTTCGCTACTACAAGAACTACGCGTTCGAAGGCGGCGCGGCCACTCCGCTCATACTGCACTGGCCCGATGGCATACGAGAGCCCGGCCGAGTGGTCTCGGCCAATGCGCACCTGATCGACCTCCTTCCAACGCTCCTGACCGTGACCGGCACCCGCGACACCGAAGCGGCCGGCCTGCTGGCGGAAAATCCCCGACTCGAAGGCATCGACCTCAGCGCCTACTTGCAGTCCTCGGACTTGATCCAACGGGCGCAACCCGTGTTCCAACGCTGGGGCCTTGGACGTTCCGTGCGCACCGACCGATGGAAGCTGGTCTCGCAGGCCACGGCAAAAGAAAGCGGTCTGCAGCGGTTTCTGCGCTGGCGAGCGCAACAGGCTGCGGCGCCAGGACCAATGAAGCCGCCCGCCCCGCCACCGGTGGAACACGGCGATTGGCAGCTCTACGACATGAGGATCGACCGCACGGAGACCACCGACGTTGCGGCGTTTCATCCGCAGGTGGTCGCCCAGTTAGCCTCCGCTTACGACCAGTGGTTGAAAAGGGTCAAACCTGATTCGGAATAACAGATTCGGAACAACAATGGCTGCGGCCAAGCACCATCAGCGCTCGTCGCCAAAGTGCCTGGCCGCGGCCTCGGTGGCGGCGGTCAGGTGAGCGCGCATGGCGGTGCGGGCGGCGTCAGCGCTGCGGGACTTGAGCGCGTCGAGAATTTCCTTGTGCTCGTCCACCGCAGGATAGATGCCTTCGTCCAGAATGCGGCGGTGGAAGCCGCTCGACAGCACGCTCTGATTGCGCAGCGTCCACAGCCATTGCACCGCCTGGGTGATGGCGGCGTTCTCCGTCGCCTCGGCGATGGCCACGTGAAATCGCGCATCGACCTCTTCGACGCGCGGGGTTCCCGAAAACTGGCGCATCTCATCAAAGATCCCCTGCAGCAGCGCAAGCTGTTCGCCCGTGATGCGCTCCGCCGCCAGGGCACTGGCCTGGGGTTCCAAAATGAGCCGCAGCTCCAGCAACTCGAAGGGCCCGATGCCCTCATCGTCCAGCGTGATGCGCTGCGGATGGCTTTGCGGTGCCACGTAGATGCCGGACCCGGTACGCACATCGATCAGCCCGGATACCTCCAGCGCGATCATGGCTTCGCGAATGGTCGGGCGGGAAACCCGGAGCATCTCGGCAAGACGCCGCTCGGCGGGGAGCTTCTCCCCCGGCTTCACCTCACCATTGGCCACTAATTCCGCTATGCGGCGCGCCACGCGCACATAGAGCCTTGGCTGGCCCTCAATGGGCGCGAGCTTCATTTTCCTCGCCCGCGTGGTGTTGGTCCGCGAGCGCCTGTGCCCGCATGCTGAGTTCGGCCGCCCGAAAAATGTGCGCTTGGGTCATGGCCGTTTCGGTACCGTTCAGGGCGTCCAGAATCAGTTGCCCGAAGAACGGAAAGCCCACTTGGCCGAGGCAGTCCATCGCCTCCACCGATTGGCCATCCGCTCGCAGAATGATCGAAGCCGGCGCCCGGCGCGCCGGGTCCACATACTTGCGCAACTCCAAGGTTCCCGCCGTGCCGGTGATGAAGGCACGTCCGTCGCCCCATACGGGGAGCCCGCCGGGGGTGAACCAGTCGAGCCGCGCGTAACAGGATGCGGCATTGTCCCCGACCAGGGCAAACTCGCCGAAGTCCTCCAGGCCCGGCAAATCGGGGTGATTGAGATTGCACGCCCGCGCATATTCCACGGTGGCGTTTTCACAGCCCGCGTATGCGAGGAACTGCTCCACCTGATGCGAGCCGATGTCGGTGATGATGCCGCCGTAGCGGGCCTTGTCGAAGAACCACTCGGGCCTTGTCTCCTGCGACAATCGATGCGGCGCCAGAATCAGCACATGCAGGACCCGCCCAACCGCCCCTTGGGCGATCAGCTCACCCGCATGCCAAGCCGCTTCGTTGTGCACACGCTCCGAGTAGTAAACGAAATAGCGGCGCTGGTGCTTTTCAACAAGCCCGCGCAGCGTTCCGAGTTGTTCTAACGTGGTGAAGGGTGGTTTGTCCGTGAAGTAGTGCTTGCCGGCCTGGATGACCTGGGCACCGATCTCCGCTCGCCGGTCCGCAATGGCGGCCGCGGCGATCAGTTGCAGGCGGTCGTTTTCCAGCAGGTCCGTGAAGCTGGCGACGGCGCGGGCCTCGGGATAGCGGGCCTGATAGGTCCGAACGCGTTCCGGGCTTGGATCGTAAACATGGGTCAGGGTGGCCCCCGCTTCGATCAGGCCGTTGGTCTGGCCGTAGATGTGGCCGTGGTCCAAGAAGGCGGCGGCGAACTCGAATTCACCCGACGCGACAACGGGCGCCGGCTTGCCTTGCGGCGCGTAGGTTGCGCCGTCACCGATGCTCACAGCCACCCCAACCCGACCAGCGTGCTGTACGCGACGCTGGCCACAACAGTCAGGATGCACAACAGCATGGCGCTGTTGTACAGGGCCGCTTTGCCGCCCCGCGGCCGATCCTCCCCCAGATACGACG
>JAQAJJ010000008.1 GCA_028278675.1 Candidatus Azophilus lithoversatilis
CACCGGCGTCGGTGGTCGCCGTGCCGACCACGAACAGGCCTTCAGTGGCCAAACGATCAGCGATGTGGGCGCCGATGCCCCTGGAGGCACCGGTGACAAGAGCGACTTTCGGCTGTTCTGCCATGGCCCTTCAAGCAGCCGCTGCTTCCAATTGACCGGCGAAACCGTCCGACGTGCCCAAGGCGCCTGCCGCCAAGGAGCGGTCGATGCGGCGCGTCAGACCGCTCAACACCTTGCCGGGACCGCATTCCACCAAGTGGCTGACGCCGCCTGCGGCCAGCCGCCGCACGCACTCGATCCAACGCACGGGTTCGCTGAGTTGGGCGAGCAGCCGCGTTTCGATGCCCTCGACGGTGTCGGCAATCCCGGCGTCAACGTTATGCACCACCGGAATCTGCGGCGGGTTGAGGCGCACCCGATTCAGGGCCTCGGCAAGTCGCTCCCGAGCGGGGTTCATCAGGGCGCAGTGGAAAGGGCCGCTCACGTCCAGCATCACCGCTCGCTTTGCCCCCCGCTCGCGGCAGTTGGCGACCGCCTGCTCGACCGCCTGCGCAGTCCCGGCGATCACCGTTTGTCCGGGGGCGTTGTAGTTGGCCGGCGACACCAGTCCGTCGGCCGCGGCGCAAGCCGCGTCGATGGCCTCGTCGTCGAGGCCCAAAATCGCCGCCATGGCACCCTCGCCTCGAGGGACCGCCTCCTGCATCAATTCTCCGCGTCGCCGCACGAGGCGCACGGCATCGGCGAACGCCAAAGCGCCCGCGCAGGTGAGGGCTGAGTACTCACCGAGACTATGACCCGCCATCAGGGCCGGTTGCGGCCCGCCCTCGGCAAGCCAGACGTCCCAGAGCGCCACGCTGGCGGTCAGCAGCGCCGGCTGGGTCACCGCGGTGGCAGCCAATTCAGCATCCGGGCCCTCGCAGACGATGCGCCAGAGGTCGATGCCGATGGCCTCGCCGGCTTCCGCAAACCGCTCGCGTACCGTCGCGTGGACGGCAGCCGCGTCGCTGAGCATGCCGACGAATTGAGAACCTTGGCCGGGGAAAACGAAACCGAGGCTCATCGGGCGCAGTGGACTGCGAAAAAGTTGTCTTTGCCGAATAAGCCCAGCGGCGCCGGCGGCCCGCTATTCGTCATCGTCCTCATAGTCGTCAAGATTGACGACCTGCCGACCCCGGTAGAACCCCTCCGCAGTCACTTGGTGGCGGAGATGGGTTTCGCCGCTGGTCGGATCGGTCGAGAGCGCGGGGGCCTTCAGCCGGTCATGGGATCGGCGCTTGCCCCGCCGGGCTCGGGATACCTTGTTTTGCTGAACAGCCATCTGTCCCTCCTAGTTGTTGCCCGCTTTCCATGAAACAAACGGAGACCGCTTCATAGCTGGCCGGTCTCTTCTGCGGCATCAGCGCCGCGCCGGACTGCGGTGAGCCAACGGCTTCCATGCGCCAAGGGCCGCGAAGGGCTTCATCATTTCCGGTTCGACCTCAGCACTAGGTGCCGGAGTCAGCGTAGGCGGCGCTTGGGGGCAATCCGCCTTCGAGCAGGGTCGTTCCGGCAGCGCCAGGATCAACTCGTCCTCAACCAGCTCCACAATGCCCGCTTCGTCGCCATCGACGCAAAGCACATCGTGCGCCGCGCCCAAGCGGGTGGCCTCCGCCTCGCTGGCGGCAATGACCACCGAAAAGTCCGACTCCAAGCCGATGCGAACTGGCTCCAAGCACCGGTGACACGCAACGGTCACGCCAGCGGCCAGCTCTCCGTCCATCAGCAGGAGGCCTTGTCCGTCAAAGCGGAATTGGAGCCGGACCCGGATGGCCTCCGAGCAGTCGCACAAGGCGCTGAACCGCTTCAAGGCCAGCGCATCGACGGCGCGGCTGATTCGAGCCTTCCGCCCGGCCATTTCGGACAATCGGAAGCGTTCCTGCAACTGGCTCAGCGCCCGCCTCCAACCCGGCGGATGGACATGGGCGCGCATCATAGGTATCGGCGCGAAGCCTGTAAAGGTATTCTTACCAGGCGATGCCGGAGACCAAGGAGAACGTGCGCGGCGCGCAAGTTGACTCACATGGCAACTCCTCCCGCGACCACGAGAACTAGACACCCAGACGAGATGCAGTCCCGCGCCATGACCGAACTCATCCTCGCCTCCTGCTCGCGGTATCGCCGAGAACTGCTGGAACGCCTGGGCCTGCCGTTCGGGGTGCTGAACCCCGACATCGACGAAACTCCCCATCGCGACGAAACCGCAGAAGCGCTGGTGATCCGACTGGCCGCCGCCAAGGCAGCCAGGATCGCCGCGGTTCGCCCCGAAGCGATCATCATCGCCTCTGACCAAGTGGCAGTGGTGGACGATCCGCAGGGCAGTGCGATTCTCGGCAAGCCGGGGGGCCGCGCCGGGGCCATCGCCCAATTGGCTCGCCTGTCCGGGCGTCGGGCGCGTTTTCTCACCAGCCTTTGCGTGCGCGAGCCGAGCGGTGGCCAACAAATCGAAGCCGAGACCACCGAGGTCCTTTTCCGAACGCTGAGCCACCGGGAAATCGCCGGCTACGTGGACCGCGACAGGCCTTTCGACTGTGCGGGCTCTTTCCGCTCGGAGGGACTCGGCATCGCCCTGTTCAAACGCATCGAAGGCAACGACCCCAACGCCCTGATCGGCTTGCCGCTGATCCGCCTATGCCACATGCTGCGCCGCGTCGGCTTGGATCCATTGGGCTGAATGACAGATTTCACCGAACCAAATAAAGACAATTGGTTAAAAGTGCTCTGTTGCTAAGTCCGACAGGCGGCTAGTGTGCCGTCAACCCACTCATGTCTCTGTTTGATTCCGGCGGTTGGCGTAAGGGCTCCCCTTTCGGCTCAACGAGAATCAAACTGAGTCACTGCCAACCGCCTCGCCCGACAGTCGCGTCCAGGACTCGGCGAACACCGGCGGCAACGGCGCCTCAAAGCGACGGTTGGCGCCGTCCCACTCGAAGCTGAGGCGCCCGGCGTGCAGGCACAAGCGGTTGACTTCGGCGACCTTCGAGCAGTGCTTTGAAGCGGTCGTCCCATATTTGTCCTCGCCCAGCACCGGATGGCCGCTCGAGGCCGCGTGAACGCGAATTTGATGGGTGCGCCCGCTGTGCAGGCGGGCGCTCAGCCAAGAGGCCGCAGCGCATTCGCGCAACACATTGAACGTGGTTCGCGCTGGCTTGCCCTGCGCACTAACGCGCACCCGGCGTTCGCCGGCGGCCGTCACGAAGCGGAGCAAAGGTCGTTCAACAACGGTCTGGCGACGCGGCCAGGGCCCGGACACAAGCAGTTCATAGGACTTGCGCATCCGCCGTTCCCTCAGCAGCCGGTGCAGTTCCGAAAGCGCCGCACGGGACTTGGCGATCATCAGGCATCCGGATGTGTCCCGATCAAGTCGGTGCGCCAACTCAAGAAATCGCTCGCTGCGCCCAACGCGCAACGCTTCTATGAGGCCGAGTTGGATGCCGCTGCCGCCGTGCACGGCGAGGCCGGACGGCTTGTCGATGACGAGCAGGCGCTCGTCCTCATAGAGAACGCGCCGATCAAGACCGGCAATCAAAGGCTGCCCAGGCACTGCCGGCGCGGACAGGTGCGCGGTCCGCACTGGCGGAATGCGGACGCTGTCGCCGGCTGCGAGCCGTTGGCGGGGGTCGGCCCGAGCGCCGTTCAGGCGCACTTCGCCCCGCCGCAGCATGCGGTAAATGCGCACCTTTGGAACGCCCTTCAGCCGACGGATGAGAAAGTTGTCGATGCGCTGACCTGCGTCGTCACCGTCGATTTGGACATAGCGCACCGAATGGCTGACCGAAGCGTTCATGACACCGAAGTCTGGCGCCAGCCAAACCCCAAGCGAACGCTCGGCCCCCAAGGGCCGAGCGTTCGCATTTGCCGGGCCCAATCCTTGCTGCTATGATGCGCGGCGACAAAAGACGGGCGATGAACGCAATGCGGCCCCGGACGCGGTGGACCAGGGCGCGGCAAGGACGAAGTTGAATTCACTGACATCCACCAAATATCTGACTTGACCATTGAGCCAACGATAGACCCAACTAACTGACGATCAACGGATCAACAAACGCAAACACTGAATTGAAACCAGCGCCTTGCGGTCAATGCAAGACCTGGAACGGAAAAACTCGGGTCGCGGCGCCAATTCGCCGCGGTCCCAAACGCGCGAAACGCAACGCCAGCCAGCAACGAGCAAAGCCGTTGGGCTTAGGGATGCCAACCAGCACTATTTGTTCCGACACGCCGCCGCCCCTGAGATGGGGTGCCGACAGTCCGCTGACCACTCCTCCTGCGCTCGCCTTCTGCTGAATCTCGGCCACTGAGGCCGAGGCTCCGTCAAAACGCCTCCGTTCCCGCCTAGCCGCTTCCGGCGCCTCAAGCCCAACGAGGCGATGCCTCGGACCAACAACAAGATGGTCGCCAAGCGCAAAGGTTAACTCAAGTGGCAACCTTGTTCCCGCGATCAAGACAACTAGGAAGATGCTATGAAGCGCATGCTTATCAACGCCACCCAACCCGAAGAGTTGCGGGTGGCTCTGGTCGATGGCCAGAAACTCTACGACCTCGACATCGAAAACCGCCGCCGGGAACGCAAGCAGGGCAATGTTTACAAAGCCAAGGTCATTCGCATTGAACCAAGCCTGGAGGCGGCCTTCGTCGACTTCGGCCCGGAAAAGCGCGGTTTTCTGCCCCTGAAGGACATCGCCCCGCAGAACTTGGATGCGTCAAAGTCCAGCGATGAAGGCGCCCGCAAGCAAATCCAGGACCTGATCAAGGAAGGGCAGCAACTCATCGTCCAAGTGGAGAAGGAGGAGCGCGGCACCAAGGGCGCTGCAGTCACCACCTTCGTCAGCATGGCGGGGCGTTACATGGTGCTGATGCCCACCGACCCCCGGGCCGGTGGCGTCTCGCGACGGGTCTCCGTCAAGGATCGCGGCGAACTGCGTGAGACCTTGGCGCAACTCGACATCCCCTCCGGCATGGGCGTCATCATACGCACCGCCGGCGTCGGCCGAAGCGTTGAGGAACTGCAATGGGACCTCGATTACCTGCTGAATCTGTGGAAGGCCATTGTTGATGCCGGCGACAAGGAAAACGCGCCGAAGCTGCTCTACGCCGAGAACAACCTCATCCTGCGCGCCATTCGGGACTATCTCGGCAAGGACATCGGCGAACTGACGATCGACAACCAGGCCGCCTATGACGAAGCCTTGAGCTTCGTCGATCAGGTCATGCCGAACTACCGGCAGCGGGTGAAGTTCTACGACGAGGCCATCCCGCTCTTCACTCGCTACCAAATCGAGAGCCAGATCGCCAGCGCCTTCAACCGCACGGTCAAGCTGCCCTCCGGAGGTTCAGTGGTCTTCGATCCCACCGAAGCGCTGATGGCCATCGACATCAACTCGGCCCGAGCCACCAAGGGCGCGGATATCGAGGAGACGGCTCTGAACACCAACCTCGAAGCGGCGGAGGAAGTGGCGCGGCAGTTGCGCTTGCGCGATGTCGGCGGCTTGATCGTCATCGACTTCATCGACATGTCGAGCACCGAAAACCAAAAGACGGTCGAGAACACCATGCGCAACGCGCTGCAGCCCGACCGCGCCCGGGTGCAGATCGGCCGCATCTCCCAATTCGGCCTAATGCAGATGTCGCGCCAGCGGCTGCGCCCCTCCTTGGAGGAGCTGACTACCGAAGTCTGCCCAAGGTGCAGTGGCCAAGGCCGCATACAGGACGTCAAGTCGCTGGCACTCGCCATACTGCGCATTGTCGAGGAGGAGTCCTTGAAGGAGCGCAGTTCCAAGATCCGGGCACTGGTGCCGCTGAACGTCGCCGCCTTCCTGCTCAATGAGAAGCGCACCGAGGTGGCTGACATCGAACGGCGCAGCCAAACCCACATCGTCATCGTCCCCAACGTCAACATGGAAACCCCGCAGTACGAAGTGCAGCGCATCCGCGACGACCACGAAGTGGACGACCTCGACGTGCCGAGCTACGAACTGACCGATTCGACCATCGCTTCGGCCGACGAGCCAATAGCCAGCGACGCTCCCAGCGCACGAGAGCAGCCGGCGGTGCGGGCGGTGCGCCCACCCGCGCCAACGGCGAAGGCACCTGAGCCGGAAAAGGCCGGCGACCGGAAAACCGGGCTGTTCAACAAACTGGTGTCCAGCCTGTTCTCGGATGGCGGCGCATCAGCCAGCAAGAACGCAGCCGAGGATCGGCGCGCATCAAAAGCCAAGCCAGCCCCCAAGCGCCAGGACCGAAGGCAGGCCAAGGACGGCGACGGCGACCGGAAAAAGGCTAAGGGCAGCGCCTCGAGGCGTGGCGGCAGAGGGGGCAGGGGCAGCGCCAAGGACGCCAAATCCAAAAGCGAGGATCGCCCAAGCGAACGCAAGGCGATGCGCAAGAACGGCGAACGGCAGCCTGGGCGACGCCGTCGCGAACAGAAAGCCGCCGATGGCGAGCCCCAAACCCGGCGGGCAGCGGGTGGCAGGAATGGCGATCACCAAGGCCAAGACCGCCAAAGGCAACGAAGTAAGGAAGAGGATCAATCCGTTGCTGCGCCTGCCGAGGAGAAGGCGGCTCGCGCCCCGGACGAGGAGGCGCTGGCCCAGAGCAAGCGGCGGCCGCGCCGAAACCGGAGCAAGGTCGCCGAGGAGGCCCGCCAAGGAGAAGGTGGCCAAAAGCGGCGCGAATCGGCCACCGACGAGGCTAGGGCAACTGCGCAAGCGGTGGCCGCGCCCAAGGCCGCACCGCCAGCGCCGGAACCGCCCCAACCTCCCGCGCAGCCACAGACTGCCGACACGAAAGCCGAGCAAAGACCAGCCGCCGACAAGGCGCCTGCGGCCAAGATGGCCAACCCTGCGCCGGCGAGCGACGCGGCTTCAAGTGATGCGGCACAAGCGCCCGCTCCATCCCGAGCATTGAATGATCCCCGGGTCATGCGCAGGCAACAACGGGAGGAAGCGCTGAAGACTTCCGGCTAGTGAGGCGGGAAGCTAGTCGGACAGGACGCTCGGCTCCAGCTCGAGATCAACGCCGAAGCGCTCGCGCACGGATCGCCGGACCTGCTCGCCGAGTGCGAGGAAGTCCGGCCCGCGCCCTTCACCGAAGTTGATCAACACCAGCGGCTGCCGATGCCAAACGCCTACTCGGTCCCATCGCTGCCCTTTCCATCCGCATCGGTCGATAAGCTGCGCCGCGGCCAGCTTCACCCCGCCCGCGACCGGGTGAGCCACCAGGCCGGGCTCGCTTCCCGCAAGGCGCTCAGCTTGGCCGGGGTCAACAATCGGATTCTTGAAGAAGCTGCCCAGATTCCCCCAATGCCGGGGATCAGGCAGCTTGCGTCGGCGAATGCGGATGACCGCTTCGGCCACCTGCCGTGGTGTCGGCTTGGTCACGCCCTGCCGCTGCAACTCCAACTCGACATCGGGATAGTCAAGGCGCATCGCCAGGCGGCGGGCCAGCCGCAAAGTTAAGGAGAGCACCGCGTAGCGGACGGGATCGGCCTTGAACAGGCTGTCCCGGTAGCCGAATCCACAGGCCTCCGCAGCCAAGGTCCGCACCCGGTTTTCGACCCGGTCAAACACTCTCACCTCGACGATCCGCTCGGACAATTCAACGCCATAAGCGCCGATGTTCTGAACTGGCGCGGCACCGGCACTGCCCGGAATCAGCGCCAGGTTCTCCAAGCCGGCCCACCCCTGCCCGAGACTGTAGCGAACCACGCCATGCCAGCCCTCCCCGGCCGCAGCGGTCAGCAACGCCTCCCCGCCACGAGCGCGGAGTCTTAGGCCACGCCAAGCGGCAAGCACCACCGGCTGGTCCAGGCGTTCCGGCAAAACCACGTTGCTGCCCTGGCCCAGCACCATGGTTCGTTCGCCACCATGCCGCAACGCTGCCACCAAGCCAGCTTCTGAACCGGCCACGCAAAGCCGATCAGCGACGCAGGGCACGCCGAGGGTGTTGGGCACCGGCCCCGGGGCAAAATACTGGGATGCGCAGGCCATAGCGTCATTCATGGTACGCCAGCCGCTGCACTGCCCGCCAACCCCCCCATCAAGAACGCACGACCGATGCGGACAGCTAGGTTCACAAGGGATGATCCCGCAGCCAAGTTTGCCCGCGCCTTGCTGAACAGTCCGGCGGGTGCCTTGCAGGGCAACATTCGCCAGAACATTGTCCCGCTGCTTGACGCCATAGGGTGAACAGCATCCTGTTCTACCGGACTACTGACGGCATCGCCGGCATCGATCTACCGCAGCCAGGCACTCTGATTGAGGTGAAACAAGTGGGCATGGCCCTTCCGGACAAGCCCGGAGGCCGGAATGAATCGCCCCAAGAACAACTGGGAGGGCACCTCCATGCCGACGGACTTTCCTCGCAGCTGCCGTTGGCGGCGGGGCGGGCCCGCACATTGGTGCTGCATCCGATCGCCGGCGATCCCATGCGCGGTGCCCGCGCCCGTCCGGGGCCGGCGGTCCTCGGCAACACCGGCTACTATTTTCTGGCAAGCTCAGCATAGGAAGCCACTCATTTGGTGGCGCTGCTCACGCTGCTCAATGGCCAGCCTTGGGCAAAGCGTTCGACCAAGCACGGGAGTCAGGGCGTTTTTTTCCGTGCATCCTCGGCGAAAAATCCCCATCCCGCGCTTCGACGCCAGCGACCCGCACCATCTGCGCCCAGCCGACGCCTGCATTCGAACGGAGCGCCTCATCGCCCGAGAGATTCGTCGTTGGAACGCGCCCCGCATCTGGCAGGCCGGCGCCTCCAAGCGACTGCGCAACCTGCTCCCGGAAGCTGGCCTGGCCGCTGAATTGAACGACGCAGCGGCGGCGGTGCTGCCCCAGCACGCCGTTTTCCAGAGCCTTCGGCTTGGAGAGCGCGAGGGAACCCCCTCGCGAACAAGGGAAGCTATGGGACAATGGGCCAATCGACCACCAACAGGAGATTCCATGAATCCGAATGACAAGATCGCCGTCATCACCGGCGGCGCCTCCGGGCTAGGACGGGCGACTGCCGAAACCCTGATCGAACAGGGTGCGAAAATCGCCATTTTTGACCTTAATGAATCGCTCGGCGCGCAGACCGCCGAAGCCCTCGGCGCAGGCACCCGTGCCTATCAGGTCAACGTGGCCGATGAGGGCTCGGTCAAGGCGGCGGTGGCGGCAACGATGGCCGACTTCGGCGCCATCCACATCAACGTCAACTGCGCCGGCATCGGTGCTGCGGCCAGAACGCTTGGCCGCGAGGAGCCGATGCCGCTCAAGTACTTCAACGGCATCGTTCAGGTCAATTTGATCGGGACGTTCAACACGCTGCGCCTATGCGCCTGGGAGATGCAAAAAAACGCCCCCGAAGGCGAGGACGGCGAGCGCGGCGTCGTCATCAACACCGCTTCGGTCGCCGCCTTCGACGGCCAAATCGGCCAAGCGGGCTATTCGGCCAGCAAGGCTGGCGTGGTGGGCATGACGCTGCCCATCGCCAGGGATCTGTCCCGCTCCGGCATCCGCGTGTGCACCATCGCGCCGGGCATTTTCGAGACGCCGATGATGGCCGGGGCGCCGGATCGAGTGCGGGATCCGCTGATCGAGATGGTTCAGTTCCCCAAACGTCTCGGCGACGCACCGGAATACGCCCTGCTGGCACGCCAAATCATCGAAAACCCCTACTTGAACGGCGAGACCATTCGGCTGGACGCCGGCATCAGGATGGCGGCGAAATAGCGCCCAGCACCAGCCGGCGCACCCGCTCCAGATCAGCGGGCGTATCGACGCCGCCCGGCGAGGGGCGGCAGGCGTCGAGCACCCGGATGGACAAGCCGTGCTCCAGCGCCCGCAGCTGTTCCAACCGCTCAACGTCCTCCAAGGGGCTGGGCGGCAAGGACACGAATCGGCGCAGCGCCCAAGTCCGATAGCCGTAGATGCCGATATGCCGCCGCCAGAGCCCGGAAGTCACGACCGGATAGCCGTCCCGGGCCCGGGGAATGGGCGAGCGCGAGAAGTAAAGCGCAGCGCCCACTGCGTCGCGCACCACCTTGACCACATTGGGGTCGAGGAGATCATCATGGCTGGCGATGGGTTCGCACAGCGTCGCCATTCCGGTATTGCCAGCCTCAGAAACTGCCGTCGCCAGTTGCGAGATGACGTCCGGCGCAATCAGGGGTTCGTCGCCCTGCAGATTGATGACCACGGCGTCCTCCCCCCAATCCGCCCGTTGGCGGGCGACCTCCCAAACCCGATCGGTGCCCGAACCGTGGTTGGGATCGGTCATCACCGCATCGTGGCCAGCGGCAGCCACCGCCTCGACAACGCGCCTGTCATCAGTGGCGACGATCACCTCATCCGCACCGGCGAAGCGGGCCTGCTCCGCAACCCGCACGACCATCGCCCGACCGGCAATCCGCAGCAGGGGCTTGCCCGGCAGCCGGGTGGAGCCGTAGCGGGCGGGGATAACCACCTTGAAGGCACTCACTTCAGGATGCCCTTCCGCGCCAAGATGGCGTCCAAGCGCTCCTCGCCGGAAGCGTCGATTTCAGCGGCGACCTGCAAACGCCAGCAATGCCCCAAGGGCACGGTCAGGCGGCTCAGCTTAACCGCATCCTTGTCGGTGCAAACCACCGGGGCACCGTCTTCATAGGCGATTTCCGAGCCGGAAAAGCGATGGTGGTCCGCGAACGCATGCAACACGGCGCGCAGGCCCAACTCATCCAACAGGCGCGCGAAGCGGTCCGGGTTGCCGATGCCGGCCACCGCATGCACCCGTTCATGGCCAGCCGCAAAATCGATCGGCGACAGGGTCTCTCCGGTGCCGAGATTGACGAAAGCGACCGGCCGCATCCGCATCAGGCTTGCCTGCGGCGCCGCGCCGCATGGGCGACCATTGCTCACCACCCAATCAACCTGCTTAAGCCGCTCGGCCGGTTCCCGCAGAGGTCCGGCCGGCAACAACCGGCCATTGCCCAAACCCCGGTGACCATCGACCACGGCAATCTCCACATCCCGGGCCAAGGCATAGTGCTGCAGGCCGTCGTCGGCCACGACCACATCCACCTCGCCGGCCCTGAGCAGCGCTTGAACAGCCTTGACCCGGTTCCGGCAAACTGCGACCGGGCAGCCGGTCCGGGCGGCAATCAACACCGGCTCGTCCCCGCAGCGCAGAGGATCAGCCCCTTGGCACGGCACCGCCAGCGGTCGGCGATTGCCCCTGCCGCCATGGCCTCGGGAGACCACCCCGGGGCGCAGGCCGCGCTGCTGCAGCCAGTGGACCAGCCAAATCACCAACGGCGTCTTACCCGTTCCCCCGACGGTGATGTTGCCCACCACAATCACTGGCACCGGCGCCCGCCAGGAGCCTGACCGGCCGGTCAAGGCAATGCCGCGGCGGCGCTCGGACACTCGCCGCCACAGCCAGGCGAATGGCACCAGCAGACCAGTCCACCAAGCGCCTTCGTACCAACCTTTCGTCAAAACCAAGGCGCCGCCGCCATCACCGCCCCGGCTTGTGGCTTGGAGCAACGCAACGGGTGCGGAAGGGCCGTCGCAACCGTTGTCGGCGCGGGCATCGTAGAGCTGCGCATACACCCCCCCCAAGGCCAGCAGGCTATTGTGGTCGCCCTGCTCAACGATGCGCCCATCATCCATGACGTAGATCAAGTCGGCGTTCTCCACGGTGGAAAGCCGGTGGGCAATGATGAGGGTCGTGCGTCCACGCATGGCCTCCTCCAGAGCGGCGTGGATGTGGCGCTCCGATTCGCTGTCGAGCGCTGACGTGGCCTCGTCAAGAATCAGGATGGGCGCATTCTTCAGCAGTGCCCGGGCGATGGCGATTCGCTGCCGCTGGCCACCGGACAGCAACACGCCGTCGTCACCGACCAGGGTGTTCATGCCCTTGGGCAAGGCGGTGATGAAGTCCTGGGCGTGGGCGCGGCGCACCGCGTCCTCCAGCGCCGCAGGGTCGGCGCCAGCCAAGGCGCCGTATGCGATGTTGGCGGCCACAGTGTCGTTGAACAGATTCACCTGCTGGGTAACCAACGCCATCTGCCGGCGCAGGCTGGCTTGGTCGTAGTCCTGGACGGCGCGGCCATCAAGGCGCACTTCGCCGCTGTCCGCCTCGTAGAAGCGCGGGATCAGACTCGCAAGGGTCGATTTGCCGCTGCCCGAACGGCCCACCAAGGCCACCGTCTGGCCCGGCTCGACAATCAGGTCGATGTCTCTCAGAGCTGGCCCTTGGTCATCGCTGTAGGAGAAGTTGACGCCCCGAAACTCGATCCGCCCTTCGGCCCGGTCGATGGACAGCGTACCCTGATCCCGCTCCACCGGGGCGTCGAGCTGGGAAAAGACGTCCTCTGCGGCGGCCAAGCCCTTCTGCAGGCGGGCATTGACCTCGGTGAGCTTGCGAATGGGCCGCGCCAGCATTCCGGCCAAACCCAGAAAGACCACTAGGTCCCCGGTGGACAGCCCATGTGTCACGTCAGGCCGCGCCAGCGTCGCGATCAACAGCGCCACAGCGGCGACCACTAGGATTTGCACGATTTGGGTGCTGGCCGCTTTGGTGACGACCATTTTGAGATTGCGGCGGCGGTTGGCGCGACTGGCCCGGTCGAAGCGCCGCCGCTCGTTGTCTGCGCCGCCGAAGATGCGCACCACCCGGTAGCTCGCGATGGCTTCCGAGGCGACGTGGGTGACATCCCCCATGGCGTTCTGAATGCGTCTGGCGATGCTGCGGAAACGGCGGCTGGCATAGAGCACGACGACGGCGACCACCGGCACCGCGGCAATGAAGATCAGTGTCAACGCCCAGTTGAGGTAGAGCATGCAGCCTAGAAAGACGGCCACCTTGCCGCCGTCCTGGATGATCGACTTCAGCGCATCGGTGCCGGTATCGCGCAATTGCGCCACGTTGAAGGTGATCCGCGACACCAAGCGTCCTTGGCTGCTGCCATCGAAGTAGCGGCTCGGCATGTGCAGCAGTTGCTCGAAGAGCGCCATGCGCAAGTTGTGGACCACGGTGAAGGAGACTTGGGAGAGCAGCATCTCGCCGACCACCTCGCCCAAGCCGCGCACCGCCGCGGCGCCCAGCATGGCCAGTGGAATGAAGAAGGCGGCGCGGGCGGCACCCGCATCCCAATCATCGACCAAGGCGCCGAAGAGGTTGACGAAGTAGGCCTCGGCGCCGCTGCCCACCAAGAAGCCCAGTACCGCCACGGTGAAAAGCGCCCAATAGGGGCGCACATAGCCGAGCAGGCGCTTGTAGGTGGTCCAGTCCGTCGGTCCCCGGTCCGCCACACCGGCACTCATGGGCCATCCTGACCGGTTGCGGGCGGCAGCGCCCCGGGCGTCTGCGCCGGCACCTCGGCGTCCGGGGCCGAGCGCGTGAGAATGCTGATCCGCGTCAGGCCGGATTGGCTGGCCGCATCCATGGCGCCGACCACTGCCTGGTGAGGGGCAAGCGCATCCGCGGCGATGACGGCGCGGGGCGCCGCGTCTTCACCGCGGGCTGAAGCCAGAGCCCGCACCAGCGCGGATCCAGCAGCAGCGGGACGACCATTGACCGCGTAGCCGCCGTCGCGATGCACGGTGATGGTCACGGGATCCGCTGTCGCCAGCCAGCCCGCCCGCGCTTCGGGCAGGTCGATCTGCAGCTCGCTGCGGCGGATGAAGGTGGTGGAAACCATGAAGAAGATGAGCAGCAGAAACACGATGTCGATCAGCGGCGCCAGCTCGACGGTCGCCGCCATGCGCCCTCGGCGACGGTTCATGATTCGCCCAACTGCCCTGACGCAGACAGCGGGACGTCGTTGTGCGCGGCCTCCACCAGATGCGCCGCTTGCCGCTCCAGCTCCACCACCAAGTCCTCGACCCGGCGCAGAAAGAAGCGGTGCAGCATGAGCGAAGGTATGGCCACGGTCAGGCCGGCCGCAGTGGTGATGAGCGCTTCGGAAATGCCGCCGGCCAAAGTCTCGGGACGCCCGGCGCCATCGAGCATCAGGGCGGAAAACACTTGGATCATGCCGACCACCGTGCCGAGCAGCCCCAGCAACGGGGCTATCGAAGCGATGATGCCCAATGACGTCAGATAGCGCTCAAGATCATGGCTGACCGCAGCGATGACTTCGGCCATGGCTTCCTTCATCAGGCTGCGGCCGCGCCGTGCATTGGCGATTCCCGCCGCCAGCACTTGGCCCAGAGGGCTGACCAGGCTAGGTCTCGAATCGACGGATGGGCGGCCGCCGGGCACAAAAGTGGATTCACTTGGAGATCTTTTTCCGCGATCGAGAACGCTGCTGGCCGGCAATTCACCGGGCCCAGCCGTCTCAGCCAAACCCTCCCCCGTCCATCGCCGGACGTCGATGAGCAAGTCTTCGGGAATCAC
The DNA here is from genome assembly GCA_028278675.1 of Candidatus Azophilus lithoversatilis. Classification (GTDB taxonomy): domain Bacteria; phylum Pseudomonadota; class Gammaproteobacteria; order Pseudomonadales; family Azotimanducaceae; genus Azophilus; species Azophilus lithoversatilis. The sequence goes on from JAQAJJ010000008.1 coordinate 14,389, forward strand.
TCGGGATCTTTGCAGGGTCCAGCCCCGCTCGATGCCGATCGCCAGGGCGGCGATGCTGCACAGCACAATGGGCACCATGAGCCAGCCGCCGGATTGCATGACGCCCAACATCGACTCCGCTCCGCCAGGCGCCTTAGGGCGCCGCCCAACCTTCCATGGAACAAATGGAGACGGCCCACCGGCTGGCGGGTTGTTCCTTCGATGTCAGCGGCGTGCCGCTCTGGGGCAAGCTAAGGGCTTCCATGGAACAAATGGAGATTCCTTCGGCGTCGGCGGCGTGCCGTTCTGGGGCAAGCTAAGGGCTTCCATGGAACAAATGGAGACAGCCCACCAGCTGGCGGGTTGTTCCCTCGACGTCAGCGGCGCACCGCACTGGGGCGAGTTGAAGGCCCCTAGGGGCAGATCAGTCCCGCTCATGAAGGGCGTGGCAATGGTTGGTGGCTTCCACAAAGCCTTCAATGGAGCCGCAATCAAAGCGCCTGCCATCGAATTTGTAGCCGATGACGGCGCCCTGCTGCGCTTGGGTGAGCAGGGCATCGGTGATCTGCACCTCGTCGTTGCGACCCGCTTCCGTGGCCTCAAGAATGTCAAAGATGTCCGGCGTCAGGATGTAGCGGCCAATGATGGCCAGATTGCTCGGCGCGTTGCCCGACGACGGTTTTTCGACCATGTCGGTCACGCGGAAGATGCGCTCGGTAATGGCTTCGCCGGCGATCACGCCGTATTTGCCGATGTCCTCCTCGGCCACTTCATCGATGGCGACGATGCTGCATCGGAACTGCTTGAACACAGCGACCATCTGCGCCAGCACTCCATGCCCCTCACCTAGGCAAAGGTCGTCGGCAAGAACCACCCCGAAGGGCTCATCACCAATCAGGGTCCGCCCGCTTCGAATCGCATGACCCAAGCCGCGCATGGTGACCTGCCGGCTGTAGGAGAAGGTGCAGCGCTCGATGAGTTCGCGGATGCCGGAAAGCAGCACCTCCTTGCCGGTGCCCTGAATCTGGTGCTCCAGCTCATAGTTTAGGTCAAAGTGGTCTTCGATCGCCCGCTTGCCGCGACCGGTCACGAAGCCGATGTCGGTTAGGCCCGCCTCCAGCGCCTCCTCCACCCCATACTGCACCAAGGGCTTGTTGAGGATGGGCAGCATTTCCTTGGGCATCGACTTGGTGGCAGGCAGAAAGCGGGTGCCGTAGCCCGCCACCGGAAACAGGCACTTCTTGATCATGATCCGATCTCACTCTTCACAAGGGCCAACTCATTCTTTGCGATGGAGCGGATGTTAGACGATCAAGGAAGGACGCGCATCGCCTAAGGCGATGCGTTCGAGTTGCTGCGCAACTCGGCGCCGGCGACACCCTAGGAAATCACGGCTGGCCCCTTAGCCGGCCCCACTTCAAATTGGAAGGCGCCGTCCTGGAATTGCACGCCCACCTCGCCACCCGGAGCCACATCGCCCGCCAGCAGCTTGGCGGCCAATGGGTTTTCGACGCGCTTCTGAATGGCGCGCTTCAAGGGACGGGCGCCGTAAACGGGGTCGTAGCCCTCATCCACTAGGGCCTTAAGGGCCTCATCGGCCAAACGGATGCCAATGTCCTGTTCCCTGAGACGGGTGCGCAGGATGTCGAACTGGAGCTCGGCAATGCGGGCCACCTGCTCCCGAGTCAGCGCGTGGAACACCACCAGGTCATCGACCCGATTGATGAACTCCGGGCGGAAGTGCTGGCTGACGATGCCGAGCACCGTTTCCTTCAGGCGCTCAAAGTTGCCGTCACCGGCCATGGCTTGAATGGCCTCGGAACCCAGGTTCGAGGTCATCACCAGGACGCAATTGCGGAAGTCCACGGTGCGTCCGTGGCCATCGGTGAGGCGGCCGTCGTCGAGCACTTGCAGCAGGATGTTGAAGACGTCGGGATGCGCCTTTTCGATCTCGTCGAGCAGGATCAGCGAGTAGGGGCGGCGGCGCACCTGTTCGGTGAGGAAGCCGCCCTCCTCATAGCCCACGTAGCCCGGTGGCGCTCCGATCAGTCTAGCCACCGAGTGCTTTTCCATGAATTCCGACATGTCCACCCGCAGCAGGGCTTCCTCGCTGTCGAACAGCACTTCCGCCAACGCCTTGCACAGCTCCGTTTTGCCGACGCCGGTGGGGCCTAGGAACATGAAGGAGCCGTTGGGGCGCTTGGGATCGGACAGCCCGGCCCGGGAGCGGCGCACCGCATCGGCAACGACGGCGACCGCCTCCTGCTGGCCGACCACCCGCTTGTGCAGCTCGGCTTCAAGCTGGAGCAGCTTCTCCTTTTCGCCCTCCAGCAGTTTCGCCACCGGGATGCCGGTCCACTTGGAGACCACTTCGCCGATCTCCTCCTCGGTGACATTGTTGCGCAGCAACTCGTGCTGCACCGGCTCGGTGGCCCCGGCCAGCTGCCGCTCCAATTCCGGAATGCGGCCGTACTGCAACTCCGACATGCGCGCAAGGTCGCTGCTGCGCCGGGCGGCTTCAAACTCGGAGCGGGCCGCCTCCAATTCCTCCTTGATGTCCTGGGCGCCGCGCAGGCTGGCCTTCTCGGCCTTCCAGACTTCCTCCAAGCTGGCGTATTCCGCCTCCAGGGCCTCGACGCTGCGCCGCAGATCCTCAAGGCGGCGCTTGCTGGCTTCATCGCTCTCCTTCTTGAGCGCCTCGACCTCCATCTTCTGCTGGATGAGTCGCCGTTCCAGCCGATCCATCGCCTCCGGCTTGGAGTCGATCTCCATGCGAATGCGGCTGGCCGCCTCATCGATCAGGTCGATGGCCTTGTCCGGCAGCTGCCGATCGGTGATGTAGCGATGCGACAGTCGCGCGGCGGCGACGATGGCCGGGTCCGTGATGTCCACGGCGTGGTGCAGTTCATAGCGTTGCTTCAGGCCCCTCAAAATGGCGATGGTGTCCTCCACCCCCGGCTCATCCACCAACACCTTCTGGAAGCGGCGCTCCAAGGCGGCATCCTTTTCGACCTGCTGGCGATACTCATCCAACGTGGTCGCGCCGACGCAGTGCAGCTCGCCCCGGGCCAAGGCCGGCTTTAGCATGTTGCCGGCGTCCATGGCCCCCTCCGCCTTGCCGGCCCCGACCACGGTGTGCAGTTCATCGACGAAGAGAATGATGCTGCCCTCCTGCTTGGCGAGCTCATTCAGCACGGCCTTCAGCCGTTCCTCGAATTCGCCGCGAAACTTGGCGCCGGCGATCAGCGCGCCCATGTCGAGGGCCAGAATGCGCTTGCTCTTCAACCCCTCCGGCACCTCGCCATTGAGAATGCGCTGCGCCAAGCCCTCGACGATGGCGGTCTTGCCGACCCCGGGTTCGCCGATCAGCACCGGGTTGTTCTTGGTGCGCCGCTGCAGCACCTGAATGGTGCGCCGGATCTCGTCATCGCGCCCGATCACCGGATCAAGCTTGCCCTGCTCCGCCCGTTCGGTGAGATCGATGCAGTACTTGGCAAGCGCCTCCCGATGCTCCTCCGCATCGGCGTCCTGCACCCGCTCCCCGGCCCGCGCCGCTTCAATGACGGCCTCAAGCTGCTGGGCATCGACGCCCGCGCCGCTAAGTACGCGCTTGACGGTCGGGTCCTGCACCAAGGCTCGCATCGCCTGCTCGCTGGACAGGTAGCTGTCGCCGGCCTTCTGGGCCAAGCCGTCCGCCAAGGTGAGCGTGCGAATGAAGGCTTGGGAAGGCTGGATGTCGCCGGTCGGCGTCTTCAAAGTGGCGACTTGGTCGAGTGCGGTGGCCAGGCCGTCGGCAATCTTGCCCGCCTGGCCTCCGGCCCGAACCAGCAGCGGCATCAGGGTGGCTGGCCCCGGCTCCAGCAAGGCCGCCAGCAGATGAATGGGCTCCAGGGCGGAATGGTCCTTGCCCGCCGCCAACGAGCGGGCATCCGCCAAGGCGCCTTGCAGGCGAGTGGTCATACGGTCCATGCGCATGATTGCTGCTCCTTGTACGGGTTGCATTCATCCTTGACCGGAGGCTCGCGCAAGCCTCCTGCCAACAAACCCTACAATGCGTCCAGACTGGCGCATTTCAATGGTTGTCCAAAGCGTTCTCAGGCGCTCGATTCACCCACCAAGCCCAACCGGCGTTGCGTTCCCGGCGATGGGCAACCACTCGTGCCGGCGTCGCCGAGGACCACTGCAGGGCCCCTTCGATGCCGGTCATCCACACTGGGGAACCCAATAGCCGGTAGCGCCGCACCACCTGTGGATTGGGGTGGCCGTAGGCGTTGCGCCAGCCGGCGCTGATGAAGACCAAGCGCGGATTGACGGCCTCGACAAAGCGCTTGGACGAGGAGCTGCCACTGCCGTGATGAGGCGCAAACAGCAGGGTGGCGGGGGCCAGTCCACCGGCCACTAAAGTCGCCTCCACCCGGCGCGAGATGTCGCCCGTCAACAGAGCGCGCTGCTCCCCAACGCTGACCTGAAGAACGCAGGAGGCATCGTTGCCGCCTCGCGCGTAGCCTGCAGGTGGATGCAGCACCTCAAAGGCCACCCCGTCCCAAGTCCAGCGCTCGCCCCGTCGGCACGGCTCGGCATTCAGGTCGGCCACATCGCCCCAGACGGAGGCTGCGGGCGCTCCGCGCAGCACGGCGGCGGCACCCCCGGCATGATCAAGATCGCCGTGGCTGACGATCAGACGGTCCAAGCTCCGTTTTCCCGTGGCGGCGATTGCCGGCAGCACTACCGCTTCTCCCAAGTCAAAGCCAGAGGGGAAACGGGGCCCCGCATCGAAAAGCAGGCGGTGGTTGCGCGTGTCGATCAGCGTCGCGCTGCCCTGCCCCACGTCCAGCGCCAGAATTTCAAATTGCCCCGGCGCGGGCCGGTCTTGAAAAACCATCAGCCCGGCGGCCCACAGCGGCAGGCAGGCAAGCCGCAGGCGCCAATTCGGGGCCGCCAAGGCGCAGGCGAGCGCCGCCAACGCGGCAAGACCCTGCCCAAGCGGTACCGGAACCGAGTGGGATTGGCCCTCCCCAAGCGTCTCAAGGCCGCTCAGCAAGGCCGACACTGACAGATCCGCCAGCATCCAGCAGAACGCGTCGAATGGCGCTCCCGCCAAGGTGGAGACCAGCGAGAACATCACCAAGGGCACCGCCACCAGCGATATCCAAGGCACCGCAATCAAGTTGGCGAGGCCAGCCGCGGGCGCGACTTCGCCCACCACCGCTGCGGTCATCACGGTCATCGCCAAAACCATGAGCGCCTGCGCCCACATCAGGCCGGCTGCCCAGCCGAGCGCTGGCACGCGGTTGGCGAATCCGGCAACAAGCACGGCAACGGCGCCGAAGGAGAGCCAAAAACCCTGGGTGAGCACGGCACCTGGATCCACGCAGACCACCATCACCGCGGCAAGCGCCAGCCAACTCGCCACCGGTACCCGGCGGCCGCCGGCGAAGGCCAAGGCGGCAAATCCGCTCATCACTCCGGCCCGAAACGCCGGCGGCTCCGCCCCGCAGAGCCAAACAAAACCGATCATCCCAGTCACGGAGAACGCCGCGGCGATCCAACCGGCCGGCAGCCAGACCAGTCCACCCGGCGCCAAGCGCGCGGCAGCAGCACCGACGGCATAGCCCAGCAAGGCCACCAATCCGACGTGCAGCCCGGAAACGACCAGCAGATGCACCGTGCCCGTGCGCCGCAGCAGCGCCCAGTCGGCATCGGTCAAGGCGCTGCCATCGCCGGTCGCCAAAGCCCGCAGATGGGCACCGCGGCGACGGTCGGCCAGCCGTTCGGCAACCGCTTCGCGAACGCGCTGGCGCAGATCGAATGCGGACGGCAGCAGGCGCTCGCCGGAGCGGATGTAGCCCACGCCATCGATGCCTTCGCCGAACAGCCAGCGCTCATAGTCGAAACCGCCAGGATTCTGGTAGCCCCAAGGCGCCCGTACCTTGGCTTCCACCCGCCAGACCTCCCCGGCCTGGACCGGCGGCGGGAAATACCAATTCAGGCGCAGTTGGCGACCGCTCAGGTCCACGCACTCAGGTTTGAGGTCGCGGCGCACCGCCACTTGAAGGCGCAGTCGATCTTGCGCCGGAGAGGACGCCGCTTCCAATATCGCCACGGTCAGTTTGCGCGGTGCCTCCGCAGCGCAATGGGGCACCCGGGCGGACAGGCCCGAACGCGCCATCCCCAGCAGGGACGACGCGGCGAGGCCGACCAGCAGCAACCACATCAGGCATCGGATAGCAGGCATAATCTAACGAGGCGATGCCTCAAGCCGACGAGTGGGTGCGCCACCCCAGGGGCGGCGCAGGTGCTGGGCACAAAAGCTGACTCATGTGACAACCTAATCCCGAGATCAAGACACCCAGTTATGCCAAAAGAAGTCCTGCGCCGGTATCTGCCGGATGCCGACAAGATTCGTGCGAATCCCGCCCTCAAGCCCTTGGGATTGCTCCTACAAAACACCGAAATTTGGCGCCTGAACCGGCGTGCGGCGGCGGGTGCCACCTTCATTGGCCTGTTTTGCGCCTTTTTGCCAATCCCCTTTCAGATGCTGGCGGCCGGCGCCTTGGTCGTCGCCTTCCGCTGCAACCTGCCCATCGCCATTGCCTTGGTGTGGATCTCAAACCCACTCACCATAGCGCCGATCTTCTACTTCACTTATCGCCTTGGCGCTTGGCTGCTCGACATGCGCATCGAGGTGGAGACCATCGAAATCAGCTTCAGCTGGATCTTCACCAACCTGACCCGCATCGGCTATCCGCTCATTTTCGGCAGCCTCCTATGCGGCTGGATCGCAGGCGTGACCGGTTTCGTGCTGGCCCGAGTGCTCTGGCGGCTGCACATCATTCAACGCTGGCGACAGCGGCGCAGCCGCCGGATTCGGACTAAGGATGCAAACCCTCAACCGGGTTCTGCTGCGCGGCGCGGCGCGCCGGAATCCAAGCCGACAGCAGGCACAGCAGCCAGGAAAGGCCACCGATGAGGGCCAGATCGGCAGGCAGCACCCGCGACGGCACGGTTGCAAAATAGGAACCTTCCAACAGCCGCAGTCCGAGCCAGGATTCAAGCTCGGCAAAGATTGGCCCGATGCGGCTGGCGGTGGCGACGCCTAAAATCAGGCCCGAAGCAATGCCCGCGGTGGCCACCAGCACACCCTGCAGCAGGAACACGCGCCGGACCAGGGCGCCGGTGGCCCCTAGGGTGCGCAGCACGGCGATGTCCGCCCGCTTGCCGTCGATCACCATGGTTTGGCTGGAGACGATGTTGAATCCGGCCACCGCGACGATCAGCAGCAGAATGAGGAACATCAGCGCCTTTTCGATGCGCACCGCGAGAAACAGCTCGCCGTAGCTCTGCATCCAGGTTTCGATTCCCGCCGCGACCCCTGCGCCACCCTCCGCATCGGCAACCCTGGCGGCGAACTCGTCCGCCGCCAAGGGATCGTCAAGCACGACCCGGATTCGGTCAGCGCCCAGGCGCTCCCGTTCCACGCCATCAAAGGCGGCGCGGGACACGATCACCAACCCGTAGTCGAATTCCGCACCGACCTCGAACAGCCCCTCAAGCCGAAATGCCTTGAAGCGCGGCTGCACCCTGCCCTCTTCGGCGTCGGGGAGCGCCAGCCGCAAGGCGTCGCCGTCCACCAAACCCAGGCGGCGGGCCAGAGGCCGACCCATCACCAAGCCGGTAGGCGGGGCCAGCGCCTCGCCCAAACTCCTGCCCAGCATATGGGCGTCGATGGTGGTCAACAGCGCCGCATCGGCGGTGTCTATCCCGTACAGTGTCACCGGGGCCACGCCCCCTGCGCCGACCACCATGCCGGACGCCTCAAAAAAGGGGTAGGCGGCGGCAACGCCCGGCAGCTGCGCAACGGCTTCGGCGCCCATGCCTTCGGACCGGGGCACCAGGACGTGGGGGACGGTGCCGAGAATGCGGCTGCGCAACTCGGCATCGAAGCCGTTCATGACGCTGACCACCACGGTCAGTACCAAGACGCCCACGCCAAGGCCCGCCAACGTCATCCAGTTGATCAGGCGCGCATAGCGGTTGCCGCCCCGCCACAGATGGCACAGGGCAATCCACAGCGCCAGCCTCACGCCAAGGCGTCCAAAGCGCCGCCGTCCAGCAGCAGCGCCCGGTCCATGCCGTCGGTCGCCTCCTCATCGTGGGTCACCACCACGAGGGCAACGCCAAAGTCCTCGCTCAAAGCGCGCATCAAGTCAAACACTTGGCGCGCATTGTCTCGGTCGAGATTGCCGGTGGGCTCATCGGCCAAAAGCACGTCTGGATGGCCAACCAAGGCCCGGGCCACCGCCACGCGCTGCCTTTCACCCCCGGACAGCGCACTCGGACGATGGTTCATGCGGTTTTTCAAGCCCACAGCCTCCAACAGCACCGCCGCCTGCGCCTCAGCCTGCCGGCGAGAGGCGCCGCCCAAGCGCAGCGGCATCTGGACGTTCTCCAAAGCCGAAAACTCCGGCAGCAGATGATGGAGCTGATAGACGAATCCAACGTGGCGATTGCGCATTCGAGCCCGCTCACCCACCGATGCGGCGCTGATGGCAGCCCCACAAAGCTGCACTTGTCCGGCATCCAAGTCATCCAGCCCGGCCAGAATGTGCAACAAGGTGCTCTTGCCCGATCCCGAACGCCCCACGATGGCGCATCGCTCGCCCCGCCGCACTTCCAAGCTCAAGCCACGCAGCACCTCGATGCGCTCGCTGCCCTGCTTGAAGGACTTATGCAGGCCAGTGGCCAGGAGCACCGGCTCACTCATGAGCAAGCACCCGGCTGGGCAGCAGGCGCGCGGCGCGCCAAGCCGGATAAAGGGTGCAGGCCGCGCACAAGACGAAGGACACCACCGCGATGCGGACGAGGTCCGCTGGCCAGATGTCCACCGGCAGGTAGCTAATGAAGTACTGGCTCATCAAGTCGAGGTTCAAGCCGTCATTGATCCAAGCAAAGACGGCGGGCAGTCCCGCCGCCGCCGCAGCACCGCAGGCAATGCCGAGAAGGATGCCCAAGGCGCCAACCACGGCGCCCAGCACCACGAAACAGCCGATCAGCGGCGCACTGGCAGCGCCCATGGTCTTGAGTATCGCGATGTCCGCCCCACGCTGCTCCACCGTCATGACCAGGGTGGAAACCAAGTTGAATGCAGCCACGCCCACGAGAAAGGCGAGCAGTACGAATAGGGTCGCCTTCTGCGCGCCGATCGCCCGATGCAGGTTGCCGTGGGAGTGCTGCCAAGTGCGGGCAAAGAAGCGGTCCTCGCCCAAGCGCCGCACCGCTAGGGCGGCGAGCGCGTGGGCGGCGTCGAGATCGGCTAGGCGCAGTTGATAGCCATGCACCTTGCCGCCCAATCGAAACAGCCGTTGGGCGTCCGCCAAGTGGATGAAAGCCGCCCGGGCATCCAGTTCGGAGCCGGAGCGCAGCAAAGCCACCACTCGGAAGCGCTTCTGCCGGGGCAGCATTCCCGCCAGCGTCAGGGAACCCAAGGGCAGCATCAACCGCACCGGATCGCCGATACCGACGCCCAAGCGCGAAGCCAAGCGCGAGCCGAGGATCACGCCGAAACCGCTGGGTCGCATGGCGTCAAGCGCCGTTGGTCCATCCTCGCCAAGAAACGCCTCGATGCCGGACACTTGCCGATAGTCCTCCGGCTCAACGCCGGTCAACAGCACACCTTGCACTTCGTCGCTGGCAACCGCCAGGCCCGACCCCTGAACGATTGGCGCGGCACCCAACACGCCGGGCGTGGCGACTAGATTCGACGTCTCCAAGGCACTCGGAACGAACGGCTGATCGCCCCAGAGCCCCGCATGGGGCAGGACGCCAAAGACGCGCTCGCGCAACTCCCGCTCGAAGCCGTTGATCACCGACAGCACCACCACCAGCACGGCGACGCTGAGCGCCAAACCGGCCACCGCCACCCAGCCGATCAACGCACCGGAACCACGGCGCGCAAAGGCATAGCGCAGACCGAGCTCGACAGCGAGCCTGGCATTTGCTTTCCACAAGACCGGGCGCGGGGGTACTCCACCCTTGGATGGCGGCTCCATGGAACAAATGGAGACAGCCCAGCGGCTGGCGGGTTGTTCCTTCGGCGTCGGCGGCGTGCGGTTCTGGGGCAAGCTAAGGGCTTCCACGAATCAGGACGAGGGCGGGACGCCCTCCCGGTTCGCGTTTAAGTTTCGCGGGCGCCAAACTCCGTTGGAATCGAGCATAGCTGCTTGGCTCGAGGGCGTCCCGCCCTCGCAATGCTGCGCAGCAAGACGCTCATGGTTCGAGAAACTGACTCATCGATTCAGTATAACGGCGCTCGAAGCCACTTTCGCTGCGCACCAGCAACAGGGCGGCGGTGCCGTCGCGGCGCGCAAAGTTCCAACCTTCATCGGGGCCGAGCACTTGGATGGCCGTCGCCAAGCCGTCCGCCCCAGCAGCGCTCGCCGCCACCACAGTCACCGAGGCCAAGGGATGGCTGACGGGCGCACCGGTGCGGGGATCAATGATGTGGCTCAAGCGCCGCCCGTCCAGCAAGCGGAAATTCCGATAGTCGCCCGAAGTGGCCGCCGACTGACCGGAGAGCCGAAGAACCCACTGCGGCATACCGCCATCGGGCGGCTCCACGCCGATGCGCCACGGCCCGCCCTGGGGGCCTTGGCCAAGGGTGCGCACTTCGCCGCCGATATCGACCAAGTAGCTGCGGCAGCCCAAGGCGTCAAGGCGCTCGGCTACCCCATCAACCCCATGCCCCTTGCCGATGGCGGAGAAATCAAGGGACAACCCTGCAATCCGTCTGCGCAGCGCCGGTGGATCAAGCCGAACCTCAAGCTTCTGCCAACCGACCTGTCCCATGGTTGCGGCGACAGCCTCAGCACTGGGCGCGGACCCATTCACAGGCGCATCGGGACCAAACCCCCAAAGCCGCACCAAGGGCGCAACGGTCAGGTCAAACGCACCCCCGGAGTGGCGCGAGAGCGCCAAGGCATCGACCGCGAGCGCCGCGACCGGTGCGGAGACCGGGAACCAGTCCTCCGTTGCGCTGGCATTGAATCGCGCCACCTCGGAGTCGGACCGCCAAGTGGAAAGTTGCGCATCCACGCGCTTAAGTTCCTGAACGACGACCGCCTCCACGTCGCCCGCGCACCCCGCATAGGTCAACGCCAACCCGGTGCCCATCGCCTCGCCGCGATAGTGCCGGTAACCCGGCGACTGGCCACAGCCAGCCAGCGCCGCCAAGACCAAGAGCGCCGCGGCGACGGCAACAGCGCATTGCACATGATGGCCGCGAAGCGTTGTGACAAAATGCCGCACTCAACCAGTCACTCATTCATTTCAGCGAGAGAGGATCCATGCCCGAATACTGCACCATCGACAAATCCGACCATATCATGACCGTCACCTTGAACCGACCCGACCGGTTGAATGCGCTACACCCGCCGGCCAACGTCGAACTCGGCGAAGTCTTCGACGACTTCGCCGCCGATGACGACATGTGGGTGGCCATCATCACCGGCGCGGGACGCGGCTTCTCCGCTGGCAACGACCTGCGCTATCAAGCCGAGGGCGGCGAGCGGCTGCCGATGCCCAGAGGCTTCGCCGGCCTGACCTCCCGCTTCGACCTGCTAAAGCCCGTGATCGCCGCCGTCAACGGCGTCTCCATGGGCGGCGGCTTTGAGATTGCACTGGCCTGCGACCTGATCATCGCCTCCGAAAAGGCCCTGTTCGCGCTGCCCGAGCCCAAGGTCGGCCTGGCCGCTCTGGCCGGTGGCCTCAACCGCCTGCCCCGGCAGATCGGCTCCAAGCGGGCGCTGGGCATGATTCTCACCGGTCGCCACGTGGGTGCCGAAGAAGGCAAGGAACTCGGCTTCGTCAACGCCGTAGTGCCCCATGAGCAACTCATGGAGGAAGCTCGGGATTGGGCCAACCAAATCTGCCAATGCGCTCCGCTATCGATCCGGGCGAGCAAGGATGTCGTGTACCGCAGCTTAAGCACTGCTTCCCTGGAAGAGTCCATCCGCGCCTCCTACGAATCGGTGAAGGCGATGGCCAAGAGCGAGGACTTCATCGAGGGGCCGAAGGCCTTCGCCGAAAAGCGCCCACCGAACTGGCAGGGACGCTAAACCTCCAGCACCCCGATACCGCGCAGGTGGTCGAGAATGGTTTCGGCGTTCTGTTCGGCGTTCATGGCCACGGTGTCGAGAACCAATTCGGCGCGGACCGGCGGTTGGTACTCGGCGTCGATGCCGGTGAAGTTCTCGATTTCGCCGGCCCTCGCCTTCTGGTAGAGGCCCTTGGGGTCGCGCGCCTCGCACACGTCCAATGGCGTACTGACAAATACCTCGATGAACTCGCCCTCCTCAAGCAGTTCCCGCACCATGCGGCGTTCGGAGCGGTAGGGGGAGATGAAGGCGGCGATGGTGATAAACCCGGCATCCACCATGAGCTTGGCTGTTTCACCAATGCGGCGCACGTTCTCCACCCGATCCGCCTCGGTAAAGCCAAGGTCCCGGGTCAGCCCATGGCGCACGTTGTCGCCATCCAAGATATAGGTGTGACGGTGCAGGTCGTGCAGTCGGGCCTCGAGCAGGTTGGCGATGGTCGATTTGCCGGAGCCGGATAGGCCGGTCAGCCAGATCACGCAGGGCCGCTGATGCTTGAGCGCCGCCCGGTGCGCCTTGTCGATGGTCAGCGCCTGCCAGGCCACGTTGTCCGCCCGGCGCAGGGAGAAGTCGAGGGTGCCCACCCCCACGGTGGCGTTGGAGCGCCGGTCCATGAGGATGAAGCCGCCCATTGGCGCACTGTCCTGAAACGGGTCGAAGGCAAGGCGTTCGCTCAAGCTGATGTTGGCCACACCCACCTCGTTCAAGGTGAGCTTTTTTGCCGCCTGGGTTTCCAAGGTATTGATGTTGACGGCGTGCTTGAGCTCGGTCACCACGCAATCCAGCGTCCGGGTCGCGCTCTTCAGGCGGTACTGCCGGCCCGGAATAAGGTCGTCCTCGCTCATCCACAGCAAATGCACGGCAAGCTGGTCGGACAACTGCACAGGATGCGCCCTGTGGCAGAGCACGTCACCACGGCTGACGTCGATCTCATCCGCCAGGGCCAGGGTGACCGCCTGCCCAGTTTCGGCGCAGTCCAAGTCGCCGTCGTAGGTGACAATGCGTGTCACGCGGGAGCGCACGCCTGAGGGCAAGGCCACCACGTCGTCCCCCGGCCGCACGGTGCCTCCCGCGACCGTGCCGGTGAAGCCCCGGAAGTCCAGGTTGGGCCGGTTGACCCACTGCACGGGCAGGCGAAAGGCGCCATGACCACCGCTGGGCTCAACCACCACCTCCTCGAGAAACGGCAGCAACGCTGGCCCCTGATGCCAGGGCATGGCAGCGCTGGGTCCGGTGACGTTGTCGCCCTTCCAAGCCGAGATGGGCAGGGCGGTGACTGCAATGTCGCCCAAATCGGCAGCGAATGCCCGGTACTCGGCTTCGATGGCGCTAAACACGGCTTGGTCGTAACCCACCAGATCCATCTTGTTGACCGCCAGCACGAAGCGACGGATGCCAAACAGCGAGGCGATGGCGCTGTGTCGCCGGGTCTGGGTGAGCACGCCCTTGCGGGCATCGACCAGGATGACGGCCAGCTCCGAGTGCGACGCGCCGCTGGCCATGTTGCGCGTGTACTGTTCGTGGCCGGGGGTGTCAGCCACCACAAACTTGCGCTTCGCCGTCGCGAAGTAGCGGTAGGCCACATCGATGGTGATGCCCTGCTCGCGCTCCGCCGCCAAGCCGTCCACCAGCAAGGCGAAGTCGAGTTCCGACCCTTGGGTGCTGTGACGCTTGCTGTCCGCCTCGAGGGCCACGAGTTGGTCGTCGAAAATCAATTGGGCGTCGAACAGCAGCCGGCCGATGAGGGTGCTCTTGCCGTCATCCACGCTGCCGCAAGTCAGGAAGCGCAGGGTGGTCATGGCCGCCTGTTGCTGCAGATAGGCCTCAATGTCCGCCGGCTCGGCCATCAGAAATAGCCCTCCCGCTTCTTCTTCTCCATCGACGCCGCCTCATCGTGGTCGATCAGGCGGCCTTGGCGCTCCGAGGTTCGCGCATTGAGCATCTCCCGAATGACGCCCGGCACGTCCGCGGCATCGGATTCGACGGCACCGGTCAGCGGATAGCAGCCCAAGGTGCGAAAGCGCACCTTCATCGGCCGCGGCCGCTCCCCTTCGGCCAGGGGCAAGCGCTCATCATCGACCATGATGAGCTGGCCGTCCCGTTCGACGATGGGCCGCCGGGCGGCGAAGTAGAGCGGCACGACCGGAATGGCCTCTTGATGGATGTATTGCCAAACATCGAGCTCGGTCCAGTTGGACAGGGGGAAGACCCGCATGCTCTCGCCGTCACGCACCCGCCCGTTGTAGAGGTCCCAAAGTTCCGGGCGCTGGTTCTTGGGATCCCACCGATGCTGGGCGTTGCGGAAGGAGAAGATCCGCTCCTTGGCCCGGGATTTCTCTTCGTCCCGGCGGGCGCCGCCGAAGGCCGCGTCGAACCGGTGGGCATCGAGGGCCTGCTTGAGCGCTTGGGTCTTCATCACGTCGGTGTGGACGCCGGCGCCGTGGCTGATGGGCCCAATGCCCCCCGCGATGCCTTCCTCGTTGCGATGGACGATCAACTCCAGACCCAGTTCTCGGGCGCGCTGGTCACGGAAGGCGATCATCTCGCGAAACTTCCAGCCAGTGTCCACATGCAGCAGCGGAAAGGGCGGCGGCGACGGATGAAACGCCTTGAGCGCCAAGTGCAGCATGACCGAGGAATCCTTGCCGATGGAGTAGAGCATCACCGGGCGGGCTGCCTCGGCGGCGACCTCACGCATGATGTGGATGCTCTCGGCCTCCAGCCGTTCGAGATGAGTCAACTGCCCCACGGGTTGGATTCCGATGTGCGTACCCGCGCATTACAACCAACGGCAGCGGCGAAAACAACAGGCGCGTTGTCCGGATGCATAAACATATTCGAGTCTTTCACGCTCAACTGGCGCGGAGTTTGGCGATAGCGAAACTCCAAACGCACCTTGGCCCCCAAGGGCCGAGGTGCGCGTTGGCAATTGGATATGCCTGTTTGTACACTACCCAACCCCACCTAGTCCGAGTCGCCTGCTTGTCCGCAATCATCTACGGCCTTGCCTTCGTCGTCGGCTTCGGCATCATGTCCCTGGAGCTGCTCGGCGGCCGGGTGCTTGCCCCCTACTTCGGCAGCAGCATTCACGTTTGGGGCAGCATCATCACGGTGTTCATGGCAAGCCTCGCCTTGGGCTACCTTGCCGGCGGCAGATGGTCACTGCGCTCACCGTCCCTGGCCAAGTTCGCCGGACTGCTGCTTGCCGGCGCGGCCCTGCTGTACCCCTTGGTCTACTTCAGCGAATCGGCCATGGACTGGATCTTCCATGCCATCGAAGACCCACGCTACGGTTCCTTGGCTGCCTCGATGCTGCTGTTCGTGCTGCCCACCGCGATGCTCGGCATGATATCGCCCTACTCCGTGCGCCTGCTGGTGCGCACCACCGAAGAGTCCGGCAACATCGCCGGCCGCCTGTATTTCGTGTCCACCACCGGCAGCGCCCTCGGCACCCTGGGCACCAGCTTCTATTTCGTGCTGTGGTGGGAGATCAACACCATTGTGACCTTACTGACCGCGACCTTGGTGCTGGCTGGCACGACCGCATTGGTCGTCGCGAAGATGCGCCCATGATGGCGCTTGACGACGCTCCGACGAGGGCCATTGCGCATGGAAGCGCCTGCCGTTCCCACAGGAGCGAGGGCGCGACACCCTCGTGCCGAAGGATCCAGCGCAAGAGGTCTCTCGTTGCGGCGCTGGCGGGCGTGATGCTGCTCGCTCCCCTGGCCTCAGCAGAGGTCGTGCATCGGGAGCGCTCACTTTACCAGACGATTTTGGTGGTCAAGCAGGGCCGAACCCTGTGCCTGCAATTCAGCCTGAGGCGGGCGCAACGCAACCAGTCCTGCCTTGATGAGCGCCGCCCGCAACGGATGGTCCTGGCCTACACCCGGATGATGATGGCGGCGCTGCTGTTCGGTCCCGCGCCGCAGAGGATCCTGGTGGTCGGCCTCGGCGGCGGCACCTTGCCGATGGCCTTGGCGGCGATCTATCCCGAGGCCCAGCTCGACGCGGTGGAGATCGACCCGGCGGTGGTCGAGGTGGCGAAGCGCCACTTCGGGTTTGCCGAAAGCGGGCGTCTGAAAGTCCATGTCGAGGACGCCCGGGTGTTCACCCGGCGGGCGGTGGCGACCGGCCGCACCTATGATCTCATCATGCTCGACGCCTTCGGTGCCGACTACATTCCCGAACACCTGATGACCCGTGAATACCTAAGCGACACCCGCGCGCTGCTGACCGACAATGGTGCTCTGGCCGCCAACACCTTTGCCGTCAGCCAGCTCTATGACCACGAATCCGCAACCTATTTCGACGTGTTCGGCACCTTCTTCAACCTCAAGCTGCCCAGCAGCGGCAACCGCGTCATTCTGGCCACCAAAGGAGCGCTGCCAAGCCTGATGACCCTCAGCGCACGGGCTGCGGAGTTGGCTAAGTCCCTGGACCCCTACGACATCAAGATCCGCGACTATCCCCGGCGCCTGAAGAGCGACATCGACTGGGCCGCGGATGCAAGAGCGCTGACGGATCAGTACGCACCGGCCAACCTGCTGCAGGCGCAGTAGGCGGCATGGGCCTCGTTGAGAGGCTCCCCGGATCAGATTCGAACTGAACTCCCAATCAGCCCCACCGACTTCCAAAGCGCCGGGCGCCGCAACCGTTCGGAGTTGCATTCGATCAGCTAATAGTTAGTATGTTAATTATTAGTATCGAAATTAATTCAATGAAAACCTTTGAACAGTCCCTGCCCATGATGATGCACCGCGCCCTCAATGCGGTGATGCCCGGATTTCGCCGAATTTTCACGCGCTTCGGCGTCACCGAGCGGCAGTGGCGGGTGCTTCGCCTGCTGTGGGAAGCGGACGGCAAGCCGTTGCTGGCTTTGGCGGAGGCCACCTTGATACCCGCCCCCAGCCTGGTCGGCGTCATCGACCGGCTACAAGCCAGGGGCTTGGTTGAGCGGCGGCGCTCGGGTCAGGACCGGCGGGTGGTCCAGATCTGGCTGACGGAGGCCGGATTCGACCTCAAGGCGGCAGTGACGCCCCTGGTGGACGAGGCCTACACCGCCTTTGAGGGCTTGATCAGTACCGAGGAGTGGCGGGCCCTCGCCAGCACACTGGGGAAGATCGCCGACCGGGCTCGGCCGGACCGGACCGCCGTTGACGGCGCGGCGCGAACACGGGCGGGAGAATACCCATGACGGTAAGGACCGGCAGCGAATACCTCGCTTCCCTGCGTGACGACAGGGAAGTCTGGATGCAGGGCGAGCGCATCCAGGATGTCACAGAGGCGCAGGGGCTCGCACGCGGCGCCCATGCCTTGGCGTCGTTCATCGACAAGCAGCATGAGGAAGCCCATCGCAACCTGCTTACCTACGAGGAGGACGGCGAGCGCCACCCCATCTCCTTTCTCATGCCCCGCACCGCCGACGACGTGCGCCGCCGGGGTGCCGCCTTCCACGAATGGGCCCGCTGGTCAAACGGGATGTTCGGGCGCACACCGGACTACAAGAACGCTTCGGTCATGGCTTTCGCCGGCGCCGCCGATTTCCTGAACGAAGGCAGCGTGGAGGTCACCAACGCGATCGATTTCGCCGCCAACATGCGCAACTACTATCAAATGGCCCGCCACGCCGACCTCGCCCTCACCCACACCTTGGTCAACCCGCAGTTCAACGCCGAGCGCGTCAGGCAGGGCCTGTCCAGCCCGGAAGTGGCCCTGCAAGCGGTGCGTGAAACCGACGCCGGGGTGATCGTCACCGGCGCTCGGCTGCTGGCCACGTTGGGGCCGCTCGCAAACGACATCGAGGTCTTTCCCTCCACGCTGCTCAAGGCCGCCGAGGCCAACATCCCGTTCGCGCTCGCCTTCACCATTCCCATCGCCACGCCGGGCATCCGCCTAATCTGCCGGGACACCTATGACGGCGGCAAGTCGGCATTCGACGCGCCGCTGGCGTCGCGCTTTGAGGAAATGGATGCGGTGGTGATCTTCGACAACGTGCTCGTGCCTTGGGAGCGGCTATTCATGTACCGCGACCCACTGCTGTGCAACCGCGCCTTCGCCGAAACCAACGCCGTGGTTCACATGATGCACCAAGTGGCCTGCGGCAAGCTGGCCAAGGCGGAATTCATCGTCGGCCTGCTGTGCGCCATGGCCCAAGCCTCCGGCAAGGACAAGGACATGAACGTGAAGGGACAGATCGCCGAGGCCATGTGGGTCGCCGAGACCGTGCGGGCGCTGCTGTTCGCCGCCGAACAGCAGCCGGAGCGCGACCGTTGGGGACTCTGGATTCCCCAACGCCGCCCGTTGGACACCTCGCGCAACCTGTTTCCGCGGCTGTATCCCAAGTTGGTCGAGACCGTTCAGCTGCTTGGCTCAAGCTCGCTGATGGCCACCCCCTGCGAAGCGGATTTCGGCGGCGCCATCGCCGACGACGTCAACCGCTACTTTGAACTCACCAACCTAGGCGCCAAGGATCGGGTGGCCTTGTTCCGCCTTGCCCACGACGTGGCCGTCTCCGGGTTCGGCAGCCGCCAGGTGCTCTATGAGCGCTTCTTTTTCGGCCCGCAGAACATCATGGCGTCCATCTACTACGACCTCTATGACAAGGACGAAATGATGGATCGGGTCACCACGCTGCTGAATCAAGCTTGAGGGCCGCGCCAGCCGGCCTCGCTGCTGCGCAAGACCGGAACTGGACTCGGTGAGACGGCCGCAAAACCACCTGCGAAATGGCGCCCCGGGAAGGATTCGAACCTTCAACCTACCCCTTAGGAGGGGGCCGCGCTATCCAGTTGTGCCACCGGGGCCTGCGCTTGGGAGGGGGATTCCGTCGTCAACTCTCGGCGTGCCGTTGGTGCGCTGCGGCGCACTGAATCCGCATGCGGACGCCGTCAGGGCGGACTGCCGCCACGCCTCAGCTTGTGCAACTGGTAGCCGGGCGGGGGCTCGCTGACCGGGCGCTTGTGCTGCTCGCTCAACAGATGCACGTCCGCTTCGGATAGCGGTGGCAGTTCCTCAAGGCCGGCCAAGTCGTCGTAAGGGTCGAAGCGCTCCCAATCCCCAAATCCATCGCCGTCGCCAGCGTCCGCGAGAAGCGCAAGGTCATCCGCCGAATCCAAAGCGCCGGCGTTGGGCGGCGCCTCTCCCCCGTCGCCGGCCAGCAGCCAAGCATCCGAATGGCCGTTGCCGCGGGCTTCAGCCAGCATCGCTGCCGCTTGGCTGCGCACCGCGAAGGGGCCGAGCAGCAGCCGATGCCAACGGCCACCGGACGTGTCAAAAGCCCTCACCTGCAACCGTTCCAGGACGTCCGTACGCGGCTCTTGCCTGGCTGCCTCCGCGTTGCCGGGGTTTTGGTAGCTGCCCAGCACAATCCAAAACTGCGACTCGGCAGCGGATGCCGTCAAGGCTGGCGCCAGCCCAAGGCAACAGGTCAATATCCGGGTTGCAAACCTCATGGCCGTCATTTTAGCAGCATTGAGGGACATGGCCCGTTAGAAACGCATCAAGTCAGAAATCAGCGCCAGGCTGCACCGCCCACCCAAGTGCCTGCAGCGGGACGCAAGGCTTGGAACTGCACGTCACGATACAAGCCCACCTGATGGTAAGGGTCGTTGAAGAGCAAGGATTCGGCGGCTGCCCGATCGTCGGTGTGGTAGATGAAGCAACTGCCCGTGTAAGCGCCTTGTGACTGGGAGGCCAGTGGCCCAGCGACCGCAATCTGGTCCATGATGGTATCGACATAGGCAAGATGGCTCGCAAGGTGCCGCTGGCGCAAGGCCTCGGAATCGGCAATGTCGCGGCAGATTACCAGCCAAGCCATTGGAACCTCAAAGTGATGTGGACGTCTGCCTCAGGATCCATTCCAAATGGTGCGCCAACCAAAGCCGGCCGCGCACCGGATCCGCACACTGCAGAAATTTAATCACAATTCGCGGTACGCTACATACACAGCTTTCGCAACCAGCCAATTGGGCCACTGCAAGCAGCTGAATCGGATTGAAGGAGACCACATGCGCAAGATGATCCCATTGCTTTCGGCGTTTTTGCTCGCTGGCTGGCAAAGCGGTGTTGCTGATCCGCCGGACACCGGCATCAGCGGTGTGTACGAAGTCATGGTCGGGGTGGCTGATGCCGAGCCGGCGCTGGAGTACTTCGAGCAGTTTGGCTTTACGGCGGTCGCCTCGGCCGAGCTGACAGCAGCGCAAGCGGCGCAGAGATACGGCGTCAACTCAGCGCTTCGATCCTGGCGGCTGCAAAACGGCGCCGTGGATGCCCACGGCCTGTTGCGGCTCTTGGAATGGGCGAATCCCTCGGGCCCCGGGGTTGGTCTTGCACCGCCGCAGACCGTCGGCACACGGATGGCGGTGATGCGCACTCGGGACATATTCCGGCTGGCTGATGTGTTTATCGACTTGCGCGACGGCGCCGGAGAGCCTTGGTTGCTCGCCGGTCCGGTCTATGACGACCTTTACAACGCCACGGAGGGCGTGCCGAGCATCCTCAACCGCCGTGTCGGTGTGCGGGAAATGGCCGTCTATGGCCACTGGTTCAATCATGTGTTCTTTCAACGCTACGGCTACACCATTCCCGGCTATGGCGTGATTGGCGAGCACGCTCCGCTGGGCACCAGCGAGTTCACTCATCATGACTTCGTGGTGGCCGGGGACTTAGCCGAAGTCACCGCCTACTACGAAACCGTTTTTGGCCTTGTCCCGGAAAACGACCCAGTCATAGACGGTGCTTGGCAGGCCGGTCCGCAAGCGATATTTCAGATGACGCCTGGGCGCTCGCATTGGTACCGCGGCTTTGTCTCCCCCAACGACGTGAGCGGCAAGCTCAAGTTCTTCTCCTTGGAGGGGCTGCATACGGCGGATGATCGCTCCGCACGGCAACGTCCAGGAGAACTCGGCATCACACTCCATTCCCTGTGGACTCCGCGCCTTGGACAAGTCCATCGCTTGGCCGAGGCGGCGGGGCTCAGCCCAAGTGCGCCGCTAAGCAATGAATTCGATGAACCGAGCTTCCTGCTGCGCGGGCCTGACGGCGCAAGCTGGCAGATCATCGAGCGCGAGCAATCGCGCTGGAAGCCGGTCACTCGGTTTCAACTCGTGGATGAGGAAAATTGACGAGCAGGAATTCGTTTCGCCGCATTTGGATGATTTCCTCCCTAGTGGTCCATTGATAGGACACTAGTTTCCTTGATCGCGGGTCAAGGTTGCCACATGAGTCAACTTTTGCGCCCGGCGACCGGCCACTCGTTGGTCTGATCTTCCTTCCCATCCGTCCTTGGACTCCCCCGAAGGACGGCGTCTCGGCATCAGGACCAAGGAGCGCTTGGACACGGATCTTGGTTTGACCGAATTGCCGGATGCCCACTGCACTCTAGGTCGGGCGATGGTGCGCACCTTGGGCGGATGCCGCCCCACTGGGTCAAGTCACACGCGGCAATCACGGTGGGAGCACTCCCTCCACCGTCAGGTCGCCACCGCCTGAACCGCCCCCTCCCCAAAGCGCCAACCTGGATTCCGTCGTTCCTCACCATGCCATAGGGAACCCCGAAGCAATCACTAACAACGGCAACGCATCCGCAACGCGAACAACGACGACCGCACCGCCACGAACGGCTGCACAAACCGCCTACCGCTGCCCCAACGTCGAACCCAGCCACTTGGGGACCGAAGCAGTCGGCTTGGTCGCCTCCCGCGCACCGGCGATGGCGCGCAGCGTGGCTGGCGGACGCTTGGCATCGACAGCGACAGCGATCAGCCTGGCAAACGGCATCGCTCGCCGCGCTCCCCACGAAGAGGCATTCGAGATCGCGCCGGGGCGTATAATCGCAATCGCCAAGCGCTGGCACAGTCGCGTTGGCCACCCTGCACCAAGAACGGCACTGCCAAGCCGACCGGTCGGGTGGCGGGCATCCTATCAGGCGGCAACCTGGACGCTGAAGTGTTCCGCGCCACGCTCGCCGACGAGGCGCCTCCCTGCTTCGCTACGGTCACGGACTCAGCGTCGGAGATGCCGTCCCCACACCCCCCGCGGCGGGGATTCAGGAGCTCCGCGTCTCCTTGATGCAGGTCCTGCGGATCAACTCGTCATCGACGAACCAATGCCAAGTCCGCGCCCGGCGGTCGTTGCCCCGGTTGATCTGGATCATCTCGTACAGGTAGCTGTCCGGCATGTCCTTGCGCGACCAGTTGAGCACGATGGTGCGTTCATCGACCTCCCAGGCGGAGCCGACAATTCGCTCGTTGTCCCACCAGATGCGCCCATCCCGATAGACGGCTGGGAATTCGATCTGCTCACGCTTGCCGTCCGGCCATGTGTAGGTATTGGTCTGAAAATAGTCGAACGGGCCCGACGAAGGAAAGGTGCAGGCCAAGTGGGAGGCATGACGGTCCTGAACCACGCCAGCCGGATCGATGTGGACGTACTCGCCCAACCACTGGCCT
Source organism: Candidatus Azophilus lithoversatilis (assembly GCA_028278675.1). Classification (GTDB taxonomy): domain Bacteria; phylum Pseudomonadota; class Gammaproteobacteria; order Pseudomonadales; family Azotimanducaceae; genus Azophilus; species Azophilus lithoversatilis. Next base: position 36,968 of record JAQAJJ010000008.1, read on the forward strand.
TCGTGGCGGGCCAGCACGGGCATGCCGGATCGAATGTCGCTCATGGTTCCTCCTTAATAATCATGGCCTTATCGACGTCGCTCGGGAATCGCGGGGCTTTAGCTTGCCCCGGATCGACTTTGCTTGCAATTTGTACTAATGATGTATCATTATATCAATAGGGGCGCTTTGTTGACACGCTTAGCTCATGCCGCAGCGCATCCGGCGTTGGGCGAGCCCGCAGCGCGGTGCCTCAACTAGGTTTCAGGAAAATCCGAAGTGGAGTCCAATCAAGGAGTTACGCCATGACGTTTAGCAGATTGCGTTCACCATCCCTCCGCCTTGCGGCGCTTACTGTGCTGATTCCTTGCACGGCAGCGGCCCAAGGCACATCCGAAGCCGCTAGCGCCAGCGGTCCCATCGAGGAGATCCTCGTCACTGCGCGCAAGCGCACCGAGACGCTGCAGGACACGCCGGTGGCGGTTACTGCCGTCACCGCCGATCAAATTCAGGACTTTGGCATCCAGAGCTTGGCCGACATCTCGAAGATGACCAGTGGGCTGCTGTTCGACTCCGAATTCATCCGGGGTGCCAACCGTCCGGTGATTCGTGGCCAAGCCAACATCCTCGGCGCATCCGGGGTCTCCTACTTCATCGATGGGGTTTACATCTCCGGATCCATCGACGACTACGACCTTGGCGACGTGGAACGCATCGAGATCGTCAAGGGGCCGCAAAGCGCACTGTACGGCCGCAACACCTACGCCGGTGCCATCAACTTGGTGACCCGCTCACCGGCGGATGAGATGCGCGCGGCCGTCATGGCTGAGGTGGCCGGTGACGAGGAGTTTCTCGTGCGAGCCTCGATATCGGGGCCGATCAGCGACACCCTGGCCGGCGGGCTAACCCTGCGGCACTACGAAATGGGTGGCCACGTGACAAATGAGTTCGACGGCAAGGACATCGGCGAGCAGCAGTCGCGGTCAATTTCCGGCATGCTGGAGTTCACGCCGAACGAACTCCTGTGAATTAGCACCCGCGCCTACTATTCAGATCGCGAAGATGGGCAGCCCGCCATTTTTCTCAGCAGGCGTGACGACAACAACTGCTTCCAGGACAACGGTGGGTTCTACGGTGGCGCAAACCGATACTACTGCGGGACGATAAAGCCCGGCGACGTCAACATCGACTGGCCCGTCCAAGCACCCGGTGCCGGTTTCAACGAGGACCGGCTGCAGCTAAGCCTCAAGCTGGACTATCAATTGAACGACAACTGGGCCTTGACCTATATCGGTGGCTACGAGGATCGCGACTACGACGAACTGTACGACGGCGACTATTCCCCAACCTCCTTCCATGCGACTCCCTTGACGCCCAGCGGCTTCCCGTTGGGCGGGCCCGTTTGGGGTTGGGTCGGTTTCATGGTTGACTTCACCGTCGACACTGTTCAATCCACCCGTGACGTCTCCCACGAACTGCAACTCTCCTTCGATTATGATCGCGTGAGCGGCATGTTTGGCGTGTATTCACTGAACTCAGACTTCTCCACCCGTGACGACCGCGAATTGACCGACGCCCAGCGAGCGCTCGGCGTGGCCAATCAGGGCGCCGTCGGGCAAGCCATATGCGACGCAAATCCGCCGTGTATCGTCGTGGTGCCCCTGTTCGACCCAAACATCCCGGTATCTCGAAACTCGCGCTCACTCGACATCGAGAACATGGCCGCCTTTGCGATGGTGTCCTTCGATCTGACCGACCAAGTCGGGCTTACCCTGGAGGGGCGCTATCAAGATGAGGACATCGACACCAAGCTGGTTGCGCAGAGCTTGGGGTCGCCCCCAACAGACTTCACTCGGGCGTCCGAAAGTTTCGATGGCTTTCTGCCGCGGGTAACCTTGGACTGGCGGCCGACGGAGGACCACCTGCTCTACCTGACCTACGCCGAAGGCACCAAGCCCGGCGGCTTCAACGGTGCCACCGCCATCCAAGCGGGCCAGCCCACATTTGGTGAGGAGGACGCAACCAGCATCGAGTTGGGCCTGAAGAGTGTATTGGCCGATGGCCGCCTGCTCGCCAATTTGGCCCTATTCTTCAATGAAGTTGAGGGCTACCAACTCACGCAAAATGTCCAGTTCGGGGCAAGAGCCGACTCGGCAATCGTCAACGCCGGCGATGCGGACATCACCGGCATTGAGGCGGAATTGGCCTTCGCCCCGACCGACGAGGTGACCCTGCGGTTAAACTACGCGTGGACCGACGCAGAATTCACGGAAGGGTTCGATCAGAATGAAGGTGCGCTGCTCGACTACGCCGACGACTCGCTCGCCAACTGCTCGACCGGCGACCAGTTTCCCGATGTGCCCAGATGCCAGTCGCTGTTCGGCTCCATCGACGGCAAGCAAATCCCACGCACGTCGGAACACCAAGCCTTCGCGGACGTCGAGTACCGGCGACCTTTGAACGGGGGCTGGGAGTGGTACGGCGGCATCAGCTACATATTTGAGTCCAGCAAGTTCGCCCAAGTCCACAATCTGGCCGAAACCGGAGATGTCTCGATGATCAACGCCCGCTTGGGGCTGGTGAACGACCGCTATTCGATTCGGGTCTTTGGACGCAACCTGACCGGTGAGGAAAGCGGCTACGCCGTGCTCCGCTACTTGGAGGCAGCCACCTATGGCCGGGCTTTCGCGGTTGCCCCCCGCCGAGACACCTACTTCGGCCTGAGCCTGACGATGGAGCTCTAGCCACCACGGCTTGGGGACACAGTGCCGCCAATGCATAAGCCGATCCCAAGTGGCGGTGAAGTGGATCTCAAACGTCGGCAAGCCGTAAAGGCGCTCGGCCTGTCGGCGCTCGGCGGCGGATTGGGTTTCGGTGCTTCCCGAGCCGCGCTCCCCGGTCCCGACGTGCTGGTGCTCGGCGCGGGACTGGCGGGACTAGCCGCCGCCCGCCAACTCGCCGCCGCCGGTGCGCTGCCATTGGTGCTTGAGGCCCGGGAGCGGCCAGGCGGGCGGACCTTCACGCGCTTCGATCTGCCTGATCGCGCCGAGTTTGGGGCCGTGGAAATCGGCGACTCCTACGCCAGAATTCATGCGTTGGCCGGGGTGTGCGGCTTGGAGATCGCGCCCATGAAAGGCAGTCGGCCAACCGGACTGACACTGCACGTCAACGGGCAAACGCTGGCTGCCGACGACTGGCCAGAATCACCCGCCAACCCATTGGCCGGCACCGAACGCCAAGTCCTGCCGAACCGCCTAGAAGCGCACTACCTCGCGTCTGACATTCCGCTCCCACGAGCCGCTGACTGGGACCTCCCAACAATGCGGTCCGATGATCGCTCCATCACCGCTGAACTGCGCGCACGGGGGGCATCCGAAGAGTCTCTGAGGCTGGTCAACGTCGCTGGCAACCACAATCACAGCGATGCGATGAGCGTTCTTCGTTGGTGGCGCAGCGCGCTACTTTTCAGCCAAGAAACCGGCGTTGGACGTCTCGTTGCCGGCACCGGCGCACTGGCGCGCTGCATGGCCGCCGAACTCGGCAGCGCGGTGCGCTACGGCAGCGTCGTGACGGCCATTTCCAGCGAAAACGGCTTCGCCAAAGTGCGGCTCACGAATGGCGCCGAATTCCGCGCTCCCCGCTGCATTTGCACCCTACCCCTGCCCGCGCTGCGCAAGGTGCGACTTAAGCTACCGTTGGACGCGACTCTGCGCCGCGTGATTTCCGAGGCAGCCTACACGCAGGTCACGGTGGCGTTGTTCGACGCCGATCCTTTTTGGGAGGAGGACGGGCTGGCCACGGCAATGTGGACGGATTCACCACTTGAGCGGCTATTTCCCAGAACGCATGCCGAAACCGGCGAGTGCATTGGTTTCAAGGCTTTCGTCAACGGTGCCGGCGCGGCGGCGTTGGACGATCTGGACGAAGCCACTTTTAAGGACCTGGCTTTGGCCACATTTGCGAAGATCCGGCCGAGCTCGGCCGGTCGGGTGCGCTATCTCGCGCGGCACTCCTGGGGCGCGGACCCATTTGCCGGCGGCGCATACGCCGCTTGGCCCCCGGGTCAAGTGGCGCAATGGCGCGCCGCAGTGCGGAGGCCAGCCGGACCGATCCACTTCGCCGGCGAACACACCGCCGCCGCTCCGGGCCTGGAGGGCGCGATTAGATCCGGCGAAGACGCAGCAGAGGCCCTATTGCAAGCAGCTGCGTCTTGAGCCAACAATCCTTTTTCGATGGAGGCGCCAACGCCATGACACGTCTTATCCTCAATCTCTGCGCGGCAGCCTTTGCCTTGGCCCTGCCCCAATTTGCCGCAGCCCAAGCCCTCGATCCGAACGACCCGCTGGACGCCTTGCAGATGTCGCGCAAGATCATGTGTTCAACGGTGGACGGTGAATCGGCGACCTTCTGGTGGGAGGGGCAGGCCTATTCGCGAAGGCAGGGCGAGCGCGACCGCCATCTGTTCGACGTGGAGGGCATGAACACCCGCGCCTGCGTGTCGGACACCCATCCAGAGCGCGGCTCTGGATTCCGGTTGGTCTCCCGGGAACTCCTGATCTACCGAGATCCTGCCACTGGGGAGGCGCTCGCCACTTGGGACAACCCCTGGACCGGCGATACCGTCGAGGTGCTGCATGTCGCCAACGACCCGGTGAACTTCGCGATGTATGAGAAGGATCGAAACGGCGAGCCCATGCGCTGGTCTGGCCAGGTTGAAGAGGATCTATGGCGGCAGACCAATACCGTCCCGTTGTTCTATCCGAACCCGTTAGGCGGCGCCTTCCAAGCGGAGGTGGGCGGTACCTACCATGCCACCGAGATGTTCAACTTTTTCGGCCAAACCCAGCAACTGCTCGACCGCGAGGCGACCTCGGTCGCGAGCCACGTTGGCTGGGCGCGCCTGTCCGACTGGTTGCCCTGGATGAAGATGGGTGGCCGCGATGGCGTGATCTACATGCACACCTCGGGTCTGCGACTATCGTCCTGGGATGGTCTTCCCGACAGCATGAAGGAAGAGATTTCTGCGCACTATCCGATCTACCGGGAGCCTCCGCCCTTGGACGACGACCGCCGCAACGTCACGAGCTGGATGTACTATCAGCGGGTGCGGGAGGGAACCGAAAAGGCGCCCGAGCGCGACGGCTTCTAAGACTGGGCCAAGCTGCGGTCAATCGACCTCCACCCGGGTCAAGCCCGCCTGAATCCAGCGCAGATTGATGCCAATGCGCTCGGCGCCAGGCGCGGCCCAAGCGTAGCTGAGGGTTTCGCCGGTCGCTGCTTCCACGACGCCGAGCTTGAGCACCGCCGTCGGGGTGTCCTGGTAGGTGAGCCGGGCAAGTTCGATGGCGTAGCCGGTCGGCTGATCGCCATCGAGGATCGGCAACATGAAGCCTTCGTCATGCCAGTCCGCCTCGCGCACGAAAACGTAGTCGTCCGGCGCGGCGTCGGGATCCAAGCGGTTGCGCCGCAGCGCGATCCAGCCTCGATAGTGGCCCACCCGCCGGGCCCGCTCCTCCTCACCCGTGGGCCAGACCGCCGTCAGCCATTCCCCATCGACGCCCATCCGGGTCGGCAATCCGGCGCAGCCACGCTCCGATGCCTCACCCTCGAAGCCAGTGGCCGTCGTTTTCCATAAATAGCCGCAACGCGATGCGCCCGAGACCTCTGCGACCAGGCTTTGGCCATCTGCCGCGAAGGCGAATGTCCATTGCGGCGCGTCAGGCGCGGTTTGGCCCCGCCCAATCGACAGATCGAGACCGGCATCGCCGTCCCTGCGGAAGTGCCAGTGCCGGCGAACACTCTCCGCAGCGCCGTCCTGACCTTGCTGCCAGACCTGCTCATGGTTGTTGTACTCGCCGACGAGCAGCGACTGCAGCCTATCGCTGCCGGCCAGGCAGGGCGCGCAGGCCAACGCCAAGCCGCACGACAAGAGGCGCCGGCGCACTGCCTCAGGCCGCTTGGCCACGCCACGCCGCCACGACTTCCGAAGCGGAGGCCGACCAAATGGACGCGCAGCCCGCCAAGTGCGCCAGCACCGACTCGAAGGCCGCGATGCGGTGCGGCTGCCCCATGAGCCAAGGATGCACCGACAGGCTCAGCAAGCGCCCGTGGCCAGTCTCGGCCGCTTCGGCAGCCAGAAAGTCGCAGGCGTCGATGATCTGCGCTGCATACTCCCACTCGGAGTGCAGGTTGGCGCCGATCAGAAACTGATCATCCAGCTCCAAGGACAGCGGCAGGGCAACCAGCTCGCCAGCGTTGGTGTGGAAGGCGTAGGGCAGTTCGTCATTGATCCAGTCGCCCATGTAGCGCACACCCTCCGCCGCCAGCAAGTCCGGGGTGTGGCGGCTCTGGGAGCGCGCCGGGCTCACCCAGCCTTCGACCGCTTGGCCGGTGCATTCACGCAGGGTCGCCAAGGACTTGCGAACGATGGCCCGCTCCTCGTCCACCGCGAGTTCGCCATGGTGCAGGGTATCCATGTGCCACGAACTGGCAAGGATTTCGTCGCCGCGCTGGACCAGCCGGTCGAGCAGGCGCGGGCAATGTTCGACAAGCGCTGCGTTCACGGTGAAGGTCGGCTGGATGTCGAAGGCGTCCAACGCCTCCAGGCAGCGGACGACCCCCACCCGGTTGCCGTAATCCCGCAGCGTGAAGTGCCGCAAATCCGGATAAGGCGTGGTCATCCCGCCGGGCGGCGCAAACGGCTTGCCGCGCTGGTCGAGCGGGAAGAACTGCACCGCCACGTTCACCCACAGGGCAACGCCGGCCCCACCAGGCCAGGCGACCGGGGGACGGCTGCTGAGCATCGAGAAATCGTATCGCTGGTGGTCCATGCCGCGGCGGCGGTGCGGATACCTGAGATGGTCGGCGTCAAGCGTCACGGCTGCTCCCCGGCGCGGGGTCGGTAGCGGCCTCTTCCGACCCGCCACCCTTACCGCCGGACCGCGCCAAGTCAAGATCGTAGTAGTGTTCCAGGTAGTGCTCGGCGATCTCCCGGCCCGTTGCCAACCACACGCCGTCGTGCCCGACGACGTAGGCGAGCGCCTCCTCGAAGGCGCGCAACCGATGGGGATGGGCGACTTGGTAAGGGTGCAGCGGCACGCACATCACCGTGCCCCCCGCCTCCGCCTCGCGATGGAGCCGATCAAAGGCCTGCTTGATCATCTCGCCGTAGCGTCTCGGCTCGACCCGGTTGACGACGTAGGCGATGGTGTCGTTGAGTTCAAGGGAGTAAGGCACGGATACGAACCGCTTCGCCGAGCGCACCCGAACCGGCGTCGGCTGGTCGTCATGGAAGAGGTCGCAAGTGTAGATGCCGCCGGCCTCCGCGAACAGGTCCAGAGTGCTTTCGGTGTGCGTCAGGGCTGGCGCCAGGTAACCGGCGCAGCGTTCCCCCGTGTGGCGGAAGATGGCCTCCATGGCGTCTTCGATCATCGACCGCTCCTGGGCCTCGTCCATGCCGTAGGCATAGCGGGTGTTGTAGATGCCGTGGCTGAAGAACTCCCAACCGCGCTCCACGCCAAGTTCGATGATCTCCGGATGGTGGTCGCAGACCGCAGCCGACAGGCTGACCGAACCGCGCACGCCATACTTGTCGAGCAGCGCCATCATGCGCCCAAGGCCCACCCGATTGCCGTAGTCGCGCGTCGCATACCCCTGCACGTCCGGCGCCGGTCGCGGCCACGCGCGGCGGGACGGGTTCACCGGCGGATCGAGCTCGTAGAATTCGATGTTCGGGGCCACCCAAAAAGCCAGCTTGGCGCCGCCGGGCCAGCGAATGGGCAAGCGCTCATCCCAGGCGCGGTAGCGGTAGAGCTCAAGATCCTCGCGCACCTCCCGACCCCCCGGATTAGAACGGCGCACCGCGCGCTTCGCGAATCGGCGGACAGCCACGATGATTGGCCAGCCACGCCTCCACGGTGGCGAACGGCTCGACGTCGCCATACTTCAGCATGATGTCGCAGAGATTGCTGAAGTGGGGAATCTCGTGCTTGTCGGCCACGCACTCCTCGGGCACGACGGTGCGGTAGCCGTGGGACAGGGATGCCACCGCCGAGGCCCGCACGCAGCCGGACGTGCTGCCGCCAGTGAGGATCAGCGTATCGACCTTGTGCCAGACGAGCAGCGACGGGATGGGGCTGTCGTGAAACACGCTCGCCATGCGCTTGTTGACGATGGCGTCGCGGCTGCGGTCGATGGCGAGACGCGGGTCGAGCTGGGCGCGCTCAGTGTTCTCCTTGATGTTCTGCAGCGAATCCTCGGTGTTTGTTCGGGTGCCCCATACTCCGGCGTCATCGCCGTTCTCCATGTAGGCGACGTAGGTCCAGATCACAGGCATGTTCCGGCTGCGGGCCAGTTCGGCAAGACGGTTGATGTAGGCAATCTGGTTTGGATCCGTGCGGTAGGCCGTCGTGAAGCGATCCACGTCGGTGTAGGCGCGCTGCAGATCGATGTTGATCAGCGCCGCCTTTTCACCAAACCCGAACCGAGCCCGGCGGGGGTTGGACTTGACCTGCGCCCAATACCGCCTCGGCGTCAGCTCAGACTTCTGCATGTCCGGCATGGGCCAAACCCTCGCGACAAGATTACATCCATTGTCATATCATTAGGTCACCATTCAGTCAATGGCGCTGTGCCCGATGGCGGTCCCGGGGGCGCTCCGGCAACCGCCCCAAAAACCGCTGGGCAGCCACGCCTGACCCGCAGGAGTCCATGTGATGAGCGACATCCCATTCGACCTGTCCCCACTGGTTGCAAGCATCGGGGCCGAGCGCCTGCTGCTCGACGACGCTTCCCGGACGCTGTACGGCCAGGATGTGTCCGGGGATGCGCAACCCTTAAGCGCGGTGGTCCGTCCCGCCGGCATCGACGATCTGGTCGCCACGGTGCGCTTCGCCGCCGATCATGACTTCGTGGTTGCGCCGAGAGGCGGCGGGCTGTCCTACAGCGGGGGCTACCTCTGCCGCCGCGAGCGCAGCATTTGCCTGGACATGGCCGCCATGGGCGAGGTTCTTGAGATCAACACCGACGACATGTACGTCCGGGTGCAGGCTGGCTGCACCTGGAAGGCGCTGCATGAAGCGCTCCAACCCCGCGGCGTGCGAACGCCGTTCTGGGGCACCCTCTCCGGCATCGGCGCCACGGTCGGCGGCTCCCTGTCGCAGAACGCGCTGTTCTGGGGCAGCGGGCGGCACGGTTGCGCCGCCGACTCCGTGGTGGGCTTCGAAATCGTGCTGGCCGACGGCCGCGTGCTGCGCACGGGCGCCGGCGCGCGCACCGGGACGCCCCCCTTCTTCCGTCACTACGGCCCGGACCTCACGGGGCTGTTCACCTGCGACAATGGAGCGCTGGGCATCAAGGCGACGGCGACTCTGAAGCTCCTGCCAATCGGTGAGGGCCGCGACGGCGTCAGCATGACCTTCGCCGACCACGCGGCGATGTTCGCAGCCATGTCCGAAGTTTCCCGGCAGCGCCTGGCCGAATCCTGCTTCGGCTTTGATCCGACCCTGCAGGCGCAGCGCATGAAGCGCGAGTCCCTGGCGCGGGATCTAAAGACCTTGGGCCAAGCCGTCGCCGCCCAGAACAGCATGTTGGATGCGGTGAAGACCGGTGCCCGCATTGCCGTCGCCGGCCGTCGATTCCTTCCGGATGCCCATTACTCCGCCCACTTCATGGTTGAGGAACGCACCGCGGCAGCGGCGCAGGACGCCGCCGATCGCATCAGGCGCATCGGCCGCGATGCGGGCGGCAACCCGGTGGAGAACACGATTCCCACGGTCACCCGCGCCCATCCCTTCGGTCCGCTCAACTCGATGATCGGGCCTTCGGGAGAGCGCTGGCTACCCGTGCACGGCCTGCTGCCGCACTCCCGCGCCGCAGCCGCCTACGAGGCCATCTTGGACCTGTTCGAACGCAACGCGGCGATCCTCGAAACCCACAACATCGTGCATGGCGCACTGTTCACCTACGCGGACACGGACTGCTTCGTGATCGAACCGGTCTTCTACTGGCCCGACGGGCTGAACGCGCTGCACCGGCACAGCGTGGAGGCGTCCGTGCTCCGGCACAGCAACGCCTTTCCCGACAATCCGGCGGCGCGAGCGGAAGTGATGCGCCTGCGCCGCGAGGTGGTTGACACCTTGGCGTCCTGTGGCGCGGTGCATTTGCAGATCGGTCGCCTGTACCCCTTCGCCCGAGATCTCGCCAACGCCCCGTTGACGGTGCTGCGCGAGATCAAGCGCCACCTCGACCCCGAGGGGCGCATGAACCCCGGCGCACTCGGGCTGTGAACCAATCCGCGCCCAACGACGCGGCGGCGGTCGAACTGCCGCCCGTTCAAGTGCCAAGCATCCGGCGGTCGAGCGCGCGAGTGCGCGTGGATGGCACCGAAATCGATCTGCACTACCGCGTGGCCGGTTCCGGTCCGCCGCTGTTCGCGCTGCACCCCTCCCCGCTTGACTCCGCCTTCATGGCACCGCTCATGGGCAGGCTGGCGGACCGGGCCACCGTTATTGCGCCGGATACGCCAGGCTTCGGAGACTCAGATGCCTTGCCCGGCCCGATCGGCGACCTCAGCTCTTGCGTGCGGGCAATGGCAGCGCTGCGCAAGGCCTTGGGACTGGATCGGGCGGGGGTGTACGGCTCCGCCACCGGGGCGCAGATTGCGGTCGAGTGGGCCAAGGTGGAACCCAAAGCGCTTAGCGGCATCATGCTTGACAATGCCGCCGCCTTCGATGACGCCGAACGGCAGCGCATCATGTCGGGTTATCTGCCTGACGTGACGCCGAGCGCCGAGGGCAGCCACTTGGCGCGCGCTTGGCTGGCAGCTCACGACGGGACAATGTTCTTTCCTTGGCAAACGCCTTCAACGGAGAACCGCATCGCCCGGGAGCTTGGGCCTGCGGCCGCCATGCAGGCGACCGCGCGCGGCTATTTGCGGGCGGGTCCCGGCTACGCGTCGATCTATCGCGCCGCCTTTCGCAACGAGCGGGTGGAGCGCTTGGCGTCGGTAGCCATACCGTTGGTGATACTGCGCTGGCAAGGCAGCATTCTGGCACGCTGGACGGGGCGCCTCGACGCCCGGGCTTGGGGGGACAACGTGACCATGGCTCGTTGCGGGCCTTCGCTGGAAGACCGATGGACCTGCTTGGAACGGCATCTGGAACGCATCCTGCCAAGGGAATCGGCGCGGGCCGCAAACCTGTGCCTGGACAGCGGACGCCTGTGCCATGTGGACTCAAGTTTCGGGCAAATTCGCTACCGGCGCCCTGCCGATGCACAGCCGACGCGCCTGCTGATACCACAACCCGGCGCTACAGGGACCTCATTGGCCAGCGGCGCTGGCCATCCCGCCTCGGTAGTGGTCGATCTGCCGGGACACGGGGGTTCGGCGCTGCCAGAGTCACTGTCGTTCGACCACTGTGTGGAGACAGTGCGCCGCGTGGCCGCCACCTTGGGCGCGACGATCCAGTCGGTCAGCGGCGCAGGGGCATCGGACGCTCTGGCGCGGGCGGTGGCGGCCACCGATTCAGAACTGGCCCACGCTGCGGCCGGTCCGGCGGACTTCCAGGGTGCGCCGCCGGATTTGACGCCGGAGCACTCCGGCGCTCACTTGTTTCGCGCTTGGCACTGGTTGCGGGAGCAGTTTCTGGCGCGCGACGAGGCGCCCCCGGAACCCGTCCGCCTGACCAAAATGCTGATCGACCTGGTGGATGCCCGCGCCGCGCATCGTGCAGTGCAGGAAACGCTCGATGCCCAGTCGATGCCCAACCACCGCGCCGATGGGTCATAGTGCGGCCGTTGGGAAACTTCCGATCAAGTCCTGCAAGCCCACCCGGGGCGGGGCGAGCGCCGACAAGAACGCTACTGGCGGGATCGGGTGCCGGAGTTTAGGATTGGCGGCGTCAGGCGGAGGACGATCATGGAAGACTTTGGGCAGCTTTTCACGCCGATGGAACTCGGCTCCCTGCGCGCGGACAGCCCGATCCCGCTGTATCACCAACTCCATCAATTCCTCAGACAGCGCATCCTGAGCGGCGAACTGGGTTTCGGCGCCAAACTCCCCGGTGAAGCGCAACTCGCCGAAGGCTTTGGCGTCTCCCGAGTAACCGCCAAACGTGCCATGGATCTACTGGTGGCCAATGAACTCATCCAGCGCAAGCGCGGCCGCGGCAGCCATGTGGTGTTCCAAGCTCCGGCGTCCGACGTCGAAGCGCCGCTGGTCGGCATGCTGGAAAAGCTGGCGCAGATGTCTCGCAGCACCCAGGTGCGCGTGCTGCACATCGACCGGCGTTCGGCGCCCACGAAGCTGATCGAGGACCTAGAGATCCCAGCGGACGAACCTGTGCACTACGTGGTGCGGGTGCGCTTCCGGGAGGACCAAACGCCCTTCGCCTACTACGAGAGCTGGACTCGCGGGATCGAGCACGGCTACGACGCGCAGGCCATCGAACATCGGCTGCGGTTCGACATCATGGCCGAGAACGGCCACCAGATCGCCCGCATCGAGCAGCACTTGAGCGCCGCCGCGGCGGCGGCGCCGGTCGCGGAACAACTGCGCCTATTGCCCGGCGACCCTGTTCTGACGCTGGTGCGCTACTCCTTCGACACCCAGGGAGATCTTGTGGACCTGTTGCACTGCCAATACCACACCGGCCACTTCCACTACCGCATGAACCTCAGCATGGAGGACTATACGCGCTAACGAGGCAATGCCTCAGACTGACGCACGGCGCTGAGCGCAAGAGTTGACTCAGGAGACGAGCTCCGCCGACGATTAGCGCAGGATGCCGCGTTCCAAAAGATTCGCGATCGCCTCGCTCTGGACCGACACGAAGTGGCTTGGCGATGGTGTGCGCACCTGGCCGTCATCATCCAGCAAGCTGTTGGCCGGATACACTGGGTTGTCGCGGTACAGGTCGCCAAACAGCGCCAAGCGCTGCCGCGAGAAGAGGTTGAACATGCCGGGCCGGCGGCGGTAGGCGCGCAAGGCGGCGAGACTGACTTCGCCGTTCGCCGCCATGGACTCTCCAGCAGCGGCCTCGACCAGCACCCGGCCCGCGTAATCGACGATCTGCGAGGCGCCGTCCACCGACGCGTTGGGCAGGTCGATGCCGCCCACTCCCGCGGTGTTGGCGGACACGACATAGACATGGTTCTCGTAGGCCCGAGCCCGCTTGGCCGCATTCTTCGGTGTCAGGGCCGGGCTGGCGACTTCCGAGGACGAGTGGCAGAGCACTTCAGCGCCTCTCAGCGCCAGCGCCCGGCTGATCTCAGGGAATAGAATCTCCTCGGAAGCGACCGCGGCGAGATTGCCTAGCGCCGTGTCGGCCACCGGAAAGAGACTGCGCTCGCCGTAGATGTCCAGGTAACGGTCGAGAACGTCGTAGGGGGTCGGCCCAAACTGCGAGATGAGGCGCCGGTAGCGGAGCACGACGTCGCCCGACTCATCGACGATGAAGCTGGTCTGGAAGTAAAGGTCGGGGAAGTGGCTGTCCGTCTCATAGAGGTTGCCCGCCAGGAACAGGCCGTTCGCCGAAGCGATGGCGCCGATGCGCTCGTACTCCGGCCCGTCAACGGCCACGCAGCCCCGGGCTCGCCAAGCTGCTGCGGTCTCGCCCATGGGGTAGCCGGTCAGGAAATATTCCGGCAGCACCACGAGTCTGAGATGGGGGCCGATGAAGGCCTTGCTTGCCGCCACCTGGGCAGCGACGCGCTCCAAGGAGGCATTGATTTGCTGGCGGCACGAGGCCACATCGGCGCACTGGGCAGTGGCCTGCACCTTGATCTGCAGCGCAAGCGCACCGTAGCTGGTCATCGCAGCCCTCCTAGGTCAGCGTCCGCGCGCCAGTCTACGCCAGCGCGGCTTGGTTTGCCGCGATCCGCCGCGCCAGTCACGGTTCCGGGCCGTCCGCGTAGGCAAATCCCTTGGGCAGGCCGGCCTCGGCGACGAAGCCGTACAGGGTCTCGCCGGGAAGCACCGCCTGCACCTGCGCCCGCACCGCGAGGAGCCGGTCGATGTCGATGCCCGTGCGCAGTCCCATCGCCTCGAGCAGGAACACGAGGTCTTCGGTGACGATATTGCCGCTCGCGCCCGGCGCAAAGGGGCAGCCGCCGAGACCGCCCAGGGAGCTGTCGATCGTGGTGATCCCCACTTCAAGGGCGGCCATGACATTGGCGAGCCCCTGACCCCGGGTGTTGTGCAGGTGGATGCCGGTCAGCCGTTCGCGCCCCACCGCAGCCCGAATGCGCGTCGTCAAGCGTCGGACCTGGTTCGGGTTGCCATACCCCGTGGTATCGGAGAGCCCGACCTCATCAACGCCGAGGGCGATGGCCCGCTCCGCCATCGCGACGACGCGATCCTCAGGCACAGGCCCTTCCAAGGTGCAGCCAAACGCGGTGGACAGCGAGACTTCGAGGGAAGGACGCGCCGCCGCCGGTTGCGCCAAGACCGCCGCCACGACCGCGGCAACCTCGTCGAACATCTGCGCGTGCGACTTCCTCACGTTGGCTAGGCTGTGGGTTTCACTGACCGACAGCGGCATTGAAATGTGGTGCGCACCGTCCGCAAGCGCGGCCTGCGCGCCGCGCAGGTTCGGCACTAGGACCGCGACGCTCAATCCCGGCAGGGTCCTGGCGAAACGGACCAGTTCAGCGGTGTCAGCAAGTTGCGGCAACAGGCGGGACGGCACGAAGGAACCCACCTCGATCTCCGGCACCCCGGCCGCCGCCTCGGCGGCGATCCAAGCCTTCTTGGCTTCAGTGGACATGATCGAGGCTATGTTCTGCAGGCCGTCGCGCGGTCCGACCTCGCTTACGGTCACGTCCACGGCCGCACGAACGCAACCTCTTTCCGCCGCCATTCCGAATCCTCGTTTCCTAAATGACCTAATGATATATCATAGAGACAATTTTGCGGCAGACGAGCCCTTCCGTGACAGCGACCGCTTCCCTCACCACCGGTCAGCCGGCCAGTGATCCACAGGACCCGGAAAAACGGCCCGAGGAACAAGCACGGCCCCTCGACGGGCTGCGCGTCGTCGAGTTCTCGCACATGGTGATGGGGCCCGCGACCGGGGTGATTCTCGCGGACCTCGGCGCCGATGTGCTCAAGGTCGAACCGCCCGGCGGCGACAACACCCGACGGCTCAAGGCTTCGGGAGGCGGCTATTTCGCCATGTACAACCGCAACAAGCGCAGTCTGTGCGCCGATCTAAGGAATCCGAGGGCGAAAGCGTTGGTGCACGCAATACTGGCCGACGCCGATGTCCTGCTCGAGAACTTCCGCCCCGGCGCAATGGACAAGCTCGGTTTCGGTTACGAGGCGCTCAGCGCGGCCAACCCTCGCCTCGTATATTGCAGCCTCAAGGGCTTCCTGCCGGGCCCCTACGGCGAGCGAGTGGCCCTCGACGAAGTCACGCAGATGATGGGCGGGCTCGCCTACATGACCGGCCTGCCCGGCAAGCCAATGCGCGCCGGTTCATCCATCGTGGACATAACCGGGGGCATGTTCGGCGCCATCGCCGTGCTGGCCGCGTTGCAGGAGCGCGGCCGCACCGGTTGCGGCCAACGCGTCACCAGCGCACTGTTCGAGACCACGGCGTTCATCGTCGGCCAGCATATGGCCCAGCATGCCGTCCTCGGGGAGGAACCCCAGCCCATGTCGGTCCGGCGCTCCGCGTGGGGGGTCTATGACCTGTTCGACTGCGCCGACGGACAGCTCTTCGTGGCGGTGGTGAGCGATACCCAATGGCGGCAGTTCTGTGCCGATTTCGGCCTCGACGATCTGGCCACCGATGCGACGCTTGCCGAAAACGCCGGCAGGGTCAAACAGCGCGAGCGCTTCATGCCTGCCTTGCGCCAACTGTTTGCGGGCCTGGACCGACGCAAGGCCGCAGCCAAGCTGGCGCGCGCCGGCCTGCCTTTCGCAGAGATCAACAAGCCGTCCGACCTGTTCGAAGACCCGCACCTGGCTCTTGCGGGGCTGGTGGACGTCCGCCTCGCCGACGGCGCGCGCAAAGGCGCCCAGGCGCGCTTGCCGAAGCTCCCCGTGGAGATGGACGGACGCCGGTTCGAACTGCGCCGCCACCTGCCGCGCATTGGCGAGCACACCCGGGAGGCGGCGCTGGACAGCGGCCGCAGCGAAGACGAAATCGAAGCACTGATCGCTGCCGGCGTCCTTTTCGAGAGCCAGTGAGCGAGGACGGGAGAACCTGGAGGGGACGATGGCCGCCTATCTCATAGTGACCGCCCAGATTCGGGACCGCGCTCGCTTTCTGGCCGACTATGCGCCAGCCGCGGCCGCACTCACGGAGCGGTTCGGCGGGCAATACCTGCTGCGCGCCCCCGGTGCCGAGGTGCTTGAAGGCGACCACCCGGGCGGTTCGGTGGTCGTCTCCAAGTGGCCTGACAAGGCCAGCGCCCTGGCTTTCTGGCAATCTGCGGAGTACGCCGAGGCCAGGCGACTGCGGGAGGGCGTCGCCGACTGTCAGGTGGTGGTTGTCGAGGAGCCGCCGGCATGAGCGGCTTGCCGCCGGAAGCGCCCGCGCTGATCAAGCGAACGACCCTGATCGTGCGCGACACGGCAGTAAGCCGACGCTGGTACGAGCAAGTGCTGGGCATGCGGGTTTGGCTGGATACCGAGTTTGTGCTGAGCGGCGAGGGACTGGCCGCGGGCGCCAAGGGGGACCGCACCCATTTGGTCATCATGCGCGGCGAGCACGATAGGATCGGCATGATCGGCCTGCTGCAATGGCTCGATCCGCCTTGGCCCGCACCGCCGGTTCCCACCGAGGTCGCCTACGGCGTACCCGTGTTTGTGGTCGAGTGCGCCAACGCCGAGCAGGTGGCCGCAAAGGCCACGCAACTCGGAACCCGCGTCCACTGTCCGCCGCGGGTCTGGTCCACCCGGGGCGCGCGGGGGGAGCTGCGCCACTTCATCGGCACATCGGTGTTCGACCCGGACGGCCACTTCTACGAATGCAACCAGGTTACCGCCATCGAAGACCCCAGCCCGCCCCAAAACGACGCGCCGCCGGTGCCGGAGGAACAACCAACCCAGCGCGCGGCAGTCTCCACTTATTCCGCAAAATAGCCGGAGGATTCCCCATGACATTGCGATTTCAGCGCGCCAATTTCCTTGTGTCGAGCATCGAGCGGGCGCTGCCGTTCTACCAGGATGTACTCGGCTTCAGCTTGGCGTTCGTCAAGGAGCCGAGGGAAACCAGCTATTCGCATCAGGTTTTCGGACTGGACACCGACCGGCCGATCGGATTCGCGACGCTGAGCGCGCCGACCCAGGAACGCGTAATGGCGCTGACCGAAGTTCCAGGATTGGCCGCCCAGAAAGCGCCGCGGCGAAGCACCATCGTCATTGAGGTGGAGGATGTCGATGGCGTGATCGCCCGCGCCAAGACGCACGGCTTTAAAGTGTTTCCCGAAGAGCGCCTGCTGACGCACGATGGCCGGGTCGGCCGGGAAGTGGGCCTGCTCGACGGCGACGGCAACCTGACGGTCATTTACCACATCGACCAGCCAGCTCCCCGATGAGCGTGGCCGTGGAAACCGGCGATGCCCTGCCCGCGGCTGGAGCCGCTGCGGTGGAATATCCGAGTGCGGGGCGAGCCTGGTACATGGTTTGCCTGCTGACCATTGCCTATGTCGTGTCCTTCGTGGACCGCAGCATCCTGGGCTTGCTGATCGACCCCATCAAGGCCGACCTTGGGCTCTCGGACTTCGAGATCGGCCTGCTTCTGGGGCCGGCGTTCGCCATCTTCTACGCCACCATGGGACTGCCCCTCGGCTATCTAGCGGACCGCGGCCGCCGCACTTGGATCGTGGCCGCCGGCATCACGCTGTGGTCCGCCGCCACCGCCCTGTCCGGACTGGCGCGCAACTTTGGGCAACTGTTCATCGCCAGAATGGCGGTCGGCGTTGGGGAAGCCACCTTGAGTCCCTGCGCGATGTCCCTGATTTCGGATTCCTATCCCGAGAAACGACGCGGCAAGCCGATCGCGTTCTACTCCAGCGCCATCTCCCTGGGCAGCGGACTGGCGGCCCTGCTCGGCGCGGCCGTGCTCGCCTGGGTGGGGACGGACAACAAAGTGGATTGGCCCTTGGTCGGACCCCTGGCCGGCTGGCAGACGGCATTTCTGATCGTCGGACTGCCCGGTGTGGTGCTTGGAGCGCTATTCCTTCTTGTGCGCGAGCCGCGGCGCATCGGCGTCGGCGCCAGCGGCCACCTGGGACACATGTTCATCCACATCGGACGCCATGGCGCGGTCTTCGCCTGCTTCCTGTCGGTCTTCTGCGTCATGACCACGATTGCCTACAGTCATGGCTGGCTGGCGGTCACTTTCGCCCGCACCTATGGTTGGCCGGTCGAGGACTATGCCTTGGCCAACGGCATTGCGCTGCTGCTGGTCGGCCCGATTTCGGTCAACCTCGCCGGCGCGCTGTCCGACCGCTTCACCAGCCGCGGCCACCGGGACGCTCCGATGCGCATCGCCCTCGGCGGGTTGGCCGTCGCGGTGCCGACCTGCGTTATCGGTCCGCTGTTGGACAACGCCTGGACTGCGTTCGGCCTGCTGACGCTGGGCAACGCGGGGATGGCATTCATCACCGCCACCTCCGTCACCGCCCTGCTGCCGATCACGCCAGCAAGGATCCGCGCCCAAGTGGTCGCCTTCTACTACATGGCGATCAGCTTGGCGGGGCTAATTCTTGGCCCCACCTTGGTGGGCGCCCTGAACGATCTGGTTTTCGGCGCGCAAGGGGTCCGCTACAGCGTGGCGCTGCTGCCGCTGGTGTTCGGCGGACCCGTCCTCGCCCTGGCACCGATCACCCTGCGGCTCTACCGCCGCGCGTTGGAACAGGACATTGGGGAGTCGGGTTAGGGGGACTGCTTGAGGCGCACCCAAGGCTGCGCGACAAAGCGCTCTTGCTCAAACGCATCGATTTCCGCGGCGCGCCGGTCCGTCAGGGCAATGTCATCCAACCCGCGCAAAAGGCGCCTGCGCTGCCCTTGCGGCACGGCGAACGGGATCTGCGCGCCTGCGCCCTCGATCTTTGAGGCGCGAAGGTTGACGGTCACTCGGTTGCGCTGAGGGTCTCGATCGGACCAAGCCGCCAGCGCACGGATTTCGGAACCCGGCGCCTCGGCGGGCAATAGGCCGTTGGCCACGCAGTTCTTCTGGAAAATGGGGCTGAAGCCCGGCGCAACGATGACGCGAATGCCGAACTCGGCAAGCGCCCAGACCGCGAATTCCCTGGACGAGCCGCAGCCGAAGTTGGGGCCGCCGAGCAAAATGCTGGTGCCGGTCCGCTCCGGGCGATTCAGGATGAAATCCGGATTGGGTATGCGCCGCTTGGGATCGAGGTATCGCCAATTGGCAAACAGGCCAGCGGCCAGACCCGAACGCGAGACCCGCCGCATCTCCCGCGACGGCATGATGGCGTCTGTGTCGATGTTGGCCTGCAGCAGCGGCGCCGCAACACCCCTATGGACTTCAAAGGCTTCCACGGATGCAATCTACACCGTGCCGGGCGATGCGATGCGGCCGAGGATCGCGGAGGCGGCCACAACCGCCGGGCTGGCCAAATGCGACCGAACGCCCGGTCCCTGCCGGCCCTCGAAGTTTCTGTTGGTGGTGGTGATGACCCGCTCGCCGGTCCCGAAAGACTCCCCGCCGGCAAAAAAACACATCGAGCAGCCAGGCTCGCGCCACTCGAACCCGGCTGCCTCGAATACCCGATCGAGGCCCTCGGCCTCAGCCAGGCGTTTCACGCGCTTCGATCCCGGAACGCAGATCGCAGTCAGCCCGGACGCCACGCGGCGCCCCTTGAGCACCTGAGCGGCCGCGCGCAGGTCACTGATGCGGGCGTTGGTGCAGGATCCGATGAATGCCGCGTCAATGGGCTTCGACGCCAAGGGCGTCCCGGACTCCAGCCCCATGTAGTCAAGCGCTTGACGGGCGGCCGCATCCTTCGGCGGCGGAATTGGGTCGCCAACCCCCACACATTGCTCTGGCGAGGTGCCCCAAGTGACCTGCGGCGACACTCGGGCGGCGTCAAGACCGATGTCACGGTCGAAACAGGCCCCTGGGTCGCTGCGCAGCGCGCGCCAACATGGGAGCGGCGATTCCTTCGGTGCCAAGGGCGCTGCCGCGACATAGCCGAACACAGCCTCATCCGGGGCCACCACCGCGGTGGCCGCCCCGAACTCCGCGGCCATGTTGCACAGCGTCATGCGTTGCTCGACATCCATGGCGTCGATTCCTTCGCCCTGAAACTCGATGGCGGTCCCGCGGCCACCACCCGCTCCCTGGGTGCTTATCAAGGTTAGCGCAAGGTCCTTGGCGGTAGCGTGCCCACGCAGTTGCCCCGCGATGCTCACTCGCATTGTCGCCGGCCTCATCGCGCGCAGCGTGGAGGTCGCCAGCGCATGCTCGAGTTCGCTCGTGCCGATCCCAAAGGCCAAGACACCCAAGGCACCCAAGGTGCAGGTGTGGGAGTCGGGGCAGACGAGGCTCAAACCCGGCAACGCAATGCCTTGCTCCGCACTCACCAAGTGGCAGATGCCCTGATCGTCGTCATCGACGTCGAACATGCGCAGACCGAGCGACGCGGCGCCGTGGCGCAGCGCAACGATGAAGTCCCTTCCGCCCGGCACTCGGGTATCGTCGCTGCGCCCGGGCAGCGTGTCCACGACATGGTCCACGACGCAGAAGGCGTGCTCGGGGCGACGCACGGAACGGCGGCGGCGGGCTAGGGAGTCGAGCGCAACGGCACCCGTACGCTCGTGCATAACCACACGATCAACGTACAGCAAGCTGCTGCCGTCGTCGTCTGTTTCTATGCAGTGGCTGTCCCACAGCTTGTCGAAGAGGGTTGCGGACACCGGCGCATCGGGTAGATATAATGACCTATCATTATGACTAATTTTCTGGTCGCAGCGAACCCCCGCGGTGGTCCCGGCTACCGATTCCCGGCTGCCGCCCCGGCCGATGTGGGCGAAGCGGCCCAGCGGCTGCGCACGGCCCAGCCGGATTGGGCGGCGCTGGCGGTCGAAGAGCGCCTCGCCTTACTGGGGCAGTGGTGTGAGGCGCTGCGCGCAATCGGGCCAGATTTGGTCGCGGCGCTTACGGAGGACACTGGCAGGGCATTGCTCTCCCAAGCGGAATTGGACGGGGCGCTGCGCCGCATCGAGCACTGGCGTCGCAAGTCCCCGGCCCTGCTGTCAACACCCTCCCAAGGGGTGTCGGAATCCGCGCCGAGCGTTCACTATGAGCATCGCCGCGATCCTCTGGGCCTCGTTGCGGTGATCTCGCCATGGAACTTTCCTTTGCTCCTCACGCTGATCGACGCCGTGCCTGCGCTGACGGCCGGCTGCGCCGTGCTGGCCAAGCCAAGCGAGCACACGCCGCGGTTCGTCGCGCCGCTCATGGAGTCCGTTGGCTCGGTGCCGGCACTTGCTTCCGTTTTCCAATGCTCGCTGGGCGGGCCGGAGGCTGGCGCTGCCGCCGTGAACTGCGCCGACGCGGTTTGCTTCACCGGGAGCGTTGCCACGGGACGCAAGGTTGGTGCGCTCGCCGGCGAACGCCTGATCCCGGCGTTTCTGGAACTCGGCGGCAAGGACCCCCTCATAGTGCTCGCCGATGCTGACGTCGAAGACGCGGCGCGCATCGCCCTGCGGGGTTCGGTGATCGCCACCGGCCAGGCCTGTCAGTCCATCGAGCGCGTGTACGTTCATCAGTCGCTGTACGACTCATTTGTCGCAAAGTTGGTCGCAACCGCCAGCGCGGTGACCCTGAACACGGAGCGTGTGGACCGGGGCCATCTCGGGCCATTCATCGATCCACGCCAAGCCCAGCTCGTGGAGGCCCAGCTGGAGGACGCTCAGGTCAACGGCGCCAGCCTGCTCTGCGGCGGCTTGGTGAGGCGCAATGGAGGCGCATGGTGCGCGCCAGTCGTGTTGACCGGGGTACGCCACGAAATGAGGCTCTACCGCGAGGAGACCTTCGGGCCGGTTCTGCCGGTGATGCCGTTTGCCGATGACGACGAGGCGGTCGATCTGGCCAACGACTCCGAGTTCGGGCTGTCCGCCGCGGTGCTCGGCGAACGGGCTCACGCCCTGTCCGTCGCCGCCCGACTGCGCGCCGGCGCCGTCAGCATCAACGATGCCGGCCTGACGTCCCAGGTGGGCGACGTGGAAAAGGACTCCTACGGCGCCTCGGGTGTCGGTAAATCGCGCATGGGATCCAGCGGCTTGCTGCGCTTTCTGCGCCGACAGGCGTTGTTGGTGCAAACCGCGCCCGCCGCCTCGCTTGATGCGTTCAAGGAAGTGGAGCGGCAAACGGCTTAGGAAGCTTGAAGGCCGCCGCTTGGCGCTTCGCAACTCGGGACGCTTCCCATGCGCACCACCGTCTTGCCGAAAGTTTGGCCGGCCATCAGGCGGCAAAACGCCGTCGGCGCCGATTGCAGCCCGTGAAAGACAGCTTCCCGATAGGCTAGGCTGCCCTCGCGAATGCGGCCACTCAACTCCTCCTCCATGCTCTCGCGCAGATCCTCGTGGTCATAGACCACCAAACCCCGCATCGTCGCCCGGGCTCGTATGACCAAGCCGGGATTGGGACCTGGCGGCACCTCAGTTTGGTTGTACTGCTCCATCAGCCCACAGAGCGCCACCCGGGCATTGAGGGCCAGACGTTCCATCACCGCCTGCAGGACCGCGCCGCCGACATTGTCGAAGTACATGTCAATGCCGTCGGGGCAGTGCGCGTCGAGCCCCTCACCGAGCGGCGCATGGCGGTCGATGCAGCCATCAAAGCCGGCCGCTTTGCGGAGCCAATCCCCTTTTTCCGCGCTGCCAACAATGCCGATGACCCGGGCGCCCGCGGCTTTGCACAACTGGCCCACCGTCGCACCCACCGGACCGGCGGCCGCCGACACCACCAAGGTTTGTCCGGACGCGGGTTTAAGGATGCGCTGCACCCCGGCGTAAGCCGTCAAGCCCGGCATACCGAGCACACCGAGGGCGAGCGACGGCGGATCCAAGCCCTCGGCAATGGGCACCAGCGCTTGTTCGGGCAGACGAACCCGCGCTTGCCAAGGACCGAAGGCCCGCGCCAGGGTTCCGGTGGGGCCCGCAGCTGAATTCTCGACGGTGCGCACGATCAGTTCGCTCTCCATCGGCTCTCCCGGAGCGATGGCGCCAGTGACGTGCCTGCCGCTCAGACGGCCCCGCAAATAGGGATCAATCGACAGGTAGAGAACCTCGGCCGCCACCCCGAATTCGGACGCCGGCGCGGGGCGCAGGGCAAAATCTTCCGGCACGGGGTTGCCTTCGGGACACCGGGCCACGATCACGCAAGGGTTTGACTGGGCCTCGGTCATGCATCCTCCAAGTGTTGGCAGAGCGTGCCGGCGCGCAACGGCGTCACATCGGGTGACCTTCGGGCTTCGCCGATCCAGTCAGGAGCTCACCGGACGTCTTGGTCATTCCCTGAGCATCCAAGCGCCAGCTTCCGACGACGTAGGCTCATCGTTGCGCTCTTGCGCCTCCGCCTGCTGCTGCAGAATGCGCAGAATGCGCGCCAAGTATTCCTGATGCCAGCGGCCACGCGCTTCCGCGTGGGCTGGGCTGGGCACGAACGTTTCGATCTCCTCCCGAGTCAGGGCGCCCCGAGTCTCGAGCAACTCCTCAATCGTATCCAAACGTTGCCGCAGCACGGCGAGTTCCCCGGCAATCGCCATCGCAATCGACAGCACTCGCTCCACGTCCGGATCCTCAAGGAAGTAGGGCCGTTTGCCGCGGGCCTTGGCACCCGCCAGTCGAACGACGTCCAGCGGCGCTTGCTTGTCATCTTCGCTCAAGGTGCGTCATACCCCTGTGCCGGAACTTCCGCGCCGGTGATGCGCCAGGCCGGCTTGCGTCCGTAGTCCTCGACCTTCTCGGTGGCGGCATCCCGAAACCCCTCCCCGTCGGCGATCGCATGCACGCCCTCGTGAATCAACCGGCTCCGGTCGAAGCCGGCCTCCACCATGAGTTGGTCCAAGTCGATCTCGTGCAGCTTGGTCCAGAAAGGTTCGTTGTTGTTGAAAGCGTCCCAATCCCGCAGCGCCTGTTCGAGCAGCGGCATGGAAGCGTCATAGCGGGGCTGTTCGACATGAGTCACGAGCCCGCCCGGAGCGATCAGGCGGCGGCTCTCGGCCATGATGCGCTTCAGTGCCGCCAAGGAGGTCTCATGCAGAAACATGATGCTGCCGACCCAGTCGAAGCAGCCGTCCTCGAAGGCCGACAGGTCGGCGGCGTCAGCCTGCACGAAAGTCACGTTGTCGACGCCCAGGCTCGCCGCCCGGGCAGCACCGTAGCGCAGCATGGGCGCAGCCACATCCACCGCCGTCACTTGGGCATCGGGATAGGCGGCCGCGATGGGCAGCACGTTGTGCCCTAGGCCGCAGCCGAGATCGAGAATGCGGCGCGGCGCGAAATCGGGGCGAAGTTTCTTGAGGAACGCGACCATCCCGCGGCCACCGCCGTCCGCCAGACGGCCGAGCAGTCCACCCGTGGTGACGAATAGCCCGGAGTCGTAGTTGGCCGCGGCGCTCACGTCCTGGTCCAGCCGCTCGGTGTAGTAGCTACCCGGCATGCAGTGGTGGTCCACGGCGGTCAGGTAGCGCGGCGGCGAAAGCGTCGGATCCAGCCGCAGGCGCCGTTGATCGGCCAATCCCGCGCTCCGGTCGATCAGTTCACGCAACTGCCCCAGCACAACGGAAAGGCCGGACTGCTGCCGCATCTCCATGGCGTTGCGGCGCAGGGCGCTCCAGATGCGGTAGAAGGCATGGCCTTCCAGCGCCCGCCGCACCTCGTGCCGGTCTGCGGGCGCACGGCCATGCCGCTGCCGAAAGGAAGGTTCGATTTCGCTTCGGTAGGCCACCGCAATGCCCGGCAGCACCTGGGCCGCCAGATGCCGGTTCAGGTGCGCCAGAAAATTGTAGCGCTCCGCCTGGTCGTGTGTCGTGTTCGGCAGCAGCGCATGCCGACCCACCGTTCGGTAGTCCGGGGGGCCGTCATAGTCCATCGTACTGGTCGCTTGCATGCTTCCTAGGCCTCCTGATCGCAGGACAAGGTTGTCATAAGGGTCAACTTTTGCGCCGAACAACCGCCGAATCGCGCAGCAACTCCATCGCGCCGCCCCAAGGCAGTGCGCTGACGCTTGCCGACCTCCACAAATGACGTATTATCATATCAATATGTCAATTGAAATTGCAGGGAAGCGATTCGTCCCCCCCCACCGGGCGGTTGCCTAGTTTCGCATTATGCGGGAAGCGGTCCATTGAAGTTCGACGCGGCGGCTCGTCCACCCGACGGCTTCGCGTGGCCGAACGGCGCCCGCTTGGCCCTGTCCATCGTGGTGAACGTCGAGGAAGGCGCGGAGATGAAGGTGCGGGACGGCGACTCACGGCCCGAGCCGGTGGACGAGCTGGGTGCCGTTCCGAAACGGCCGATGCGCGTGCATGCCAACGAATCCAACTACCGCTACGGCATAGACTTCGGCGCCCCAAGGGTGTTTGGGTTGCTTGAGGACCAGGGGATTTCAGTAACCGCGACGGCTGCTGCCTTGGCCTTGGAACGGGCCCCTGTTCTTGCGGCGCACATCAGGGAGAAAGGCCACGAGGCCGCTTGCCACGGCTACCGCTGGGTGTTCCAGCACGGCATGTCGGAAAGCGAGGAACGCGATTTCATTCGCAGCGCCCGGTCCAGCATAGAGGCCAGCGTCGGAGTCGCACCGGTGGGCTGGCTCTCGCGGCTGCTGCATACGGACCGCACCCGCCGGCTGCTTGCCGAGGAAGGCTTCGTTTACCATATGGACGACTACTCCGGCGACCTGCCGTTCTGGGACAGCGTCGAGTGCGCCGACGGGCGGACGCGCCCCATCCTGGTGCTGCCCTACGCGCTGGATTCCAACGACATGAAGCTGTGGACGTCGCCCTCATTCAGCCCCGCCGACTGGGCGCGCTATGCCATCGACAGCTTCGATTGGCTGCTTGAGGAAGCCGCGGCGGAAGGTCCCCGGATGATGTCCTTGGGCCTGCATCTGCGCATCATTGGACGTCCAGGCCGGATCGGGGCGCTCAAGCGGGTGCTCGATCATGTCGGCGGTCGGGACGACGTGTGGGTGGCCACGCGCCGGGACATCGCAGCCGCCTATGCCGCGGCGGTGCCGCCGCCAACCGCCTCATTAACCAGTGCTTAAGGGAGCGCCACCATGAGCCAGAACCAAAGCCCGACGCCGGCGCTCCGCCAGGATGGCGGCTACACCCATCAGGATGAGCGCGCCATGCTCGACGTGATTGAGCGTTGGGTGGAGCGCGAAGTGAAACCCCATGTCATGCGGATGGAGCGCGACGACATCTATCCGCACGCGCTCGTGGAGCAGATGAAGGAGTTCGGCCTGTTCGGGGCGACCATTTCGGAGCACCACGGCGGGCTCGGACTGCCAGCCGCCACCTACGCGCGGATCGTCTCCTTGATTTCGGAACAATGGATGTCGCTCACGGGCATCTTCAACTCCCACCTGATGATGGCAACGATCGTCGAAAAGTACGGGACTGAGGCGCAGCGGGAATACTGGCTGCCGAAGTTCGTCACCGGGGAGATTCGCGGCGGGCTGGCGCTTACCGAACCGGACGCCGGCACCGACCTGCAGGGCATCCGCACCCGAGCCGTTGCCTGCGAGGACGGCGGCTACCGCATCGATGGCACCAAGACTTGGATCAGCAACGGCATCGAAGGCGGCGCGGTGGCATTGCTGGTCAAAACCGACCCGGACGCCTCGCCGCCACGCCGGGGCATGTCCATGTTCATCGCGCCAAAGGCCGATCCGGACAGCGGGCGGCCCCACCCCGGATTCCGCACGGGACGGAAGCTGGAAAAGCTCGGCTACCACGGCATCGACTCCGCCGAGCTGATCTTCGAGGACTACCGGCTGGATGCCGAGCGACACTTGGTTGGGGGCGAGCCGGGCAAGGGCTTCTACATGGCCGTGGGGGGGCTCGAGCTCGGGCGAATCAACGTTGCGGCGCGCTCGGTTGGCATCGCCCGCCGCGCCCTGGACGAGGCGACGGCCTACGCGCAGACCCGCAGGACCTTCGGCAAGCCCATCGCGGAGCATCAGGCAATTCAACTCAAGCTGGGCGAAATGGCCACG
This sequence comes from Candidatus Azophilus lithoversatilis, assembly GCA_028278675.1. Lineage (GTDB taxonomy): Bacteria > Pseudomonadota > Gammaproteobacteria > Pseudomonadales > Azotimanducaceae > Azophilus > Azophilus lithoversatilis. The sequence goes on from JAQAJJ010000008.1 coordinate 64,153, forward strand.
CGCACCCGCGCCGCGGAACTGCTCACCGAGGACGCCGCGCGCGCCTACGACGCCGGCGAACGCTGCGACATGGAGGCTGGCATGGCCAAGTACTTCGCGTCCGAGAGCGCCTTGGCGAACGCTACGGAAGCGATGCGCATCCACGGCGGCTACGGATACTCCCGCGAGTATCCCGTGGAGCGCCTGTATCGCGAAGCGCCGCTGATGTGCATCGGTGAAGGCACCAATGAGATGCAGCGCATCCTCATCGCCCGCCAGCTTATCCAGCGCAACCCCATTTGACTGCGCTTACCCGGTGCCCCCAGTGAAACGCCACTCCGAGACCCTTGCACGCAACCTGCCGCGGGCCTCAAGGCGGTGAAGCTCGAAGGCGTACGGGTCCTCGACCTGTCGGCATTCCTGCCAGGTCCCCACCTGACCATGACCCTTGCCGACCACGGCGCGGACGTCATCATGGTCGAACCCGCCAACGGGGTCGGCGAGCCGACTCGTGTGGTGGGCTACCGGGACTCGGACGACGTGTCGGTCTGGTTCCGCAACATCGCGCGCGGCAAGCGCAGCCTGCGAATCAATCTCAAGGACGCCGACGGCCAGCGATTCTTCCATCGCCTGTCGCAAGGCGCAGACGTCGTGGTCGAGTCATTCCGGCCCGGCGTGGCTGACCGGCTTGGAATCGACTACGCAACGCTCGCCAAGGGGAACCCGCGGCTGGTGTACTGCTCCATTTCGGCGTTCGGCCAGAATGGCCCGCTGCGCGACAAGCCTGCCCACGACTTGACGGTGCAGGCGCTTGCAGGGGTCGCGGCGCTGAATCGGGGCCTTGAGGACGGCAAGCCCGCGGCACCCAACATCCCCGCCGCGGATGCCATCGCCTCGCTGACCGCGCTGTCCGCCATCCTCATGGCGCTGCTGCGCCGTGAGCACACGGGGCGCGGCGAATGCATCGACATCGCCATGTACGATGCCCTGCTCGCCTGGACGCCGAACGTCACCGGTCCCGTGTTCGCTGAGGACGCGCACCCGGAGCCCGCCAACATGCGCTCCTTTGGAGGCGCAGCAATGTATCGGATCTATGAGACCTCGGACGGCGAGTTTCTCGTGCTTGGCGGCTCTGAGGTGAAATTCGCGCACAATCTGCTCGCCGCGTTCGATCGCTTGGATCTGCTGCCCTTCGCGCAACTGGAGCCCGGACCGGAACAGGAGCCGCTGCGGGCGTTTTTTCGCGAGCGCTTCGGGTCGCGCCCGCGCATTCACTGGGAGCGGTTCCTCGAATCCATCGACTGCTGCTGGGCCTTTGTGCGCTCATTGAAGGACGCCTTCGAGGATCCGCACACGCTGCACCGCGACATGCTGCTGCGCGATGCTGGAGGCCATCGACACATCGGCCCGCCGATCAAGTTCACCCACGAGCCTGCACGGCCTAGTTTGAGCATCCCCGACTACGGCGAGCATTCCGTCGAGGTCGGCGAGTCCATTGGCGTCGAAGCGGCCCACCTCGCCGTGCTGCGCGAGCGGGGAGTCATTTGACATGGACTGCACCACGCCTGATCGGGCTGGGGCCGCGCCCTCGGAGGCGGCGAGCGGCGAGTTGCTTGATCGGTTGACCCAGCTCGCCGTCGAGACCGCCTTCGGCGACCTGCCGCCCGCAGCCGTGCGCGCCACCCAGACCTTTTTGCTCGACGGCCTAGCCGTTGGCGTCGCCGGACGGACCGGGCCTTGGCGGGACGAGACCGTGCGCATGGCCCTCGCTTGGGGCCGCGGAGGCACCGCCCGCATCCTGGGCGACGCGCTTTGCGTGCCGCCCGCGACCGCGGCTTTCGTCAACGCTTACCAGATGCACTGCCTGGAGTTCGACTGCGTTCATGAGGGCGCCGTGGCGCATGTGATGACCGCCGTGGGCGCCGCGGCGCTGGCGGAGTGCGACCGGCGCACCGTCGATGGCCAACGGTTGCTCCTCGCCCTGACGATTGGCGTCGAGGTCGCCGCAAACTTGGGGGTTGCGGCGAACGCACCGTTGCGCTTCTTCCGTCCCGCGACGGTCGGCGTGTTCGGCGCAGCGGCCGCAGTCGGGGCTCTGCGCGGCTTCGATCAAGCCGCCACAAGGCGCTGCTTTGGCCACGCTCTAGGGCAAGTCGCCGGCACCATGCAGGCCCACGAGGAAGGCAAGCCCACCCTCCCCCTGCAGCTCGCCGCCGCCGCCCGCGCCGGGATCGTCGCCGCCGACTTGGCGCAAGCGGAAGTCCCCGCCCCGGCGGACGCCTTGGAGGGACGCTACGGCTACTTCCCGCTGTTCGAGACCCACTCCGACTCCAAAGGCGTGGCCAGCCAAGCCGGCCTCTCTTGGCGCGTGACCGAACTCAGCCACAAACCCTATCCCAGCGGACGGGCAACCCATGGCGGCATCGAGGCTGTGCTGCGCCTGCGTGCGCAAGGCGTGCGATCCGACAATCTCCTGTCCATGCAGCTGCGCGCGCCACCGCTGATTCACCAACTGGTGATTCGCCCGGCGCATCAAGGCATGAACGCCAACTACGCACGCCTGTGCTTCCCCTACGTCGGTGCCGTGGCGTTGGAATGCGGCCGGGTCGGCATTGACGACTTCTCCGAGCAGGCGCTAAGCCGGCCGGAACCGCTGGCACTGGCCAAGCGCTTCACCGCAACCGTAAGCGACGCATCCGATCCGGCCGCCTTTGCGCCCCAGACCCTGTCGGCGGAACTGCGCGACGGGCGGCGCGCGGAGATGCGCATCGATGATTTGCTCGGCTCGCCATCGCGTCCGCTCACGCCGGAGCAGCAGCAAGCCAAGGTGCGCATTTGTCTCGCCGCCGTGTTCACTGATGCCGCCCGAGCGGAGCGCCTCATGGAGGCCGTGCGCAGCCTGCCGCAAGCCGGCGACGCAAGGGAATTACTTGACCCGATCACCAAACCAACGCCGACAAGACCGTGAACGAGCTCCCTTCCTATATTGGCGCCGTGGACATTGAGCGACTGCTTGAGGACCATCCCATCGGCGGTGACTTCGATACCTTCGCCCGGACCGTCAGCCGCGACGAACTGTTCGCGCGGCAGGACCGGCTGTTCCGCCGCTGTGTGGCGCAGGCTTGGCGGACGGGCTTCTACCGGCGGCTATGGGGCGCCGCGGGCATCGAGCCAGGCGACATTCGCGGACTTGAGGATCTTCCCAAGCTGCCAGTGTTCGACAAGTCCGACCTCATGCGGAGCATTGAGGAGCATCCGCCGTTCGGCGATTTCGGCGGCTTCAAAGCGGACGATCCGAGCCGCCCCCCGGTGGTTTTCCACACCACCAGCGGCACCACGGGCCGTCCGCAGACGCTGCTGTTCGGCCCTAAGTCCCGCGAAGCGCAGAACCTGCTGCTGGCAAGGGCCTATCGCTGGCAGGGGCTGCGGGCCGGGGATGTGGCGCACGGCTGCTACGGTCACGGCACGGTCAACGGCGGCCACTACGTGCGCGAGGCGTTCCTGCACTGGACCAACGCCCTGTTCATCTCCGCAGGCACCGGCCTTGAGACGCCATCCGCCCGGCAGGTCGGCCTGATGCGCGACTTCGGCACCACGGTGCTGGTGGGATTCGCGGACTACTTGAAGCGGCTGGCGGAAGTAGCGGTCGCCGAAGGCCTAACGATCGGCGAAGACATCCGCATCCGCATGATCAGCGGGCACATGAGTCCGGAGGACAAGGCCACGCTCGCGAACCTGTGGGGCGGCCCAACCTGCTATGACTGGTACGGCGTTGGCGACACCGGGATCATCGCTGCCGAGGGCCCCGACCGCGACGGACTGTACATCATGGAGGACGCGCACTGGCTGGAACTGCTTGACGTGGACAGCGGCGAGCCCGTGACGCAGGGAGAACCCGGCGACATGGTATGCACCTGCCTCTACAAGGACGACATCTACCCGATCCTGCGATTCAACACCCACGACCTCAGCCGCGAGCGCATCGACGCCTCACCCGGGTCCTATGCTTTGCGCCGCATCGACGGCTTTCTCGGTCGCAGCGACAACATGGTCAAGATCAAGGGCATCAACGTGTTTCCCCACGCCGTCGGCCCGCTGCTGGCCAAGGTTCCCGAGTTCCTCGGCGAGTTCGTTTGCCGGGTGACCGCGCAAGGGAACCTGGTCGTGGTCGCGGAAGCGGGCTCCGGCGACGGTGAACTGGCACCGCGGCTGCGCGCGCTGCTCAAGAACGGTCTCGGCATCGACGTGGACGTGGAACTGGCGGCGCGGGGCGCCACGGCACATCTGACCGAAGTGGAACGCCGCCAAAAGCCGATTCGCCTGATCGACGAGCGCGCACGCACCGACCCTCGAGAGCGCTGAGACGAATATGAAGCCTAGCGCGATGCGGCTGGCGCAACATCCCTCGGGTGAAGCATAGCGTGGCGCCCGACGGGACCGCCCTAGGCGCGGCGTTCGCCGCTGGACGACTTGAACCGCGGGCGTTGATCGAGAGCTTGCTGCAGCGGATCGGCACCTTGGACCCGATCATCGGCGCCTGCAACCATGTCGCGCCCCCCGCACCCCTGCTCGCCGCCGCGGACGCCGCCGCCAAACGCTGGCGGGAAGGCATTCCACGCTCGCTCCTCGACGGCGTGCCCTTTGGCGTGAAGGCAAACATCGCAGTGGCAGGCTGGCCTTGGCACAGCGGCATTGCCGCGCTGCGCAACCGCGTCGCCACGCAGGACGCGGACTGCGTTGCCCGGTTGCGGGCCGCAGGCATGGTGCCGCTCGCGGTGCTGAACATGCACGAGGCCGCGCTGGGCGTGACCTCGAACAACGAGGCCTTCCGCACGACCCGCAATCCCTGGGCACTGGATTGCATTCCGGGCGGCTCATCAGGCGGCTCGGCAGCGGCGGTCGCCTGCGGGATGCTGCCAATCGCCCTCGGCACCGACGATCTGGGTTCGGTGCGTTTGCCATCGGCTCTGTGCGGCGTGGTCGGATTCAAGCCCGGGCACGGAGAGGTGCCGGTTGGCGGGGTGGAACCCTTGGCATCAAGCCTTGATCACGTGGGCATTCACACCCGCAGCGTACGCGACGCCGCTCAGGTTTTCGAGCTGTTGCGGGGCGAATCCGGCGAATGCGTCAGCCTCGCTGACGATCCAGGGATTAGCGGCGCGCCGCCCTTGGCACAGTGGCTGCTCGGCGATCAAGAACGCACGAAGCCCGAAATGACGAGCGCCGTCCGGGATGTTCTTCACGGCTCGGTCGGCGGGCGCCGCTTGGACCGGCCAGTGGACTGGACTCAAGTGGACCTGTCGGCCCTGCGGCGGGCGGGCCTGCTCGAATGCGAGCGGGGCGCGGCCCGGCACTTCGCTGCGCTGCTGCGTGAGCAGCCAGCGGGTTTCAGCGCCGAATTCAGGCAACTAGTCGCCTGGGGCGCGGCGCGGGGACCCGCCCAGGTCCGCTCAGCCGCCAACTGCCTCGCCCGAGCGCGAAAATCACTGCGCGCCGAGCTGCGTCACCGGTTGCTCGTCAGCCCGACCGTTCCCCACCGAGCACCGCGACGCCATGCTCCCACGCCATCCGACTTGGCGGATTTCACCGCGCCAGCGGCCATCGCGGGCGTTCCGGCCATCTCCGTGCCCGTCGGGCCTTTCGACGACGGGCCACCTATGGGGGTGCAGATTTTGGGGACGCACAGCAGGGACGTGTTGCGCACCGCAGCGTTGCTCTTTCCGGGGACTGCACCCGTAGCAGAACCATCGAGCGATGGAGAAAAACCATGAATCTTGAGGATCTTCCGCGAATACCCTCCCGAGAATTCATGGGCGGCACCGTCCAGTCGCTGGCGGCGGACGGCAGCAAAGCTTGCGTCCGGTTCCTGCCGCCGGACGGCATGACCAATCCCCACGGGACCGTGCAGGGCGGCTTTGTGGCCGCGATGATTGACGACGTGGTCAGCATGGCGACTTGGTTCGCTGGCGGTGAGCGCACCTTCGTCACCAGCAGCCTGAGCTGCCACTACCTGCGTCCGGTGCCGACGGGCGTTCCCTTGCTCGTGAACTGCCAACTGGTGCGAGTCGGCCAACGCCAAGCGATCTTCGATGCATCGGTGTCGGCCGAAGGGAGCGAATCCATGTTGGTGAAGGGCATTCAGGTTCAACAGTTTCTGTAGGGGCCCTCCCTGGAACAAATGGAGACAGCCCAGCGGCTGGCGGGTTGTTCCTTCGCTGTCGGCGGCGTGCCGTTCTGGGGCAAGCTAAGGGCTTCCCTGGAACAAATGCCCAACCTCCCGACGGAAAGCCCAACTCGGACGGGCTGAGGTCTCAGACCTCGACCCCTAACCGGCGAAGAGAATCAAGATGCCCGCTGCTGTGGCGGAGCCAACAACGCCCGCCACATTCGGCCCCATGGCGTGCATCAGCAGATGGTTTTGACGGTTGGCGGCCAAGCCGATGCGGTTGGCGACTCGAGCCGCCATCGGCACCGCTGAGACGCCTGCGGCGCCAATCACCGGATTGACCGGCGTCCGCGACAGGCGGTTCATCAGCTTGGCCATGAGCACCCCGCTGGCGGTGCCAACGGCGAAGGCTGCAAGGCCGAGCAGCACAATGCCCAAGGTGCTCGGTCGCAAAAACAGATCCGCCTGCAGCTTGGCGCCCACCGCCAAGCCTAGAAAGATGGTGACGGTATTGATCAAGGCGTTCTGCGCCGTGTCGGCCAACCGATCGACCACCCCGCACTCGCGCATCAGGTTGCCGAAGCAGAACATGCCGAGCAACGGCGCTGCGGCGGGCAGCAACAGGGCGATGAGCAGCAACAGGAGCATCGGAAAGAGAATGGCTTCAGCCTTGCCCACTGCCCGCAATTGCGGCATTTCAATGGCCCGCTCCCGCTCGCTGGTCAGGGCGCGCACGATGGGCGGTTGAATCAGCGGCACCAGCGCCATGTAGGAGTATGCGGCGATGGCGATGGCACCCAGCAAATGGGGTGCCAACTTGCCCGCCACATAGATGGCGGTAGGTCCATCCGCACCACCGATGATGGCAATGGCGGCGGCCTCGCGCACATCGAAGTCCATCACTCCGGCGGTACTCAGCGCCAAGACGGCAAGCAAGGTGCCGAAGATGCCGAACTGCGCCGCAGCGCCCAGCATTAGGGTCTTGGGATTGGCCAGCATGGGACGGAAGTCGGTGAGTGCGCCGACGCCCATGAAGATGATGAGCGGAAAGGCGCCGGTTTCAATCCCGATCCGGTATATCAAGCTCAACAGGCCATCGCCGGTGGCGATCTCGACGCCGGGAATGTTGGCCAGAATGCCGCCGAAGCCGATCGTCACCAGCAGCAGGGGCTCGAACTTGCGCACGATGGCCAAGTAGAGCAGCAGGCCGCTGACGCCGATCATCGCCAGCTGCCCCCAGGTGGCCTGGTGGAAGCCGGAAGCGCGCCAGATTTCGAGGACTAGATCCACCGCCTGCCCGAAGGGTCAGACCACGGATAGCAGCGCATCACCCATCTCGACCGCATCCCCCTCGCGCACGAACACCGCATCGACCGTGCCAGCCGCAGTCGCCGCAACTTCGGTCTCCATCTTCATGGCCTCCAGCACGGCCACCGGCTCCCCGGCGCGGACGGCATCCCCCGGCTTGACCAGCACCTTGAACACCGTGCCTGCCAAGGCGGCGGTAATGGTGCCCACCTGCGGCGCCTTGGCCGGGGGCGCTGGGACGATGTCCTGGACGGCGCCATCCGGAGCCACCTCCACCCGAAACGCCTTGCCGTTCACCCGCACCGAATAGGCGGCGGCTTGCTCCGCAGCGGCGGGCGGCGCGGACGGCTCCGCGGTTGCTTCAACTGGGGACTCAAAGGCGCTCGGATCGCCGCGATGCTCAAGAAAGCGCATGCCCACTCGCGGGAAAAGCGCATAGGTGAGCACGTCGTCGATGGGATCGTCCGCCAAGGCGATTTGCCGTTGCTGTGCCGCCTGCTTCAACTCCGCAGTCAGGGTCTCCATCTCCGCCGCCAAGCGGTCGGCGGGACGCTCGGTCAGCGGCTCCGCGCCATTGAGAACACTGGCCTGCAAGGCCGCATCCAAGGCCGCCGGCGGCGCGCCGTACTCCCCCTTCAGCACCCCCGCCGACTCCTTGGTGATGGACTTGTAGCGCTCCCCCGTCAGCACGTTGAGCACGGCCTGGGTGCCGACGATCTGCGAGGTGGGGGTGACCAGCGGGATCATGCCCAAGTCCTTGCGCACCTCGGGAATCTCCTCGAGCACCTCGTCCAGGCGGTCGAGCGCGTTCTGCTCGCGCAACTGATTCTCCAAGTTGGTCAGCATGCCGCCGGGCACTTGGGCGGCGAGGATGCGTGAGTCCACCCCCTGCAAGCCGCCCTCAAAGCGAGCGTACTTGCGGCGCACCGTTCGAAAGTAGGCGGCGATTTCCTCGAGCAGCGCCAAGTCCAGACCGGTGGCGCGTTCGCTGTCCGCCAACATGGCGACCAAGGACTCGGTGGCCGAATGGCCATAGGTCATGCTCATCGACGAGATGGCGCCGTCGAGGTTGTCGATGCCCGCCTCCACCGCCTTGAGGTAGGTGGCAGTGGACAACCCCGTGGTGGCATGGCAGTGCATGTGAATGGGGATGGCGACCACCTCCTTGAGGCGGCTGACCAGTTCAAAGGCCGCATAGGGCGTCAGCAGGCCCGCCATGTCCTTAATGCACAGGGAATCGGCCCCCATAGCCTCAATGCGTTGGCCCTGCTCCACCCAAAGCGCCATGGTGTGCACCGGGCTCAGGGTGTAAGCGATGGTGCCTTGGGCGTGCCGGCCCGCCTTGCGCACCGCGCCGACGGCCCGCTCCAGGTTGCGGGTGTCGTTCATGGCGTCGAAGACGCGGAACACGTCCACCCCGTTGGCCGCGGCCCGTTCGACGAAACGGTCCACCAGGTCATCCGCATAGTGCCGGTAGCCGAGCAGGTTTTGCCCGCGCAGCAGCATCTGCTGACGGGTGTTGGGCATGGCCGCTTTAAGCTTGCGCAGCCGCTCCCATGGATCCTCCCCCAGATAGCGGATGCAGGCATCAAAGGTGGCGCCCCCCCAGGACTCCACGGACCAGAAGCCCGCTTTGTCGAGCTTGCCTGCGATAGGCAGCATGTCCTCGATGCGCATGCGAGTGGCCAATAGGCTTTGGTGCGCATCGCGCAGCACCAATTCGGTCAAACCCAACGGGGCGGCGTTCATGGGCACAGGGGAGGTGGGTCAGCGACGATGCTGGTGCAGGGCGGCGGCGATGGCGGCGACTTCCTCAAGCGTTGGGCGATCCCCAACATCCGCGGCCAGCCGGTTCATGGCCAGCCGTTGCGCCACGGCGCCAAGGGCCATGGTGGCAAAAACCAGGATCAACAGGAACGCGAAGACGGAGCCCATGCCAACCACCATCAACGCCACGCCCTCGGCTAGCAAATCGCCTTGCAATTCCTTTCTCCCGAAGCCCCTGATCCACAAACCCTTGGTCCGGGCAACGCAGAGGCGGAACAACATGGCGCACCCGGCTGGATTCGAACCAGCAATCCCCAGTTTCGTAGACTGGTGCCTTATCCAATTTGGCCACGGGTGCGGCGGGCGCGTATCCTACACGCATTGGGTGCGGCTTGGAAATGGGTCAGCGGATGACCTCGGGCGAGTTGCTGAAGTAGCGAAAGAGGTTTCGCATCACCGCGGACTGCGAGGGCTGGCTTTAGGGCTCAAGCCAATTTTCCCTGACAATGCCCGCGGTAAACGCAACCACTTGTTTTCGGAGGTTGGGTGCGAGTGCTCAACCCCTTCCGAAGTGGCAGTGAGGGACGTCCGTGGCGATCTCAGGGCTAATTGAAGTCGCCGCGGGGCACCGGTCGATCAAGTCGCATGGCGCACTCCGACATCAGGCTTTGGCTTTCGATTTTCCACCATCTCTCCGTGGAGCCTGCGGATGCAGTCGCTGCCGGTTCGCTCAAACAGGAAGGGAAACAGCGCGTGCACAAGGCAGGCAATGCCGCCAGCGAGCATGGCTAGCGCAAATCCGGCTGCCTTGAAGAGATGTTGCGAGTAGGTTTCCCCAACTTCTTCCAGATGTTCGTTCAATCGAGTCATCGTAGTCGCAAAGCTGGCTAATTTGGATAATACTATCCCAATATGGAGGGTAATATTTTCCAAAATAGGCTCCAATATGTCTTTTTTTTGAAACATTATTTCACTATCGGCACCATTCCAAAATCGAGGTCTGCATCAAATGAACGGCGGAAATCAACGACATGAATAACTTGGATCGCATAGACCTGAAAATCCTTGATCTGCTGCAGCACGACGCCACGCTATCCACAGCGGAGGTTGCCGAGGCCGTCGGCTTGAGCACAACGCCGTGTTGGCGACGCATCCAGAACCTGGAAAAGGAAGGCGTGGTCAGCCGCCGGGTGGCCTTGCTCGACCGCGATCACCTGAACGTCGCCGTCGATGCCTTTGTCGCCATTCGTACCGACCAGCACAACAAACGCTGGCTCGATGACTTCGCGAAAGCCGTGGCGACCTTTCCGGAAGTGATCGAGATTTACCGGATGAGCGGTGACGTGGACTACCTGATGCGGGTGGTCGTCCCCGACATTGCCGCCTACGATGACTTTTACCAACGCCTGATTCAGGCAGTCGACCTGACCGACGTGAGTTCCAGCTTCGCCATGGAACGCATCAAGTACACCACGGCGCTGCCGCTCAAGCACGCGCGGCGTAGTGCGAACAGTTGATTTAGCCGCCGTTCAGGTTGCCCTCGTTATTCTGATGGAGTCTTGGCAGAAGTCGGGGACCGAACCATGAAACTTCAATTTGCGAAGCTCGGCATCGCGGCGTTTTCCTTGGTGGCATTGGCAGGGCCTAACACCGCAACCGCCTGGAGTGCCGGCGGGCCACCATCGGGGCACCCCATCCCCGGCGATGCGGCTGTAGCCGTCGAACCTGTCAAGTTACTGGACGCCGATGCGCTTGAGATCTTGGTGGCCCCCGTGGCGCTCTATCCCGACGACCTGCTTGCCGTGGTGCTGCCCGCTTCGACCCACCCGCTGCAAGTCGTGCTCGCGGCGCGTTTTCTTGAGGCTCAGGACGCGGACGGAAACCCAGCGGCACCAAGCGAGGAATGGGACGACGCCATCGTCGCGCTGCTGAACTACCCGGAAGTACTGGCGTTGATGGACCGCAACCTGGATTGGACCCGCCAGCTCGGCGAGGCCCTGCTCACCCAGGAGGAGGACCTGGTCACCGCCATCAGCGCCTTCCGGGAACTGGCCAAGAACGTTGGCAACCTGGAAAGCGACGGCAAGCAGGAGGTTGTCGTGAACGACGCCGGCACCATCGAGATCAAGCCGGCCGTCCCCGACGAAATCTACGTGCCCTATTATGAACCCGCCGAAGTGATCGTGCGCCAGCCGGTGCGGGTTTACCACTACTACCCCCGCCCCTATCCGGTGTACTACTACCCCTACCACCAGGGCTACGACTTCGCCTACGGGCCGTTCTGGGGCGTCACTTCCGCCTTCAGCATCGGTTGGCATACGCGCAACCTGCATCTGCACCACTACGGCTTCAACGACCACCCCTACACCAGCTACCGCTACCACAATCCCTTCTACTACCGGCAGCCGCACTTGATCCTGAACATCTATGACCGGGACCGCCGCCACCGCCACGGACACCGTCCCGAGCGCCACCATCGAGGCAACGACTGGCGTTCAGAACGCTCCAAGCGCAGCCAGCGGCGGTGGGCGGCACGAGACGACGGGCGGCGTGGCGAAGGCCGCAGCGAAGACCGCCGGCGGGGAGACCGGCAGCGGTGGACGCAACAGGAGCAAGCCCACTCGATTGCGCGCGCGCTAAAGACGGGTGCCAACCCCACAGTACACCAGCCAACCCAAATCACGCCCTTGGGTGAAATGCCGCCGCGCCCCACACCAAACAAGCCGGGCGCAAGCCGGGCGCAGACTGCGGGAGCGGCGTCGGCGGGACCCTCCCCAAGGCAGCGGGCCGAGCGGCAGCGCACGCAGCGGTGGCGCACTAAGCAGCCCGGGGTGAACGCCCGTCGGCCGCATTCTCGATCTCAGGTTGTCGAGCCAGTGGCGACAGTTCCGTTGCGACAGCCCAACCGGGCGCTGCCAACACACCAAGCCCGGCGTCCGGCTCGGCCAGCGCGGCCACCAGCAACCCAAGCACGCGGCAACGCCATCGCGCCCCATCAGGCCCGGCCAACCCAACGTGCCGAGCGCGATGCACTGGAGCGGACCGCCCGCCGAGCGCCTGCGAGGCCGCAACTGCCAAGCAGCGCTGAACTGCCACGAGGTGCGCACGTCAACCGCGCACTGCCACCGAGAGCGCAAAGGCCTCAAGCCGCCAGCCGCCAAGCCACTCGGCGCACGCACCCCCAATCCAATCTCAATCGCGGCGCACCCCCTCGAGCGCAGCGGCCTGCGCCAGCCCCCCGGCAAGCCACTCAGCAGGCGCGCCAACCACGCTTCAATCGCCCAGCGCCCGCTCGGGCGGAAAGGCCAGCGAAGCCCACTCGTCCGGTGCGCGCGGAGCGCGGGGCCCCACAACGACCCGTTCGGCCCCGTCCCGGACCATCCAGCGACGACTTCCGATCACGGCGACCGCGGTAGAGCCCGCGCGACCTGACGGTCGCGTTGCGGTTTGGCTGGCGCCAAACTCCTGCGGGACTTCCCGGCATTCCGTATGCAAGAGCCCGCGCGACCTGACGGTCGCGTTGCAGTTTGGCTGGCGCCAAACTCCTGCGGGACTTC
>JAQAJJ010000080.1:0-8667 GCA_028278675.1 Candidatus Azophilus lithoversatilis
ACGGTCGATATTGCCCCAAGCTGCGAGCCAAGGCCGCTCGCGCAAAGCCGCCGCGAAGCGTTCCGACCAGTCCGCATCGCCGACTTGGGCAAAGGCGCCGGCTGGCCAGGGGCAGGCCAGCAGCGCGAGCAGCTTCGAAAACTCTCGTCTTTGCATTTCTCGTCCTTGAGATTCCTAGCTAATGGACCAAACGGATTACTTGGGTGACATCGCCTTCGAGCGCGAAGCGCGCGTCTTCCCATTTGGGCGGTCCGAACCTCCCCTTGGCGTTGTTGGAAAACGCGTAGGGTTCGGTGGGCATGCCGACGAAATTGGCATCGAGGTTGTCGTTGCCGTTCACGTCGTGCGTGACTCTGATGGCGTATTCCCCCGGCGGCAGGCTATCCACGGTCAGCGACAGCGAACCTTCCGCGGCTGGCTCGAGCAGTTGCGTCACCGCGCCATCGCCTTCGAACTGCGCACGGGTGCCAAGCACCTGCACCTGCACGGTGCCGCTGGCGTCGCGGATGTCTTCGACCACGATGGTCAAGGTGTCCGACTCGGCCGGGGCATATAGGCCAAGCGCCGCGGCGAACAGGCCTGCGCCGATGAGGTTGCTGGATTTCATGATTGTGCTCCCAAAGAAACTTGACTGGCTTGCGATGCAACCTACCGCTGCCAAAGCCAGCATGGCAACAGCCATGCGACGAAACGGCAATCGCGGGAACGAAACGGCGGTGGGCGGGGCCAGTCGACACAGCCGACAAATGGCGGCACCCTTTGTGTATCATGGGCGTCTGCAAAGATGATTGCGGACGCTGTTGAACGCATGGACATCGATGGCTCCTGTCTCTGCGGCGAAGTCACTTGGCGGGCGCGGGTCGATCCCCGCTACGTTGGGATTTGCCATTGCACCCAGTGCCAGATCAACGGCGCATCGGCGTTTCAATGGGCCGCTCAAGTGTCCGCTGAGAACTTCGAGCTGCTGTCCGGTGATTTGAAGGCATACGTGAAGATCGCTGAAAGTGGCAATCAAAGAGCGCTCAGCTTCTGCCCCAACTGCGGAACGACCATTCACGGAAGCGATGTGGACGATCCACCGGTTTTCTCACTGCGCCTCGGCGGCTGCCATCAGCGCGATCAACTGCCGCCCAAGTATCAACTTTGGTGCCGTTCGGCATTGCCTTGGGCAGAGGATCGCGCGGCGGTCCCCAAGGTGCAGACCCAGGGACGTTTCTCAACCAAGAGAGTTCGCAATCCATGAAAGCCCTTAGCTTGCCCCAGAACGGCACGCCGCCGACGCCGAAGGAACGACCCGCCAGCAGCCGGGCTGTCTCCACCTGTTCCATGGAAGTTTCCGCGCTTACCGGGAACATCGGCGCTGAAGTCAGCGGCGTGCACTTGGGCAACCTCGATGACGCAACCTTTGCGGACATCGCCCGTGCGCTATGGACGCATCAAGTGTTGGTGTTCCGAGGCCAAGACATCGACAGCGAACAGCACCGGGCGTTCGGTTGCCGCTTTGGCGAGCTTCACGTGCATCCAGCAGCCAGCGGGGTGGATGGACACCCGGACATTCTGTTGATCAGGAACGAAGGCAAGGAGAAGACCATCACCGAGGTCTGGCACTCCGACGTCAGCTGCGATGAACGGCCACCGTCCATCTCAGTTCTGCGTGCGGTCGAAGTGCCGTCCTCCGGCGGCGACACCATGTGGGCCAGCCAGTGCGCGGCCTTGGGGTCACTATCGGAAGGCATGCGCGAAATGCTCGAGCCGCTGCGCGCCGTGCACCGGAAATTCGATCTTGAAGCGACCCATCCGGTGGTGCGCACCCATCCGGAAACCGGGCGCAGGGCGCTATACGCCAACCCAGGGTTCACTTCGCACTTCGAGAACATGACGCCGCAGGAAAGCCGCCCGCTGCTCGATTACTAGGCCGGAGTCGGCTCCAGACCCGAACTCACCATGCGCCATAGATGGCAACCAGCCGACATCGTGGCATGGGACAACCGTTGCGTCATGCACTTCGCCATCCACGACTACGGTGATGCCCCTCGGGAAATACATCGGGTTACGGTGCGCGGCAAGCGGCCGATTTGAGTTGCCACCGGAAACCGGGCGCTGACCGGCAGGGAACCGCTCTCCGTACCCAATGAATCGAGGACAAGATGCCCTCGGTCCGAGGATTGCGCACGACCCTCCAGGAGTTTCGCGTCGGCGAAATCCCAACAACCCCGCCTCCGAGTCCCCGCCCCACCGCAAGCGCGTAGTTTCGCGCCAGCGAAACTACAACGCGAACCGCAGGTTCGCGCAGGTTCGCGCAGGTTCCTAGCGACCCTCAAGCCGCGCCAAGGCATTGGCGCGGGCTGACTCAAATTCGTCGCCTGGGTGCCAGGACGGCAGTTCATCGGCTTGGGCGATCAAGTAGGTGGTCAGCAGCGCAAATCGGCTGTCCGCCACCATGCCGTCGAACACCCATTCCTCGGTGAGTTCATCGCTCGGCTGGTGGTAGTGGTTAAGGGTGTAGTCGTCGATGCGCTGCTTGCCCCAACCCGGCGGCTTGCCGATGATCTCAATGCCGCCGTCCAAGTAGATGCCGGGCACGCCGATCTTGGCGAAGCTGAATTGATCCGAACGGTAATAGTAGCCCCGGTCGGGGAACTGGTCGCCACGCAGCGTTCTGCCCACATGGGTGGCGACGGTTTGGGCCACCTGGTCGAGGGAGGACTTGCCCAGGCCCACGAAAACCATGTCCTTGGCCTCGCCCCAGATGTTGGCACCATCCAGATTGACGTTGGCGGCGATGCGTCCCGCCTCGAAGGTGGGATGTTGGGCGTAGTGCCTTGAACCCAGCAAGCCCTGCTCCTCCGCGCCGACCAAGGCGAAGACGATGGCGCGGCGCGGCGGCTCCGGCAGGGCGGCCAGCGCCTCGGCAAGGGCCAGCACCTGCGCCACGCCCGATGCATTGTCCAAAGCGCCGTTGTAGATGACGTCCTCCTCGGGCGACGCGGCAGCGCCTTTGCCCAAGTGGTCGTGATGGGCGGTGACCACCACGGCCTCGTGCTTGAGTCGCGCATCGCAGCCGGGCAGCACCCCAATGACATTGGCGGTCTCCACGGAGTTAAGTTCCGCGCTCAACGCCAACTCGGTGGTGAGTTCTAAGGGGATCGGTGCGAAGTTCCGGCTGCGGGCCGCTCCAGTCAGTGCCGCAAGGTCATGGCCCGCCGAAGCGAACAGGGTGGCGGCGGCGGATTCGGTCAGCCAAGCGGCCACCTCCAAGCGCGGCTTGCCGGACTCCGGCAATTCAAATTGCGGTCCGGTCCAGGAGGTCTCCACCACCTGCCACGGATAACCCGCAGAGGGTTCGGTGTGAATGATGATGGCGCCGGCGGCGCCCAGGCGGGCGGCGGTCTCGTACTTGTAGGTCCAACGCCCGTAGTAGAGACGCCGCTCGCCCTCGAAGAGCGCTGGATCCCAGTCGGGGTCGTTGTTCAGCATGACCAGCACCTTGCCGGCCACGTCCAGCCCCTTGTAGTCGTCCCACGCGTGTTCCGGGGCTTGAATGCCGTAACCGACAAAGACCAACTCGGCATCCCGCAGCCGCGCACTGGCGGTCTGGTTAGCGACGTTGGCGACGAATTCGGAGCGGGCGGCGAAGGAGGCCCCGCTCGAAAACGACCACTCGGGCGGCAGCGCAGTAGCGACGCTGATCAGGCGGAAGGTCTGCTGGTAGCCCTCATCAAGGCCCGGCGCCAACCCGAACGAAGCGAGGCGGGCCGCTATCCAATCGCGCGCCTGGCGGTCGCCCTCGGCGCCCGGCCCCCGGCCTTCATAGGCATCGCTGGCCAGCTCGGCCACCGTGGCCCGCAGCGCGCCGCCCTCGATCAGCGCGGCGACTGCATCGGCGTAGTCCAACGCTTCGTCGGGCGCAGCCGGGCCGCACCGCTGCGATTCTGCGCAGCCTACGGTGCAGAGAATGAGAATAACGAGAGCGGTCCTATGCTTATGCAGTGTATGGCAACTCTTTGATTTCAATTGAAAACTCCATAAGGAACAAAAACTCCATAAGGAAAATATGAATTGGCCGCTTCGGCATCCTCAAGCCCATCCTTGGACCTCGGCTGCACGAGCTTGGGACTATTGCCTCTTTGTCACTTCTAAGCCGTTCCGAGACTTCACGAGCCTTGCCGATTTTTCGCCTTTTCGGTCTCTTCCTCTTTATTCGACTTTACTCGACGCTCTAGGTGTTATTGATGTTTTCGATTGACAAGGGACATGATTTGCGACAGTCTAGCCTTCGCGGTTGGGAAGGCTGTGGTTTCACGGTCTGTTGGGGCCAGGTGTCCCCACCCGGCTGCGTTCAACCCCAGCATAACTCCAAAAAATCTCGGAATCGTCGTGTATCTGCTTTACCTTGATGGTTCCGGGTCAGTGAGAAACCCAAACGAACGCTACTTCGTGCTAGCTGGCGTATCCGTCTATGAGCGCCAGATTTTCCACTTGATTAGAAAATCTGATGAGTTCGTTGCTGATCTGAGTCTCGGCGCCCCCCATGACATCGAACTCCATGGGAGCGTCATGGCGAACGGCAGCAAGGCGCCTTGGAAAGGCATGGCGCGTCGAATTCGTCTGGATACCATAGACTCCAGCCTTCAATTGCTCACCAACGCCCACCATACCGTGAAGGCTTTCGCCGTGGTTGTAGACAAGGAAGCCATATCGCCAACCGATCCGGTGGAATACGCGTTCGAGGAAATCTGCAACCGATTCAACTTGTTCCTGTCCCGGCTATGGCGGCAGCATGGCGATCAGCAGCGAGGTCTGGTGGTGATGGACAAATCCCACTACGAAGGGGCGCTTCAAGGACTAGCAGCCTGTCGGACTTAAACGCGGGTAAAGTTATAACCCACTGAAATAATTACATATTCCAATATTGTCTAAGAGGGGTTAAAAGTGCTCCGTTTCTAAGTCCGACAGGCTGCTAGCCCGAAAATTCCGCGAGACAGGTACCAGATGGGGAACTCTCAAGAATCTCGCAGAAGTTCCGCTCTTCGTTGATTCCTCCGCCTCGCGACTCATCCAAATCGCCGACCTGCTCGCATGGGCTGTCTGGCGCCGGTACGAACACAGCGACATTCGGTATTTCGACCGTGTGGCGACGCGATTCGACAGCCAAGGCGGCGTGATTCATGGTTTAGTTCACCGCAAAAGCTCTGCCGAAGACTGCACCTGCCCAGCCTGCCTCACTCGGGCATTGCGGGACGCAGTGAGCAACGGTTAGCCATCCAACCTAAAGTGACCCTGCCTCGACAAGCGATTCAGGACACCAACCGTTCCCGCCCTTCCCAGTAGGGTTTGCGCAGTTCGACCTTTAGGATCTTGCCCGACGGATTGCGCGGCAGCTCGTCGATCCAGTCCACCGACGTGGGACATTTGTAGTGCGCCAGACGCTGGCGGCAGAAGCTGATCACGTCCTCCTCCGTCAGGGCTGCATCGGCCGGCTTGACGATGGCCTTCACCGCCTCGCCCCAGCGCTCGCTGGGCACGCCGATCACGGCGGCATCGGCGACGCGCTCGTGCTGCATCAGCACGTTCTCAATCTCGGCGGGATAGATGTTCTCACCACCGGAGATGATCATGTCCTTCACGCGATCGTGGATGAACAGGTAGCCGTCCCGCAGATAGCCTGCATCGCCGGTGCGGAACCACTCGCCATCAAAGGAATCGCGGGTGGCATCGGGGTTTTTCCAGTAGCCCTTCATGTTTTGCGGCCCCTTGACCCAGATTTCGCCCACTTCGCCTTCCGGCCGGTCGTTAAGGGTGTCGGTATCCACGATGCGGATCTGATGGTTGGCGATGGCTTTGCCGCAGGAGCGCAGCAGATGCGCGCGCGCCCCGCCCGGGTCATGGTCCTCGTGGTGCAGCAACGCTATGGCGCCCGTGGTTTCGGTAAGACCGTAGGCCTGATAGAACTTGCAGCCGAAGGTTTGCATCGCTTCGACCAACACGCTTTCGGTGATGGGCGAGGCGCCGTAGGTGATGGAGCGGAGCGAGGCGTAGTCGGCATCGCGCACACCGGGGGCGGCCAGCAAAAACTGCAGCACGGCGGGCACGAAAAGCGCATGGGTGACCTGCTCCTCGCCGATCAGGCGCAGGATCAACGGCAGGTCCACGTCCTTGAGCAACAGGCTGCGGGCACCATGGTAGAGGCCAACAACCCCCCAACCGCTGCCAGAGATATGGAACAGCGGCATGCAGACCAGATTCACTGAGTCGGCGTCCATTTCCAGTGCGTCCAGACTGGTGGACAGGCAGTGCAGGAAGTTGGCGTGGGTCAGTTCGACGCCCTTGGGCAGCCCCGTGGTGCCGGACGTGTAGAGCTGATAACAGGTGTCCGCGGCATCCACCGGGGTCTTGGGGTCGACGTTGGGATGGCCGGCCAGCCATTGGTCGTATGTCGGGTGATCCGAATCCCCGGGATCGCCGAGCACGATGACCGTGGCGATCTTCGGCAATTCCATCTGGCCCAGGGCGTCGAGAAACTCCTCGCCCACCATGAGTATGGCGGCCTCGCTGTTGTTGAGGATGTACTCCATCTCCGGCGGCGCCAAACGCCAGTTGACCGCTACCGAAACCGCGTTGACCTTGGCCCCGCCGAACAGGTAGAGGAAGTACTCCGGCGAATTGCGATCGAGATAGGCGATGCGGTCGCCTGCGCCAACGCCTGCGGCAAGCAATGCCTGGGCCACCCGGTTCGATTCCTCGTCGAGTTGCGCATAGGTCCAGCTACGGCCGTCGTTGACATAGGTGAGCGCGGCCTGCTCGGGGCGCCGCAAAGCGTTTTCCCGCGTCACATCCGCCAGTGTTTGCATGTTTCCCCCCTATTCAATCCGATGAAGCTTCAAGGCGCCTGTTGGAGTCTTCACTTTCACAAGCCACCATCGCACCCCTCAATTCACCTTGGTCTCAGCCTCGCAGCCGAACTCAAGCAGGCGCAGCTCGCCGCCGTCGTTGTTGAAGACGGTGACCGAGGCGTTGTCGGGTTGGAAGATCACGAGCTGGTCGTCGCCTTGGGCGGCGCCGGCAGCCACGTTGATGGCGATGAAGTGGCAGAAGACGACGCAGTCGCGGTCAAGGTGGGCTACGCAATCCACCAAGTCGCGCCGCCACGCCTGCAAGTAATCATCC
The DNA here is from genome assembly GCA_028278675.1 of Candidatus Azophilus lithoversatilis. GTDB lineage: Bacteria > Pseudomonadota > Gammaproteobacteria > Pseudomonadales > Azotimanducaceae > Azophilus > Azophilus lithoversatilis. The sequence continues at coordinate 7,168 of JAQAJJ010000080.1, forward strand.
AGGCTGGACCAACGTCCGGCCATGGCCTGACGCAGCCAAGTGCCCCGCTCGGCCAGGTCGGCCATGGGAAACGGGATTTCCGCCACCCGCGGCTCGACCGCCACCGGCACGTCCCAAAGCTCGGCCAAGGCGGCAGCGGTCTCGCGGGCGCGGGCGAAGGGGCTCGAGTGAATGGGCAACGGCCCCTTGGGCGCTAGGGCGGCGGCCGTTTCGCGGGCCTGCCGTCGGCCGAGATCGTCCAAGCCCGGATCGCGTGGATCCGGGGCCTGCGCGTCCGCGCGCCCATGCCGCACCATGTAGATTGTTGCCATTTGCCCTCCGTTGAAGCCATAAACGGGCCTTGCAATTGATTTCGCGGCCCGTTGGGATGCCCGTTTTGCTGCCGTCCGGCGAATGGTCCCGTACAATAGCGCGTTTTGCCCAAACGCGGAAACCATACAAATGGAGTCAGGCCTGCCCCCCGACCTCACGCCGGACACTACCGTCAACGCCCGCGGGGCTTTCGGCATCGATCAGGACTTGGACGTTCCGGCGTTTTCCCGGCGCACCGACTACGTGCCCGCCATTGACGATGACTACCTGTTCGACGGCGACACCACCCTGGCCATTCTGGCCGGCTTCACCCACAACCGGCGGGTGATGATCCAGGGCTACCACGGCACCGGCAAGTCCACCCACGTCGAGCAGGTGGCGGCGCGCCTGAATTGGCCCTGCATCCGCGTCAATCTGGACAGCCACATCAGCCGCATCGACTTGGTGGGCAAGGACGCCATCGTCATCGAGAACGGGCAGCAGATCACGCAGTTCAAGGAGGGCATCCTGCCCTGGGCGCTGCAGCACCCGGTGGCGCTTTGCTTCGACGAGTACGACGCCGGACGACCCGACGTGATGTTCGTCATTCAGCGGGTGCTTGAGGTAGAGGGCAAATTGACCCTGCTCGACCAGAATAAGGTGCTCGCCCCGCACCCCTACTTCCGGCTGTTCTCCACCACCAACACCGTCGGCCTCGGCGACACCACCGGGCTCTATCACGGCACCCAACAGATCAACCAAGGGCAGATGGACCGCTGGAGCATCGTCACGACACTGAATTACCTGGAGCACGATGCGGAAACGCAGATCATTCTCGGCAAGGCGAAGTCCTACGCCGCCACGGACGCCGGACGCCGCACCGTCTCCAACATGGTGGCGGTGGCAGACTTGACGCGGCGCGGCTTCGTCAACGGGGACGTGTCGGTGGTCATGTCGCCGCGCACGGTGCTGACCTGGGCGCAAAACGCGGAGATATTCGGCGACATGGGCTTCGCCTTCCGGGTCACTTTCCTGAACAAGTGCGATGAGCTCGAGCGGCCCATCGTCGCCGAATACTACCAGCGCTGCATGGGAACGGACCTCGGCGATGCCACCGCCGGGATCAGGCTGCAGGGCGCGTGAGCCGAGAGGAGAGCCCTCAGCCGGGGAGCGCGACGGGCTCGCCCCACCCAGGGGAAAACCCCACCC
>JAQAJJ010000080.1:8880-19461 GCA_028278675.1 Candidatus Azophilus lithoversatilis
CCGGGTAGCGCGAGGGGTTCACACCTCGCAGAAGAAAGCCACCCCCTGGAGCCATTCAAGCGCGCCACCACCGCCACCATGCGGGCGCTGGCCGAGGACGACGAGCTCGAAGTCTCCTTCGGCCAAGGCACGCCCACCGCCCGCGGCAATCGGCTGCGGGTGCCCTTGCCGACGCTGGGTTGCAGCGACGACGAAATCAACGCTGTGCGCGGCATGGGCGATGAGCTCGCGCTGCGGCTCAAACACCACGACGATGCTGTCCACAACCGCTATGCGCCCAAGGGCGGTCCCGCCCAAGAGATGTTTCAGTGGATTGAGGACGCCCGCATCGCCTCCATCGGTGCCCTGCGCATGGCGGGAGTGGCCGCCAATCTGGACGCCTCGCTGGAGGCGCAGTGCCGGCAAGCGGCCTTCGACACCATCGTCGATGAGTCTGAAGCGCCCCTGTCGGTGGCGGTCGGGTTGCTGGTGCGCCAGTCCCTCACCGGCCGCGACCTGCCGCCCTCCGCCGAAAACGTGGTTCGCTTCTGGCGAGATTACGTCGAAGGGCACGCCGGGGCGGACATCGAGGCGCTGCGCAGCTGCCTGCTCAACCAGCGGGACTTCGCCACCGTCTGCCGCGAGATCATCGCCGATCTCGGCATCGTCGCCGAGTTCGACGACCCGCCGGACGAAAACCAGAACCAGGAAGACACCGAGACAATTGACGAAGAGGCCGAGAGCGATTCAGAGCTGAACCCGGAAGACGTGGTTCTCGACGACGACAACCTCACTGACGAGTCCGCCGACGGCGAAGCTGCCATGATGGAGATGGACGCCGACCTCGACATGGACGAACTCGGCGCCGAAGCCGACCCCGACGAAGCCCCGGCGTCCACCCCGGACGAGGCCGGGCGCATCCGCGTCGATGTCAACTACCAGGCCTTCACCGACGAGTTCGACGAAATCGCCGCCGCCGAGGAGCTGTGCCCCGACGAGGAGCTCATCCGCTTGCGCGCCGTGCTCGACCAGCAGCTGGTGAGCCTGCAGTACGCCACCTCCAAGCTCGCCAACCGCTTGCAGCGGCGCCTGCTCGCCCGCCAGAACCGCACTTGGGAGTTCGACTTGGAGGAGGGGATCCTCGACGCCTCACGCCTCGCGCAAGTGGTGGTGGATCCGATGAATCCCCTGGCCTACAAGCAGGAAAAGGAGATGGACTTCCGCGACACCGTAGTGACGCTGCTGATCGACAGTTCCGGCTCCATGCGCGGCCGCTCGATCACCATCGCTGCAACGTGCGCCGACATTTTGGGCCGCACCCTGGAGCGCTGCTCGGTGCGCGTGGAAATTCTCGGTTTCACCACCCGCGCCTGGCGTGGCGGCCAGTCCCGGGAAAAATGGATCGCCGCCAACAAGCCCCCCAGCCCAGGACGGCTCAACGACCTGCGGCACATCATCTACAAGGCCGCTGACGACACTTGGCACCGCTCGCGTCGCAACCTCGGCCTGATGATGCGCGAGGAGCTGCTCAAGGAGAACATCGATGGCGAAGCGCTCATCTGGGCGCACAACCGCCTCGTCGTGCGCCCGGAGGAGCGCAAAGTGCTGATGGTCATCTCCGACGGCCTGCCAGTGGACAACTCAACTCTGCTGGTGAACCCCAGCAACTACCTTGAGCAGCACTTGAAGTACGCCATCGACATGATCGAGTCCAAATCCCCCGTACAACTGATCGCCATCGGCATTGGCCACGACGTCACCCACCACTACCGCCGCGCGGTCACCATCACGGATGCCGAGCAACTCGGAGGCGCCATGACCGAGCAACTCGCCGCGCTGTTTGAAGTGGAACGGGGGCGAGTCGCCTGACGGCGATTGAGTTGCTTTGCCGCTCGGCGCTGCTTTGAAAGGCCTGCGCCCGTCAAACCCTTGACGCCAGCCGAGGCAAAGCGCAGATTGACGCGCATCGCCTCACGGCGACGGCGCATCGCCTCACGGCGATGCGATTGAGTTGCTTTGCAACTCAGCTCGACTTTGAAGACCTTGAGGCCGTGATGAGTGGAAACTTAACAGACGGTGAATTCGACTCTGGAAAGCCCGCGCCTGTGCAGCCGATCGTCAGCGAAAGATTGGACCCGGCACTTTTCAACCTGCCCGCGCAGCAGATTCGGGACGGCTTCTACTCCGACAAGTACTTCGTCCGCGCCGCCGAGATGCTGCGCCGCACGGACAGCTCGCCGGAAGTGCTCATGCAGGTGTTCACCAAGTCACACTGCGTGCTCTGCGGCGTGGATGAGGCCATCGCCACGCTCAAGCTCGCCAGCCACGACTGGGCCGCGCTTGAGGTCCGCGCCCGCCACGACGGCGAGACGGTCAAGGCGTTCGACATGGTGATGACCATCAAAGGGCCGTATGAGGTCTTCGCACACTTGGAAACGCTCTATCTGGGGGTGCTGGCCAGAAGCACCCGGGTCGCCACCAACACCCGGCGGGCGGTCACGGCTGCAGGCGGCAAGGACGTGCTGTTCTTCCCCGCGCGCTTCGACCACTGGCTGGTGCAGGGTCGGGACGGCTACGCCGCCCACATCGGCGGCGCCACCGCCGTTTCGACGGATGCCCAAGGCGCTTGGTGGGGCGGCGAAGGGGTCGGCACCATCCCCCATGCCATCATCGCGGCCTGCGGTGGCGATACGGTGCTGGCGGCCCGGAAGTTCGCCGAGTGCTTCCCGGAGTCCGTACCCTTGGTCGTGCTGGTTGATTTCGAAAACGACTGCGTGCGCACCGCCCTTGAGGTGGCGAGGGCCTTGGGGCCGCGTCTTTACGGGGTGCGCCTGGACACCTCAGGCACTCTGGTTGACCTCAGCGTTCTGCCGATGATGGGACAGTTCGATCCTAGAGGCGTCAATCTGGAGCTGGTCTGGAACGTGCGCAACGCGCTTGACGGCGCTGGCTTCAACGACGTGCGCATCGTCGCCTCCGGAGGCTTCAACGCGGCAAAAATCGAGCGCTTTGAGGACCATCAAGCACCAGTGGACGCCTACGGTGTCGGCTCATCGCTGTTCGCCAACGCCGGGCAGCACGATTTCACCGCCGACATCGTGCGCTGCGACGGCAAGGCCGCGGCCAAGGTCGGGCGGGCGGAACGCCTGATGCCCAACTTGGAGCCGGTCAAATGAGCGCCGTGTTCTGGGATGTGGACACCCAGGCAGACTTCATGAGGCCCAACGGCAAGTTGTACGTGCCCGGCGCCGAGGCCATCGCTGCCAATCTCGCCCGGCTCACCGACTACGCCCATGCGCACGGCATCCGCATCATCGCCAGCGCCGACGACCACTTGGAGGACCACGAGGAGATTTCCGCCACCCCGGACTTCACCCGCACCTTCCCGCCCCACTGCCTGCGCGGCAGCGCCGGGCAACGACGCATACCTGAAACTGCCTTGAAGGACCCCTTGGTCATCGAACCTGACGGACCGTTGCCGGACCTGGCCGCGCATGCCGGCGACATCCTTTTCCACAAGCACTACTTCGACGTGTTCACCAACCCCCACGTCAGCCCGGTCATTGACGCGCTGGGCGTCGAAGACGTCACCCTGTACGGCGTGGCCCTCGAAGTCTGCAACCGCTACGCCGTGGAGGGGCTGCGCCGGCACCACCCTCAGATCACCATCCGCGTGGTCGCTGACGCGGTCCAAGCCCTCGAACCAGCCAAGGGCGAGGGACTGCTGGAAGCTTGGGGGCGGCACGGCGTGATCGTCACATCGACGATCAACGTTGTACAATGAATTGTTCTCGGTTGGAGAAGTTCGGCACCGCGACTGCCGCCGCCTCGATCATCACAGTCAAGGGCCCAGAGCACGGAGCTAAAGTGCAACGTCCGAGGAACTACGCAATCAAGCGCGGAATCGGCCTGTTCGGCCTCTTTTACGCTTTCGCCAACCCAGCGCAGGCGGCCGAGCCGCCCGCTTGGGCCCAAGGCGAATGGGACCTGAACCTGCGCTATCGATTTGAACACGCCGACGACAAGCTCAATCGCAAGGCCAAGGCGTCCACACTGCGGGCGGGCTTCACCTACCGCAGCGCCGAGATCGGCGGCTTCAGCGTCCTCGCCGAGATCGAGCACATATCGGCGATCGGTGCCGAGAGCTTCAATGACGGCGGCGCCAACCGCAAGACCGAGTACGCTGTGATCGCCGACCCGGAAGGCACCGAGATCAACCAAGCCTACGTTCAGTTCAACGGCCTGCACGGCACCAACCTGCGTTACGGCCGCCAGGAAATCTTCCACCGCAAGACGCCCTTTCACCGCTTCATCGGCACGGTGGCCTTTCGGCAGAACCATCAGTCCATGGACGGCTTTCGACTACAAAACAACACCATCGAAAACCTTGCCTTCGACGGCGGCTACATCCATAACGTCAACCGCATCTTCGGCGAAGACAACGACCTGCCCAACCGCAGCGACCATGACTTGGACGGTTTGCTGGCGCGGGTCGAATACACCGGCATCCAGGGCATGGCCATCGAGGGCTACTTCTACGACCTCGACTTCAGCAACGCCTTGACCCTGTCCACACAGACCTTCGGGGCCAAGATTTGGGGGGACATTCCGCTGGGGGAAGGCTGGATGGCGCACTACTCCGCGGAGCGGGGCCAGCAAAACGACACCGGCGACAACCCCTACGACCTATCCCTTGCCTATTGGGCGGGCAGCGTCGGCGCCACCTTTAAGCAGTGGAACGGCATCACCGCCAAGCTCAGCCACGAACGCATGGAGGGCGACGGCATCACGGCCTTCCAATTCCCCTTGGCCACCCTGCACGCCCACCAAGGCTGGACGGACAAGTTCCTCGCCATTCCGGCAACTGGTCTGCGCGACACCTACGTTACGGTCCAAGGCCAAGCCGGCCCGGTTGGCCTGCTGTTCGCCTGGCACGGTTTCAAGGCCGAGATGGGCGGCTTCGACTATGGTTGGGAATGGGGCTTCCAAGCCACGGCCAAGCCCACCAAGCGGCTCTCGGTGGGGTTCAAGTTTGCCGACTACGAAGCCGACGGCAATCCCCTCAACAGCGGCGCCACCGCCCGCGACACGACGAAGTTCTGGGCCTGGATGCAGCTGGCCCTTTAAGCCCGATATCAAAAAGAGCGGAAAAAGCGCTGTCAATGCGCACCAAACCCTGATAGCGTTGCGGGTTTCCTGCTGATTCTAGAGTTCGGACGATGAGCCATCTGATGAACACCTATGCTCGTCTTCCCGTGGCCTTCGCCAAGGGCGTTGGCGCCTACTTGGAGGACACCGAAGGCAAGCGCTATTTGGACGCCCTGACCGGGCTGGCCGTTTGCGGCCTAGGGCACGCCCACCCTGCCGTCTCCGAAGCCATCAGCAAGCAGGCGGCCACGCTGCTGCACACTTCCAACCTCTACGAAATTCCCCGTCAGGCGGAGCTGGCCAAACGGCTGGCGGCGCTGTCCGGCATGGACCGGGTGTTCTTCGCCAACTCCGGCGCCGAAGCCAACGAGGCTGCCATCAAGATCGCCCGGCTGCACGGCAGCAAGCGGGGCATCGCACGGCCTGCCTTGGTGGTGGCGGAGTCGAGCTTTCACGGGCGCACTATGGCGACGCTGACGGCCACTGGCAACCGCAAGGTCCATGCCGGCTTCGAACCCTTGCTGACTGGCTTCGTGCGGGCCCCTTACAACGACGTCGAGGCGGTCGAGCAGATCGCCGCCAACAACGCCGACGTGGTGGCCGTGTTTGTCGAACCGGTGCAGGGCGAGGCTGGCATCATCGTGCCCGAAGCGGGCTATCTCGATGCCCTCAGACGCATCTGCGATGCCAAGAACTGGCTGCTGATGCTCGACGAGGTGCAAACCGGCAACGGCCGCACCGGCGCCTTCTTCGCCTATCAGCATACGGACTGCCTGCCCGACGTGGTGACCACGGCCAAGGGCCTCGGCAACGGCATGCCAATCGGCGCCTGCCTGGCACGGGGCGAAGCGGCGGAACTGTTCCAACCCGGCCACCACGGCTCCACCTTCGGCGGCAACCTGCTGGCCTGCGCGGCCGCCTGCGCGGTGCTCGACACGCTGGAAGGCGACCAACTGATTGCCCGCGCCGCCGAACTTGGCGAGCGCATCCAAGACGGACTGCTCAAAGCGCTGAAGGGCAACAACAACGTCAAGGAGGTTCGCGGCAAGGGATTGATGATCGCCGTGGAGCTCAACGATCCGCAGCCCGGCATGGTGCAAGCTGGACTGGAAGGCGGCATTCTCGTCAACGCCATCGCCGATCGCACAATGCGCCTGCTGCCGCCCCTGACCCTGACCGATGCCGAGGCCGACGAGTTGGTCGCCAAGGCCGCCGCGCTCATACAAAACGGTTAACGGCAACCAATCGTGGCGAAGCGCGATTTCCTCACGCTGCTCGACTGCTCCCCGGCGGAGCTTGGGGCACTCACCGAACGCGCCGCCGAACTCAAGCGCGCGCATCTTGCCGGCGAGGATCATCGTTCCCTGACGGGACGCACCGGGGCGCTGATCCTGCAGTTGAGCAGCACCCGCACCCGGGTCGCCTTTGAGGCCGGCATGGCCCAACTCGGCGGCCAGGCCATCTTCCTGAGCCCGGCGGATACCCAACTCGGGCGCGGGGAGCCGATCAGCGACACCGCCCGAGTGCTCTCGGAAATGGTCGATGTCGCCATGATCCGAACCCTCAGCCACGATGACCTTGAAACCTTTGCCGCCGCCGCCGACATCCCGGTGATCAACGCCATGACCGCCCGCTACCATCCCTGTCAACTGCTGGCGGACGTGCAGACCTTCGAGGAGCTGCGCGGCCCCATCGGCGGGCGCCGCGTCGCCTTCATCGCCGACGGCTACAACAAGTGCAACTCATACATCAACGCGGCCCGGCAGTGGGGGTTTGAACTGCGCCTGGCCTGCCCGCGTGGCCACGAGCCGTCACCCGCCACGCTGGCCGCCGGCAACGCCCAATTGCTGGAGACGCCCGAAGAAGCCGTTGAGGGGGCGCATCTGGTGGTCACGGACGTCTGGTCCTCCATTGGCCATGAAGAGGAGCAGGCCGAGCGGCAGCAGCGCTTCGCGGCCTACCAGGTTAGCGAGACGCTGCTCGACCAAGCGGACGACGGCACCCTTTTCCTGCACTGCTTGCCTGCGCACCGGGGCGAGGAAGTTAACGCCACGGTGCTCGACGACCCCCGCAGCGGTGCCTGGGTGGCGGCCAGCAACCGGCTGCACAGCCAAAAGGCGCTGCTCGAATTCCTACTGCTCGGTTAGGAGCCTGCGCCGTAGGAATTCACGGCTGCAAATCCGCTCTCATCCGCCCCTTTTAACGTTCGATTTCGTCAAATATGGCTGGATATTCTCCTCAATCGCCCGTCCAAAGGGGCGGCGATAGCGAATTTTCGCTTTCGCGACTTCCTACGGCGCAGGCTCCTAGCCGGCCTCCCGCCCAGCAGCAAGAATGCACTGCAGAGCGCCCTTGAGTCCGGACAGGGGGTCGAGCATCAGATAGATGGGTATGGGCTCGACGTAGCCACTCAATTCGCCACGCTCCTCAAAACGGCGGCGCAAGGCGCTCGTTGGGGCGAAGTCCGCCAGCTGGGGGACGATGCCGCCGCCGATGTAGAGGCCGCCAGTGGCGCAGAAGGTCAGGGCCAGATTGCCCGCGGCGCTGCCGAGCAGACCGAAGAAGATGTCCAGCGTTTGATGGCACAGAGGATCCTCCACGTTCATTCCCAAGGCGCTGATCTGCGCCGGAGTCAATACCTCGGCCGGAGCGCCCCACAGCTCGGCAACCGCCTGATGCAGGCGCACCAATCCCGGACCGCTGACCACCGTTTCCCAACAGACATGGCCGTGAAGGCGCTGCAGCACGCCCAGCAACTCCTGCTCCAAGGGCGACCCGGGCGCCAAATCCGCATGGCCGCCCTCTGACGCCACTGGCCGCCAGCCGTCCGCGGCCGGAATCAAGCCGGCCATGCCGAGGCCGGAGCCCGGGCCGATGACCGCCTTCACCCCATCATCCCCCGCACCGCCACCCACTTGCCGCACCGGCTCCGCCACCGGCGCCATCATGGCCAAGGCGTGAAAGTCATTCACCACTTGCACCGGACAGCCTAGGACGCCGTTCAGTTCCGCTGCGTCAAACTGCAGTTCCGGATGCTTGGTGACGGCGGCCCGGCCATGTAAAGCGGGGCCGGCGACCGCAAGGCAGGCGGCGTGAAAGGCATCGGCCTCCAAGGCGTCGACCGCCGCGGCCAACAACTCGGTGCCAACGGAAAAGTCGCCAGTGGCGAACGTCACTTGGCGCACCACGCCGTTGCCGTCGCCCACGCCGAAGCGGGCGCTAGTAGCGCCGATGTCGGCTACGAGCGCTCTGTCATGGGGCTTGAGGCGCACTGCTGAACCCGTCAAGGCGGCAGCACCTTGCGCGCCTGCAGCGCCGTGAAATGTTCGCAGAACATGGCCGCAGTGTCGATGCAGTCGGCAAAGCCGAACTGGCGCGCCTTGATGGTGCTCAGCAGGGTGGTCTGGCCGCCGTGGTAGCCGAACACGGCATCGGCGAATTGCCAGGACGCGCCGATCAATTGGTCCATCGAATGGGGCGCCAGTCCGTGGCGGGCCACGATGCGGTCCCAAACCGCGCCCTGCTTCGGCATGGCCTCGCTGAGTTGCACGGGCCGAGCAGCGGCGCAACGCATGCCAAAGTGATCGGCAAACGCCGGGTACAGGGCACCCCAATCAAGGATGTCGCCATTGGTGACGTTGAACGTTTCGCCCGCGCAACGGGGCTCGCCGCCCGCCCAAAGGATGGCGCGGGCCAGCAGCCGGGCATCCGTCGCCTCAGTGACGAAGCCGCCGCGACCCGGAAAGCGCAACGGCTCGCCAAGTTCGCGCAGCACGGCGGCGTGGACGCCGATGGCCGAAACCATGTTCATGGGGCTGCCCATGGCGAGGCCGCACACAATCTGCGGACGCATGATGCTGAAGGTCCAGTTCGCACCAGCACTGGCCTCGCGCACAAGGTCCTCCTGGCGCCAATAGAAGTTGGCGCCAGGGTGTCTGGGGTCGCTCTCCTTGCCCGGCAGCTTCATGGGCGCCAGATGGGCGCCGTAGGCCTTGGTGCCCTGCAGCAAGGTGAAATGGCGGGCCGGGACCACGAAATCCAGCACGTTGGCGAGCATGCGGGTGTTGGTTTCGATTTGCTCCTCGTCGCGCCAGCCGGCAATGAGATCCGGCTTCTCGTAGAGCGCTGCATAGACGATGTGGGTGATGCCGCCCAACTGGCCAAGCTGTTGCCGGCAGGCCTCGCGGTCAGTCAGGTCAAGTTGCAGAACGCGGGCGCGGGTGGGGAAGTCCGGCGCACGTCGGCTGACGGCGACCACCTCCTGCCCATCCTGGCCTTCAAGCGCCTCGAGCACGGCCCGGCCCACCAGCCCCAACGCGCCGACGACCAACACCTTTCGTTGTTCTTTTCGCCCTGCCAACGGAGAGCCCTCAGCTTGGGAAGTGCGCGGGGTCCGTCCCCGCAGAAAGCCCCTAGTGTCCTGTCCCGCAAATAAGTGTGATTATTCGTGGCCGTTTCGGCCCCCTGCTGCGTTGCTCCGCGGAGCCCTCAGCTGGGGAGCGCGAGGGACTTGCTCCTCGCATAAATAGGTGTGGGGCCTACCACACCGCGTTGTCGCCCTTTCCGGCAACGGAAAGGCCCTTGCACGGGAACCCAAACGGCCTAGCGCCTAAAACCCACCCAGCCCGACCTATTCATGAATAGGTCGGGCTGGGAGTCTGCGCCTTAGGAATTCACGGCTGCAAATCCGCTCTCATCCGTCCCTTTGAACGTTCGATTTCGCTAAATATAACCGGATACTCTCCTCAATCGCTCGTCCAAAGGGGCGGCGATAGCGAATTTTCGCTTTCGCGACTTCCTGCGGCGTAGCCACATACGATGAAAAATTACCTAAATATCAGTGATATACGAGTTTAGCACCTAGTCGATCCCACTACGGATCACCTTCCCGATCCGCGATGCCAGGACGCCCTCCGCAGCTTACCGGCACGGCCTAACGCCCAACGCGTTCTTTCCCGAGCGACCGGCCGCTGATCGTCGCCGGCCGCCGGCATCGGGTCAAGGACCACCAAGGCGTCCGGCTACGCCTGTTGATGGGATGGTCCGCCCCGTTTCATTCGCACGGCCTAGAAGGCCAGAACGAGCGTGGTTTTACACAACGGAGCAGACCATGACCGATGTTAGACGAGTGGGCATCGATTTGGCCAAGAAGATCTTCCATGTCACGGCCGTGGATGAGAACGGCACTGTGTTAGAGCGCAAGTGCTTGCGTCGAGCGGGGCTGCATTCGTATCTGACGACGTTGCCCGCTGGTTGTGAGGTGGGTATGGAAGCCTGTGCCAGTGCCCATCACTGGGGGCGCCTGGCGGCGCACTGCCCAAACAGTCCAGTTGCGCCATCGCCCCGCATTCGATCAAACGCGATCTACGAACGTAGATCGAGGACCAGCTTCCCGTGGCTTGCCTACTCTGGATCATCCATTCGGAGCACTTCGCCGTAGAGCGTCGGGAACTT
>JAQAJJ010000080.1:19637-20738 GCA_028278675.1 Candidatus Azophilus lithoversatilis
AGATAGTCTGCGCTAGACCAGATCCGGGAGACTCCATGACCGACTCGGACATTGCTCTAGCCTTCCGGTATTGCTTGGCCATCCGTCGTCCGTAGGCTGTCAAAAACGCGGTGGCGTAGCGCGGGTACAACCCGATACTGTCGATAAGATGTTCACGCAGCTCGGCGTATTCCTTCTTGTATGACGCGAACACGGTGTCTCTTGTGGTTGTCGTTTGCCCTTGCCTCGAGAAGAAATCTATCGAGGCTCGGATTGCATGCGCGACAGCGTATAGCGTCAAAATACGGAAGTCACGGGTGGGATAGCTTGTTGCGCTTTAGTTGCTAAAGGCTTTGCATCAGCGCTGAGCGGAGTCGCTAGTTCAGACGTACTCAGTCCGGCGGCCTTGGGACTCCCGACCATCTGCGCCCCGGGGGAGAGGAACACGAAGCGGACGTCGCGGGCGGGAGTGGCGCTGTCGTCGCGTCGAGCTTGTGCGCCTGGCTTCGATCAAGGACTGTGGTTCGTCCCGTCGTGCCCCGTGAACGTTCCGAAGGTTTCACGAGGCCGCCGCACTGCCGTGTGTCGGCCTGGCGCATCCCTCTCGATTCGCCCCCGCCGCCTGAGAATACGGCGACGTGGCCAATCCGTGCCCGATGCCGGTGCATCTCCCCGGCGACTCCAAAATGCCGTAGCATCCCGGAAGCGGCATTTGGACGTCGTAAACCGCAAGCCACGGCTGCCGCGCCCGTGCCGGATTCCCGCCGACTGTCCGGTTGCCCGGTCTGGCCGAGATGGCTCCCGACCTACCGCCCCAGGGCGGCCCAAAACGGCGTCAGTGTAACGCTGGCACCAAGGCGGCACCAGAACAGAATGCTTAGCAGCCTTGCCGTGGTTGCGCTCCAGCGCCGTTTAGCGCCCCGTCACTACCGGATTGCCGCCACGGGCTGAGCACACCCCGCATCGGGGCTGCTACTTCCTACAACAACGGGGTAGTGACGGGGCGCACGGGCGCACCGGGACCATGGCCTCGGTCCGACACGGAGAGCGCCATCGGGCGGCCCCAACACGCTCGCCGCGTCAACTCAATCCTTCTCCAGATCGATGGATAGCAACTCCCGG
>JAQAJJ010000081.1:0-9732 GCA_028278675.1 Candidatus Azophilus lithoversatilis
CTCGCTCTCGTACTCCACGTGCGACGTCGCGATCGTGATGCCCCGCTCGCGCTCCTCCGGCGCGTTGTCGATCTGGTCAAACTCCCGAACCTCGCCCCCGCGCGCCGCCGCGCACACCTTCGTCAGCGCCGCCGTCAGCGTCGTATTGGCGTGGTCAACGTGGCCTATCGTCCCCACGTTCACGTGCGGCTTGGTCCGCTCAAACTTCTCCTTCGCCATGATCCTTTTCTCCTGTTTTCCTTAGTGGAGGGTTTTTTCGTGTTCTGTTGCGTGGGCGCTTTTGCCTAATGCAGACCTAGTGCCCGATCCCGCAATCATCATCGCTTCATGATGCCTTCGGCGATGCTATCCGGCACTTCGGCGTACTTTTCGAACTCCATTGTGTAGGTGGCGCGCCCTTGGGTGGCGGAGCGCAGATCAGTGGAATAGCCAAACATCTCCGCCAAGGGCACGTCGGCTCGCACGATCTTGCCCGCCGGATTCTCGTCCATGCCGCCGATGATGCCGCGGCGCCGGTTGAGGTCGCCCACCACATCGCCCATGTAGTCCTCGGGCGTGACCACCTCGACGCTCATGATGGGCTCAAGTAGCACCGGACGGGCTTTCAGGGCGCCGTCGCGCATGGCCATGGAGCCCGCGATCTTGAACGCCATCTCCGAGGAATCGACTTCGTGGAAGGAGCCGTCATAGAGCGTGGCGCGCACGTTGATGAGTGGATAGCCGGCCAGAACGCCGTTCTGCAACTGCTCCTGAATGCCCTTGTTCACCGCCGGGATGTACTCCCGGGGAACCACGCCGCCGACGATCTTATCGACAAACTCGTAGTGGCCCTCGTCGTCCTGGTAGGGCTCGATCTTGAGCCACACATGGCCGTACTGCCCGCGGCCGCCGGTCTGGCGAACGAACTTGCCCTCCACATCGACGCTGGCGCGGATGGTCTCCCGATAGGCCACCTGCGGCTTGCCGATGTTGGCTTCGACGCTGAACTCGCGCCGCAGGCGATCGACAATGATGTCGAGGTGCAGTTCGCCCATGCCGGAGATGATGGTCTGGCCGGACTCCTCGTCGGTCTCGACGCGGAAGGAGGGATCCTCCTGAGCGAGCTTGCCCAAGGCTACGGACATCTTCTCCTGGTCCGGGACCGACTTCGGCTCCACGGCGACGGAGATGACCGGTTCGGGAAACTCCATGCGCTCCAAGGTGATGACGTCATTTTGCGCGCAAAGGGTGTCGCCGGTGGTTAGATCCTTGAGGCCGATGGCGGCGGCAATGTCGCCGGCCCGCACTTCCTTGATTTCGTTGCGGTGGTTGGAGTGCATCTGCACCATCCGGCCCACCCGCTCCCGCTTGCGCTTGACCGGATTGAACACCTGGTCGCCGGAGCTTAAGACCCCGGAATAGACGCGGAAGAAGGTCAGCGTGCCGACGAAGGGGTCGGTGGCGATCTTGAACGCGAGCGCCGCGAAAGAGGCGGTATCGTCCGCCGGACGGGTGGCACGGGTCTCCTCGTCGTTCAACAGGCCCTCGATCGGCTTCACCTCCGTCGGGTTCGGCAAGTAGTCGATCACCGCATCGAGCATCGCCTGAACGCCCTTGTTCTTGAAAGCCGAGCCGCACAGCGCCGGCACGATTTCGTTGGCCAACGTGCGGATGCGCAAACCCTCGCGAATGTCAGTTTCCGACAGGTCGCCTTCCTCGAGGTACTTCTCCATCAACTCCTCGTTGGCTTCCGCTGCCGTCTCCAGCATCTCCTCCCGCCACTGCTCGGCCTCCGCCTCCAGATCCTCGGGAATGTCGGCCAGATCGTAGCTCAGCCCCTGATCCTCCTCGTTCCAGTAGATGGCCTTCATGCGCAGCAAATCGACCACTCCCTTGAAATTCTCCTCCGCGCCGATGGCCAGTTGGATGGGCACCGGATTGGCCCCCAGCCGGTCGCGAATCTGTTCGACCACGCGCAGGAAGTCGGCCCCCGCCCGGTCCATCTTGTTGACGAACACCATGCGCGGCACTTCGTAGCGATTGGCTTGACGCCACACCGTCTCCGACTGCGGCTCGACGCCGGAGGTGCCGCAAAACACCACCACCGCGCCGTCGAGCACCCGCAGGCTGCGCTCCACCTCGATGGTGAAGTCCACGTGGCCCGGGGTGTCGATGATGTTGATGCGGTGATTGTCATACTGCTGGTTCATGCCCTGCCAAAAGCAGGTGGTGGCCGCCGAGGTGATGGTGATGCCCCGCTCCTGCTCCTGCTCCATCCAGTCCATGACCGCAGCGCCGTCATGGACCTCGCCGATCTTGTGCGACAGGCCCGTGTAGAACAGCACCCGCTCGGTGGTGGTCGTTTTACCCGCGTCAACATGGGCCACGATGCCGATGTTGCGATAGCGGCTGATGGGGGTTTCACGAGCCATTCATGCTCTCCGTCGTCAATGGGGTCAAGGGAGGGGTATGGGCCGATTCTTGGGCAGCGCCGGATTCAGTAGCGGTAGTGGGAAAAAGCCCGGTTGGCCTCGGCCATGCGATGGGTCTCCTCGCGCCGCCTGACGGCCGAGCCGCGCCCGGCGGCAGCGTCCATCAACTCCCCCGCCAAGCGCAGGGCCATGGACTTCTCGCCCCGGGAGCGGGCGCTCTCCACCAGCCAACGCATGGCCAGCGCGTGGCGCCGGGAAGGCCGAACCTCCACGGGCACCTGATAGGTTGCACCGCCCACGCGGCGGGACTTGACCTCAACCACCGGCGCCACCGCCTCCAAGGCCTTCTCGAACACTTCCACCGGATCGCTGCGGTCGCGCTCCTCAATGCGCGACAAGGCGCCATAGACGATGCGCTCGGCAACGGACTTCTTGCCGCTCACCATCACATGGTTGATGAATTTGGCAACGGTTTGATTCTGGTACTTGGGATCAAGCAGGACTTCCCGCTTGGGAACGAGTCTGCGTCTGGGCATGGTTTTGCTCCTTGCTTCAGGGGATTCCCCGAGGGCTTGCGCCAGACTGGCTTAAGCGCCGGGGCCTTACTTTGGGCTGGGTGAACTAAATGGCGCCTACCGCGGCAACTTGGCGCCGTACTTGGAACGGCCCTGCTTGCGGTCGGCCACCCCGGACGTGTCCAAGGTGCCGCGAACGGTATGGTAGCGCACACCGGGCAGGTCCTTCACCCGGCCGCCGCGAATCAACACCACCGAGTGCTCCTGCAGGTTGTGCCCCTCGCCGCCGATGTAGGACGTGACTTCGTAGCCATTGGTCAGGCGCACGCGACACACCTTGCGCAGCGCCGAATTCGGCTTCTTGGGCGTGGTGGTGTAAACCCGCGTGCAGACGCCGCGCTTCTGCGGGTTGCCCTGCAAGGCAGGGACGATGTTCTTGCGCGCCTTGCGCTTGCGCGGCTTGCGCACCAATTGGCTGATGGTGGCCATAGCTTCTCCGTTCGTTAGCGCCCCCGGGGACCGGGGCGCGGCATTCTAATCATCCTTGCGGCTGCAATCAACGACTCGGCGCTTCACCGGAGGCGTTGCGTTCGAGTTGCTTCCGCAGAACTGCGCGGGCCGGACTAATCACTGGCGCTCAGCGCTTCGGATAGCTTGGCGTCGATGTCGTCCAGCCGGGCCGGTGCCGAGGTGGGCGCCAACGCGGAAGCCCGCAGATTGGCTGCCTCCTCGGCCCGTCGGCGCTTGCGGTCACTGTGGTAGGTGAGGCCGGTGCCCGCCGGTATCAACCGTCCGACAACGACGTTCTCCTTCAAGCCGCGCAGGGCGTCCTGCTTGCCGGTGACCGCTGCCTCGGTGAGCACTCGGGTGGTCTCCTGGAACGAAGCCGCCGATATGAAGGACTCCGTGGCCAAGGAGGCCTTAGTGATGCCGAGCAGCACACGCTGGTAGTCCACTGTCTCCTTGTCCTCTTCAACGAGCGCCTCGTTGATCTCGCGCAGGCGGGCGTACTCGATCTGCTCGCCGCGGATAAGCTCGGAATCGCCAGATTCCATCACCTCCACCTTGCGCAGCATTTGCCGCACGATCACTTCGATGTGTTTGTCGTTGATCTTCACCCCCTGCAGGCGATAGACCTCCTGAATCTCGTTGATGATGTACTTGGCGAAGGCCTCGACGCCGTTCAGGCGAACGATGTCGTGGGGACTCAACGGGCCATGGCAAACCACCTCGCCCTTCTCAACTTGCTCGCCTTCAAAGACATCGACGCTGCGCCACTTCGGAATCAGGGTCTCGACCGGATCGCCCTCGGCAGGCGTAATCACCAGCCGCTGCTTGCCCTTGGTGGGGCGACCGAAACTAACCACGCCCGAGGCTTCGGCGAGCACCGCCGGTTCCTTGGGTTTGCGCGCCTCGAAGAGGTCCGCCACCCGCGGCAGGCCACCGGTGATGTCCCGCGTCTTGGAGCCCTCCTGGGGAATGCGGGCAATGATGTCGCCAACATGCACCGCATCCTTGTCCTCCAGATTGAGGATGGCGTCGCTGGGCAGGGGATAGGTGGTGTCCTTGGCCGCATCCCTTTCCCCTGACGGATCGACCAGCACCAGCGCTGGACGCAGGTCCTTGCCCGCGGTCGGACGGTCCTTCGGGTCGAGGACGGTGATGTTGGTCAAGCCGGTCAACTCGTCGGTTTGGCGGTTGATCGAGTGGCCTTCCTCCATATCCTGGAATTCGACGACACCCTCGACCTCAGCGACGATCGGGTGGGTGTGCGGATCCCAGCGGGCAATCACGTCCCCGGATTCGACGGCGTCGCCCTCGGCCACCGAAATGACCGCGCCATAGGGCAGCTTGTAGCGCTCCCGCTCCCGGCCATGGCTGTCGGCAACGGCGATTTCGCCGGACCGGGAAATGGCCACCAGTTCGCCGGTGGGCCGGGTCACCGTCTTCAGGTTATGCAGGCGAATCGACCCGCCGTGCTTGACCTCGATGCTGTCGATGGCCGTCGCCCGGGAAGCCGCGCCGCCGATGTGGAAGGTGCGCATGGTGAGCTGGGTGCCCGGCTCGCCGATCGATTGCGCGGCGATGACGCCCACCGCCTCGCCGACGTTGACCCGGTGGCCGCGGGCCAGGTCACGCCCGTAGCAGGTGGCGCAAACACCAAAGCGCGCCTCGCAGGTGATGGCCGAGCGCACCTTGATCTCGTCGATGCCGAGATTGTCGAGTCGATCCACCCCGGATTCATCAAGCATGTCGCCAACCGCAAACAGAACCTCGCCGCTCGCGGCGTCCACCACATCGGCCACCACAACGCGACCAAGCACACGGTCGCCCAAGGGCTCCACCACGTCGCCACCTTCGATGATGGCGGAAACCGTGAGGCCGTTGGTGGTGCCGCAATCCTGGTCGGTGACGACCACATCCTGCGCCACGTCCACCAAGCGCCTCGTCAAGTAGCCGGAACTGGCCGTTTTCAGGGCCGTGTCGGCCAGCCCCTTGCGGGCGCCGTGGGTGGAGATGAAGTACTCATTGACATTCAGCCCTTCACGGAAGTTGGCAGTGATGGCATTGACGATGATCGACCCGTCCGGGCGGGTCATCAGGCCGCGCATGCCCGCCAACTGGCGAATCTGCGCGGGGGAGCCCCTGGCACCGGAGTCCGCGTAGATGAACACCGAGTTGAAGGAGTTCTGCTCCTGCTCGTCGCCGTCGCGATTGACCACCGCCTCCTTGGAGATGCTGTCCATCATCGAGCGCGCCACCAGATCATTGGCCCAAGACCAGATGTCAACCACCTTGTTGTACTTCTCCCCCTCGGAGAGCAGGCCGGAGACGTACTGCCGCTCCACCTCCTGCACCTCCTGCTTGGCCTGTTCGATGATGGTGGCCTTCTGGTCGGGTATGACCAGATCATCAACGCCGATGGAGGCGCCGGAGGCCGTCGAGTGGCTGAAGCCGGTGTACATGAGCTGGTCGGCGAACACCACCGTGTCCTTCAAGCCAACGTTGCGGTAGCAATCGTTGATCAGCCGCGAAATCGACTTCTTGTCCATGGTCTTGTTGACCGACGCGAAAGAGAGTTCGTCGGGCACGATCTCGTAGAGCAGAACCCTGCCCACCGTGGTGTCGATGAGTTCGCTGCCCCCTTCGTCCGGCAGCCGTACCCTGATCTTGGCGTGCAGATCCACATGCCCGCCGTGGTGGGCCCGATGCACTTCGTGGGGATCGGCGAAGACCATGCCCTCGCCCTTGGCGTTGATCCGCTCGCGGGTCATGTAGTAAACGCCAAGCACGACGTCCTGGGAGGGCACGATGATCGGCTCGCCGCTGGCCGGCGACAGGATGTTGTTGGTGGACATCATCAACGCCCGGGACTCCAACTGGGCCTCCAGGGTGAGCGGCACGTGAACCGCCATCTGGTCGCCATCGAAGTCGGCGTTGTAGGCGGTGCAGACCAACGGGTGGAGCTGAATGGCCTTGCCCTCGATCAGCACTGGCTCGAAGGCCTGAATGCCGAGACGGTGCAGGGTCGGCGCCCGGTTCAGCAACACCGGATGCTCACGGATCACCTCGGCCAGGATGTCCCAAACTTCAGCGGTCTCCCGCTCGACCACCTTCTTGGCGGCCTTGATGGTGGTCGCGAGCCCCCTGTCCTGGAGCTGGCCGAAGATGAACGGCTTGAACAGTTCCAAGGCCATCTTCTTGGGCAAGCCGCACTGATGCAGCTTCAGCGTCGGACCGACGACGATGACCGAACGCCCCGAATAATCGACCCGCTTGCCAAGCAGATTCTGACGGAAGCGGCCCTGCTTGCCCTTGATCATGTCCGCCAGCGATTTCAGTGCCCGCTTGTTAGTGCCGGTGATGGCCCGGGCACGGCGGCCGTTGTCGAGGAGCGCATCGACCGATTCCTGCAGCATGCGTTTTTCGTTGCGCACGATGATGTCCGGCGCCGAGAGGTCGAGCAGGCGCCGCAGTCGATTGTTGCGGTTGATGACCCGGCGGTAGAGGTCGTTCAGATCCGAGGTGGCGAAGCGGCCGCCGTCCAAGGGAACGAGCGGGCGCAGGTCCGGCGGCAGCACGGGCAGCATCTTGAGGATCATCCACTCCGGCTTGTTGCCGGAATTCATGAACGCCTCCATCAGCTTCAGGCGCTTGGAGAGCTTCTTGATCTTGGTTTCCGAATTGGTAGCCGGAATCGCTTCGCGAAGTTCCTGGATCTGGCCCTTCAAATCCATTGATACGAGCAGTTCCTGAATCGCCTCGGCACCCATGCGGGCGTCGAACTCGCTGCCGTACTCCTCCAGCTTTTCGTAGTACTCCTCGTCGGTCAGCAACTGACCTTGCGCTAAGTCCGTGAGGCCCGGTTCGACGACCACATGGGACTCAAAGTAGAGCACCCGCTCGATGTCCCTGAGCGTCATGTCGAGCAGCAGGCCGATGCGCGACGGCAGCGACTTCAAAAACCAGATATGGGCGACCGGGCTGGCTAGGTCGATGTGCCCCATGCGTTCCCGGCGCACCTTGGTCAGCGTCACCTCCACGCCGCACTTCTCGCAAACCACGCCGCGATGCTTCATGCGCTTGTACTTGCCGCACAGGCACTCGTAATCCTTCACCGGACCGAAGATGCGGGCGCAGAACAGGCCGTCCCGCTCCGGCTTGAAGGTGCGGTAGTTGATGGTCTCCGGTTTGCGCACCTCGCCGAATGACCAGGACTTGATCATTTCCGGCGAAGCCAACCCGATGTGAAGCGCATCGAATTCAGTCGCTTCCCCTTGATCCCTGAGAACGTTGAGTAGGCCTTTCAAGGTTTTCCTCCGGTTGCTTTCTTTCGGTTTTGGCTGCGGGGTTCGACCGCGGTTTCAGCCGGTTTTCCTGATCGCGGGAACAGGTCGCCCACTGAGCAAACTTCTGCGCCCGGCGACCGTCCACTCGTCGGTCTGAGGCATCGCCTCGTTAGAGCTGGATGCCGCAGCACGGCGGTCACTCGGTTTCGAGCTCGATGTTGATGCCGAGCGACCGGATTTCCTTGACCAGCACGTTGAAGGACTCCGGCATGCCCGCCTCCATGCGGAAATCACCGAGAACGATGTTCTTGTACATCTTGGTGCGTCCATTCACGTCGTCCGACTTCACGGTCAGCATCTCCTGCAGCGTGTAGGCCGCGCCATAGGCCTCCAAGGCCCATACCTCCATCTCGCCAAAGCGCTGGCCACCGAACTGCGCCTTGCCGCCCAAGGGCTGCTGAGTCACCAAGCTGTAGGAGCCCGTGGAGCGCGCGTGCATCTTGTCATCGATCAAGTGATTGAGCTTGAGCATGTACATGTAGCCAACGGTCACCGGCCGGTCAAAGGCTTGTCCGGTGCGGCCATCGTACAGGGTGGTCTGGCCACTCTCCGGCAGCCCGGCGAGCCGCAGCATCTCCTTGATTTCGGACTCCGCGGCGCCATCGAACACCGGCGTGGAGATGGGCAATCCGTTGCGCAAGTTGCCGGCCAACTCCAGGATTTCGTCGTCCGAAAAACCGGTGAGGTCAATCTTGCGCTCACCGACGGCGTTGTAAACCTCATCCAGGTAGGCGCGAACCTCCTCGACTTGGCGCTGCTCCTCAAGCAGGGCGTTGATCTGGCCGCCGATGCCCTTGGCGGCCCAGCCGAGGTGGGTTTCGAGCACTTGGCCGACGTTCATGCGGGACGGCACACCCAGCGGGTTGAGAACGATGTCCACTGGCTCGCCGTTGTCGTCGAAGGGCATGTCCTCAATCGGCATGATGACCGAGATCACGCCCTTGTTGCCGTGCCGCCCGGCCATCTTGTCGCCCGGCTGAATAAGACGTTTGATGGCTAGATAGACCTTGACGATCTTGAGCACACCTGGGTTGAGGTCGTCGCCGCTTTCCAGTTTCGAGCGCTTGTCCTCGAATATCTCCTCCAAGCGCTTGGCGCGGGCCTTCAATTGCTTTTCCGCACCTTCGATCTGCTTGTTGAGTCCATCGTCAGCCATGCGGATTCTGAACCAGTCCTCGAATGGCGTCTCATCCAGGTAGGCGCTGGTGACGGTCGCCCGGCCTTCCACCCCCGGCAACTGCGCCGCCTCCTGACCGGTCAGGGCACCGCGAAGCCGCTCCTGGGTCGCCGACTCGACGATGCGGTGCTCATCGTCGAGGTCCTTGCGCACCTGCGCCAGTTCGGCTTGCTCGATGGCCTTGGAGCGCTCGTCCTTCTCCACGCCATCCCGGGTGAACACGCGCACGTCGATCACCGTACCCTTGACACTGGTGGGAACCCGCAGGGAAGTGTCCTTCACGTCCGAGGCCTTCTCGCCGAAAATGGCCCGCAGCAGCTTCTCCTCCGGGGTGAGCTGGGTTTCGCCCTTGGGCGTCACCTTGCCCACGAGGATGTCGCCCGCGGTGACTTCGGCGCCGATGTAAACGATGCCCGACTCATCGAGCTTGGACAAGGCGCCAACGCCGACGCTGGGAATGTCGCTGGTGATCTCCTCCGGACCGAGCCGGGTGTCGCGCGCGATGCAGGTCAGTTCCTGAATGTGAACGCTGGTGAAGCGGTCATCCTGCACCACCCGCTCCGAAACCAGAATGGAGTCCTCGAAGTTGTAGCCGTTCCAAGGCATGAAGGCGACCCGCATGTTCTGACCCAAGGCCAGCTCACCCATGTCCACCGAGGGGCCGTCGGCCAGAATGTCGCCCGGCTCGATCTGATCGCCCGGCGCCACCAAAGGCCGCTGATTGATGCAGGTGTTTTGGTTGGAACGGGTGAACTTGATCAGGTTGTAGATGTCCACCC
>JAQAJJ010000081.1:9739-16829 GCA_028278675.1 Candidatus Azophilus lithoversatilis
CCTGCTCCGACACCCGCACGACGATGCGCCCGGCATCAACGCTGTCCACCACGCCGCCCCGACTGGCGGTGGCGCAGACCCCGGAATCCCGGGCCACGTGGCGCTCGATGCCCGTCCCCACAAGGGGCTTCTCGGTGCGCAGGGTGGGCACGGCCTGGCGCTGCATGTTCGATCCCATCAGCGCCCGGTTGGCGTCATCGTGCTCCAGGAAGGGGATCAGCGCGGCGGCGATGGAGACCACCTGCTTGGGGGAGACATCCATGTAGTTGACGTTGTCCGGCTCCATCTTGGCGAACTCGTTCTGATGGCGGACGTCAACCAGGGGTTCGGCAAAGGCGCCGTTGCCGTCCAGCCGGGAACTGGCTTGAGCGATGACGTACTCGGCTTCATCGATGGCTGAGAGGTACTCGATGTCGTCCGCCACCTGGCCTTCCACCACCTTGCGGTAGGGGGTTTCCAAAAAGCCGTACTCGTTGGTGCGGGCGTAAGCCGCGAGGCTGTTGATCAGGCCGATGTTCGGGCCTTCCGGGGTCTCGATCGGGCATACCCGTCCGTAGTGGGTCGGATGCACGTCGCGAACCTCGAATCCGGCTCGCTCCCGGGTCAGGCCACCTGGCCCCAAAGCCGAAACCCGCCGCTTGTGCGTGACCTCGGAAAGCGGATTGTTCTGGTCCATGAATTGGGAAAGCTGGCTGGAGCCGAAAAACTCCTTAACCGCCGCCGCGACCGGCTTGGCGTTGATCATGTCCTGGGGCATCAACCCCTCGGATTCGGCCAGCGACAGGCGTTCCTTCACCGCCCGCTCGACCCGGATCAGGCCAACGCGGAACTGGTTTTCGGACATCTCGCCCACCGAGCGCACCCGGCGGTTGCCGAGATGGTCGATGTCATCAACCGAACCGCGGCCGTTGCGGATGTCGATCAGGATCTTGAGGACGTCGATGATGTCGTCCTTGGACAGGATCCCCGCACCAGTGGTCTTGCTTCGTCCGAGACGGCGATTGAACTTCATCCGGCCAACGGTCGAAAGATCGTAGCGCTCCTTGGAGAAGAACAGGTTCTCGAACAGGTTCTCGGCGGCCTCCTTGGTGGGCGGCTCGCCAGGGCGCATCATCCGGTAGATCTCCACAAGGGCCTCGAGTGGATTGGAGGTCGGGTCGATGCGCAGCGTATCCGAGATGTAAGGCCCGCAATCCAGCTCGTTGGTGTAGATGGTCTTGATCGTCGAGACCTTCATCTCCAGCAGCTTATCGAGCACTTCCTCGGTGATGACGGAGTTGCACGGCAGCAGAATCTCGCCGGTTTCATCATCGACAACATCCTCAGCCGTCACCCCGTCAAGCAGGTATTCCCGGGGCACGTCCAAGCGCTTGATCCGGCTTTGATGAAGCTGGTTGACATGCCGCTTGGTCACGCGGTTGCCTGCTTCGACGACCAATTCGCCCTTGCGTGTGGTGATGTCAAACGACGCCACTTCCCCTAGCAGCCGATCGGCCTCCAAGTCGAGCGAAAAGCCGTTCTTCTTGACGTGGAAAACGTTCAGGTCGAAGAACATGCCGAGCATTTCCTCGCTCGAGCAGCCCAGCGCCCGCAGGATGATCGTGGCCGGCAGCTTGCGGCGACGGTCGATGCGCACGAACACGCAATCCTTGGGGTCGAACTCAAAGTCGAGCCAGGAGCCGCGGTAGGGAATGACCCGGGCGGAGTAGAGCAGCTTGCCGGAACTGTGCGTCTTGCCCCGGTCGTGATCGAAGAACACCCCCGGCGAGCGGTGCAGCTGGGAGACCACGACCCGCTCAGTGCCGTTGATGACAAAAGTGCCGTTGGTGGTCATGAGCGGCACTTCGCCCATGTACACCTCCTGCTCCTTGATGTCCTTGATCGCCTTGCTGGACGACTCCCGGTCATAGATGATCAAGCGCACCTTGACGCGCAACGGCGCGGCGTAGGTGATGCTGCGCAGGATGCACTCCTTGACGTCGAAGGCGGGCTCGCCGAGCTGATAGTCCACGTATTCGAGGGCCGCGTTGCCGGAGTAGCTGACAATGGGGAACACCGACCGGAACGCGGCATGCAGGCCCACTTCGCGACGCTTGCCAGCGGGAACGCCACGCTGCAGGAACTTGCTGTAGGATTCCACTTGGATGGCCAGCAGGTAGGGCATTTCCATGGACTCGGCAATCTTGCCGAAGTCTTTGCGAACGCGTTTTTTCTCGGTAAAGCTATACGCCATTCGAATCTCCCGGGGTCTGTTTTTCACACAACGACAAATAGCCGGAACCCGTTTCCAGGGACCGGCAGGGCGGTGCCGAGGCTGTCGGCCGCGGCGGCAGGGTGGACGGGGCGCCGACAGCCCGCCGTCCGGCTGGACTTGCAGGGGCCAAGCTATTTCAACTCGGCTTGGGCACCCGCTTCCTCAAGCTGCTTCTTGATTGCCTCGGCCTCCTCCTTGGCGACACCTTCCTTGACCACCGAAGGTGCACCATCCACCAAGCCCTTGGCATCCTTCAAGCCGAGCCCGGTGATCGTGCGCACCACTTTGATCACGTTGACTTTCTTGTCGCCGATAGCGCTCAGCACGACATCGAATTCGGTCTGCTCCTCGGCGGCGGCCTCGGCGCCGCCGTCGCTGGCGGCCGCCGTCGCGACCGCGACCGGCGCCGCGGCGGATACGCCGAACTTCTCCTCCATGGACTGAACGAGCTGCACCACCTCCATGACGCTCATGTCGGCAATGGCGTTCAGGATGTCGTCTTTGGACAAAGCCATAGTTTGATCTCCTTTATATGGTTCCTAGCCGTTTGGCTTTCAGTCGGCTACCGTTTCAAGCCGATTGGTTTCCAGCCTCTTGACTTCTATTGTTACTGGCCGTTCGGCCCCTTTTTTCCGTTCCCGGCCGTTCGGCCTAGGGAGGGGGAGCCAATTTTTGTTTCCAAGCCTTTGGCGTGCCTTTGGCGCACCGTTGGCATACCGTTTCCAAAAGGACTCAGTCGTCGCCGACCGGTTGCGCGTCTTCCGTGCCCTTTTCCACGCCATCTTCCGCTTGCGCGTCCGTTTGCGCCGCCTTGGCTTCCCCGACCGCCGCCAAGGTACGCACCAGTTTGCCCGGTACCTCGTTCAAGGTTCTGACCAGCTTGGCCGCGGGCGCCAGCATGACGCTCATCAACAGGCCAAGCGCTTCGGGACGAGTCGGCAGTTCGGCGACGCGGTCGATTTCGCTGGCGGCGAGCAGGGTGCCGCCGATGGCCAGCGCCTTGACTTCAAGCGCTTCATATTCATCGGCGCACGTCTTCATCAGCCGAGCCGCCGAACCCGGTTCGTCCAGCGACAGGGCCAGCAGAGTGGGGCCCTCGAGCGCGTCGTTCAAACACTCGTAGTCGGTGCCTTCCACGGCGCGGCGGGCCAAGGAATTGCGAACCACCCGGAGGTAGACGCCTTCCCTGCGCGCCTTGGCGCGCAATTCGGTCATGTCAACCACGGCCAAGCCGCGGAAGTCCACCAACACCGCTGAATGCGCCTTGCGCGCCTCAGCGCCGACTTCAGCAACGATGGCCTGCTTTTGTTCGAGCCTCAGAACCACTTGATTTCGCCTTATCCTTCCGTTTGATGGTTTGGGTAAGCGCCTAGCTTCGCGTTCGACCGCGGGCGGCGGCGCCAACAAAACGTCGCTAAATCTCCAACGACGCCTGATCGATGGCGAGACCCGGCCCCATCGTCGTTGACAGCGTGATTTTCCTGAGATACACACCCTTCGCGGAGGCTGGCCGCGTTTTTTTCAAATCCGCCACCAGAGTCTCCAAATTCTCCTTGATCTGCGTGGCTGAGAAGCCCACTTGACCAACGCTGCCGTGAACGATGCCGCCCCGATCGGTGCGGAAGCGAACCTGCCCCGCCTTGGCATTCTTGACGGCCGCCTCCACATCGGCAGTGACGGTGCCGGTTTTGGGGTTGGGCATCAGTCCCCGGGGGCCGAGCAGACGGCCCAAGGGGCCGACCACCCGCATGGCGTCCGGCGTGGCGATCACTACGTCAAAATTCAGATCGCCGCCCTTGATTCGTTCGGCAAGCTCGTCAAGCCCGACCACGTCGGCCCCGGCGGCTTCGGCTAGGCTGGCGCTCTCGCCTTGGGCAAAGACCGCCACCCGCACCGCCTTGCCCGTGCCGTGGGGCAGGGTGCTGGCGCCCCGAAGCGTCTGGTCTGACTTGCGCACATCGACGCCGAGGTTCACCGATACGTCAAAGCTCTCCTTGAACTTGGCCTTGGACAACTCGGAGAGCAAGCCCACCGCTTCGTCAATGGGGTAGAACTTGCCCGGGTCCACGGCCTCGGCAATGGCCTGCCTACGCCGGCTCAACCTAGCCATTCTATGCCCCCTCCGCAATCGCCGCATCAGCGGTTTCGGCGACTTCGATGCCGGCGCTGCGGGCGCTGCCGGCGATGGTGCGCACGGCCGCGTCGAGGTCGGCGGCGGTTAGGTCCGGATCCTTCAGTTTGGCGATTTCCTCGAGTTGACTGCGAGTCACGGTCCCCCGTTTGACCGTGTTGGGCGTGGCGCTGCCCTTGTCGATGCCTGCCGCCTTTCTCAGCAGCACGGATGCCGGGGGCGTTTTGGTGATGAAGGTGAAGCTGCGGTCGGCGTAAACAGTGATGACCACAGGAATGGGCAGTCCCTGCTCAAGACTCTGGGTCTGGGCATTAAAGGCCTTGCAGAAGTCCATGATGTTGACGCCGTGCTGACCCAGGGCCGGGCCGACGGGGGGACTGGGATTGGCCTGTCCCGCCGGCACTTGCAGCTTGACGTAGGCCATGACTTTTCTCGCCATCAAATTATCTCCTCGGGTGCCTGCGCTCGCAACGCGGCCCTAGGGCCACACCTTAAGCTCCCCGTTTGCGTGGGTAGCGGACTACCCTTTCTCCACCTGTCCGAAATCCAACTCGACCGGTGTCGAACGGCCAAATATGGTGACCGCCACATGCAGCCGGCTCTTCTCGTAGTTCACTTCCTCAACGACGCCGCTAAAGTCGTTGAAAGGCCCATCGACGACCCGTACCAGCTCGCCCGGCTCGAAGACCACCTTGGGCGCCGCCTTGCCGGTGCCCGCTTCCACACGCGCGAGAATTTCGTCAGCTTCCCTTGGCGACAACGGCGCGGGGTTGTCGGCGGTGCCGCCGATGAATCCCATGACCCGAGGGGTCTGCTTGACCAGATGCCAAGTTTCCTGGGTAAGCTCCATTTCGACCAAGACATAGCCGGGGAAGAACTTGCGTTCGCTGCGGCGCTTCTGACCGGCCCGCATTTCGACCACTTTCTCGGCCGGCACGAGTATGCGCCCGAAGCAATCCTTGTGCGGCGACAATCCGATCCGTTCCCCAAGCGTCCGCGCCACATTGTTCTCGAAGCCCGAATAAGCGTGAACGACATACCATTTCTTACCCATGAACGGCGCTATCCGATAACCGAGGAGACGAACCAGCTCAGGGCTGAATCAAGCAGCCACAAGATCAACGCGAAGACCAGCACCAGCGCCAAAACGATGACGGTGGTTTGCAGGGTTTCGTCGCGGGTGGGCCAGACCACCCGTCGAATCTCGCCGCGCGATTCCTTGAGCAGGGTCCAGATCGCGGCGCCCCGTTGGGTTTGCAACGCAATGCCGACGGCAACGACTGCAACGCCAATCAGTCCGATGACGCGCATCAACAGCGATTCGTCCTGGTAGTACCAGTTGCCGAATACGCCCGAAGCCAACAGAGCGACGGCAATCAGCCACTTCAGCCAATCGAGCCCGTTGCCCGCGATCATGCCTGCGCTGCCGCTCGCCATCTTACTTCCGTCAGCCCTCGTGGCTCTCTTTGTCAACTCTTGCGCCATCAGCCCTCGCACCGTCACTTGTTGGACGGCCTGTGTTGATTTGCCGAACGCACTCGCCGAGTCATCGCGGCGAGGCATTGGCAGGCCAGGAGGGAATCGAACCCCCAACCTGCAGTTTTGGAGACTGCTGCTCTGCCGATTGAGCTACTGGCCTTTCGTTCGTTAATGCGTCAGTCGGTGATTTTGGTGACGACGCCGGCGCCGACGGTGCGCCCGCCCTCGCGGATGGCGAAGCGCTGGCCCTCCTCCATCGCGATCGGCGAGATCAGCGACACCGCCATGTTCACGTTGTCCCCAGGCATCACCATCTCAACACCCGACGGCAGCTCAACCGTACCCGTCACGTCCGTCGTCTCGAAGAAGAACTGCGGGCGGTAGCCCTGGAAGAACGGCGTGTGACGGCCACCCTCGTCCTTCGACAGCACGTAAACCTCCGCGTCGAAGCCCGTGTGCGGCGTGATGCTCCCAGGCACCGCCAGCACCTGGCCGCGCTCAACCTCCTCACGCTTCGTGCCCCGCAGCAGAACCCCAACGTTCTCGCCCGCACGGCCCTCGTCCAGAAGCTTGCGGAACATCTCCACGCCCGTGCACGTCGTCCGCTGCGTCTCCTTGATCCCCACGATCGAGACCTCGTCGCCAACCTTCACAACGCCCCGCGCGATCCGACCCGTCACCACCGTGCCCCGGCCCGATATCGAGAAAACGTCCTCGATCGGCATCAGGAACGGCTGGTCAACCGGACGCTCCGGCTCCGGGATGTAGCTGTCCAGAGCGTCCAGAAGCGCCTGGATCGAACCCAGACCCCGCTCGCCCTCGTCACCCTCAAGCGCCTTGAGCGCGCTGCCCACGATGATCGGCGTGTCGTCGCCCGGGAACTCGTAGTAGTCCAGAAGCTCCCGAACCTCCATCTCAACCAGCTCAACCAGCTCCTCGTCGTCAACCATGTCCGACTTGTTCATGTAAACCACGATCCGCGGAACGCCCACCTGGCGCGACAGCAGGATGTGCTCGCGCGTCTGCGGCATCGGGCCGTCCGCCGCCGACACCACCAGGATCGCGCCGTCCATCTGCGCCGCCCCGGTGATCATGTTCTTCACGTAGTCCGCGTGGCCCGGGCAGTCAACGTGCGCGTAGTGCCGCGACTCGCTCTCGTACTCCACGTGCGACGTCGCGATCGTGATGCCCCGCTCGCGCTCCTCCGGCGCGTTGTCGATCTGGTC
>JAQAJJ010000082.1:0-10905 GCA_028278675.1 Candidatus Azophilus lithoversatilis
TGCGCACCGGGTGGCGGTGCCGGCGGGGGCTGCGCGCGGGCCTGCGCTGGCGGCGGCGCCAGGGCCGCGGCTGGGCGCCGCCCGAGGCAGCCGGCAGTGCGGCGCCCGCAAGCCCCGACCCGCCGCTCGGCGCCGCCATCGCCGCGCTCGGACCCCGCGCCCGGGCCGTGTTCGCGGCATCGGGCCGCGTCCGGCAGGCGCCCGATTCGGCGCCGCTCGATGCGGTGCTGGCGGACACGGCCGAGGCCGCCGCCGGCGTAGCGGCGGCGCGGGCGCTCCTGAGCGAGTCGCCCGCGCTCGCGGCGCCCGCCTTCGACCCCGCGTTGCACAACCCGGTCGGCTGGGTGCGTCACGTCGAGAACCGGGCGGTCTCGCTCGGCCCGCCTCGGCGCCTGCCGCGCGGTTCGCCCGCCCGACGCGCCGTAGTCCCGTCGGACCGCGCGGCGCTCGCACACGCCCATCACCTGGAGGATACCGCCGCATTTCACGCCGATGCCGCGCGTCGCGCGGGCGCCCTTGCGCGCATCGCTGCCCTGGGGCTGCCGGTGCGCCTCGCCGACGCCGATTCGGCGCTGGCGCCGCTGCTCGGGGAGCCGCTGCACCGGCTCATGCGCGTCGACTGCCGCGGCGCCGGCGCGGCCGAACGGGAGGCGCTCGGTATCGCCCAGCGCCGCGAGGCGTTGCGCACCCACTCCCTCGCCGCTCGCGTGCGCCAGGTGTGCGAGGCTGCGAGCGCCCCGCCGCCGGCGCGGCCGCAGGTCTCGGTCCTGCTCGCCACCCGCCGCCCGGCGCTGCTCGTCCACGCCGTCGCCAACGTCGCGCGCCAGACGTATCCGCGCCTGGAGCTGGTGCTCGCGCTGCACGGGCCGGGGTTCGCCTCCGGGGCCGTCGAAGCGGCGCTCGCGCGGTTCCCCCATCCGGTGCGGATCCTGCGCTTCGACCGGAACCTCGCCCTTGGGGCGGTGCTCGCCGCCGCCGCCGCGGCGGCCTCCGGGGCGCTGCTGGCCAAGATGGACGACGACGACGCCTACGGCCCCGAGCACCTGTGGGATCTGGCCCTGGCCCAAGAGTACTCCGGCGCCGCGCTGGTCGGGAAGTTCCCCGCCACTGTCTATCTCGCGCACGCGGATCGCACCGTGCGCGCTCGGGAGGTCCCGCCCGAGACCTGGTCGGGCTCCGTCACCGGCGGCGCCATGCTCATCGGGCGCGCCGACCTCGAGCGCGCCGGCGGCTGGCGGCCGCTGCCGCGGCACGTCGATCGGGCCCTGGTCGAGGATGTTCTCCGTAGCGGGGGGGGCGTCAACCGCACCCACGACGCCGGCTACCTCCTGGTCCGGCACGGCTTGGACCACACCTGGCGGTGCGCAGACCGGGCATTCCTGGCCGCCGCCGAGTCCGTGCATCGCGGCTGGCGCCCGGAACTGGCCAGCCTGGACGGCCCGCGGCCGCCCCTGCCGCCGCGCGATGCCGGCGGCCCGGCCGAGTGAGGAAATCGCCCCATGCTGCCCAGACCGTCCGTTTGCCTGAACATCCCGAAGACCGGCTCGACCAACACCGTCTGGTTCTTCGGCGCGGCGGACTGGCTGCACCTGAAACGCGCCTGCTCGCTGCGCCGCCTCGGCGTGCCGAACCGGGCCAGCCTCCGGGCCCTGAACAGGATCAAGCGCCTCGGGCTCGCGTATGGCAACCTCAACGGGCACCTGCCAGTGCACCACGCCGCCTACAGCACCTTGCCAGCCGGCCTGCGCGGCTATCCGAAGATCGCCACGCTGCGCGACGTCGAGAGCTGGTACTGCTCGCACTACCTCTACTACACCCGCTCGATGCGGCACACGATGCTCTCCCGGGCCATCCGACTGCTCATCCACGACGACGACCGCCGCCTCGAGCCCGCACTGCGGGCCTTCCTCCTGCGGCACCGGGATGCGTTCGTGCGCCGCTTCGAGGCCGAGCACGACGGCTCGACGTCCGCCGAGAACGTCTCCGTGGAGTTCCTGGTGTGGTTTATGCACAACGTGAGAGCCGAGTACAAACTAAGGCGCTGGGTGGGCATGGATGCCTTCCCGGCGCGAATCGGCTACCTGACCTTCAGGGCGATCGTCCTGCTGTTCGAGGATCCGGCGCGCGTGCTGCGCCTGCCGCCGGACGGGTTGGAGGAGTACTTCGCCAGCGGCCGGTACCGCCGGGACCTGCGCTGCGACTTCCTGCTGAGCTTCGCCGCCCTCACCGACGAGCTGTGCGTGCTCATGACCAGCGAGCTCGGCTACAGCCAGGACATCGTGCTGTTCCTGAAAGAGCGCGCGGGGAGAAAGAACGTTTCCGGCAGGGAACTCAAACCGCCCGTCATGCACGCGCTCAGGCGTCACGGGCTCATCGGGCGCATTCGCCGGCGCGAGCGCATCTACGAGCGGTACCTGCTGCCCCTCGCTGTCGATCGGCCTTGAGCGACCGTCATGCCGATCGTGCGGCTCCCGGCGGCTGCCGCGGTTTGATAGCGCGCCCCATGGCCGGCGTCGCCTGGCCGCTCGTCAGCGACGCCGCCCAATCTCTTCCAACTCCAGTCGAAAAGCCCGCCAACGGAGGGTCGCCCGAGATGCTTGTCGGGGAGTCCCGCTCCTCGATGTCGGATCCCTGTTGGTACACCAGCACCCTGCTCCACCGCCCTACAGTAGTTCCAAAGGGTACCCAGAGGGTCTCAATCGTCTTGTCGTTGCATGGGACGCGTCCAGTCAACGAACTGCCTTTACTGTTGCGCGGGACGAACCATCACACGCATTGCGGGAATCGGCCGTTGACGTAGCCCGGGGCCGGTGGCGTCATGCGGCTGGAGCGGGCGACCCGTGAAATGAGGAGGGGAGATGAGCGAACCGCGGATGCCCACCACCTTGCCGAGCCCCGTGGACCGGGGGCAGTTCCGGTTCGTCGCCGTCGACGCCGCCGGGCGGTGTGGCGCTGGATCGACGACGAGATGGTGTGGGTGCGCCAGGCGGCCGTGCCGAAAGCCGAAGGCGGGAAGACGATAGACGCGCGGTCGTGCACTGACGGAGCCGCCCCGGCCCCGGCGAGCGCCCTGCCCCTAGCGCGGATCGCGGAACCGTTGACGGATCGGCAATGGATGCGCTGGCCGTCGCGTGCGGCTGCTGGCGGGTGTTCCGGCGCGATACCAGAAGGTTTGTGGGACCAGCGGTGCGGAACCGCGGGAGACGCGGGGAGACGCGGCGGGGGCGATTCGTGGTCGGCGGACGTCCCATGCCGAACTGGTTGTGGGGCCAAATGAGGGACTTGATAGATTTACGTGTAATAGGTCGTTATAAAACAACACGTTATGTACCGTATCTGGCGGAGAGGGAGGGATTCGAACCCTCGATGAGCTATCAACCCATACTCCCTTAGCAGGGGAGCGCCTTCAGCCACTCGGCCACCTCTCCGGGACTTGCCCACCTTGCTGGCGGGGGCGCGAGTATAACCCGTCTGATTTGAAGTCCGGACTTTGAGGTTTCTTTCGCGGAGCCCTCAAAGCAACAATGGATGCGCTGGGACCATGGTTATAATCCCGATTCGATCCAGTCCCTAGAGCCAGTTGAGCCTCAAAGAGTTGGAAACCCATCCCCTATGGCGCTGGCCTGAACTCTGCCAAGCCCTCGGCCTGCCGGAACAGGACGGCCCCGACATCACCGGCCTATCCATCGATTCCCGCCGCATTCAGCCCGGCGAGCTGTTCATCGCGCTGACCGGCGACCCTGGACCTCGCTTTCACGCTTCCAGCCGCTCCGAGCGCGATGGCCATGACCATGTGGCCGACGCCTTCGAGCGCGGCGCGGCCGGGGCCTTGGTGCATCGGGACGTTGCCGCCGCCGGTCCCTTGCTCCGCGTCAACGACAGCCTCGATGGCCTTTGGGCGCTGGCCCGTGCGCGGCGGGGGGCATTGGGGGGGGCAGCAGCGGCAAGACGACCGTCAAGACCCTGTTGGGGGCGGCGCTGGATGCCTTCACCACGGCCGGCAGCCTGAACAATCATCTGGGCGTGCCGCTGTCCTTGGCGTCGGCGCCTGCGGATGCTGAGTGCGCCGTGTTCGAGGTCGGCACCAATCATCCTGGTGAGATCGAAGTGCTTTCCCGGCTCGTCTCGCCCACCGTGGCCCTCGTGCTCAACGTGCATCCCGCCCATGCGGAGTTCTTTGATGGCTTAGAGGAAATCCGAACGGAAAAGTTATCTATTTTCAAAGGGTTGAAGAATAAAGGTGTACTGATACTTGAACAGTCCGTTGGCAAGGCGGGGCTGCCAAACAATCTATCCACGCTCACGTTTGGCCAAGGGGAGGGCGCGGATTGCCGCCTGCTTGGCCACGATGGCGATCAGGCCACCTACGAGGTGGAAGGGCGGCGCATTGAGGCGCATGTGCCCGGCGGTGGACACCATCGGGCGTTGTCGTTGGCGGCGGTGCTTTGTGTCCTCAAGGCGCTGGATCGGGACCTCGATGCGGCGGCCGATTTGCCGGACAGCTTGATTCCCGGTGGGCGCGGCAAGGAACTGCGCTGCGGTGGAGCGGTGCTGGTGGACGACAGCTACAACGCCAATCCCGCCAGCATGCGGGCGGCGCTTGTGCACCTGCGCAACGCCCAGGGGCGGACCATCGCCGTGCTTGGGGAGATGCTGGAGCTTGGGGGTGGGAGCGATGCCTATCACAAGGCGCTGGCTGCGGCCTGTCGCCATGTTGACCGTGTCGTGGCGGTGGGCGGTGGCATGCGGGCACTTTATGAGGAGCTTGGCGAGTCCCAGCGTTGGCATTGGCAGGAGAGCGCTGACGAAGCGCTGCTTGAGGAACTGGTGGACGGCATTCAGGCTGGGGATCGGGTGCTGATTAAGGGCTCCAACCGGGTGTTCTGGGCCACGCAGTTCGCAGCCCGGCTGGCTTCCGCTTTGGAGGCCAAGGGTGGGAGTGGGTCTTCCACCGTTCAATCGAGGGCGGGACGCCCTCGGTCCGGCGCGACTTGACGGGCGCGGCGAACCTTCGATCCGTTGCAGTTTCGCTGGCGCGAAACTCCCGCCCATCACTGAGGCCCAAGTCGGCTTTGGAGGTCGAGTGGGCCGGCTAGTCTTCCTCCGGCGCTTTCAGGGCCGCCGCCGAGCCGTCCGGGGCCGGTGCGCCGGACGTTCGCGATGACCAGGGCAGCAGGCGGTAGCCGGTGTGGGCGGAGAAGTCCATGAACGGGTACTTGATGATCTGGAAGTAGGGCGAGTAGTCGAAGTCGCTCGGCACGCAGAGCTTGGGATTGCGCAGGAAGAGGCTCAGTTCATCGCCTTCGCCTTGCTGCACCAAGGGCAGGATGGGGAACTGCACCGAACCGAAGGCCTCCGCGATCATCGTTGAGCAGACCGTGCGCGTCTGTTTGCCGGGGAGTTGGCGAAAGAGGCTGGAGCGCCAGCGGCGCGGCAGCAAGGCCCAGGGCAGCAGGAAGCGCAGCAGATCGAAAATCTGGCGCAGGTCGTAGCCCTTGCCGATTTGCTCGGCGGCGTGCATCAGCACCCGTTGCGCATCCGGGTGCGAAAGGCCTTGGGGCCGGCACAGGCGCACGTGATCGTTCTCGTACACGCTCAAGGGCCGCACCACGCAGCCTGCGCCAAGCACGCTCTCGATCACCAGCCGCTCGCTGGCCGGCAGGTCGGCGGCCTTGCGCACTAGGCGCCGCCCTTCCGAGTCCTCGATGTCGTAGAGGCGGCCGACATAGAGCGCGGCGTGGCACCAAGGGCTTTGGGTCACGGTCTTGACCACGGCGCTGGCGCGGCTGCGCCCCTCCACCAGCACCACGGCGCAGGGTTTAAGCTCTTGGCAAAGGCTCTCGAAATTGCTTAACGGTAAGGGCGCGGGCGGCCGCAGCCGGGTCAGCCAGCGGATGATGGGACGGGACAGCATCAACTCTTGCGCACCTGCCGCCCGATTCGGGCCTCATCGTGAAAAATAGTCTTTTCCCCTGACGCGCCGGAACAGGCATACTACACCAGAGATTAGTCAGGAAACGCGGCTGCGACCCTGCCATGGAACAGTTCAGTGATTGTTGACGCACACGGGCGGCGCTTCCGCAACTTGCGCATCAGCCTCACCGCGGCCTGCAACTACGCCTGCACCTACTGCGTGCCGAACGGCAAGCGCCTGCAAGCTGCGGTCAGCGAGTTGAGCGCAGAGGAGATGGGCGGCGCGGTGGCGTTGCTCATCGAGGCCGCGGGCATCGAGAAGCTGCGCATCACCGGCGGCGAGCCGCTGCTGTCGCCAAAGTTCGATGCCTTGCTGCCGGTGGTCATGGCGCTGCCGCTGGAGGATGTGTCGATCACCACCAACGGCCAGTTGCTGCCGCGCAAGGCGGACCTGATCATTGACTCGGGCGTGCGCCGCATCAACATCAGCCTCGATACCCTGGATGCCAACGGCTTTCGGGCCATCGCCCGCAGCGGCGACCTTGCCACCGTGATGCACGGCATCGAGCGCATGTTGGAGGCGGGCATTCGGGTCAAGGTCAACATGGTGCCGATGCGCACCCGCAACGCCAACCAGATTCTGCCCATGCTCGACTACTGCTTCGAGCGCGGCATTGAGCTGCGCTTCATCGAATTGATGAAGATGGGCCACCTGCGGGCGGGCAATCAATACCTCCAGGACTTCTACGGCATGGATGAAATCCTGGAAGCCATCGGCCAGCGCCACGAGTTCACCCGCACCGATGCGCCCTGGGATTCCACGGCAGCGCGCTTTGAGGTGCCGGACCGGGGCGTGTTTGGCATCATCGCCAACGAGAGCGAGCCGTTTTGCAGCACCTGCACCCGCCTGCGCCTGTCATCCGACGGCTGGCTGTACGGCTGCCTCTCAAACGCCCGCCGCCACGATCTGCGCCCGGTGCTGGAACTGCCCCGCCCGCAAGCCCTGGCCCGCCTGCGGCAACTGCTGACCCGGGCCTTGGGCGACAAGCAGAGCGTCAGCTTTCGCGGCGAGGTCACGGTGATGAAGTTCATCGGCGGGTGAGCGCCAGCCCGCAAGCCAACACCGGCCCAGTCGATCCGCTCTCGCCGTTTGCCGAACTACTTGAACTGCAAGCCGCACGGCGCCTGCCGCCGGTGGCGCAGTGGCGTCCTACCCGTGAAGGCCAAATCGACATCCGCATCGACCGCGAAGGGGTTTGGCACCACGAAGGGGCGCGCTTCGAGCGCCCGGCCTTGGTGCGGCTGTTTGCCAGCATCCTGCGCAAGGAGGCGGGCGGCTACTTTCTGGTAACGCCCCAGGAAAAGCTCAAGGTCACCGTCGAGGATGCGCCGTTGCTGGCGGTGGAGTGCGAGTGCGCGGGGCGGGGCGACGACCAGGAGATTTTATTGCGCACCCGAACCGACGACGTGGTGCGCCTGGATGCGCAGCACGCCATCTGGCTGCGCGAGGGGCCGCGCGGGCCCCGGCCCTACATTCATGTGCGCGACGGGCTGAACGCCTTGGTTGCCAGAGCGCCCTACTATCGATTGGTGGATCTGGCCGAGGAGGCCGACGGGCGGCTGTGGCTGCGTTCCGCTGGCGAACGCTTCGACCTTGGCGCCAGCGAGTGAGCTACATGTTCGGGTAGTTCGGCCCGCCAGCCCCTTCCGGCGCCACCCAATTGATGTTCTGGGCCGGGTCCTTGATGTCGCAGGTCTTGCAGTGGACGCAGTTCTGGGCGTTGATCTGGAAGCGCGGCGAACCGTTCTCCTGCACCACCTCATAAACGCCCGCCGGGCAGTAGCGCTGCGCGGGTTCGTCGAACCTGGGCAGGTTGTCGCGGATCGGCACCTCCGGGTCGGCCAGCGTCAGGTGGCAGGGCTGGTCCTCCTCGTGGTTGGTATTGGAGAGAAACACGCTGGAGAGCTTGTCGAATGACAGCTTGCCGTCCGGCTTGGGGTAGTCGATTGACGGCGCGTCGGCAGCGGGCTTGAGGGTGGCGTGGTCGGGCACCGGGTCCTTCAGCGTCCACGGAGTCTTGCCGCCGATGAGCTGTTCGGCGAAGGAGTAGGCGGAGCCGAAGAAGATGCCGAGCTTGTGCCAGGCCGGGCCGGCGTTGCGGGAGCTTTGCAGTTCATCGTGCAGCCAGGAGGCCTCGA
Organism: Candidatus Azophilus lithoversatilis; assembly: GCA_028278675.1. Classification (GTDB taxonomy): domain Bacteria; phylum Pseudomonadota; class Gammaproteobacteria; order Pseudomonadales; family Azotimanducaceae; genus Azophilus; species Azophilus lithoversatilis. The sequence goes on from JAQAJJ010000082.1 coordinate 8,113, forward strand.
AGCGTTGCTGGATATCGACTTCGGTGCCCGTCTCGCCGCGCTGCAGGGCGGCAAACACCGATTCGGCGCCGAGCATGCCGGACTTCATCGCCGTGTGGCTGCCCTTGACCTTGAGCACGTTGAGAAAGCCCGCGTCGTCGCCGATCAGGGCCGCGCCGGGCACGGTCAGCTTGGGCAGCGCCTGCAGGCCGCCCTTGACGATGGCCCGGGCGCCGTAGGAGACGCGGGTGCCGCCTTCCAGGAACCCGGCGATCAGCGGGTGGTGCTTCCAGCGCTGCATCTCGTCGAAAGGGCTTAGGTGCGGGTTGGCGTAGCTTAGGTCAACGATCAGGCCGAGGGAGACCTGGTTGCCGTCGAGGTGGTAGAGGAAGCTGCCTCCGGTGGCCCCCGTCAGCCGGCCGAGCGGCCAGCCCAGGGTGTGCAGGATGCGTCCGGGCTCGTGCTTGGCCGGGTCGATGTCCCACAGCTCCTTGATGCCGATGGCGTAGTGCTGGGTGGCGCTGTTGTCGCGCAGGCCGAACATGGCCATGAGCTGCTTGCCGAGGTGGCCCCGGCAGCCTTCGCCGAACAACGTGTACTTGGCGTGCAGTTCGTAGCCGGGTTCGTGGGTGTCCTTGGGGGCGCCGTCCTTGCCGATGCCCATGTCGCCGGTGGCGACCCCCTTGACGCTGCCGTCGTCGTTGTAAAGAACTTCGGTGGCGGCGAAGCCGGGGAAGACGTTGACGCCCATCTCCTCCGCCTGCTCGCCCAGCCAGCGACAGAGATTGCCCAGCGATATGGCGTAGTTGCCCTTGTTGTGGATCGGGCGCGGGATGATGAGGCGGGGGAGGGCGATGCGCGCCTTGGCGCTGGTCAGCATGTAGTACTCATCGCTGGTGACCGGCGTGGTCACCGGGGCGCCCATGGACTGCCAGTCGGGCAGCAGCTCGTTAAGCGACTTGGGTGCCAGAATGGCCCCCGAAAGAATGTGCGCGCCGACCTCGCTGCCCTTCTCGACGAGGCACACGGAGACCTCCTCGCCAGCCTCCGCACCGAGTTGCATCAGCCGGATGGCCGCCGACAGCCCGGCAGGCCCAGCCCCGACGATCACCACGTCGAATTCCATGGACTCACGCTGCATAAGGGCCTCCGAGAAATCTGCAAAGGGCAAATTATAGCCCCGTTAACGATCCGCCCTCGATTGGAACCCCGTGGTTCAGTGCGAGGGCAGGATGCCCTCCGTCCGAGGACCCCGCCCGCTTTCGGCAGCATCCCCCGGACCGAGTTTCCCGCCCTCGTCTTGAACCCGGGGCGTTCTTTGGACGCCGTGGGAATGCCTCGCTCATTTGGATTCTGTGATACATTGCGCACCCCAAGACCGGCGGCGCCTTGCGCGGAGCCGGGAGCAAAGTTCGAAATCAAACAGGGAGGATCCATGGGCGAATTTGCCTACGTGGCCCCGCGCAACGTTGCTGATGCCGTCGGCGTTCTGCAGGACCATGCGAACAACGGGCGGCGCGCCCAAGTGCTGGCGGGCGGCACCGATCTGCTGGTGCAGTTGCGCGGCTTGGACAAGGCGCCGCGCACCATCGTTGACGTCAAGAAGATCGAGGAGACCAACCGCCTGGACATCGGCGGTGATGAAATCTACATCGGCGCGGCCATTCCCAGCGCCATCTTGAACGAGAACCAGGAGCTGAAATCCCTCCTGCCGGGCCTGATCGAGGCGGCGGACCTCATCGGCTCCACCCAGATTCAGGGCCGCGCCTCCTTGGGCGGCAATCTCTGCAACTCATCGCCCGCCGCCGATACCATTCCCGCCATGATCGCCGACCGTGGCATCTGCGTCATCGCCGGCAGCGGTGGCGAGCGGGAAGTGCCGGTGGAGGATTTCTGCACTGGCGTGGGCACCAACGTCATGACCGGGGATGAATTCCTGCTTGGTCTGAAGTTCCCGCGTCCGCCGGCGAATTCCGGCGACGCCTACCTGCGCTTCATCCCCCGCACCGAAATGGACATCGCCGTGGCCGGCGCCGGCGTCAGCGTCACGCTCGACGGCGGCGGCACCTGCACCGCAGCTCGGGTGGGCATTGGCGCCGTGGCGCCGACCCCGCTGTTGGTGGCCGATGCCGCCGCGGCGCTGGTCGGCACCGCCGTGGATGACGACGCGCTGGCCGCCGCTGGCGCCGCTTGCTCGACCGCCGCCTCGCCCATCAACGACAAGCGCGGCACCGTCGAATACCGGCGCAAGGTCGTCGCCGTCCTTTGCCGGCGCGCCGGGGCCATCGCCCGCGACCGCGCCTTGGCTGCTTAGGAGAGCCACCCATGAGCAAAATGCACATTCACACCACCATCAACGGCGATCAGGTCGATTTTCTCGGCTCGCCGCAACAGTCCCTGCTCGACGCGCTGCGCGATGAGGTGGGCAAGCTCGGCACCAAGGAAGGCTGCGGCACCGGCGACTGCGGGGCCTGCTCGGTGATCGTCGATGGCCGCTTGGTCTGCTCCTGCCTGATGCTGGCTGCGGAGGCCGAAGGGGCCGAGATCACCACCATTGAAGGCATCGCCGACGGCGATGGCCTGCATCCGCTTCAGGAGAAGTTCCTGGAGCACGCGGCGCTGCAGTGCGGCGTCTGCACCCCCGGCTTCATCGTTGCCGCCAAGGCGCTGCTCGACCGCGACCCGAATCCGGACGAGCGCACCATCCGCTATTGGCTGGCGGGCAACCTATGCCGCTGCACGGGATACGACAAGATTGTTCGGGCGGTGCAGGACGCCGCCGAGCAGTTGGCGCACCCCGCGTGATGAAGCGAG
>JAQAJJ010000082.1:10993-21933 GCA_028278675.1 Candidatus Azophilus lithoversatilis
ACAAGATTGTTCGGGCGGTGCAGGACGCCGCCGAGCAGTTGGCGCACCCCGCGTGATGAAGCGAGTGCAGCGCCTGCACCGGGTATGACAAGATTGTTCGGGCGGTGCAGGATGCCGCCCAGGAACTCGCCCACGAGGCATGATTGAACTGAAATTAAGCGTCCAACAGGAGGTCGCAAATGGCTGAGGCCGTAGATTATCGATATGTGGGAACCAGCCCGGTCCGCCCGGACGGGGTGGACAAGGTCACTGGCAGGGCGCAGTTCGGCGCCGACCAGAATTTGCCCAACATGCTGCACGGCAGGGTTCTGCGCAGTCCCCACGCCCATGCCCGCATCAAGCGCGTTGACCTGTCCAAGGCCCTGGCCATGGACGGCGTCCGCGCCGCGGTCTCCGGCGCCGACTTCCCGGCGGTGGAGAGCGGCGAAATTGGCGGTGAGGGCGGCGGCGACGTGGCCGACATCGCCCGCAACGTCATGGCCCGGGACAAGGCCCTCTACCACGGCCATGCGGTGGCGGCGGTCGCGGCCACCAGCGTGGAGATTGCCGAGCGCGCCTTGGAAGCCATCGAGGTGGAGTACGAGGCGCTGCCGCCGGTGCTCGACGTGCTGGAGGCCATGGCGCCGGACGCGACGCTGCTCGATGAGCAGTGCTTCACCAAGAATCTGCCCGAAAAGCCGGACAAGCCGAGCAATGTCGCCTCGGTGATGACCTTGGCCCGGGGCGACCTTGATGCCGGCTTCGAGCAAGCCGACGTGGTGGTGGAAGGCGAGTACCGCATCCCCATGGCCCATCAGGGCTACATCGAGCCCCACGCCTGCACGGCCACGGTCAACGAGGAGGGCAAGGCCACGGTCTGGTGCTGCACCCAAGGCCACTTCGAGTTCCGCGCCATGACTTCGAAGATCCTCAAGTGGAAGATCAGCGACCTGAAGTTCGTCGCCTCGGAAATCGGCGGCGGCTTCGGCGGCAAGACGGTGGTCTACCTGGAGCCGGTGGCCGTGCTGCTTTCCAAGCACGCGGGCCGGCCGGTGAAGATGGTCATGTCCCGCGAGGAAGTGTTCCGCGCGACGGGCCCCACCTCCGGCAGCGTCTGCCGGGTGAAGGTGGGTGCGCAAAGCAACGGCAAGATCACTGCCGCCAAGGCTTGGCTCGCCTATGAGGCCGGCGCCTTTGCCGGCGCGCCGGTGATGCCGGGCGCGATGTCGATCTTCGCGCCCTACGAGATCGAGAACTTCCTGGTCGAAGGGCACGACGTGCTCGTCAACAAGCCCAAGGTGGCCGCCTACCGGGCGCCGGGCGCGCCCCAGGCCATGCACGCCTTTGAGGTGGCCTTGGACGACATTGCCCGCCAGATCGGCATGGATCCCTTGGATCTGCGCTTGGCCAACGCCGCCGACGAGGGCACCCAAGCCCCCTACGGACCGAAGTTCCCCGCCATCGGCTTCAAGGCCTGCATCGAAGCGGCCAAGAAGCACCCCAACTACACCAAGCCGGTGCCGGAGGGCGCCGGACGCGGGGTGGCTGCGGGCTTCTGGTTCAACATTGGCATGCAGTCGAGCGCCGAGGTGCGCATCAACGAGGACGGCACCGTGATCGTCATGGAAGGCAGCCCCGACATCGGCGGCTCCAGGGCTTCCATGGGCCTGATGGCGGCGGAAACCTTGGGCGTGCCTTACGAGCAGATCAAGACTTACGTGGGCGACACCGAAAGCACCGGTTTCTGCAACGTCACCGGCGGCAGCCGCACCACCTTCGCCACCGGCTTGGCGGTGGTGCAGGCCTGCGAGGACATCATCGCCCAGTGCAAGTCGCGGGCAGCCGCCACCTGGGGCATGGATGATGATCAGGTGGAGTGGCAGGATGGCCAGGCGATTCCAGCGCCGGGCGTGAATGCGGACGTCAAGCCCTTGAGCTTGGCGGACGTCGCCGCCAGCGCACCCAAGACTGGCGGTCCGATCCTGGGCCGAGCGTCGTTGAACGCCCAAGGTGCGGGCGCGAGCTTCGCCGTCAATTTTGGCGACCTTAAGGTGGATCCGGAAACCGGCGCCGTGGAGGTGCTGTCCTTCACCGGCATCCAGGATGCCGGCAAGGCCATCCATCCGGCCTACGTGGAGGGCCAGATGCAGGGCGGCGCGGCTCAGGGCCTAGGTTGGGCGCTGAACGAGGAGTACATCTACGACGCCAACGGCGTGATGGAAAACGCGGGCTTTCTGGACTACCGGGTGCCCGTGGCTTCGGATTTGCCAATGATCGACACGCAAATCGTTGAAGTGCCCAACCCGAGCCATCCCTATGGGGTGCGCGGCGTCGGCGAAACGCCCATCGTCGCGCCGCTGGCGGTTGCCTCCAACGCGGTGCGCGACGCCACCGGCGTGCGCATCAACGACCTGCCGTTGTCGCCGCCGCGCATTTTGGCGGCCCTCAGCGGCGAGTAGCTTTTCGGGTAGGGCACCGCCTGCCCGCTCGATGGCTAAGGTCGTCTTTCCCGATCACCTGCTCGTCCACACCGGGGGCGAGCGGGAGATCGAGGTGGCAGCGGCCAACTACCGGGACTTGCTGGTTGCCCTCGAAGAGCGCTGGCCGGGCGTTCGCGAGCCGCTGAACAAGGCCGCTGTGGCCATCGACGGGCAAATCTACCAAGATGCCTTTCTGGAGCCGATCGGCGCCGACAGCGAAGTCTTCTTCATGTCCCGCATTGAGGGCGGCTAAGCGCTCACCATCGCTGTACCAGGAACGTCGCGGGTATCTTCAGGGTGGATTGATTTACGGCATTTCGATGCCGGTGATTTGCGCCAGTTCGCCGATCGCTTGGTCTTCCTCCACCACCTTGATGGTTTGCATGCCGAGCTGACGGGCAGGCTTTAGGTTGATGCCGAGGTCGTCGAGGAAGGCGCAGGCTTCGGGGGCGACGCCGAGCCTGGTGCAGGTCAGGCGGTAGATTTCCGGGTTCGGCTTGCGGATGCCTTCGACGCTTGACTCCACCACGAGGTCGAAAAGCGCCATGACGGCGCTGGTCTGCTCGCGCTTGGCGTCGCTGGTGGCCATCGCCGGGCCGGTGCCGGACTTGACGTTGTTGGTGATGCAGGCCACCTTGAAGCTTTCCTTGCAGCGCTTGAGAACCTGGACCATGCGCGGGCGCAGGTCGCCGCTCAAGAGCGCAATAACGTCCCGTCCGGGAATTCGGCACCCCCTCGCAGCCGCCTCGGCGGCGAACACCGCGTCGAATTCCTCCAACGTGAGTTGCGCCGACTCAAACTGCGCCCAAGCGTTGGATTCCGGGTTGGTGGCGTTGATGCTGCGGATGAAGTCGTTGGGCAGTCGGTGGGCCTGCTCGTAGCGGTTGAAGGCTTCAAACGGCGACGTCGTCAACACGCCGCCAAAATCCCAGATGACGGCCTCGATGGTTCCCATGCGGCTTTGACCTCCCGGCAAAAAGGGCGAATACTACCCTTTCGGGGATGAGGGGGTGGAGCCGCTGCTCGGCGTCACCGCTTTGGAGTCCGTGAGCGTTGAAGTGGACCCCCAAAATCAATGGTTGAAGAAGCTTCCTTCCGTCCGCTTGAAGAGCCTCCGCCCCGCTTCCTAGGCCTCTCAAGGGTAGGGGGCAGGCCCCCGGTTTCGTCTTTCCCCCAGATCAAGGAAACAACGGCATGATGGATTTGCAGGATGGCGTGGTCATTGTCACCGGCTCATCAAGCGGCGTCGGGGCGGCTTGCGTCCGGCAGCTTGCGGAACTCGGCTGCAACTTGGTCATCAACTATGCCCACAACGAAGCCGGGGCGCAGCGAGCCGAAGCGGAATGCCAAGCCTGCGGCGTCGAGACCGAGGTGGTTAGGGCCGATGTGAGCGATGATGCGGACTGCCGCAAACTGGTCGCTGCGGCTGAGTCAAGGTGGGGGCGGCTCGATGGTTTGGTCAACAACGCTGGCACCACCAAGTTCTGCGCCCACGACGACTTGGCGGGCCTGGACAAGCAGGACTTCCTGGACATCTACGGCGTCAACACGGTGGGCCCCTACCAGATGGTGCGTGCCGCCGCCCCCCTGATGCGGCGCGGCGGCCAAGGGAGCATCGTCAATGTGGCTTCGATCGCCGGTATCATGGGAGTGGGCAGTTCCATCGCCTACGCCGCCTCCAAGGGCGCCTTGATCACCTTGGGCCTGTCCCTGGCGCGGGCATTGGGGCCGGAAATCCGGGTCAACACGGTCTGTCCCGGTTTCATTCAGGGGGATTGGCTGGCCGAAGGCATGGGCCAGGAAACCTATGACCGCGCCAAGGCCTACTTGGAGCAGAACACTCCCCTGCGCCTCACCACCACGCCCGATACCGTCGCCGAAGGCATTCTCCTGTTCCTCACTGGCGCAAGCGTGGTCACCGGCGAAACCCTGATTCTCGACGGCGGCCATCACCTGATGCAGATGCCCATGGCGCGGCGCTGAGGGCTACGGCTTGCTCAACTGGACTCCTGCGGCTGGAGTTGGCCAGGCCGGAAGTGGCAGTAGAAGCGGCTTCCCTTGCCCACCTCGCTTTCAATTTGCAGTTGGCTGTTGTGCCGCTTGAGAACGTGTTTGGCGATGGCTAGGCCCAAGCCAGTGCCGCCGCGCACCCGAGCGCCTGCCATATCGACCCGATAGAAGCGCTCGGTTAGCCGGGAGAGGTGCTCAGGCGCGATGCCCACCCCCTCGTCGCTGACCTCCAGGGTAGCCCCATCGTCGCCGCCGTCCGTCCAACTGATGTTGATGTTGCCGCCTTGGGGGCTGTACTTGATGGCGTTGGCGATGAGATTGCTGCAGGCGCTGTGCAACTCCTTCTCGATGCCGAGCACCCGCAGGGCGCATGACATGCGCTGGTTGATCTGATGGCGCTTGCCGGCCAGGCCCGCCAAATCCTCCACCGCGCTGTGCACCAACTGCTGCACATCGACTGCCACGAGGTCGCGGGGTTCGGGCGCCGGGCTCGACTCCAGCCGGGTGAGCATCAGCAGGTCATCGACCAGGGCCTGCATGCGATGGGTTGGCGAGTTGAGCTTGCGCACCAGTTTGCGCAGGGTGGCGCCATCCAACGCCTCCTCCTCCATGGCCTCCAGATAGCCGACGATGACGGTCAGCGGGGTGCGCAGCTCATGGGACACATTGGCCACGAAGTCCTGCCGCATGGTCAACAGCCGGTTCAGATGGGTGACGTTCCGGGCCAGGATGAGGTCCTGGTTCTTGGCCACCGGCACGCGGCGCAGCTCGAGGCGCTGGCCTTCGACGAATGGGGAGCTGAACTCGGCGGTGTCGTCCGGCGTCTGCTGCTCCAGGAGCTCGATGGCGTCCGGGTGGCGCAACAGGGCGCCAAGGTTGTTGCCGGCATCCTTGCGGTTCAGGTGCAGCAGTGCCACGGAGGCATTGTTGAAATTCTCGATGTTGCCCTCCCCATCCACCAGGACGGCAGCATCCGGCAGCGCCGCGGTCAGGCCCCGAAAATGGGATGTCTGCTGCAGCGCTTCGTGAGTCCGCCGCCGCGCCTGCTTCAGAGAGCGGCGCAGCGAGCGGCTGGCTTGCTGCAGCCCTTCGTTGGCGAGCTTGGGGCGCCGCAACGGCTTTTTGGCCCAGCGCACAAACTTGCGCAAGTCCCGATGTTGGTAAACCAGCCCGGCAGCGGCGGCGGCGAACAGCGTCCATCCCAAGATGCCGAACGCGAGGCCGACGGCGATGGCAGCCAGCGCCAGCACAACGGCGGTGAGCAATTCCTTGCGGCTGTAGAGGCTCATCAGGCCGGGCTGAATCGATAGCCCACGCCGCGCACGGTTTGAATGTGCTGGTCCGCGCCGTGGGGCTTGAGCGTCTTGCGCAGGCGCAGCACGTGCACATCGACAGTGCGTTCCTCCACGTAGATGCTGCGGCCCCATACGCGGTCGAGGAGTTGGGCGCGGCCGAAGGCGCGCTCCGGATTGCGCATGAACAGCTCCAGCAGCCGGAACTCGGTGGGGCCCACCTTCACCGTGCGTCCATCGATGAAGAGTTTGTGCGCCTTCAAGTCCAAACGCATGGGGCCACTGGCGATGATGCCGCTTTCCGGGGTGCCGGAACGCCGCAGAAGCGCCCGCATGCGGGCGATGAGCTCTTTGGGCGAGAAGGGTTTGGTGAGGTAGTCGTCCATGCCGGAGTCAAAACTCTTGAGCTTGTCGGTCTCCTCGCCGCGCGCGGTGAGCATGATCATCGGCAGGCTGGCCGTGTGCTCGTCCCGCCGCAGCCGTCGGGCCAGCTCCACGCCGCTCATGCCGGGCAGCATCCAATCGATGATCAGCAGTGCCGGCAGCGGGCCGTCGAGCTGGCGCAGGGCCGCTTCGGCGCTGTCCGCTTCGCAGACGCTGAAACCTGCCCGGGTCAGCGAAAAGTTGAGCATCTCGCGAATCTCCCGCTCATCTTCAATGACCAGAACCTTGTTGTCCATGCTTGCGCCTGCCGGAGGATGGCCTATTGCAATTACAAAGCGGGATTATGACGAATCCATGACGGCAAGACGACTCCCGCCGTCGCCTTGGCAGGAAGTCGAGCTGATCATGAATTCTCTGCGGAACTGTGGTACAACACCGCGCCTTGCAGGCTAGGAGGGAAAGGCCATGGGACACCGAATTGAGTTGCGCGCCGCTGACGGGTTCGAGTTGGGCGCTTGGCAATCGACGCCGGCTGGCACGCCCAAGGGCGGCGGCACGCCCAAGGGTGGCGTGGTGGTCATTCAGGAGATCTTCGGAGTCAACAGCCACATTCGCGACGTGGTTGACGGCTATGCGGAGGCCGGTTACGCCGCCGTTGCGCCGCAAATTTTCGACCGCGTGGAGGCGAACGTGGAGCTCGGCTACGAGGAGGCGGACATGGGACGGGGCATCGAACTCGCGTTCCAGAAGCTCAAGATGCCCAATACCCTGGCCGATATTCAAGCCGCCATCGACCACGCCTCGGCCCACGGCCGGGTCGGTGTGGTCGGCTACTGCTTCGGGGGATTGCTGACTTGGCTGGCGGCTTGCGAGCTGAACGGGGTGGCCGCGGCATCGTCCTACTACGGGGGCGGGGTGGCCGGCGAGGCGGAACGGTCGCCGAAGTGTCCGGTCATCATGCACTTCGGGGAGCTCGACGCCCACATACCGTTGTCCGACGTGGACCAGGTCAAGGCCGCCCAGCCAGATGTCCCGGTTTACGTCTATTCGGCCGATCACGGGTTCAACTGCGACCATCGGGGCAGCTTTGACGCGCCTAGCGCCGACTTGGCCCGCCAGCGCACCTTGGCGTTCTTTCAGGAACACTTAGGCTAGTAGCCTATGACGGGCAGCGGCGTGTCCCGGACCGCAGCGCCCGGTGGGCACCAATCCAGGGGGCCAAACCGCAATCCCGGGGCCGGATTTGTTCAGCGAAAGGGCCAGTGTATCGCCGCTCTTTCCTTATTGGGCAAAAACTGCCTTGACAAGGCAAAATCGTTTGTTGATGCTTTGTCCCAATTGAAAGGGGGCGGACGCATCCGGCGTGGGTCTCAAGCTGGAGGCCCAAATGAAGGGCGCGTCAACTGCTGATGGTTGGTTTGCTAGTCGGCCTGCGGGTTCCAACAGCACCTAGGCGGATTCGCCAGGTTGCGCAACGGGCTTGAGGGGCGAGAGCCGATTTAATTCACTTTCCTAGGAAGACGTATGAGAAACAGACGCTACGGTTGGCTTTCCTCGTTGATTTTCTTGATGGTCGCAGGCATGGCCGGCCCCGCCGCAGGGGCGACCTTGGCGGACATCTATTCGGTCGCCGAGCGGGTCAACCAGCAGGCCAAGACCTCCCAGGCCAGGATCGACGCGCTTACCGAGGAAACCCATAAGCTCCTCAACGAATACAAGACCGTGCTCAAGGAAATTGAAGGGCTGCGCGTTTACAACCGGCAATTCGAGAAGCAAATCGCCAACCAGAACCGGGAGATGGCGCAACTGACCGACTCGATTGACCGGGTGACCGTCATCGAACGTCAGATCACACCGCTCATGCTGCGCATGATCGACGGCCTTGAGCAGTTCGTGAACCTGGATTTGCCTTTCCTGCTCGATGAACGCCATGACCGGGTGACCCGGTTGCGCAATACAATGGATCGGGCCGATGTCGCCGTATCGGAGAAGTTCTCGCAAGTTCTGCGAGCCTTCCAAATCGAGAACGAATACGGTCGCACCATGGAGGCCTATGGCGACACCATCAACGTCGCTGGGGTGGACCGCAAGGCCGACGTCCTCAAGGTGGGCCGGGTCGCTTTGGTCTTCCAAACCCCGGACGGTGAGGAGACCGGGATGTGGAACAAGGCCAGCAATCGTTGGGAAGTGATCGGCGATGAGTTCACCACGCCGGTTCGCAACGGCATCCGCATGGCGCGCAAGCAATTGTCCGTGGACATGCTCACTCTTCCCATCACCGGACCGGAGGCCTAAGCGATGAAATCAGCCAAGCAGATGTTTGTGGCTTGCTCCGCAGCGTTGGGGATGCTGCTGTTCACCGCCTTCGGCGCGCAAGCTGCGGAGGAAGAGGCTGGCGGCTCCGCCAGCACCTTGCAGGTGAACCAGGCTGACAGCCTTGACGAGCTGCTGCGCAACGTCGAGCAGCGGCGGGTGGTGGAGTCCGCAGAGCACCGCGAGCGTGAGCAGCGCTTCCAGAACGACAGGGCCCGTCAAGCGCAAATGCTTGCCGACGCCAAGTCGGAAAGGCGGCGTGAGGAACAGCGCTCGGACCGGCTGGAGACCCAGTTCAACGAGAACGAAATCCGCATCGGGGACTTGCAGGAGCAGCTTGATCGGCGCCTCGGCTCCCTGCGCGAGCTCTTCGGCGTTTTGCAGCAGGTGGCGGGTGATACCCGCGGGCTGTTTGAAGGCTCGGTGATCTCCGCTGAGTTCCCCAACCGCGGCGACTGGCTGGGCGAATTGGCGGCGAAGATGGGCACCGCCAGCCAACTGGCTACCATCGAGGAGATGGAGGACCTGTGGTTCGAGCTGCAGCGCGAGATGACGGAATCCGGGCGCATCGCCAGCTTTCCGGCCACCGTCACCCTGTTGAGCGGCGAGCAGAAGGAGACCGAAGTGGTGCGGGTCGGTGCCTTCGCGCTGATTGGAGACGGCGAGTACCTCAACTACGATCCGGACGACGGCGCCATCGTCGAACTGGCCCGCCAACCGGCGGCTCGCTTCACCAACACGGTCGAGGATCTTGAGGAGGCAGGTGCCAGTGAGGTCGTCGCCTTTGCCGTGGATCCCACCCGCGGTTCCCTGCTGTCCCTGCTTATCCAGGCGGCAACCGTGGGCGAAAGGGTCGGTTCGCTGTTCGGTGGCATCGCCAAGGGTGAGTGCTACCTGCCGTTCTGCGATGGCCAAGGCGGCTACGTTGGATCGGTCATCATCCTCGGCGGCCTCATCGGTGTGCTGCTGGCCATTGAACGCTTGATTACGCTGTCGATCACAGGTGCCCGGGTCAACGCCCAGAAACGTTCGGACACGCCCAGTGAGGGCAACCCCCTCGGCCGGGTGCTCAACGTTTACCACAAAAACACCAACGTGGACGTGGAGACCCTGGAGTTGAAGCTGGGCGAGGCGATCTTGGGTGAAACACCCAAGATAACAAGGAACATCACGCTCATTCAGGTGATTTCCGTGGTTGCTCCGCTGCTCGGTCTGCTCGGCACGGTCATTGGCATGATTGTGAGCTTACACGCCATCACCTAGCATGGCCTGGCGGCATATCCACGGCGTTGATGACGACAGTGCTCGGCCTGTGCGTGGCCATTCCCACCACTTTGCTGCACGCTATCGTCGCCCAGCGCAGCCGCTCGGTCATTCACGTTCTTGAGGAGCAGACCCAAGGCTTCATAGCCGAGCATGCTGAAAAATCGGGCCAAGCGTTGGAGTAGGGCGTCGTTATGCTAGGCGAAGCCTATCTGGCCATCGTCCAGTTCATGGAGCAGGGCGGCAATGTGCTCTATCTGATCGCCGCCCTGACCTTCCTGATGTGGACGTTGATATTCGAGCGCATATGGTACTTTTTCTCGCAGCATAAGTTGTTGGTGCAGGAGGCTGCCGATCTGTGGGAAAGTCGCCCGGAGCGGCGCTCTTGGAGCGCCCACCAGGTTCGGGACCGCATCATCTCCGAAGCCTCGGAGCGCATCACGGGGAGCCTGCCGCTCATGCAGTCGTGGGTGTTCCTGTGGCCGCTGCTCGGACTGCTCGGCACGGTCACGGGCATGATCTCCGTGTTTGACGCCATGGCCACCCAAGGGGGCAACGCCCGCTCCATGGCCGCTGGCGTCTCGATGGCGACCATCCCCACCATGTCCGGCATGATCGCCTCGCTGTCCGGCCTGCTTGGCAGCACTTTCGTGAAACGGAAGGTGGATTTCGAGGTCGAACTGTTTGAGGACCACTTGACCATGGACCACTGAGCGCTTCGCTAGGCGGAACAGCTAAAGTCAACAGGAGCAGAACGATATGGCGCGTCAGGCAAACCGATTTTCCCGCTCCGATGAGGAGTCGGACATCAACTTGACCCCGATGCTCGACGTGGTGTTCATCATGTTGATCTTCTTCATCGTCACCGCCACCTTCATCAAGCAGGCTGGCATTGAGGTCTTGCGGCCCGACGCCGATACCGCGGAACAGAAGCCCACGGTCAGTGTGCTGGTGGCCATCGGCCCCAACGGCGACATCTGGATAGACAAGAAAAAGGTCGACTCGGCTGCGGTCCGAGCCCACATTGAGCGCCTGCATTCGGAAAACCCGAAGGGCGGCTTGGTGATCCAGTCCGACCGGGAGGCCAAGTACGGACAGTTGAAGGCGGTCTTGTCGGCGGCCCGCGCGGCGGGCCTGACCGAGGTCGCCATTTCCACGGAGGCTTAGCATGTTGATCCGATTCGGGTTTGCGGTCGCTTTTGGGGCCGTCGCCACGTTT
>JAQAJJ010000083.1 GCA_028278675.1 Candidatus Azophilus lithoversatilis
GGAGATCAGCAAGGGGTGCAAGTAGGGGTGCAAGCTGGGGTGCAAGTAGGGGTGCAAGTAGGGGTGCAAGGCCGATTGGGCGCTAAGGAAGCGGCCATGTTGCACGCCTGTGTTCGAGCGGACGCTCCGAGCAAGGCATTGCAGACCGCCGCAGGCTATGCGGGCAGAACGCGCAGCTTCGAACAACGGCTAGGCTACCTGCTGGCCGAAGGACTCCTTGAGATGACCATTCCGGGCAAGCCGACGAGTCCAGTCCAGAGATACCGACTCACGGACAAGGGGCGCGCAGCCCTTGAACGAGCTGTGGAGGGCACAGAAGGACCGAACGGCGGAAACACGTAGCGGGATGGCGCGAGAAAGGGCTTTGGTCTATGGTCAAGGCTATGATCTCGTTGTCGCATCTGCTGGCTGATCTTGTTGTTAGGTCACGGGCGTCTTGAGGAGGTCGGTTGACACCATTGGCAAAACTGCCGATTGACGAGATGGATGAAAGACCCCCGGCCTAACCAAGCCAATAGCGGCCTCTAATCTGGAGGCGGCGAGCGTTTGCCTGCAAAGGCATCATGTGTCGCCGGAGCGGTTCGACCTGCGGGCGGAGGAGAAGGTCTCAACGGTTTCCGTCAATTGGCCGCAGCCCGATGCACGGATTGAAAACGCGTGGGCCAATGAAACCGATGCGACGGAAGCGGGCGCTTGCGCATTGGTTCTTGCTGCGGTCGAGCAGACGGAGGGCCTTGTTGCTATTGGCCGTGCGGAAACGATGACGGGCGCGGACTACTATGTCGCGCCCCGAGGAAGCGAACCGGACGACTTGGAGGATTGCCTACGCTTGGAGGTGTCAGGTGTTGATCGAGGGCCGGAGAAGTCAGTTGAAAACCGTCTGAGTGACAAGCTCGCCCAAGCTGCTAGGGGACGTAGCGATCTCCCGGCTATGGCTGGTGTTGCTGGATTCAAGGCTCGGCTCATCCGACTGGCTCATTTGGCCAGTCAGCCCTAGCCCGGGCGATTGGCATACAGGAAGCGCAGCGATGTCTTGGCTGGAACATCATCGAGAGAGTGAGCGACTAGCGTCGCAAGCGCAGGTAGCTCTGCGTGAAGACAGACGCCAGGATGCGGAGAGTTTGTATTTGCAGGCAGCGGACGCCGAAGTGCGGGCTATCGCCGAACTGAATCCCTCGAAAACCCGAACTCTGGGCATATCCGTAGTGAGTGCGGCGTCGCTTTACTACAAAGCAGCACAATACGCCCGTGCCGAAGAAGTTGCAGCACGATCGCTGGGTGACGCCATTCCGCCGTTTGCCAAGGATCAACTGCGAAGCCTACTTCAGTCCGTTTGGGCCGAGGAAATCCGAGCTGAAACGATGACGGGATTTGCGTCGGGCCAGGTATTGGTGTCCGTAAGCGGTGGCGAAGTTATTCATGGTGGCGCACCGCTGGATTTGATTACGAGCAAAATGAAAACTGTTGAATCGCTCTATCACAGAACAGCTGAGTTTCTGGCTGACGTCACCCATAGGAAACATGGGCAACCTAGCAAGCAGATTCAGGACATCTGTCGGCCTTGGCTCTTTCAGGCTGCCGCCGGTAGCTATCAGTTCGCGGTAGCAGTTCAGGAGAAGAGCCAAGGTGAAATGTTCGACAATCCACTGTCCACGGAGAAAGTTGCGGACTGTTTTTTGAGTATTCTTCGTGCTGGAATAAGTGATCCTGATGAAGGCTTGTCCCAAATCGTCCCGGATCAGGAATACAGAAGTACATTTCTGAAGCTGACGAGGAATCTCGCGCCGCGAGGGAAGGGTTGCAAGCGCGTGGAGATTCGCTCGGCAGACGATTCCGATGCGGTCAGGCTTGATCCTGAAGTACGGCAAAACCTCACCGGAGCCATTGGGAAGCTGAACACCAATCCAGATGCCGCCGGTGAGCGGAAGACCCTGAAAGGCGTGTTGCGGGCGCTCCACCTCGATAAAGACTGGTTGGAAGTGGCGGTCAATGATGATCACGTCCAAGTTCATGGTGTTGGTGAACAAGTGGACGATGTGATTGGACCGATGGTGAATAAGCCCGTAGCGGTTCTTGTGGTTGAAAAAAACGGCAAGAA
The DNA here is from genome assembly GCA_028278675.1 of Candidatus Azophilus lithoversatilis. Lineage (GTDB taxonomy): Bacteria > Pseudomonadota > Gammaproteobacteria > Pseudomonadales > Azotimanducaceae > Azophilus > Azophilus lithoversatilis. Next base: position 2,099 of record JAQAJJ010000083.1, read on the forward strand.
CACCTTTGTGGATATCGAGCGGAACGACTGACCTGTCCCGACCAAGTGCTGAGGTCGGGACTTCCGAGCCCGAGTCTGCTCTCACCGCCTCATTTGTCCTGTCCATCCGACAGCAGGGAAACGGACGAGCCGCGCCAGTCCCTTCGGAATCCACTCGCAAGCCGGTCGCTCGGAAGAGCGGCGCTTCGCGCCGTCCGACGTCCGAGGGCAAGATGCCCTCGAGCCGAGGGGACAGCCTTGAATGTAAGTTGGCTCGAGGGTGCGCCGCTCCGCGTTGAATCGAAGTTTTTCTGCGGAAGCCATTGGCTCGCCCGAGAGCGGTGAGTCGGCTCTAATCCATCTGAGCTAGATAGTGTTCGCTATGGTTTTAGCCCGGCTTTCAAGTGCAGCCCTTTGGGCCGAGCACAATCGTTCAGGCGTATTGAGGGCCCAGATGTGAACACACGGGGATCGATTGGGAATTGCGATCATCGTCTCCATGGAACATGTTCTCGATCTCCTCATCCGCCTCAAGAATTACCCGGTCGGGCACGTCAAGCTTCCCTTTGATAAACCCCAGTTTGCGCTTGCCACCCGGTCGGTGTGGTACCAAGTCGGCAATGGGGAGACCGTTCTTCGCAATAGCCACCTTCTCCCCGTGACAAACACGATCCATTAGCTTGGAGAGGTGCGCTTTCGCCTCAGAGATGTCGACCATCACGGACTCTACCCCAACGCAAACCGCACCCCAGCGTTGCTCCCGAGGCGGTCGATCAGGCTGGTGCCCATCGCTGCGGCGGGGGTGCTGAAGCCGCCGGGCGCGTTGCTGCCGTCCTGGGCGAGGCAGACGGCGCTTTCGGCCAGCATTTTGGCGGTGGCGCCGTAGCCGGGGTCGCGGTCGCCCTGCACGTAGGCGAGCACGTTCTTGGCCTTGTCTTGGGGATGGCGGGCGAGCAGCGCCAGTTTGAAGTGGCCGTCGGCCATCTGTTGCTCGCTGGGGCCGCTGCCGGGTTGGGGCAGGTGGCGGGCGGCGAGTTCGCGCACTGCGCGCAGGCCCATGGCGGCCATGGCGCCGGCGGATGCGGCGGCGGTCGCGTTGGCGACAGCCCAAGCGCCCGGCGTGGGCAGGTTGGGGAAGGCGATGGCTTCGTCGTAGCGAAATTCGGGGCCGTAGGGTTGGCCCATCAGGGCGTGGCTGCGGCGCACGACGCGGGTGTTGACCGGTCCCATGATGAAGGGCGCGGCCCAAGCGGCGAAGTCGTCGTCGTAGAAGGGGGTGACGCGGTCAAGGCTGTCCAGGCCCCGGTCCGCGCCGGGCGGGTTCAGCGAGTAGGGGTCGGCGAGCAGATGGCGAATGCTGGAGTCCTGGCTGGCCTGCTCCATCAGCTCGATCATGCTGGCGATGGTGCCGCCGCTGAAGCCGCCCTTGAAGTCGAGCACCCGCAGCTTGACCTCCTTGGCATAGGTGCCGTGCCGCTCCTGCATGGCCCGCTGCACGTAGAGCACGCCGAGGTCGGAGGGGATGCAGTCGAATCCGCAGGTGTGGACGATGCGGGCCCCACTGGCTTCGGCGGCTTCGCCGTGGGCGTCCATCATGGCGCGCATCCACTGCACTTCGCCGGTGAGGTCGCAGTAGTCGGTACCGTTTTCAGCGCAAGCCTGCACCAGATTGCTGCCGTAGCGGGCGTAGGGGCCGACGGCGCTGCAGACCACGCGCGCTCGGCTGGTGGCGTCGCGCATGGCGGTCAGGTCGTTGGCGTCCGCCACCACGGGCGTCAGTTGCCCGTCGGCGGCGTTCAGCGCCGCGCGCACCGCTTCCAGTTTGTCGCGGTTGCGGCCGCTGATCGTCCAGCGCAGTTGCTCCCCGTCAACGCCATAGCGGTCCGCTAGGTGCTGGGCCGTCAGCCGACCGGTGAAGCCGGTGGCCCCCCACAGCAGCACGTCAAATTCCTTGTCCATGGTTTCCCTCCCTACGGATTGTCGCTACAGCAAGCGCAGTTGCCGATCATCGCCGATTACTTGTTCGAACTTAAGCCCCAAGGTGGCGAGGATGGGCGCGGCCACCGGGCGCAGCTGCTTGTGGATGTAGTGCTCCCGGTCCGGCGGCGCGGTTTGGTTGTCCAGGGGCTCCGGTCCGGCCAAGGTGATGAGGTAGGCGATCACCCGGCCCGGCGGCGCTTTGGACTTCTCCGCTGCGGCCACGTGCGGCGGCTTGCCGGCTCGGTAGTCGCCCACCGCTTTGCGCAGGCCCTTGCGGTACACCAATTGATCGTCCAGGGCGCCGCTGCGCAGCGTCGTCACCAGGTCGCGCAGATAGCCGTCCACCGGCTCGCCGCGAAAGAAGCGGGCGTAGAGTTCCCGCTGGGCCTGCTTGGCGAATTCGGTCCAGTCCCGGCGCACCACCTCCATGCCGATGAACTCGGGCGTATCCTGCCCGCAAATCAACCCGGCGTAGCGTTTGCGGGCACCACCGGCTCCGGAGCGCACCGGCGGTAGAAACAGCTTCGCGTAGAGCTTTTCGAACTCCAGCTCCAAGCGACTGCGCACACCGGATTCGGCGTTGATGTAATCCGCCAAGTCCTGGGTCAGGGTGGCGGCCAGCGTCGGCCCCTGCGCCAGCGCCCGCTCGCTGTCACCTTGCCCGGAGCCGACGAACAGGCTGTCGGTGTCGCCGTACAGCACCTCAAGGCCCCGTTCTTCGAACCAGTCCTTGGACCACAGCAGCAGGCGCCGCCCCTGGCCGGTGATGGCGTTGGCGATGTCGGGATTGTAGAAGCGGCAGCCGGATGCGCCGAGCACGCCGTAGAACGAGTTCATCAGGATCTTGATCGCTTGGGAGGCCACCGCATCGCCTTCGCGCTTGGCCTTGTCCCGCTGCGGCGCCAGCCGGTCGAGCAGGCCCGGCAGGATGCCGCTTTCGCGGCGGAAGCGGGCGCCGTTTGCGAGCACCACGGGATCCGTCGTTTGGCTGTCGTCCGGGTCGATGAAGCCGAGGGGGTCGATGTTGTAGGTGCGGATCAGGCTGGGATAGAGGCTCTTGAAGTCGAACACCCAGACGTTTTCGTGCAGTCCGGTGATCGGGCTGAGCACATGGCCACCCGATTGGGGCTGGTGGGCTTGGCGTTCGTCCCGAATCAGCGTCGGCGCCACCCGGCCCCGCCGATTCAGTTCCGTTAGGTAGAGAAAGTCGAACGAGGCGATGCTGGCCGACACCCGATCCGGCGTCATGCCGGTCAGGCGGCTGCGCGCCACGGCCAGATTCACGAGATCGAGCGTTTCGACGATCTCCAACGCCAGGCGGGCATCGGTGCGGGCGTAGAGAGCGAAGGCGGCAAGATCATTGGCGTAGTTGCTCATGATCTCGCCGACCCGGTTCTTGACGTCGCCGCTGACTGCTTTGCCCTCGCCGAGCACGGTGTGGGCAACGGCGTCGAGGGAGTAGTCGTCCATGCGCACGAAGGCGCCGCGCAGCAGGGCGATGCCATCAAGCACCAGACGGCCCGGAATGTCGGCGCGGCTGCTGCCGAAATAGCCCTTGGCCGGACGCAGGCGCGGCGCTCCGGGCCAACGTCCGAGTTGGAAGCCTTTAGCTCGCCCCAGTGCGGCGCGCCGCTGACGCCGAAGGAACGACGGGCCAGCCGCTGGGCTGTCTCCATTTGTTCCATGGAAGCTGGCCTTGGTCCGCGCCGCCACCTTGGCCAGTACGCTGAGGTCGAAGTCGATGACGTTCCAGCCGGTGAGCACGTCGGGGTCGAGTTCCCGCACCCGCTGGCAGAAGGCCTCCAAGGCCGCCGCCTCGGTCCGGTAGCCGATGGCTTTCGGGGGCATGGGACGATTGCGCGGATCAACCACGATCACTTCGTCGGCGCCGCAGCCGTACAGGGAAATGGCCAGCAGGCGATTCGCCTTGGGGTCCGTCTCGATGTCGAAGGCCAGCGTCCGGGGCGCGAAGTCCATATCGGCGGGTTCAAGTTCCGGGTCGGTGAACAGCCAACCCTGGCCCGCCGCCGCGCCGTCGGGCTGCGCCTCGCCATGAATCCGGCAGCCGCCCTTGATGCCCCGGTCGATCAGGTAGCGCTGCGCCGGGTCGATATCCGCCTCGAAGGTTGGAATCTCGCGGTTGGCCAGCCGTTCTGCGAATTGGCGGACAGCGGGCACCGTGGCCCGCACCTCGGTAACGGGTTCGCCGCCGAACGTGGTCTTCGGTGATGGGCACAGAGTGGCCCCCCGCCATTGCGCGGGCTTCAGCGTGGCGGCGTCCTGGTTGCGGACGTAGAAGCGCGCCGTTTCGCGCCGGTCCCGCACCCGGAAGCCGTCGCCGTTCTCCAGACGTCCGCACAGCTGCACTTCGCAGGTTCCCGCCCGCGTCTGGCTGGCCGCTTGGAGGATGAACCCGCGTTGGCTCATAAAGGCTTGAACCTAGGGATCAAACAGAACGCCGGGGTTCATGATGCCCTTGGGATCGACGGCCCGTTTCGCCGCGCAGTAGGCTTCCTCGAACAGATCCGGGCGCTGGCGGTCGTATCCAGGGCGGTGCATCCGTCCCACCGCATGGTGATGGGTGATGGTGCCCCCGGCGGCGACCACCGCTTCGCTGGCGGCGGCCTTGAGTTCCGACCACTGCTCGAACTCGCCGCCGAGCGCCGCTGAGCCAGCGAAGCTGTAGTAGGGCGCGGGGCCGTCCGGATAGACGTGGGTGAAGCGGCAGGAAAGGCTCGCGCCTTCGCCAAGCACGCGGTTCAGCACATCACCCATCGCCTCGCGCACCGCGCCGTCGAATTCCGCGAATCTGTCCCAGGTGATGGCGGTCTCGAAGGTGTCCGAGAGCAGGCCCAAGCCGTTGGTCAAACCGGCGTTGACGCCGATGAAGGCATTGCGCCAGGCGCCCACCGCGCCGCCCCGGCCCGTGGCGCGGCCTTTGCCATCGTCGATGCGAATGGCTTCGTCGTCGATGTTGCCCCCCGCGCTGCGGGCGATGGCCACGGCGGCGCGGATGTTGGCGTCCTGGGCAGCGTCGGCGGATTCGAAGCCGACGATCAGCAGCGCCGAGCCATCCTTGACCCCGGCGCTCTGCCGCGCCTCCACCGGATCGAGCAGGCGCAGGTTGGCGGGCCAAAGCTTGGCCTGGACGATTTGCCGCACCGCTTCAGCGCCCTGCGCCCAACTGCCGAACGCAACGCCTGCCGTGGCGCGGAACGTCGGCCGCTTCTGCAGGCGCAGCCAGCACTCGCTGATGATGCCGAGAACGCCTTCCGAGCCGATCACCATCCGATCCGGGCTTGGTCCCGCACCGCTGCCCGGCAGGCGGCGGGATTCCCACCAGCCCCGCGGCGTCAGCAGGCGCGTGCTTTCCACGAAGTCGTCGATGTGGGTGTGGTTGGTGGCGTAGTGGCCCCCGGAGCGGGTCGCCACCCAACCGCCGACCGTGGACCAGGGGAAGCTTTGCGGAAAGTGGCGCAGGGTCAGGCCTTCCGGGCGCAAGGCGTCCTCGAGGTCCGGGCCGAGCAGCCCCCCCTGCACCCGAGCGGCGCGGGACACCGGGTCGATTTCCAGCACCCGGTTGAGGCGGTCGAGATCGACGGTTACCACCCTGTCCGCCTCCGCTGGCGCGTTGACGCCCCAGACCACGGATGTGCCGCCGCCGTAGGGCACCACCACATGGCCATGCGCGTCCGCCCAAGCCAGGGTCTGTTCGAGTTCCTCCTCGCTGGCCGGATGGGCCACCGCGTCAGGTGGATTGTCGAAGCGGCCGCGCAGCGCCGCCAGCAGTTCCAGGGAATGGCCGCCATAGGTGTGCAGCAGCCGGTCCTCGGAATCCGCGCTCACCCAGCCTTGCAGCGCCGCGGGCACCTTGAGGCGCGGCGCCCGAATGTCAATGTCAGCCAAGTCCGGCACCGGCGGCGGCGCGACCTCCACCCCAGTGCGCCGGGCGATGCGCTTCGCTGCCTCTTGGCGCTCCGCGTTGCTGGGCTCATCCGCGATGAAGCCCCAAGTCCAGAAGCTGCGTTTTCTTGAGTTCCCAGCCACGTTGCGCCTCCCACGTGCTTTGCCGGATGTTAACCCGGCTGACTCTTCAATGACGTGGTGGTCTTGGACCGTTCAGGCGGGGACCAGATCGTCGATGGTGATCTTGAGGGCGTCGGCCAATCGGCGCAGAGTGTGCGCCGAGCCCGTGGCGCGACCGGCTTCGATATCGACGATCTGAACTCGGCTCGCACCCGCTACGCGAGCGAGGTCGGTTTGGGACAAGCCGCGACATTCACGCCAAACCCTCAGTGGGGTCTCTCGTTCTATCAGCCGGTCGGCGACCGCGGCGGGCACCAGTTAGCTTGCCCCAGAGCGGCACGCCGCTGACATCGAAGGAACAACCCGCCAGCCGCTGGGCTGTCTCCATTTGTTCCATTGCCATGACAGCACCTTAGCCCGTGCGCCGTCCAAGTCAATCAGCGCCTCAACGCGGTGGAGCTAGCCGCCAATGCCCGCGACCGGAGTGCCCTCCGATTGGGCGGGCGGGTCGATGTTGAGCAGGCGGGCGACGGTGGCGGCGATGTCGATCTGATGCGCTTGGGACAGCGCTGCGCCCGCCTCGACGCCACGCCCCAGAGCGAGCAGGATGCCGCCCATATCGGGATGGTCCGGGCGATAGCCGTGGTGGCCCCCAAAGAACACGCAGCGGTTGGGCATCAAAGCGCAGAGGGGGTTGGAGGGTGGGGTCAGCACAAACGGCGGAACGGTGGTGGCCACCAGGTCGCCGGTGCGCCCATCATGGCGCAAGCGCCAAGCGGCGGGAATTTCGTTGCGCCGATGGACCATCACGTTCTTCAAGCCTGACAAAGCCGCAGTGGCCGCTTCGAGGTCTTGTGCGTTCTCCAGATAGACGTTGGCCACTGCCGAGCCGAGCACTTCGGACTTAATGCCCGCATCGGACAACGCGGCGGCGGTGTCAATCAACTCGCCTGCCGCCGTCATGCCGTGGTCGCTCACCACCAGCAAGGTCAGGGTGTGCCACAGGTTCAAGGCATCGATGCCGGCCAGCAGCTGTCCAAGGGCGGCGTCCTGAAGACGGAGCTGCTTGGCCACAGCGGGATCCGTGGGGCCCTTGCGGTGGGCGACGGAATCGATGCCCGCCCAATAGCTCATCATGAGCCGGGGGCGTTCCGCTTCCGGCAGCCGCAGCCAGCGGAGCATCTGCTCGGCCTTGTCCGCCTCCGGCCGGTTCGGATCGAAAGGCGTCATGCGGTGACGGGCGCCGATGCCGTTCCAGTCAGTCTCCGAGCCGACCCAGAAGTAGGCGGCGGCGGGCACCCCCTGGCGCTCCGCCGCCGCCCAGAGGGGTTCCGCCTTGATCCAGTTGGCATCCGCTTCGTAGCGGTAGGTGCCGCGCTCGGTGTCTTCAAAGTGGTTGTCGATCACGCCGTGGACATCGGGGTAGGTGCCGGTGGCGATGGAGACGTGGCCGGGGAAGGTGTTGGAGGGATAGACCGGGATCAGGCGCTCGGCCCGTGCGCCTTCGCGTTGCATGCGTTGCAGAGCTGGAAGCGGGGCGGCGTCGAGAAAGTCGTGGCGCACGCCGTCCATGGAGACCAGCACCACGGTCTGGCTGCCGGTGGCGTTGGCCTTGCCGACGGCCAGGGCGCCCAGCAGGACGAGCAAGGTCTGAACGAGCCGCTTGGCAGGGCGTTTGGTGAGGGGTTTCATGTGCAAGGCTCGCTCGAAAACCGTGCTATCTTATCCGGCAATTTGTCCCGGCGAACCCCGAACATGGCCACACCAACCACTCAAATGCCGATCGAATACAAGGGCAAGCGGTATTCCGGCGTCTATTCCGTTTCGGGCACCTTGATGATCGCCCGCATTCCCGGCATCAGCTCCAAGAGCGGCGAAGTGAACGAGGACCAGAGCGCCACCGCCCGCAGTTTGCTAACGGCCATTTTGGACGAGGCGGACGGCGCCGGCCGGCTTTGAGGCTGAGCGACGTTCCCTCGGCTTGAAGGCATCTTGCCCTCGATTGGGCCAGGAGTTTCGCGCTAGCGAAACTGCAACGGACCGAAGGTCCGCCGAGACCGTCTGGTCGCGCGGCGTCCCGCCATCGAATTGAGTCAGCGCAGGCCGCGGCTGTGCAGGTAGCGGCGGGTCTTCAGGCGGTAGCGGAGGTTGGTCTCCCAGCGCCGCAGCGGGGACGGGGGCGTTTCCTTGTAGGTTTGGCGGTAGGGGGCCACGCCTTCCAGCAAATCGGTCCAGGCGTCGTCGGCTTCGTAGCCGAAGTCGATCAGGCTTTGGGTCAGGTCCGGATGGGCTTCGAGTTGGCCCTTGATTCGGGGCAGGTGGCTGCGCCAGCCGTCCAGTCGGGTGGCATCGAAGGGGCGCGCGCCATTGAGCGACGCTTCGGCCAAGGGAGGCACTGCGGCGCCGTCGGGATACTCGTTGAAGGCGCGGTTGATGCCGCCAGGGCAGGCACGGCGGCGGTTCAGGAAGGGCAGCCGCGCTTCGATGTCGGCTTGCGCTGCGTCCGGTGCGGTGATTAGCGACTCGAAGCGGATGACCGTGCAGCGCGGGTGGTCCGCCAATCGCTTGATGGCGGCGGCGTAGGCGCGCCAGCGCTGGAAGCTCGCGAAGTACACGTCCGGGCGGCTCGGGTGGCGGCTTGTGACCACCGCCCGGGGGTCGCGCAGCATGGCGATCAGATGGGTTTCGCTGTCGCGCAGAAAGGCCGGGATGATGCGCGTCGTGTCCGGCGGCTTCTTGGTCAGGTAGAGGGTTTCGCCGGGTGGCACCGGCTCCAGCAGGGAGGTTTCATGCTCGCCGCGGCCGCTGAAGGCGTAGCTGTACCAGAGCAGTTCCATCATCAGGGTGGTGCCGCTGCGGCGGCAGCCGACGATGTGCACCCGCCGCGTCCTCGCGGGTTGGGGAGATGCGCGGGTCAGGCCCAAACCGGGTCGGCCTGATCCAGGTTCAGCCCATGCCCGTTGGCGAAGTCCAGGGCGGCCTGTCCGGGCGCCAGATTGCTCTGGGCCAGCGTGGAGAGCGCTGCGAAGGCGATCCACTCCCCGGAAACCTCAAAGTAGTCCCGCAGCCGGTCGCGGGCCTCGGACAGGCCGAAGCCGTCGGTGCCGAGCACGGTGTAGGCGCCGGGAATCCAAGGCGTGATCATGCCCGGCAGCGCCTTCATGTAGTCCGACGCGGCGATGAAGACGCCGTTCTCGCCTTCCAGCAGCGCTTGCACATAAGGCTTCTCCTCGATGCCGCCGAGGCTCAGCATCTGCTGGCGCTCCACCTGCCGGGCTTGGCGCGCCAGCTCGTTGTAGCTGGTGACGCTCCAGACGTTGCTGCGCACCCCGTCGGCGTCGAGCAGGTCCCGCGCCCGAAGCACCTCGGCCATCACCGCGCCGCTGCCGAACAGATTGACCGTTGCGCCCTCAGCCCGGTCGAAGCAGTACATGCCTTGCAGCACGCCGTCCTCGACGCCCTCTGGCATCGGCGGCATCGGATAGGCTTGGTTGGTCAGGGTGATGTAGTAGAAGACGTCCTGCCGCTCCTGGTACATGGCGCGGATGCCATCGCGCACGATCAGCGCAATCTCATAGGCAAAGGCCGGGTCGTAGCTTAAGAGGTTGGGTACCGTGCTGGCGATCAGTTGCGAATGGCCGTCCTGGTGCTGCACCCCTTCGCCGTTCAAGGTGGTGCGCCCGGAGGTGCCGCCGAGCAGGAAGCCCTTGCACATCATGTCGCCGCAAGCCCAGATCATGTCGCCGACCCGTTGAAAGCCGAAGATCGAGTAGAAGATGTAGAACGGAATCATCGGCAGGCCGTAATTGGCGTAGGCGGTGCCCGCCGCCAGGAAGGAGGCCATGGCGCCGGTCTCGCAAATGCCCTCCTGGAGAATCTGGCCGTCCTCGGACTCCTTGTAGGGTGCGATGGTGCCGAAATCGACGGGCTGGTAGCGCTGGCCTTCCGGCGAGTAGATGCCGGCTTGCGGGAACAGGCCGTCCATGCCGAAGGTGCGCGCCTCATCCGGCACGATGGGCACGATGTAGCGGCCGAGGCGCTTGTCGCGCAGCAGGCGGGAGAGCATGCGCACCACCACCATGGTGGTTGAAGCCTCCCGGTCCGATCCTTTCAGAAGGTCGGCAAACAGGTCCAGCCCTGGTGCGGCCAAGCGTTCGCAGCGCACCTCGCGGCTCGGCATGAAGCCGCCCAGGGCCTCGCGCCGGGCCCGGAGATAGCGCAGTTCGGGGGAATCCTCCGCCGGACGGTAGAACGCCGCTCGCAGAACCTCCTCGTCCGATAGGGGAATGTCGAAGCGCTTGGCCAGCTCCCGGCGCTCATCGGCGGTTAGGTGCTTCTTCTGATGCACGGTGTTGGCACCCTCGGCACCGGGTCCCAAGCCATCGCCCTTGACCGTTTTCAGCAGCACGACGCAGGGCTTGCCGCGCACCTCGGCGGCTTGGCGGAAGGCGGCGTAGATCTTGCGGTGGTCCTGGCCGCCGCGCTGGATGGAGCGCACTTCCTCATCGGTGAGGGTCTTCATCAGTTCGCGCAGTTCCGGCGTGTGCTCCACCCAGTGCTCGCGCACCGCGTCGCCGGTTGAGACGGTGTACATCTGGTAGTCGCCGTCCACCGCCTGCTCCATGCGCGCCTGCAGGACGCCGTTGTGGTCACGGGCCAGAATCGGGTCCCAGCCGCCGCCCCAGATGACCTTGACCACATGCCAATCCGCGCCCCGGAAGGAGCGCTCCAATTCCTGAATGATCTTGCCGTTGCCGCGCACCGGCCCGTCGAGGCGCTGCAAATTGCAATTGACCACCAGCACCAGGTTGTCGAGCTCCTCTCGGCTGGCGATGTTGATGGTGCCGAGCACTTCCGGCTCATCGGCCTCGCCGTCGCCAATGAAGGCCCAGATCTTGCCGTCTCCGGACTTCTTGAGGCCCCGGCTTTCCAAGTACTTGGCGAACCGCGCCTGATAAATGGCGGAGGGGGTGGACAGGCCCATGCTGGCGGTGGGCATGGTCCAGAACCAAGGCAGGCGCCGGGGATGGGGATAGGATGGCAGACCGCCGCCTTGGCCGAGTTCGCGGCGGAAGTTGGTGAGCTGGGTTTCGCTCAGGCGACCTTCCAGAAAGGCCCTGGCGTAGATGCCGGGCGAGGTGTGGGCTTGGAAATGCACTTGGTCCCCGTCGCCTGGCTCGGCCCCGGCGCGGAACACATGGTTGAGGCCCACCTCCATCATGGTCGCTGCGGACAGGTAGGTGGCGATGTGCCCGCCCACCCCGGAGCCGCTGTCGAAGGCCTGCAGCACCATGGCCACCGCGTTCCAGCGGATCACGTTGCCGATGTGCGTTTCGAGCTCGATGTCGCCGGGGTACTCAGGCTGATCCTTGAGGTCGATGGTGTTCTTGTAGGGTGTGTTCAGCGCTGCCTCGGTCAAAACGACGCCCTGACCGCTGAGGCGTTGCTGGAGGCCGAGCAGCAGGGCCCGGGTCTCCTCCTCGCCCCGGTTTTCGAGCACGTCATCGAGTGCCTCGAACCACTCCTGCTGCTCAAGCCGCCAATCGTCGTCGATGGGTCGGTCGAAGCGTTGCGTGACGGGCATGGCTTGGCCTTCGAGCGTTCTTAGCGCGGCGTCAGAGTCACCGCGACGGGCCGGTGATCCGACAGATGGCAGTCGAGCACGGCATGGTCGTCCACCCGGATGCCCGGGGTGACCAGCACATGGTCGAGGGCCAAGGCCGGCCTCCAGGCCGGCCAGGTGGGCTCCGGCTTCGCCGCCGAACGCAGCGGCGAATGCCGCAACGGTGAACGCGACAGCAGGCGGGCCAAGTGGCCGTTCATGTCGCCCATGACCACGGCGCGGTCTTCGCCGCGGATCAGCTCCCGGACATAGGCCAGCTGGTTCTGCCGGGAGGCCCCGCCCAAGGACAGGTGCAGCAGCACCACTAGAATCTCCGCCCCCTGGCAGGGCAGGCGCACGACGATGGCACCCCGGCCGGGAATCAAGCCGGGCAGTTTGTGGTCCTCAAGGCCATGCGGCTTCACCCGCGTCAACAGACCGTTGCCGTGCTGGGCGAGCGGACCGAGGTCGCGGTTCAACTGGGCGTACCAATAGGGAAAGCCCGCCCGTGCCGCCAAGTACTCCACTTGGTTGACGAAGCCGCTGCGCAGGCTGCCGCCGTCCACCTCCTGCAGGGCCACCAAATCGTAGCCCGCCACCACGTCAGCGATGCGCTGCAGGTTTTGCTGGCGGCTGAAGTGCGGCAGAACGTGCTTCCAGCCCTTGGTGACGTACTGGCGGTAGCGGCTGGTCTTGATGCCGACTTGGATGTTGAAGCTCAGCAGACGCAGCGCTTCGCCGGGGGCGAAGCGATCGAGTTGCTTCCCAACTCGGCGCTCCGCTGGCGCTTGGGAAGCTGGCTCACTTGAGGCCTGTTTCCCGAGCTCAGGAAAGCCAGTTGTCTGGAACCGCGGGCGCAGTGAACCGTCGAGCCTCGCTATCGGGCTGTTGACGATCGTGGTGCCAAGCAGCGGCATCGCTCTACCGGTCGACCTCCCCCTTGGTCAGGGTGCGTTCGGCATCGATCAGAAAGCTGGCCACTTCAAGCATCGCCGGGGGTGGGCCGCCCGCCATCCTGCTGTCGATGCGGAACTTTCCGTTCACCACCATGCTGGGGGTTGCGGTGATGCCGTAGGCCTTGCCGGCCGCTACGGCCCGCTGCACTTGACCCTCGACGCTGAACGACGTGAGCGCCGCTTCGTAGTCCTTGCCATCGACCCCGGCCGCCTTGGCGAAGAAGCGGGTCGAAACGGACCGGTCAAGCAGGTTTTCGCCGCGCTCATGCACGGCTTCGAAGATGCTGCCATGCAGTTGTTCCGACACCCCAAGCTGCTCGGCGGCGTAGAAGATGCGGGCGAATTCCGCCCACTGGCGGCTGAACACGGCGGGCACCCGGCGAAACGCCACGCCGTCGTCGAGTTTGGCTCGCCAAGCTTCGATGTGGGGCTCGAAGGTGTAGCAGTGGACGCAGGCGTAGCTGAACACCTCGACCACTTCAACCCGGCTGGCGTCGGCGGTGTCCACGGGCACCGGCAGCCGTTCGTAGTGGACACCCTCCTGAAAGGCCGCTTGGGCTTGGCAGACGCAGGCCAACAGCGCGGCGACCATGCCGAATAGCAATTTCATGAAAGAGCCCATGGCCTTCTCCCTGCTCATTCCGCCGACCCGGCATGGCCGATGGCCGATGCCGAGGCGTGATCGGCAGGCATCAGGCCGAGCAGGTAGTCAGCCAACAGGCTGATCTCCTTGTCGGTGAGACCGAGCGCGGCGTCGCGCATCATGCCGCCGTAGTCTTCGTCCGTCCTGCGCTCGCCTTCGCGGAAGGCTTTGAGCGCCATTTCGGTGTAGGCCGTAGGCTGGCCTCTCAGGCGCGGAAAGCCTGCCGGCGCGTTGCCGCCGCCGGACGGCGAGTGGCAGGCCATGCAGGCTGGCACCCGACGCTCCAGGATGCCACCCCGATAGATGGCCCGGGCTTGGGCGATGGCCTCATCGCCGCCCCCAGCCTGCCCGATCTTGCCGGGCAGAGAGGCGTAGTAGGCCGCGAGATTCGCCAAGTCCTGCTCGGATTTGCCGTTGAGTTGGCCGGTCATCAGCAGGATGGGGCGCTTGTTGGATTGGATGAATTGCATCTGACGCAGCAGGTATCTCTCGTTCTGCCCGGCCAAATTGGGGTAGGTTGGGTCCAGGCCGGTGGCGCCGTCCATGCCGTGACAGGCCGAACAGGCCAGGGACAGCGCCTTGCCCGCCGCTGGGTCGCCCGCTCCGTGGGCGGTGGCCGCCAAACTGAGGCAGAGCGCGGCCAACGTCGTTTGAATTTTCTGAAACCCCATGAAATCTCGTTCTCCCAACTCCGTCGAGCCAAAAAGGCCCGGTGCGCCAACGCTCGATGCGCAAACGCTTAGAATGACCCGGGTTCGGTGCGCCGTTGGCGTACCAAGTCGCCCGCGCCGAAACCGGGCGCGGATTATAACCAAACCGGAGCGGACGCAGTGACCGCCGTGGACCATCGCTTAAACATGGCGTTTCTGGCCAGCGCGCCGGATTTGGCGCGGTGTCCGGTGGGGGACGGTGCGGAAGTGGCCTTCGCAGGCCGCTCCAATGCTGGCAAGTCCAGCGTGCTCAACCGTCTCACCGGCAACCGGCACACCGCCAAGGTGAGCAAGACCCCCGGACGCACCCGCCTGCTCAACTTCTTCGCCTTGGAAAACGGCGCCCGCCTCGTGGACCTTCCCGGTTACGGCTACGCCCGGGCCTCCGCCAAGTCCCAAGCCAAGTGGCAGGCTGCGGTAAACGAGTACTTGAGCTTTCGGGAGCAATTGGCGGGCGTGGTCCTGGTGACCGACATCCGCCATCCCGGCATGGCGTACGATGAACAGTTCATCGACTGGGCGCTGGCTTCCGAGATGCCGCTGCACGTGCTGCTGAACAAGGCCGACAAACTCAAGCGCGGCGCCCAGGGACGGGCGCTGTCAGCCTATCGGCAGCGTTTGGGCGGGGCGGCCACGGCGCAACTGTTTTCGGCCCTTCGAGGGGAGGGAGCTGCGCAACTGTCGGCGGTGATGATGGATTGGATTGCCGATGCCGGCGATGCAGCGGGGGACCGCTCCACTTTCTTGGATTGAGCAGCGCTTGACGCTGGCCGACCTCAAACGGACCGATCCCAAAGCAGGCGAATTGGCACGGCGTGGAGCCCGTCGCCGAAACCCACGCAGGCTTCTCCGTCGTAGAGCACCGCACCGCCCGCAAAGCGGCTGCCCGATGCCTTGGCCAGTTTGCGCAACCCGCGAAAGTCGGAATCCCTGACCGTGGCGCCGGCCTTCACTTCGACGCCCGCCACGGCCAGCGCGCCGCGCTCTATGACGATGGCCACCTCCACTTTGTCCTTATCCCGATAGTGGTGGAAGGTCGAAGGCGCTTTCCACCAACTCGCTTGGCGCCGCAACTCCTGAAGCACGAAGGTCTCCAGAAGCTGGCCGAGCAATTCGCGGTTCTTGGCCAGCGCCGACGCGTCCACGCCCAGCAGGGCGCAGGCGAGGCCAGTGTCGCCCAGGTGCAGCTTCGGCGACTTGACCAGACGGCTGGCGCGGTTGCTGTGCCAAGGCGGCAGCCTGTCGAGCAGGAAGATCCGCTCCAATAGCGTGATGTAGTCGTAGTCTCGGCATTCGGGAGGGGTTGCCCATGCTGGGACATCGCCCTGCCAGCGAAGCGCTTGGGGTGCGCACGCCAGTTGCGTCAGCGTGGTTTTGCCGCATTGCCGAGGGCCGTGAATGAGCACCACGGGCGAATCCTCCAAGGCTTCAGTGAGCTGTTGGGCCGCGTGCCGGGAATGGAGTTGTGAAGCGAACATCGGCCATTCGTAACTTTATGTTCGTCCAATTGAAAGTTTATAGGTCGTCCAATTGCAAGTTTAGGTGTCGTCCAATTGAAAGATTATGGGTCGTCCAATTACAGGTTGCCGTCGTTGACGAATTGCTTGCGCTGGCGCGCGGGGCGTTGCATTCTAGTGTCCTGTCCCGCAAATAAGTGGGTTTTAGGCGCTAGGCCGTTTGGGTTCCCGGCAAGGGCCTTTCCGTTGCC
>JAQAJJ010000084.1 GCA_028278675.1 Candidatus Azophilus lithoversatilis
GCGCCGGCGTCGTCACCAAAATCACGAACTAGGCAAAGCCTCTTCCGCAAGACCGTTGCGAGGGCGTCCTGCTCTCGCAACGGCGCTCGTTCAGAGCGCCATGCCTGTGCATCGGCCACCAAATCTGGCAACTTGGCGCTTAAGGTCGTGTAGTTGGCCTGGTCCGGCTCCGTCAGGCCCCAAGGCGTCTCCTCGTACCGCTCGGCGATGTAGAGCGTCCCGAACAGCCGGTCCCAGATGCTGGTGACCAAGCCCAGGTTGGTGTCCCAATGCTTCTCCAGATAGCTGTGGTGGGAGTGGTGCACCTTGTGAATGGCCCAGCCGATGTCGGTTTTGTGCATCATCAGGTGGGGGAAGAAGAAGATCATGTCGGCGACCAGCAGCGTCACCAGTCCATGGGCCAAGGTTCAGGCGAGGTTGGGTGTCAGCGCCGGACTGCCGCCGAAGGCGGATTGCAGTGCGCCAATGGTGGTTTGTTCGACAAAGGGCGCCACCGAGCCCAGAAAGGCGATCACCCAGACCGGCATCAGGCCACGTTCAAGCAGGTACAGCCCGATGTCCACCCGGCCCGAGGAATGGCACCGAACGAAGCCCGGCTCAAGGGCGTCCCGCCCGCGTTTGGGTTGAAGTTTCCTTCAACGCCGCGTTCAATCCTCCCGCCGCGGCCGGGTCGCGCCCCAAGCATCGAAGTAGGTGACGTCCTCGGCCGGCTTGCGCCGCACCGGGCCGAAGCGGCCCATGGGGAAGCCGATCGGCAGGGTGACGACAATGCCGTATTCGTCGGGGATGCCGAAGTGCGCCTGCATCTCATCCTCAAAGACCTGGTGCATGGTTGTTAAGGCCGCACCTAAGCCGACCGCCCGGCAGGCCAACAGGATGTTTTGAACGCAGGGGTAGATGGCGCCGTAGTTGGGTGGCGCCAAGCCGATGCGCTTCTCGGCAGGCACCCGAAACGGCCAGTCGCGCATGCCGCAGACCACCAACAACAGGGGCACTTCGTGCATGTGGTCGACTTGGTAGCGCAGCGCCCTGAGTTCGCGGGTCAGGGATGAGTCACGCTCGGGAACCCGCACGGCTCCGAATCGGGACTCGACGGCAGCCCGGTAGCGCTTGGCGAACCACTCGCGTCCTGCCTCATCCTGGATCACCAAAAATGACCAAGGCTGCTTGTTCTGGCCCGAAGCCGCTTTGACCCCGGCATCGAGCACCTTGCGCAGCAGCGCCTCCGGCACCGGGTCCGGCTTGAGGCGCCGCATGGCCCGCACGTTGCCGACCAGATCGAAAAATCCGGGATTGTCCTGTGGCCCGATCACGCCGTCGCTCATTGGCTTCCCTCCACTGGTCACGCTAATGCCGCGTGGCGTTCAATTGATGATGCCATTGCATCTTGACTTCACAATGGGTTCGCGCTTCGAGATCAGGGCGTTGCGTTCGGCTGAAACGTGCTGATGTAGGCCACCACGTCGCGCACCCCGGCATCGTCGCCCAGCACCGCAGTGGAGGCGCGCATCTGGGCCCCCCAGATGTCGCCGGGCGCACCGCCTCGCCGTCCTGCCTTGTAGCTCTCAAGCTGGCGGATCAAGTACCAATCGTTCTGCCCGGCCAGCGGCGGCGCGTTGAAGGCTTGATTGCCTTGTCCCTGCTCCCCGTGACAAGTGGCGCAGGTGCGGTACAGGCCGCTGCCGCGTTGGGCGTTGCCGCCCAGCGCCGGGGCTGCTGCGCGGGTGGGCGCGCCAGCCACCAAGGCTGTTGCGGCGGCGATGCCTTCGCGGTCTAGGGTGTGGGCGTTCATCGTTCCTCCGGAAGAAGCATCCTCGGTGCCAGTGCCTTCGGCCGCTGCACGCAAGCCCCGTTGGTAGTTCTGCAGTTGCCGCTCAACATACCACGCAGGCAGCACCGTCAGGTTCGGCGCACCCGTGGCCTGCTCGCCCGCCAAGGCACTGCCGTGGCAATCGGTACAAGCATTTGGCGAATCGTCGGCGCGAGGCCCGAAGGACGCAGCCACCGAGGCAACCAGCGCAAGCAATGCGACTGACCGGCTTGCTGGGGCCACGCGCTTGAGGCCATGTTGGGGCATCGGGAGCAGACTGTCCAAGGGAGCAGCTACCATAAGGAGCGCTTGCGCGAAGCGCAATGCCCATGCCATAAAGAAGCGGCGCCGGGCGGACCAATTGGTGCGACAGAGCATCGAGATGGGGACCGGTTGCATCAGCTACCAAGTGGTGCAGGAAGCGCTCAACGTGGTGACAAGGAAGCTGGGTTTTTCGGTCGGCGACGCACGGGCCCTACTTGCCCAAGTATTGACGCCGCTCTGGAGAGTTCTGCCCAGTGGCGAACTCTACGAACGTGGATTGACGTTTTGCGACCGATACGGCTTCTGCTTCTATGATTCGATGATTGTCGCCGGTGCGGTTGAGTCCGGCTGCATCTGTTTGTACAGCGAAGACCTTCAGCACGGTCAGCGGATTGAGTCGCTCACCATTGAGAACCCGTTTCAAGTCTAACGAGGCGCTTCCTCAGACCAACGGCGCTGGCAGGCACGCCATCAAGTCGCGCCGTGCTTCGACCGAGTGGCCTCTGCCTTGTCCTGAAATAGTGGCAGGATCGTCAGTGACTCGGTTCGTGTCGTGAACTCAGCCCCCGCTTTCGGGCAAAATAGCCGCCGACTCGTCGATAGCACCCCTCATCACCAATGCTCCGAGCCCTAACCCGCGCCATTCTCCTTGCCGTGCTGCCCGCAGCCCTGCTGCAAGGCTGTCAGTCCGCCTTTGGCCCGGAGTCCCTGCAGCGCACCCATCCCGCCTACAACGCTGCCATCACGGCTTCGGTGAATGAGCAGATGCTGCAGAATCTGGTGCGTCTGCGGTATCGGGACGTGCCCTTTTTCCTCGAAATCGGCAGCGTGACCGCATCGCTTTCGGTGGGCGCGAGCGCCGATCTTGGCGCTTCCGTGGCCATCGGCGGCGAGGATTCGCTAAGCCCGCGCGCAGGCGTTGCTTATGTCGATGCTCCCACCATCTCCTATGTGCCCTTGCGCGGAGAGAACCTGTTGAAGAGTCTGCTCAGCCCCTTGAAGTTGGAGTCCATCCTGGTGCTCACCCAGTCCGGCTGGCAGATCAGCCGCGTCTTCGGGCTGTGCTTCGAGCGCATCAACGACGTGCGCAATGCGCCCACCGCCTCCGGCCCGACGCCGGACAAGGAGCCTGACTATCGATCGTTCAGCCGGTTGTTGGATTCGTTGAATCGGTTGCAGACTCAAGGACAGATCGAAGTGGGCGCCCAGGAGGCAGGCATCGTCGTCAAGCTGAACGCCGATGGCGACCATGCAGCGCACGGTCTTGATGAAGTCCGTGCGCTGCTGGGAATCGAAACCGAGGACAACCAATTCAGCCTCAACACCAACTTCCTCAAGGCCGCGGACAACCAGTGGACCGTGCGCACCCGCTCGCTGTCGAGCCTTCTGTATTACCTCTCCCAAAACGTGGACACACCCCCAACGCATCAGTCCGCTGGCTTGGTCACCGTAACCGAAGCCGAGGACGGCGGCGTTTTCGACTGGGGCGATACGCCTGCCGGTCGCCTGTTTCAAGTGAAAACCGGCCTGGAGCGGCCCCAAGGCGCATACATCGCCACCTTCTACCGAGGTCATTGGTTCTGGATCGAGGACAACGATCTGCAGTCCAAATCCACCTTCATGCTGCTGCGGCAGCTATTCGACCTGCAGGCCGGACAAAGCACCGTCCAAGGGCCGACCCTGACCCTGCCCGTGGGCCGATGACCATCCGCCCGCTTTCTCTCATGGAACTACGGAGCGCACATGAAAATCGGCGCTGTGTTTCCCCACTTGGACATCGGCAACGATCCGGCCGTCATTCGCGATTGGGCCCAGACGGCGGAGGGTCTGGGCTACTCGCAAATTCTGTCCTACGCTCATGTCGTCGGCGCCGTGCACGAGGGACGGCAGCCGCCGCCCGGGGCCCCTGCAAGGAGCAGTCGGCCTTTCACGAGCCGTTCGTCCTGTTTGGCTGTTTCGCTGCGTGCACCGCCCAAATCGAGTTGCCCACTGGCTTCCTGATCCTGTCCCAGCGGCTGACCGCGCCGGTCGCCAAGCAGGCCGGCAAAAGACAAGCGAAGGCGCGGCCAGCGCAGTTTGCACCCTGCGAGACACCTAAAATAGGGATACAACTCATTGAAATATAAATATATTCCAGTGTTGGATAAGCGACTTGGCGAATTGTTCGAGCTAGGCGTCGGCACGGGCTGGAACTACGTTGAGTTCGACGCCCTGCGAACCCATTGGGAGGTGGTCGGCGATTTGGCCGACGGGTAAAGCCAAGCCTAGGCGTTCGAGCTGGAAAATGAGTGAACCAAACGCAAAAGCCGAAATCCTGACCCAGGCGATTCGAGAGTTCGTCAAGCTGGAATCGGCGGGTGGCCTGTTGCTGCTCGCCGCCGCCGCGGCCGCGTTGCTGGTCGCCAACACCCCGGCGTCGCAAATCTACGATGCGCTCCTGGAAACGATCGTGGCCGTCCAGGTCGGTGCCTTGATCGTCAGCAAGCCCCTGCTGCTTTGGATCAATGACGGTCTGATGGCGGTGTTTTTCTTTTTGATTGGCTTGGAGGTAAAGCGTGAGTTGCTGGAGGGCGAACTGTCCTCTCCGTCCGCGGTCATTCTTCCGGGGATGGGCGCGCTCGGCGGCATGGTCGTGCCCGCTGCAATATACGCTTGGCTCAACTGGGGAGACGCCACGGCCATGGACGGCTGGGCGATTCCGGTGGCCACTGACATCGCCTTCGCGCTGGCGTTGCTGAGCGCCTTTGGAACGCGCGTACCCGCCGCGCTCAAGGTCTTTCTGCTCGCCTTGGCCATCTTTGACGATTTGGCGGCCATTGTGATCATCGCGATTTTCTACTCCGAAGATCTGGCGCCGATGGCCTTGCTGATGGGCGCAGCGGCGGTCGGCGTAGCCGTGGCCATGAACCGGCTGGGAGTGACCCGCGTTTCCGCCTATGTGCTGCTCGGCATTGCACTGTGGGTCGCTGTTTTGAAGTCTGGCGTCCACGCCACGCTCGCCGGGGTGCTGATCGCCCTATGCGTGCCCATGCAAGATGCCGACGGCGGCTCGCCACTGCGTCGTCTGGAGCACGATCTGCACGGTCCCGTGGCCTTCGTGATTCTGCCGGTCTTCGCCTTTGCCAACGCCGGACTGCCCTTGTCAGGCCTGTCTTTCGACGACCTGATTCATCCGGTGCCGCTTGGCATCGCCGCGGGTTTGGTGGTGGGAAAACCGCTAGGCATATTGGGGTTTGTGGGTTTGGCTGTCGCCTGTGGGCTGGCCAAGCTGCCCGCCGGCCTAGGTTGGCTGCGGCTGCTGGGCATCTCCCTGGCCTGCGGAATCGGCTTCACCATGAGCCTGTTCATTGCTGGCTTGGCCTTTGAGCACGGCAGCGGCGACTACTTTGGCGGCGACCGCCTCGGCATTCTGTTGGGCTCCGTTCTCTCAGCACTTGCCGCTGGCGTGATTCTGCACTTCGCCTTGCCGGCTGCCGCCGACCGCTAGTCGCCCGGCACCTGGCGTTCGAAAACCAGCACGAAATTGACCGGTACGGCCTTGCTGATGCTGGGCAGGGAGGCGATTTCGCGCAATTGCTCGACGGCCGCCACCAAGCCCACGCTGGCGGCATAGACGACGGCTGGCTTGCGGCTGGCCACCAACATGGCGTCTTCGGACAGCCGTGCGGCGGTGACCTCCATGCGCAACGGGAGCTCGACCCCCTTGAGCGCCAACACGCCGTCGACGTCCAAGTTCCGTGATTCGCCAGCGGCGAGAGCCGTCAGGCTGGGCAGGTCGATCGTTGTGTTGATCTTGGCAGTGGGGAAGCGCGCCGTCTCGAACAGGATGTCGCGCATCCGCTCGTCGCGGATGGGGATCAGCGTATCCACGCTGGCCAGATTGATTTCGACGCCGACAGCTCCGTCGTCGGCAACGCCGCCGCTGAGTTTGCCGAAGCGATGCGTCTCCGCGACGTCGCCGGCCTTCACCGTCACGAAGGCGACCGTGGAGCGCTCATTGCTCAGTCGCCACTCGGCCCAAGCGGTCGGCGCTAGGCAGAAGGCGCCTAGGCAGATGATGATCGCTGCCCGACCAACGGGGCGCCCGCGCCCGCTCAATGCCATGCGGGTCTCCATCGCCTAACCGGCCCCCGCCTCGACGACGACCGGCGGTTGATTGTCCACGCTGTTCCAAACCACCTCATCCGGCACGCCCATAACCTGCTCGTAAAAGCCTTCCGGGTAGTTGGTCATGTGCGGACCGGGGCTGTCCAAGGCCGGCTGCGGCACCCCGCCCGCCTCATCCTCGCAGTGGGCCGGGCGTTTGTAGCGAGCCAGCTCTTCGGCGGAAATGCCAGCCATTGCCACGACTTCAGGATCGATCCAGGCTTCCTGGTTGATCGGTTCATTGGAATAGGACAACTCCAAGGACAAATTCTCCGGGCCTGCGAAGTAGATGGAGGCGCAAAATCCGTGGTCTATGGGCCCGGAAACCGGGACGCCCTTGGAACGCAGGCGGTCGCGCATCGCGAGAATCTCGTCGTGGTTCTTCACCCGGAGCGCCAAGTGCTGCATGGCGCCCCGCGCGCAGTTGGCGGCTGGGTTGCCGGCGTGGGTCTTGCCGAGTTCGACCGGAATCCTCTCGATGTCCGGGTTGCAGACGAAGGCGATGGAAGCCTCGTCGTTCAGGCGCAGGAACCCGTGCCAAGTGTTCGGCACCCCATGCATCCAGTACAGGGCAACGAGCTCCATGCCGAGCTTGTCGGTGAAAAACTCGATCTGCTCCTTCATGTTGCTGGTGCAGATTGCCAAGTGATGCAATCCCTCGATCTTGTTCATGTCCGTTTCCTCCAGTTGGCCACTGCTAGGATCGGTTTCAGAGTTGCTGCAGTACCCGATTATGCACCTTTTCCGAGAATGCCTCAGTATGGAAGAGCATCAGTTGGTGCCTGCCTCCTTCGCATCGAACAAAACTGAGTCCCGGCAAACCAGCACCGTCACTCAGCCGGCATTGCCGCATTCAGGGCATCGTAGCGAAAAAGGCCGTCCGTCGTCCGCCCCGCGGCCCGTTTTGCTGCCCGGTCGCGCAGCCAGGCCTTGACCCCGGTGAAGTGGAAGAGCTTGGCGTTGCGGCGCGAGCCGTTCTGAATCCCCGCCGTGCGCTGGCGGCGCAGGTCTTCGTAGCGCTGCAAACCGGCGGGCACCGAGTCGTCGGCGGCCAGGCTGCGCGCCAGCACGGCGGCATCCTCAATCGCGATCGCCGCGCCCTGCGCCATGAAGGGCAGGGTGGGATGGCAGGCGTCGCCGAGCAAGGTGACCGCCCCCCCGCCCCAACGGGGCATGGGCGCCCGGTCGTGCAGTGCCCACTTGTACAGGGAGTTTCGGTCCATGTTGTCGATCAGCGCTTGAATGTCCTCATGCCAGCCCGCGAAATCGCTTTTGAGCTCATCGAAATCGCCCCGCTCGGTCCAGGACTCGACCTCCCAGCCCGTTTTTTCGACGACGCACACGCAGTTCACTAGGGTGCCGGAGCGCAAGTAATAGTGAACGAAGTGCTTGCGCGGCCCCCACCACGCGGTGGCCATGGGCCGCACCAACCCGACCGGCAGCCGTTCCGAGGGCACCAAGGCCCGCCAAGCCACGTTGCCGGTGAAGCGCGGTGCATCGTCGCCAAAGAGTTGGGCGCGGACCGCCGAATGGATGCCGTCGGCGCCGATCAGCGCATCGCCTTCATGAACGGCACCGCTCGCGGTGCCGCTGGCACCGCCGACGGCGACGCGCACCCGGCCGTCCGGCTCGAATCCCGTCACCTCGGATGCCGTGTTCAGTTCGATGGCGGAGGAACGTTCGGCCGCGGCCACCAGCACCCGCACCAAGTCGCCGCGGTGAATGTGGTAGTAGGGGAAGCCGTAGTGCTCCCGCACAGCTTGGCCAAGCACCGAGGAACCAATCACCTTGCCGGATTTCCAAGCCCGGAACTCCGTGCCCTCGGGGAGGAAGGCGCAGGCCTTAAGCGCCGCTTCCAGACCGAGATGGTGCAAAACGCGGGAGCAATTCGGGCTCAGTTGAATGCCGGCGCCGATTTCGCCAAATTCGGCGGCTTGCTCGAACAGGGCCACCTCAAAGCCCGCCTCGGCCAAGCAGAGCGCCGCTGTCAGTCCGCCGATGCCGCCGCCGGCGATGAGTATGCGGCCGTTAGCCACGCTGGCCCCGTGAGCCGAACGAGCCCAACTGCGCGTTCACTTCGCTACGGCGCCGTCCTCGACGCCCTTGCGGCGAGGCGAGCAAAGACATAGCCGCCAAACAGTCCAGCCCCGACCTGCAGCGCAAGTCCCAACGTCGTTCGGGTGGCCGGCAGGGGATGCATACCGAATGTGGCGATTATGATCAGATGCAACGCCCAGAGGGCGGTGCCGCCTGCCAATGCGTAGCCGAGGGCAGGCGGCAGCCGGATGTGGCGCAGGACCAAGGTGGCGACTCCGAATGCGACTAGCAGGCTGGCGGCGATCAGCGGCAGGTAGGCCGTGGCCATTCCGGCCAAGTCATGCAGCGTCGCGG
The DNA here is from genome assembly GCA_028278675.1 of Candidatus Azophilus lithoversatilis. GTDB lineage: Bacteria > Pseudomonadota > Gammaproteobacteria > Pseudomonadales > Azotimanducaceae > Azophilus > Azophilus lithoversatilis. Next base: position 8,612 of record JAQAJJ010000084.1, read on the forward strand.
CGGTGCGGTCACCGAAGTGGACGGGCAGGCCCAATCTGGCCACCTCGCCTAGAATCATCTGCGTGGAAGCGACGGCCGCCACGATGTAGGTGCCCAGCACACCGGCGGCGAAGGCTGCGATTCGCCTGATCATGTAAGCTTGCGTCCCATCATCCGTTAAAGATAACCGGGGAGTCATGGGAACGAAAGCCGTCGTTTGGGGATTGACGCTCAGCTTGGCGGTCGCCGCCGCATCAGCGCAGGACTACAAGCTCGTGCCCGTCGCCGAAGGCTTGGATTTTCCATGGTGTGTGGCCTTCCTCCCAAGCGGCGGCATGTTGCTCACCGAACTCGGCGGCACGCTCCGGGAAGTCTCGCCGGAGGGCGAGTTGGGCGACCCCATCGCCGGCGTGCCCGAGGTGTATCGCCTGAGTCAGGGCGGGCTGTTCGATGTGTTGCTGCATCCCGATTTTGCAGGCAACCAAACCCTCTTTCTCTCCTACGCCGCCCCGCCCGCTGACGACAATGCCACCCAAATCCTGCGCGCCCGGCTGGTGAATGGCGCCTTGGTCGATGGGGAGGTGATCTTCTCGGCGCAACCGCGCAAGTCGACTGCGGTGCACTACGGCGGCCGCATGGCGTTCCTGCCCGACGGCACCCTGCTGCTGACCACCGGCGACGGCTTCGACTTCCGGGAAGCGGCCCAGGATTTGGGTAGCCTGCTCGGCAA
>JAQAJJ010000085.1 GCA_028278675.1 Candidatus Azophilus lithoversatilis
CAGCTCGATGTCGTGGTGTCGAGCCGGGATACGCTGTTGGTAGATGATTCGCCCTATCGAGACCGTGCATACGGGCGGGCGGTGGCGTCATCCCAGCGCGAAGAGCCAGTGAGTTTTGTTGATACCGTCCTTCAATACATCGCCCAATACATCGCCCAATACATCGCCGGAGACGCGAACATCCCCATTGCGGCGATGCTCACCGTTAGCCGCCGCGATTTTGCTGCAGTCTGCGCCCGGAGTTCGGTCGAGTTGCCCTGACCGGCAAACGGTTCGGCCATGCTCGACGTTGCGCCGCAGCCCATCAACTAAATCAATGGGTTGCGGCACGCCAACGGCTTGGCGGTGGCTTGGCAGCGGCCTGCCGTCCGGCTTCCAAATTGAGCCGCAAACAGGTAGAGTGCGCCCGTGCTGAAACAACGCCGCCGATGAGGTGCCTTGAACCCTCCCTGCCGGGGCTGCCTTGGCGCAGCCCCGGCGTGGCCCATTGATGCCATGAAGCCCACCAACATCCAGGATCCCAACTACTTCCACAAGGTGGTGGACTGCCAGTGGGCTTGCCCGGCGCACACCCCCGTGCCGGAGTACATTCGCCTGATTGCCCAGGAGCGCTACACCGAAGCCTACATGCTCAACTGGGACAGCAACGTCTTCCCCGGCATTCTCGGCCGCACCTGCGACCGGCCCTGCGAACCCGCCTGTCGTCGCGTGCGCACCGAGGAGAAGCCGGTCGCCATCTGCCGGCTGAAGCGGGTGGCCGCCGACCACAAGGGTGACATCGGCCCGTACCTGCCCCGGGTGCCCACCGCCAAGAACGGCAAGCGCATTGCGCTGTTGGGGGCGGGCCCTGCGTCGCTGGCGGTGGCGCGGGACTTGCTGCCGCTCGGCTACGAGGTGCATCTGTTCGAGAAGGACCCTGCGGGCGGCGGCATGATGCGCAGCCAGATTCCGGCCTTCCGCCTGCCCGCGGATGTGCTCGAGGAGGAAGTTGACCTGATTCTCGACATGGGCGTCGAGTGCCACTTCGGTCATGAGATCACCAGCATGAAAGCGATGCTGGAGATGGACTTTGACGCCTATTTCATTGGCACCGGCGCCCCTCGGGGACGGGACCTGAAGCTGCCGGGCCGCGACGAGGTGGACGAACACATCTCCATTGGCATCGATTGGCTGTCCAGCGTCGCCTTCGGCCATACTGATTCCATTGCCGGCAACGTCATCGTCATGGGCGGCGGCAACACCGCCATGGACTGCTGCCGCACCTCCAAGCGGCTCGGCGCGGATAGCGTCACGGTGGTGGTGCGCTCCGCCTTTGAGGTGATGAAGGCCTCGGATTGGGAGAAGGAGGATGCCATGAGCGAGGGCATCCCCATTATCAACAACCGCCCACCCAAGGAATTCGTGCACGAGAACGGCCAGCTGACCGGCGTCGTGTTCGGCTGCGTGAAGCCGGTCAAAGGCAACGATGGGCGGCTGCGCTACGAACCGAGCGGCGAGGACGACGTGTTCCTGCCCGCCGACCACATCCTGATGGCCATCGGTCAGGAGAACCACTGTCCCTGGATCGAACGGGACGCGGGCATCCAGTTCGACAAGTGGGATTGCCCGGTGCTCGATGAGGTCACCTTCCAATCGACCCATCCCAAAGTCTTCTTCGGCGGCGATTCGGCCTTCGGCCCGGAGAACATCATCTGGGCATCGGCTCATGCGCACCAGGCTGCCATCTCCATTCACCTGTTCTGCCAAGGCAAGGACTTGAAGGCCGACCGCCCCCCGCAGGGCGTCAACCTCATCAGTACCAAGATGGGCATTCACGAGTGGAGCTACGACAGCGAGCACGACCCCGCAGTGCGCTATCTGGTTCCCCACGCGGACAAACGCCAGGCCTTGGGCAACATCAAGATTGAGGTGGAGCTCGGTTTCGACAAGCGTTTGGGGGCCAAGGAGGCGCAGCGCTGCCTCAACTGCGACGTGCAGACGGTCTTCACGGACCGGCTTTGCATCGAATGCGACGCCTGCGTGGACATCTGCCCGATGGACTGCATCTCGTTCACCGAAAACGGCGAGGAGGCCGAGCTGCGCCAACGGCTGATGGCGCCCGCCGTCAATGGTGAGCAGGACCTGTATGTTTCCGGCAATCTGCCCACCAACCGGGTGATGGTCAAGGACGAGGACGTCTGTCTGCATTGCGGGCTGTGCGCGGAGCGCTGCCCGACCAACGCCTGGGACATGCAGCGCTCGGTGGTCCACATCCCGCAGCTTGGGTCCCACGCGCAATGAGCGTCACCTACAACGACTTTGTCATCCGCTTCGCCAACGTCAACGGCTCCGGCTCGGCGAGCGCCAACGGCATGTTCGCCAAGGCGCTGTTCCGCATGGGTATTCCAGTGGCGGCGCGCAACATCTTCCCTTCCAACATCCAAGGGCTGCCGACTTGGTTTGAAGTGCGCGTGAGCGAGCGGGGCCACCTCGGACGCCGCGAGGGCGTGGACATCATGGTGGCCATGAACGCCGAGACCTACGCGGAGGACATCGCCGACATCAAGCCGGGCGGCTACCTGTTCTACGACAACTCCAAGCCCTTGGCAGCGGCGCTCAGGCGCAGCGACATCAACGAAATCGGCATGCCCATTGCCACCCTGCTGCTGCCGGAGTTCAACGACTTGAAGCAGCGCGGATTGTTCAAGAACATCGTCTATCTTGGTGCGCTGTCAGCGCTGCTGAACATCGAGTTCGAGGTCATCACCGGCATGGTGGCCAAGCAGTACCGGGGCAAGGACGATCTGATCGCGCCCAACATCCACGCTTTGGAGCTCGGTCGCCGCTATGCCCTCGACTACCTGAACGGCCCCATTGAGTACCAAGTGCGGCGCTCAAGCGCCAACGGCGACAAGATTCTCATTGACGGCAACACCGCCGCCGCCTTGGGCGCGCTCTACGGCGGAGGCACGGTCTGCGCCTGGTATCCGATCACGCCGTCCACCTCGATGGCGGAGTCCTTTGAGCGCCACGCCAACGTCCTGCGCAAGGACAAGGCCAGCGGCGCCAACAAGTTCGCCGTCATTCAGGCGGAGGACGAGCTGGCCGCCATCGGCATCGTCATCGGCGCCGGGTGGAACGGCGCCCGCGCCTTCACCGCCACCAGCGGCCCCGGCGTTTCCCTGATGTCGGAATTCCTGGGCCTCGCGTACTTTGCGGAGATCCCGGCGGTGGTTTTCGACATTCAGCGGGCCGGTCCCTCCACCGGCATGCCGACCCGCACCCAACAAAGCGACCTGACCGCGGCGGCTTACGCCTCCCACGGCGATACCCGCCACGTGCTGCTGTTCCCGTCATCGCCCAAGGAATGCTTCGACTTTGCCGCCGAGGCGCTGGATCTGGCGGACCGGCTGCAGACGCCGATCATCGTCATGAGCGATTTGGAACTGGGCATGAACGACAATGTCTCGGAGCCCTTGGCTTGGAGCGATGAGCGGCGCTACGACCGGGGCAAGGTGCTGGATGCGGCGGCGCTGGACGTCGCCGAGGAGTTTGGGCGCTACCTCGACGTGGACGGCGATGGCATCGGCCATCGTACGCTGCCGGGTGCGCACCCGGAGAAAGGTGCCTTCTTCACCCGCGGCACCTCGCGCGACGAATTCGCCCGCTACACGGAAAGTCCGGAAGCCTACCAGCGCAACATGGAACGGCTGGAGCGCAAGTGGGCCACCGCGGCGGCGCTCACGCCCAAGGCCGAAATCGCCGATGCTGGCGTCAGGAACGGCATTCTCTACTACGGGACCAGCGCCATGCCCATGATCGAAGCGCTGGAGCTGCTGCAGGAGGAAGGCATCGCCCTGGATCGCATTCGCGTGCGCGGCTTTCCGTTTGGCGAAGAGGTTTTCGACTTCATCGACCGCCACGAGCGGGTGTTCGTTGTCGATCAGAACCGTGACGGACAGATGCGCTCGCTGCTGATCAACGAAGGGGTGGCCGACCCCGCAAAACTCGCCTCGGTTCGCTACTATGCCGGACTGTCGATTTCCGCCGACACGATTCGCGACCAAGTGCTTGAGCACTACAAGGCCGAGCGGCTGCCGCGGCTTAAGGAGGTGGGCTCGTGACTTTCGTCGTCAAGCCGCGCATCCGCCATCCGCAACTACCGGTCAACGACCTCGGCCTCACGCGACGGGACTACGAGGGCGCGGTCTCCACGCTCTGCGCGGGTTGCGGGCACGATTCGGTCAGCGCCGCCATCGTCGCCGCCTGCGCCGAGCTTGCACTGCCGCCGCATCGTTTCGCCAAGATTTCCGGCATCGGCTGCTCGTCGAAGACGCCGAGCTACTTCCTCAACAAGTCCCACGGCTTCAACTCGGTGCATGGCCGCATGCCATCGGTGGCAACTGGCGCCAATTTGGCCAACCGAGCACTGTACTGCGTCGGCGTCTCCGGCGACGGCGACAGCGCCTCAATCGGCCTCGGCCAATTCGCACACATCGTTCGCCGCCGCATCAACATGGTTTACATCGTGGATAACAACGGCACCTACGGGCTGACCAAGGGTCAGTTCTCGGCCACCAACGACCGCGGCTCGACCAGCAAGAAAGGCGTACCCAACCTCTACGAACCCATCGATCTGGTGAGCATGGCGCTGCAGATCGGGGCCGGCTTCGTGGCCCGCAGCTTCTCGGGCGACAAGAAGCAGCTCGTGCCGCTCATCAAGGCCGCCCTGGCGCATCCGGGGATGGCGTTTTTGGACGTGATCTCGCCGTGCGTGGCCTTCAACAACCACAACGGCTCCACCAAGAGCTTCGACTATGTGCGCGGCCACAGCGAACGGTTGGTGGAGGCGGACTTGGTGCCGGCGGAAGCGGAAATCACCGCCGACTACGACCCAGGCACCACCGAGGACGTGCGCATGCCGGACGGCTCGATTCTGCGCCTCTCCAAGGTTGCCAAGGACTTCGACGTCCACGACCGCATCGGTGCCCTGGAGTATGTGCAGCGCAGCCAGGAACGGGGTGAAGTGGCCACCGGGCTGCTCTACGTGGATCCCGACGCCGCCGATTGCCACGACGTTCTAGGCACGGTGGCAACTCCCTTGAACGCCTTGACCGAAGCCGACCTGTGTCCCGGCGAAGTCGCGCTCGAAAGATTGAACGCGAGCTTTCGCTGAGCGGCTCCTGGGGCGGTGCCTCATTCCCAATATGCCTTGCGGCAGAATTGGGAGCGGCTGCCGACGTTGAGCTTGCCGTAGATGTGCTGCACATGGGTGCGCAGGGTTGACATTGAAATATGCATTTGGGCGCTGATCTGCTTGTCGGTGCCGCCCTCCTCAACGCTTTCATCCACTTCGACGGGGAGTGTCTGGGGATCAAGCGAAACGTCTTGAGCGGGTCGCCAATTCAGATGTGCGGCGGGCCATGGGTGCCGCTCTGGCCGGTGCCGTTTCGCAAGCGGATTATGAGGCGGCCATTTGGTGCCATCGGCCGCGGCTGCAGGCAGCCTACCGGAATTACTTTCGCGCTCACCGCTTGGATGCCATGCTGACCATGACGACGCCATTGCCCGCCTGTCCGGTTGGCGACGACGAGGCCACGTTGCTCGAAGGCCGGCGGGTGCCGGTCTTTGAAACCTACATTTAAAACCCACTTATTTGCGGGACAGGACACTAGCCACCCTTTTGCTGCGCACCAATGTGTTCGAACAGGCTTATGATGGCCAGCGGCGCAGCACTGGCCAATCATCGAAATAGATGATTTTTTTGAGTGGCGGGCTGTTCGCCGCCTTGATCCTTGCGGCGCTCGTTCAGGTAACATGCTCGTGCGACGTATGTAGTGCCCTTTGGCGAACACTGGCGAGGTGATGCATGCTGATCTGTGGGGAGCAAAGCAGAGTCGGGCGCGTTGAGCGCGGACTTCGCCTCCGGCTGGCGGCGGGGCTGCTTTCCGCTTTGCTGTTGCCCGGTTCAGTCGACGCCGCCGAGCGTCTCTTCGCCGCTGTTGAGGTCGCCGCGCCTCAGGTTGCGCCGACGGACTTGAGGTGGCCCGACGGGGCGACGCTGCGTCACCGGTGGGTCAGGATCAACGCCGGGACGCTGGCGCTCGCCCGGGACGGCGGCGCGGCCCAAGCGCCGGCTACGTTGACCCTTAACCTTTTCGACGACACGGCGTTCACTGGCATCGTCAACCGTGTGGCCCGCACCTTCTCCGGTGGCTACGCGCTATCCGGCGGCGTCATTGAAGATCCGTTGGGCAGCATGGCCTTGGTGGTCAACGGCGACACGGTGGCTGGCACCGTGCGGACCGTTGATGGAACCTACCGCATTCGGTCGGTCGGCGGTGGCCTGTACGCCGTCGCCGAAGTCGACCTGCCGGATGACTGCGGAGTCGTGGACGGACAGGAGGCTTTGATCCACGGCGGCGCGCCTCGCGGCAACGAAGATCTTCCGTTGGTTGAGTAGGCTGGCGTGGTGCGCCCGTCCTCCCTCCGCCACCGAGGCCAGGCCAAGCTGACCTGCCACCTGCTTGCCTTGGGCGTTTTGTTTTCGGCGGGCAGCGCTTGGACCCAGGCGAAAGGCAGCCCAGCGGCTGACAGGGCGGCGCTGGAGGCGCTCTACAATGCCACGAACGGCGCCGACTGGACCGATCAGACCAACTGGCTGAGCGAAGAGCCGCTATCGACTTGGCACGGGGTTAGCTTGTCCGACGACGGTCGGGTTATCTATTTGCAACTTGCATTCAACAACTTGGTCGGTGGACTCCCCGCCGCCTTGGGCAATTTGTCCAAGCTGCGCGCTCTTTTCCTCAATGCAAATACGCTGACGGGCGAGATTCCGTCCGAGCTGGGCGACCTGTCCGAACTGCGACAACTGAACCTCCAACGGAATGCACTGACGGGCGGTATTCCGGCCGAGCTGGGCAACCTGTCCAAGCTCATAGATCTCCAGCTTGCGTTCAACGACTTAAGCGGCCCGATCCCGACGCAACTCGGGAGCCTGGGTGAGTTGATCATCCTGACTTTGGAGAGCAACCGACTCACCGGAGGCATTCCAGCGACGTTTGGCAACCTGTCCGGCCTTCCCCGCCTGTCCGTCGCCTTCAACCACGGCCTGACCGGCCCCTTGCCGTCGGAGTTGAGAAACGCGCAGCGTTTGGAGTTCCTGGACCTGCATGGAACGACGGTCTGCCTGCCAACCGATCCAACTGCACGGAATTGGCTGTCGGGGGTGGTCGTCGCCTCCTCCGGCTTGACCTGCGGCAGCGATGCGCCGGAGGAGGTGGTGATCGACGTTGCCGTGTTCTACACCCCACAGGCGCGATCGGCCGCCGGTGGAAAGTCCTGGATTGAGGCGGCCATCGACCTCCGGCTGACCGAGGCCAATCAGGCTTTCGAAAACAGCGGCGTCAATCAGCGCTTGGCGCTTGCGGTGAGGGAGGAGGTGCCGTACAGCGAAGCGGGCTTGCCCTATGAGGACTTTAAGCGCCTGCTTGATCCGGCGGACGGCCACATGGACGGGATCCATGCGATCCTCGATATCGCCGGCGTGGATTTGGTTCACCTAATTGTCAGCGATGGAGGGGTTTGCGGTTTGGCCGAGCCGGTGCCGAGGGCCGAATCGGCTTTCAGCCTGAGCGTCGTTCATTGCGACAGCCTTGTTTTCGCGCACGAGATCGGCCACAGCATGGGACTGAGCCACGATCGCTACCAGGAGTGCAGCCTGGGCGATCAGCGATGTCATTGGAACAATCACTACCCTTACAGCTACGGCTATGTAAATCAGCGGGCTTTCGAAGCGGGCCCGCCCGCCAGCGCGGGTTGGCACACCATCATGGCCTATCGGACTCAGTGCGGGCGGGCGTCGATATCGCCTTGCCCGCGGTTGGCGTTTTTCTCGAATCCGAACCTTGACCACCAAGGCGATCCAATGGGCAAGGCTGGCGAGCACGAAGTCCCGGGAACGGACGGCCCGGCCAATGCGGCGCTGGCGTTGAGCCACACGCGGCACTCGGTGGCCGGATTCCGAGCGGCCGTCGCCCTGGACCCTGATCAATCACCAGCGCCCGTGGGCGCCTTGGCGATGCGCACGCTCGCGGTGGGCGATGCCGCGGTTGTGCTCGAAGTTTCGGGGGCGTTCATGGATCCCAACAACGATGCGCTGACCTACGAGGCGTTTTCGAGTGACGGCGATGTGGCCGCGGTCTCGCTATCAGGGGCAGTGGCGACCGTCACGCCAGTCTCCGCAGGCCGGTCCACGATCACGGTGACGGCAACCGACGCGGCCGGTTCGAACACTGCGGCTTGGCAGCAGTTCACCGTGTTCGTGAACCCGGAAGATGCCGTTGACTATGACGTGGACGACGATGGCCTGATCGAGATTGCGACGCTGGCGCAGCTTGATGCCGTTCGTTACGACCCGAACGGCATTGGCGAGAGTGTCGCCAACGAGTTTGAGGACCAGTATGCGGCGGCATTCCCCCAGCGGTTGTTTGGGATGGGCTGCGGCACTGACCCTTGTCTCGGATACGAGTTGGATGCCGATCTGGACTTTGATACGAACCGCAGCGGGGGGGCCGATTCGGGCGACGACTTCTGGAACGGCGGTAAAGGCTGGAGGCCATTGGGGGAGTATAGAAACTGGACGGGAGTAGGGCGATATAGGGTTCCATTCGATGCGGTTTTCGAGGGCAACGGACACCGGATCCGCAATCTCCATCTCGTGGGCGCCCCAAACGCGAGCGGCATCGGACTTTTTGGCGAAGTTGGAAGTGAAGCCGTCATACGTCGCGTCAGAATGATCGATGTCGATGTGACGGGAAGATGGGAGGTGGGCGGACTGGTGGGCATCAACAGGGGTCGCATCGTCGCTAGCTCGGGCACTGGCAGCGTGACCGCGAGGGGTTCAAAAGTTGGGGGGCTGGTCGGGAGGTATATAGATGCCATCGTTGATAGCTGGGGAGCTGTCGAAGTCTCCG
>JAQAJJ010000086.1 GCA_028278675.1 Candidatus Azophilus lithoversatilis
CCGGCTGGCCGCCGTGGCGAGGGCTGCCTGCGGTCGCAACGAACCACGGGATCCACTTGAGGCGGGACGCCCTCGAACCAAAGGTGTCGGTTCGCCGTCAGCAGCCCTTGAACTCCGGGGCTCGCCGTTCCATGAAGGCGGCCATGCCTTCGCGGAAGTCGGCGGACTTGAACAGCGGCAGCAACTGCAGAAAGACGTGGTGGACGTGGTCGTTGAAGTTTTCGTTCATGCCCATGCGCATCATGCGCTTGGCGGCCTGCACGGCCAGCGGCGCGTTGGCGGCGATTTCCTCGGCGAGGCTGCGGGCCGACTCGGCCACTTCATCCGCCGCCACGACCTTGGAGACCAGCCCCATTGAGAGGCACTCCGCAGCGCCCAGCGTACGGCCGGAGAAAACCAGTTCGGCCGCTTTCGACCAGCCGAGCAGGCGCGGCAGGATCCAGGTGCCGCCTGACTCCGGCAAAACGCCCCGGGCGGTGAAGGCCGCCGAGAGCTTGGCGGCGTCCGACATGATGCGGATGTCGCAACCGAGCGCCATATCCATGCCGTAGCCGGCGGCGGAGCCGTTCAACGCGCAAATCGTCGGCTTGTCCACGCCGTGCAGCACGGTCGGCGGCGTGTTGCGCAGGTCCAAATTGGTGGCGGGCGGGCGCGGCTTGGATTCACCCTGCTCCGATAGGCCCGAAGCGATGCCGCCGCCGCGCAGGTCGAGGCCGGCGCAGAAGAATCGGCCCGTGCCGGTGATGACCACTGCCCGGACCTCGTCATCGCCATTGGCTTCGATGAGCCGTTCGGTAAAGGCATCAAGCATGGGGCCGGAGATGGTGTTTTGCCGCTCCGGGCGGTTGAACGTGATGGTGGCAATGTGATTGGCCACGTCATACAGCACTTCAGGTGCGGTGCCATCAGTCATGTGACAGTTCCTTTTGGTTGATTTAGGGAGCAGTGAGGCGGTTATCCCCGGCCCGGCATACGATCCGGCAGACGCTCTTCGCTGATGTCGTAGCCCGCCGCTTCGGGAATGCGCAGGAAGTTGCCGTCGCTGCGCCGCTCGGTCCAAGGCAGCACCGTCACCACCTCATCAAGGCGCGTTTGCCGCAAGGCGGCCTCCGGATTCGCGAACTCCGCGATCTTGGCGATGTTGCGGGCCGTGGGGAAGATGATGGTGTACTTGCCGGACTCGCCGGCGGCCAAGGCTTCGGCGGCGTTGATCCACACCGAATCGACGGACTCGTAGCCATCGTGAACCGCCAGATGGTCGGCCGGCGCCAAGGCCAGGAAGAAGTGGGTGTCGAAGCGCTTGGGCATCATTTCCGGCGTGATCCAGTGGGCGAAATGCACGAGCTCGTCGCAGGCGAACACCAATTGCTCCTTGGCGGCGAATTCGGCCAGCGTCAGCTCGCCGCCGTGCAGGCGCTCACGGTAGGGCTGCAGCGCGCGAAGCCGCTCCGCATCCACCAGATTGGCCGACCCGGCGGGCCGCGCCAACAGCACCCCGCTCTCCTCGAAGGCCTCGCGAATGGAGGCCACCTGCATGGCCCGCATGTCCCGGTCCGCATCCGCACCTGTCAGATGGGGCGCCAATTCGTCGGCAAAGTCCTGGGCATCCGCCTTGCCGCCGGGAAAAACCAGCGCACCCGAAGCAAAGTCGATCTGGTGATGGCGCACCACCATGAAAATCTCGATGCCGCCCGCCGCGGCGGGGCGAAGCAGGATGACTGTGGCTGCCGGAACCGGCACCGCCGTCTGCTTTTGCGTCATGTTGAATCCTTGTCTGTCGGGATCTGTCGGGACGTCCGAGTGCCTTAAGGGCCAGCTTGACCGCAGCCTTATCGCCCTGCAACGTCCTTGATGAAGCGGTCCAGCACCTCCACCTTGCGCGCTTGGTCGCCCAAGTTGAAGTCCGGCACGATCAGCTCATCCACCCCGATGTCCGCGTAAGCCTGCACGGTTTCGCGCACTTCGTCCACGGTGCCGATGATGGCCGCCGGGGCCGGCTTCGACTGCCGCACCTTGTCAAGCCACTTCGCATCCTCGCTCATGAACAGCAGCGCCACGGCGGTTCGCTTGATGGCCTCGGGCGGGCGTCCCACGGCGGCGCAATGGCCGTCGAGCACGGCCATCTTCTGCCGCAGCAGGGCCACGTCGCCCCAGACGTTCCACTCGTCCGCGTGTTGGGCGGCAATGCGCAGGGTGCGCTGCTCACCACCACCGCCGATGAGCAGCGGCAGGGGCTGCTGCACCGGCTTGGGCTCCAAGGTGGCATCCTTGAGTTGGTAGAAGCGCCCGTTGAAGTCGGCCTTTCCCTCGCTGAACAGCGACTTGATGACCGCGCAGGCCTCATCAAGTCGCTGCAGACGGCCCTTGACCGTGTGGAACTCGATGCCGTACTGGCGATGCTCGTTCTCCTGCCAGCCACTGCCAAGGCCGAGCACCACCCGCCCTTGGGTGATGTGGTCGAAGGTTGCCGCCATCTTGGCCAGCACCGCCGGATGGCGGTAGGTGTTGCCGGCCACCAAGGTGCCCAATCGCAATCGCGGCACCGAGGCGCCGATGGCCGAAAGCGTCACCCAAGCCTCCGCCCAAGGGGCGCTGGTGTCCTTGGCACTGGGCATGAAGTGGTCGGCATACCACAGGCCATCCCAGCCGGTTGCTTCAACATGCCGGGCCAAAGCCAGCACATCACCGTAGGACTGCACGGGGCTGGGCCAAAAGCTGAATCGCATAAGGACATCCTATGTGTCTTGATCGCGGGACTAGGTTGTCACAAGGTCCTCATTCGCACCCGGCGACCGTCCATTCGTCGATCTGAGGCAACGCCTCGTTAGTCAAGACTGAACGTGAAATGTTCGCTTATGCAGCGGGCTATGGCAAACTCGGTTTTTCCCTGGGGCGAGCGGAGGGCGCTTAAGGCGTGGAAGGACGGATGCCGGTTCTGCAGACCAAGCGGCTGACGCTGCGGCCCCTTGCCGATACGGACCTGCCTGCGCTGCACCAGTTCTGGACCCAGCCGGACGTGCGCCGCTACTTGTGGGACAACAGAATCATCTCCATGGACCGGGTCACCGAAATCGTCGCCAGCAGCACCGCCTTCTTCGACGCCTGCAATTCCGGGTTCTTCGCCATCGAGTACCCGGACAAGCCGGGCGTCCTGATGGGCTTTTGTGGCCACCGCCGCTTCGAGGACGGCAAGACCGTCGAGCTGCTCTACGGCATTCTGCCGGAGTATTGGGGCGAAGGCCTGGTCACCGAGGCGGCCACCGAGGTGCTGCGCCACGGCTTTGCCGACTGCGGCTTCGACCGGGTGATCGCCGTCACCGACACCCCCAACCAAAGGTCGGTGAACGTCATGCAGCGCCTAGGCATGGTGTTCCTGCGCCGCTGCGAGTGGCACGGCTTGGACACGGTGTTCTACGAAATGGAACGGGCCGACTTCCCCGGCTGATTGATTTCGTGGCCAAAGCCTGCCTCTTGCGCATCGACCTGCACTTCGGCGGCTGCCGTTCGCTTAAGGAAAAGCGCCGACGGCTGAAGGGCATCGGCACTCGCCTCGGCCAGATGGCCAACGTCGCGATCTGCGAGAGCGCCCATCAGAACGCCCACCAGCGCTCGCAATGGTCCATCGTCGCCATCGCCGCCGACACCGTGGTGGTGGAGAAGACCCTGACCGAAGCGGAACGCCGTTTGGAGGAAGCCGTCGATGCGCAACTGATCGGCGCACGGCGCGAGTGGCTGTGCTGAGCTGCGCGGAGTGATGCCATGGCCTCGCTGCTGGTTGTAACCGCCGTCGCGCTCATCGCCTTCATCTGGCTGCGCGGCACCCAGCGCAATCGGCTGGCTTGGCTGAAAAAGCTGAACCTGCCCGGGCAGTGGCGCTCAGACTCAGGCACCCTGATTCTTGAGGGCGACATGGACGGAGGCCGCTACCGCTTGGCCGAGGGCACCGCGAAGGAACTCGGGCAATGGTCCCTCAACGGCCACCAATTGCAGTTGGCGCCGGACTCCGGCGAGAGGTCCAGGCGCTTTGATCTGCGCTACTTCGCCCCCGGCGAGATTGGCCTCGACGGCCCCGGACTGCGAGCTCGCATCTACCGGCGGGAAAGCGACAACGTGGTCCCGCTGAAGACTTCGCGGTAACGCCCCTAGCCAGCCTTCAGCCAACATGGACAAATCCCTGCAACCGCTCCTGAACTCCGCCGAGACGCTGGCCACGCGACTGCTGCGCTTGCTGCCGGACCGCGCCGACGTGGACTGGGGCACCCACCGCGCCGCCATCTGGCATGGCGAAGGGCTGGACCGAGGCTTCGCCCTGCACCCGGACGTCGATGACATCGCGCTGAGTGATCTGCTGCAAATCGACGATCAAAAGGCCCGCGTCGTCGCCAACACCCGTCAGTTCCTAGCCGGTCACCCGGCCAACAACGCCCTGCTCTGGGGCGCCCGCGGCACTGGCAAGTCGTCGCTCATCCATGCGCTGCTGAACGCCTTCGGCGACCAAGGCCTGCGCTTGGTCGAGGTCAACAAGAGCCAGCTTGCGGCGCTGCCCGACATTGTTGGGCGCCTGCGCGACGAACCCTACCGCTTCGTGCTGTTCTGCGATGACCTCTCCTTTGAAGCGGACGACGCCTCCTACAAGGTGCTGAAGAGCGCCTTGGAAGGCTCCATCTTCAAATCCTCCGGCAACATCCTCATTTACGCCACCTCCAACCGGCGCCACCTGCTGCCGGAGACCTTGGCGGACAACGAAGGCACCACCATCCGGGGCGGCGAACTGCACCACGGCGAGGCAGTGGAGGAGAAGATCTCGCTCTCCGACCGTTTCGGCCTCTGGCTGGCCTTCCACCCCTTCCGCCAGGACGCCTACCTAGCGGTCGCCCGCCACTGGCTGGCGGCGCTGGCCCGCCAACACGGCGCAATGGTGGCGTGGGACGATGAGACCCGCACCGCGGCACTGCGCTGGGCGCTGGCCCGGGGGGTGCGCAACGGAAGAACGGCGCAGCACTTTGCCCGGGATTGGGTGGGGAGGCTGTTGCTTGGTGGGGATGGGGATTGAGGAACCCGTCGGCGGATGCACCGACAATGACCCAAACCAGGGCCTGTTACACTACTTGGGTTGGCCCTGCCGGGAGCCGCTCTTTCTCCGGGCAAGGCGGAGCGAGCGCGGTGTGGCCAGCGTCACGTGGGAGCCCTCAGCTTGGGGGGCGCGAGGGGTCCGACCCTCGCAGGCAAGAGAGCGACAACGCGGTCCGGGAGGAAGTTGCAAATCGGTGGGGGTGAGGAGGGAAAGGCGATCCATGGGTAGGTGGATACTGGTTTCGAAAAAGGATGATGTTATGTCCATTTTTGCGCTATATCATTCGAAATTAACTCCATTTTATCCATTTCTAATCTAAGCCATTCCTCGAGAACATCCCAAGCGCTTGCGCAGATCACCAAATCCCAACCGAAAACCACAATCCATATTGACGCCCGGGCACCTGCTCACTAGAATGCGCCGCTCACCGTGAAGTCCCCTTCGTCTAGAGGCCTAGGACTCCAGGTTTTCATCCTGGCAACAGGGGTTCGACTCCCCTAGGGGACGCCAATCACCTCTGTGTTGGTGTCCGTCCGGACATCCAGTCTAGGCGCAAAGTGGCCGATGGTGCCGTCATCGGCATATGCCAGCCGAACTTCGGGGACGCTGTGGTCGCCGTGGTGATGCCCGGCCGCTGGCGATGTCGGCCTGAGCGCCTCAAGGCAGCGCTGCGAGGCTAGGTCGCACGTTTCAAGCAGCCCACATCCTGTGCGTCAAAGCGCCGCCGCGCAATGCAATGGGTGAGATGCAAAAAAAGAGCGTGTTGCGCGAGGTTCCCGCGCCCGCGTTCGGCGGCGATGCAGATGGCATTGACCAGCGACGGGAGACCCTTCACTCCAGCCCGACCTATTCATGAACAAACTACTGCTGTCGTCAATAGGTCGGGCTAGGCGGCTGTTCCCCGAGTGCCGCACGGACGGAAAGGGTCCGCCAGCGCCTTGAGGGCGCCGGCCAAGTAGTCTGCACGCGGGCTTAAGGCCCGGATTCCGCGCCGGCTTTGGCGCCAAGTCCCCAGGCGCACGAGCAGATGCCGGCGTCCGTGCATCGGGGTACTTACAGAGGTATCGATATCCGCACCTTCACCCCCAGTTCCGCGTTGCCCGAGGGGTCCTGCAGCTGGGTGCCTTCCAACGCGAACTGCATCGGCGACGGCCAGCGCGACTGCAGGCTCAATTCAGCGCCCACACCCAGTTCACGTCCCTGGCTTGTGAACCGCGCCCGTCCGTAGGGCGTCAGCAACCCACGCCCGCGGAAGGCGCGCATGCCGTAGGCCAGCTCGCTCTCCGTACTGACTTGGTTGGGGATCGATTGACCGGCATGCGCGGGGAGCGCGGACAAGGCCGAGTTGTCCCACAACGTCGCGCTGCCGCCCTGATCCTGTCCGAAGGAAGAGGTCATCGCCAACCGCAGGCCGCGGCCCTTCAGACCCGGATCCCAACTCCCCTGCACACCGAGCCCCCAGTTGTCGTAGTCGCTTTCGTGCACCAGCAAGGCTCGACCATGCAGCGCCACGTCCAGACCGTTGTCCGGGCTCACGAAGCCGATGCGGAATCCGGCTTCCGCGCCTGCGCCCCGGTCCGCGTCGCCGCCGTCGTAGCGACCGCCGATCTCCACCTTGATGTCCAGGAGCTGCCCGGTGGCGAGGGGCATCTCGCGCACCAGTTCCAGCATCACCCGGGCACGGTGCGCGTCACCGGTTGTCACCTTGGAGAATTCTCGGGAGTCGGCATCAAGACGCGCCGCGAACGCATCCGCGCGCAGAGCGAACTCCAAGCCGCCCCGGTGGGTCAGCGTCGAGCGCACGCCGCCCAGCAGCATCTCGAAGTCGGTTTTGAAGTCGTGTGTGCGGTTCGACTCCCGGAGATCGACTTTACCGGACCCAAGGCCGGCGATGCCCCAAACGCTGACGCGCTCGTTGGGCTGCCAGTATGCATAAGGGTGAACCGTGGTCAGGCGGTTCTCCAGTATCCCATCCGCTCCGTCCCGAGTGTAGTCCACGTCGCCCCAACTGCGCATGACGGAAAGTCCAATCAGCAAGTCCTTGTTGCGATAGTAGTCCAGTCCCAGGTGGGCGGCGCTCAGGTCACCGCTGTAGCGCGTGTCCCGCCGGGCGACGTCGCCGTTGAAACGCTGCAGGTCGCCTTGGCCCCACAGCACCACGCCGTTGTCCTCGTCGCCTCCGCTCAGCGCGAGATTGAAGTCGGTTTGGGCAAGCAGCCGCGTCATGCCGGAGGAGTCATCGGCCATCCGTGCGGGCTCGGCCGGGAAAATCCCCTGATCCCAAAGCGGGTCGTCCAACAACCGCGTCGGCGTCGCCGTTAAGCCATAGCCGCCGGAGGCTGCAGCAGCCTGCGCGCCGCCTGGGAAACCGGTGCCCCCAGGCGCATGGCCCGCGGCTCTCGGCGCCGCCGTGCCTGGCGCGGCGGCGGACTTCCCGGCCCCTGCGGCCGCTTGGCCCGATCGCCGCCCGCTCGGCCGATGCCGCAGGCGCTCGAAACGGGACTCGATCGCCCCCTGGGCGCTTTCCGCCACCGAACGGGCGGTCGCCGCCAGCATGACCTCCAATGATTGCGCAAGTGCCCGGTTCAGCCCCGCGACGGTTGCCGAGGCAACGTTCGAAGGTGCGCTTTCGCCTTCACGGCTCAGCGCAATCACCCTGTAGTGCCGCGTAGTGCCCGATTCCAAGCCAGCGTCTTCGTAGCCGGTCGCCGAGGCGTCCAGAGCCGACGTGATCGCGACCCACGAATCGACGCCGGTCGCAGACCACTCCAGCCGGTAGCCGGTCACGCCAGCACGGTCCGAAGCCGGCGCCGGTGCCGTCCACGACAGAACGATCACCGCTTGTCCGCCTGCCGCGGCGCTCAGCCCGCTCGGCGCCGCCGGCGGGTCAACGTCCCCTATCTCGATGGTTACCGCAATGTCCGCAGTGCCGCCCTTGGGGTCCGACGCGGTGACGGTCACCGTGTGGCTGGATTGCGTTTCATGATCGAGTTGCGCACTCTGCGCGACCGCAATCTGTCCCGCTGCATCTATGGTGAAAAGCGCCTCGCCCGCACCAGAGAGGGCGTAGGTCAATGCGTCGCCGTCGGGATCGGTGGCCGCGACCGGCTCGCCGACCGCGCTGCCGGCGGGCGCCTGCTCACCAACGGCGCGCACTGCCGTTTCCGCCCCGAAATCCGGCGCGGCGTTCAGTCTCGGTGCGGGGGGCGTAGCCTCCGATTCCGGACCCGGGCTTGCTTGGTTCACTGCGCGCAACTCGAACCGATGAGCCATATTGACATCCAGGCCCACTTCAGCCGCCCGCACGCTATGGCTGGTGGTGTCGCTCCCGCTATCCGGTATGTCCACCCATTCCGACCAGGTCGCCGCGCCACTCCAACGATACTGATATCCGGTGACGCTGGCGTCTCCGGGGTTGTCCCAACTGAGCACATAGGCCTCTTCGGCCACTGCAACTGCGAGATTGACCACCGCCGCCGGTGGGGTCAGCGCCACGGTGAGTGTTCGTTCAACCGGCGGTGCCGCGGCAAACCCGTCCTTGGTCGCCTTCACCAAGATTGAAACGTTCGGTTCCGCAATGTACGCGGCGTCCCCGGGCACACTGACCGACCAGACCCCGGCAGTGTCAGAAACCGCGCTCAGCGTCTCGTCGCCGATGCGCACCTCAACGTTCACGCCGGTTTCCGTGCCCGTGTCCCCATCGATGGTGAAGCCAGCCTCCTTCTCTTCAATGTTGATCGCATCGTCGCCCGCCACCGCGGCCACGTTCAGGGTGAGCGCGGTGG
>JAQAJJ010000087.1 GCA_028278675.1 Candidatus Azophilus lithoversatilis
GTTGTGGCTCATGAAGCGGTTCGGCTGCGCCCGGTCCCAGGAGGGGAAGGTGTTGGTGCTGAAGCGCGAGTGCACCATGGCCAGATGGGATTCGAACTCCTCGTCGGCCAAATCGTCGAAGAAGGGGCCGAGCTGCTTGGGCGTCAGCATGCCCTTGTAAACGATCACCTTCGACGACAGCGAGCAGATGTAGAACATCTGACGTTGGCTCAGATTGGCGGCGCCGCGCAGCCGGTGGGTGGCGTGCTTGCGGATCAGGTAGAGCTTGCGCTCGAAGGCCTCGCGATCCTCGGCCGCGGCCCCCTTGGCGGCGATGAACAGCTGCTCCATGTGCGGCATGGCCGCCCGCGCCGCCTTGCCAATGACGGCGTCATCCGGGCTCACCGGCAACGGCCGCCAGCCGAGGATATCTTGGCCGGCATCCTCAATGACCCAGCTCATCAGCGCCTTGCAGCGCTCTCGCTCCGCAACGTCCGTCGGCAGAAAGACGATGCCCGCCCCATAGCCGCCCAAGGGCGGCAGTTCGGTTCCCAGATCCTGGCCCGCGACCCACTCCATGAAGCGATGCGGCATGCCGAGCAGAATGCCGGCTCCGTCGCCCGTGTTCTTTTCGTAGCCCAACCCGCCCCGGTGCTCCATGCAGCAGTTCATCGACAGCGCGGATTCAATGATCTCCCGGCTTGGCCGGCCCTTGATGTCGCAAATGAACCCGACGCCGCAGCTGTCCTTCTCAAACGCCGGGTCGTAGAGGCCCTGCTTGGGCGGCAGTCCGACCAAGGGCACGTTCTTTCGTCGGCCGTTGCGCTTTGCGGTCATTGACTCATTGCGTCCATCATTGGGGCGTTGCCAAAAGAAGTATCGTCAGTGCCTTCACTCACGCCAAGGCCGCCCGACTTTAGTGCGACGGGCAAGCCCTCCGCGTTTGAGTTGTAGCCGGGCAGCAGCGGGCGTTGGTGACCCGCGCAAAGGCGAGCCTTGAACCTTCGCAAAAAAAGCAGGTTGAATCAAGGACTGGCGAATCGTTGGCTGGCGAATCGTTGTCACCGATTCACCGATTCACAGTTCCTGATTCAGTTTGCCTTCGGCTTTCGCGCCGACCTGCTACCAGGCCTGATAGCGGCGCCGTGCGTGGGCCTGGCGCGCGGCGATGGCCCGTTTGCGGCCACTCGGGTCGACACGGGGCGTTCCGGGCTCCAGTTGCTGCTCAAGCGCACTCAGCTTGACCAGTTCAGCCTGCGGATCCGGCGCGGCGAAGTCCTCGCCCCGGGGGCTCTGAATGCGCAAGTACAGCACGCCTTGCCTGAGTCCGGCGGTGTCGATCCAGTTATGCACGCCGGGATCGCGGGGTGAGACGACCCATTGGTAACCGCGGCTCGACATGGGCAGCGCTTGGGCGCCGTCGTTGCACCATGAAAGGCTGGTCTGCCGGTTGATCCAGTCGGGGCTGGCCGCCCAGAAATTGGCGACCTGAAAGCCGCAGTAGGCGGCATCGACATCGGCCATGGTGACGATGAGCGCTTCGTCCTCGGCAATGCTGAAAAAGCCGGCGCTGAAGAACTGCGTCGGGATTCCCAACGATTCCGTGGCGCGAAAACCGATGAAGTTGTTTTCGCCAACCAGTCGCAGACGGGACGAAAACTCGGGCCAGAACCGCCCTTGGCGCTCAAGGATTGCGGTGGCCTGCTCGATCGGCCGAATCAGGTCGCGCTCGCGCAGGGGAGGAGACATCTCACCGTCGGTGCCGATCCGTTCGATTTCCACCGTTGCCGGATGTTCCGTCTCCCAGTTGGTGAAGCTGTCGCGGATGATCAGGGTCAGGAGCCGGTCGGTGGGAGCGAGTGCCATCCAGTTTTCGCCCATGGGTTCAGCGCTCAGGAAAATCTCGAATCGTCCCTCGTCGTCGGTCACCAGGTCATCGTCTTCAAAGGTGCTGATGGCGCCCTGGGGATCGGGGCCGTGGAATTGCTCCAGCAGGAAGTCCGAAGCGGTGCCAAGCTGTCCCCAGACGCGGTAGACATAGCCGCCGTCGGGATTGGTGACGGTGGCGGCGCGGTACAGGGTGTCGGGATTGTCGACGCCGATCTTGATGGTCGGCGAAAGCAGCAGGCGAATGTGCGGGTAGGACCCGTCGCCGCCACCCATCGCGCCGGTGACGTTGGAGGCGATGATGCTCTGCATCAGCCGCACCGCACCGGCGCGGTGGGCGTCATCAATCTTGAAGGAGTCGCTGGCGAGCAAGTTGTTTTTCAGCCCATCGATCGCCGCGTAGTAGTTTGTCCAAGCCTCGAGCATGGCGGTCGTGTCGTCCGTGGACGGCGTTTCCTGCAGCGTACCGCCACAGCCGCCGCACAGCAGCATCGCGAGCGCGCTGGCCATGGCCCGTCGTTTGACATGGGCCACCGGTGTTTCCTCTACAAAAAGTGCTCATGATAGCAACTCGCGAGGCTTCGCCGTTCGCCAGGCGGGCCGGCTGGCTAGGAGTCGTGGCTGCGTGGTTGCGTCAGTTTCCGATTCGATACCAATAGCGGTAGCGTTCGGCAAAGCCGAGCTTGCGGTACAGCGCCTGTGCCGCCGCATTGCCTTCGGTGACTTGAAGGTAGGCGAACCGCGCGCCTCGTTCGCGTCCCCAATCGAGCAGGCCGCGCACCAGTTCCTCGCCACAGCCCTGGCGCCGGCGGGCCGGATCGGTGACGATGTCGAAGAGTCCGAGAAGGCCACGCTCCACAACGCCGAGTCCGCAGGCGAGCACCTCATCGCCACTGCGCAGCACCGCGTGGGCGCACTCGGTGCGAATGGAATTGAGGATGGCGCCGTGCAGGCGCATGAACTTGTCCGGCATTCCGGTCAGCGCCGCGTAGGCGTTGAGCCACTCATTGAGCGTGAGCACCGACCACCGGGGCGAGACCGCCTCGGGCGCGACCGACGCACCAAGCACGAGAGTTGAATCGGCAAGCCGGTAGCCGCGGGCATCCAAGCAGCGGTCGAGCGACGCCTGATCGGAGCCATGGACACCGGTCGTCAAACGGAACACGCTTTGCAGCCTCTCCCGTGCGTAGAGGTTCTCGCAGAAGCGCACTTTCTCCTCTAGGGGCTGGCTGCCCGGATACAGCGGCGTCACCGAGTTGGCCCGTTTAGTGAATCCACGCGCGAAGCGCAGCACCCACCCGTCAAGCAGCATCTGGTGCAGGGCGGGCCAAGCGTTCAACGACGCTTCTTCGATGCGCCGATTCAACGGCGCATCGCGCTCAGCCATCACTTGTCACCTGGGCTGGAATCATCGCCCACTCACCATAGCAGGCTCCGAAGGGCCTGCAAGAAGACATCCAGTGTCCCGTCTGAGCCAAGTGAAGCCAAGTGAGGACATGGCGCGCCACGGAAGCTACCCTGTTCAATATGGAAAATTGGATGTGTTTCGTCCAATTTTCATGGTAATGTTGGGGCATGTTGCCCCGCATAGAGCATCGACGGAGCATTGAGTCGCTGTTGGACGACCGCCCCGTCGTCGCGCTGATTGGCGCTCGCCAAGTGGGCAAAACGACGCTGGCGAGAGAAATCGCGGAACGCCACTCACCCGCGCACTTGTTCGACTTGGAGTCTTCGGCGGACCTCGCGCGCCTTAGCGACCCCCTGCTGGCGCTTTCGCATCTCGAAGGGCTGATCGTGCTCGACGAGGTGCAACGGCGCCCTGACCTTTTTCCGACGCTGCGCGTTTTGGCGGATCGTCGCCCGCCACCAGCCCGCTTTCTGGTGCTTGGCAGCGCCTCCCCCGACCTGCTGCGACAGAGTTCCGAGTCGCTCGCGGGCCGAATCGCTTACTACGAACTGCCACCGCTGTCGCTGGCCGAAATCGACGCGGCGCACTTGGATGACCTGTGGCTGCGCGGCGGCTTTCCGGCATCGTTCACAGCGCGCAGCGACGTGGCGAGCCACCGCTGGCGGCGGGATTTCGTGCAAACCTTCCTTGAGCGGGACATTGCGCAATTGGGCATCAACATCCCCTCGACCACGCTCGAACGCTTCTGGAACATGCTGGCACACTATCACGCCCAGGTCTGGAACGGCTCGGAGCTTGCGCGGGCATTCGGCGTTTCGCATCACACGGTGCGCCGCTATCTCGAAGCGTTGGAAGCCACTTTCATGGTGCGCGCTCTCAAGCCGTGGAGCGCGAATTTGGGGAAGCGCCAAGTCCGATCCCCCAAGGTGTACCTGCGAGACTCGGGCCTGCTTCACCGGCTGCTCGACATAGGCAATCGGGAGCAACTTGAGCGTCATCCCAAGGTGGGCGCCTCCTGGGAGGGCTTCGTCATCGAAAACGCAATTCGCGCGTTCGGGGCGGAAGACCGGCAGTGCTACTTCTGGGCCACGCACTCCGGTGCCGAGATCGACCTGCTTGTGCATCAAGGAGGCCACCTGCGCGCGGTGGAGGTCAAGCGCACCAGCTCGCCCACCGTCACCCGATCCATGCGCACCGCTGCCGCGGACCTCGGGGTGACAAGCCTCGACCTGATCCACGCGGGCGGTGAAACGTTCCCGCTCGCCCGGGGCATCCGTGCAGTCGCCGCGGAGCGCATGTTGGAAGACTTGACCTGATGGGCACCAGACCCAAAAGGCAAGGCTTTCCGGTGGTGGTGCATGTGATGCTGATGCGCGGCGAGGAGATTTTCCTGCTGCGCCGCGCCGCAACCGGCTTCATGGACGGCTACTTTTGCCTGCCCGGCGGCCACCAGAGGGCCGGCGAGAGCGTCGGCGATGCCGCGCGGCGGGAGTGCTTGGAGGAGGCGGGCGTCGAGGTAGGCGAATTGAGGCCCCGCTTCGCGCTGCCCTACCGGTCCGGCGCCCACCAGGGGCTAAACTTCGTGTTCGAGGCGGACGCCTTCGCTGGTGAGCCAGCCATCGCGGAGCCCGCTCTATTCGATGCCTGCTGCTGGAGGCCGCGCAACAATCTCCCGGAGCGGGTCACGCCCTGGCTCATCGACGCCTTGGCCTTGCCCGAAGGACAGTGGTATCACGAATTCCAATGGACTCGGTAGAATAGGGCTTTAATCCCAACGAGGCGATGCCTCAGGGCAACGGGAAGGTGGTCGCCGGGCGCAGAAGTTGACTCGCTCGGCAATATCACTCCGCGATCAGGAAAAAACAGGAAGCCACCATGAAAGATCCCGTTCGAGTGACCGTGACCGGCGCGGCTGGCCAGATCGGCTACGCGCTGCTGTTCCGCATTGCCGCCGGCGAGATGCTGGGCAAGGATCAGCCCGTCATTCTCCATCTCCTGGAAATCACCCCGGCACTCGGCGCCCTGCGCGGCGTGGCCATGGAACTGGACGACTGCGCCTTCCCGTTGCTGCGCGGCGTGGTGCAGACCGACGATCCCGAGGTGGCGTTCGGCGATGCGGACTACGCCCTGCTGGTGGGTTCGCGCCCGCGCACCAAGGGCATGGAGCGCAAGGATCTGCTGGAGGCCAATGCCGCCATCTTCTCGGTGCAGGGCAAGGCCCTGAATGACAATGCGGCCCGCGACGTCCGGGTGCTGGTGGTCGGCAACCCGGCCAACACCAACTGCCTGATCGCCCAGCGCAACGCCCCGGACCTGGATCCACGCCACTTCACCGCCATGACCCGCTTGGACCACAACCGCGCCGTCGCCCAGTTGGCGCAAAAGACCGGCACCCACACCACCGAGGTCGAGGGATTGTGCATCTGGGGCAACCACTCAGCCACCCAATACCCCGACCTGCACCAAACCACGGTCGCCGGCCAGAGCGCCATGAGCCTGATCGACATGGCTTGGTACACCGAGGAGTTCATCCCCAAGGTACAGCAGCGGGGCGCGGCGATCATCGAAGCCCGGGGCGCATCGAGCGCCGCCTCCGCCGCCAACGCGGCCATCGAGCACATGCGCGACTGGGCCTTGGGCGCGGACGCCGTGCTGAGCATGGGCGTGCATTGCGACGGCGCCTACGGCATCGCCGAAGGCTTGATATACTCCTTTCCGGTGCGCTGCCAAGGCGGCGACTGGCGCATCATCGATGGCATTGAGGTCAACGAGTTCAGCCGCGAACGGATGCAGGCCACCCAAGCCGAACTGGCGGCGGAGCGCGACGCCGTGGCGCATCTGCTACCCGCATCGCCTTCGGCGGCGTGATTGGGTTGCTGGCTCACCTGCGCGAGCAAGCTCGCGTTCGAGTTGCTGGTGTCGTTCAACGCACATTGGGAGGCAGGACACTGTGAAGATCCCGGAGCCGCTGTTCAAGATCATCAACCCGACGCTCGGCCTGCTGTTGCGCTCGCCGGCGCACTTCCTGATGAGCGGCAGCGTGCTGCTGATCACCTTCACCGGAGTCCGGTCCGGGCGCTCCTACAGCACCCCACTGCGCTACGTCCGCGACGGCAAGACCATCCGCTGCTTCACCAGCAAGGAAACCCGATGGTGGCGCAACCTCCGCAAAGAGGCGCGGGTCTGGCTCACCCTGCAAGGGGTCGGCGTCCCCTACCGAGCATCGGTCATCGTCGATGAGCCCGATCGAATCCGGCAACTGCTGATCGACTACCTGCGCCAACATCCGGGGGACGCGGCCTACCACGACGTGGCGGTGTCCAAGGACGGCGACTTGTCTGAAGGCGATCTGGACCGCGCCGCCCGCCAAGCGGTCGTCATGGAAGCCCGTCCCGCCTGATGCCAAAGCGGTGGGCGGATACCGCCGCACCGTGCCGAATGCCAAGGCTCAGGGATCGCTAGGAACAAGCCCAGCCATCGGCTAATATGGAATATACTCCCAGATTAGCCGATTCCCATGTACAAGCCCCGAACTCTAACGCGAACCATCCACCAAGTTTCCGGGGCCTTCCCCATCCTTCTGCTCACCGGCCCCCGTCAAGTGGGCAAAACCACCCTGCTTGAGCAGTGCGGCCGCGGGCGCAGTTACGTGACCCTTGATGACTTGGAGCAGCGTGCGATCGCCCGCGACGACCCCGCGCTGTTTCTTCAAATGCACCCCGCGCCCGCCACCATCGACGAAGTGCAGTACGCGCCTCAACTCTTCGGTCAACTCAAGCTCGCGGTGGACAAGACCAAGCAACCCGGCATGTACTGGCTTGCGGGTTCGCAGAAGTTTCATCTCATGCAGGGCATCACCGAAACCTTGGCTGGCCGGGTGGCGATCATCGACTTGCTCGGCTTCTCGCAAGCCGAGCTCGACGGCCGCGCCGAGTTCAACCAAGCCTTTGCGCCAACCGATGAGTGGCTAGCCAACGCCAACGCCACGGCCGGCGCGCCGAAGCAACTAATGGACATCTATCGCCAGATATGGCTCGGCGCCTTCCCCAACCCCCTGCTCGCCGGCGAGGCCGTGCGGGACATCTTCTACAGTTCATACGTCCAGACCTACATCCAACGGGACGTGCGCGCCCTCTCCCGCGTGGGCGATGAGTTGGCCTTTCACCGGCTGCTGCGCGCGGCAGCCGCCCGCACCGGTCAACTGGTCAACTTTGCCGACTTGGCCCGGGACGTGGACATCGATCAAAAAACGGCCAAGGCGTGGCTGTCCATATTGGAGACCGCCGGCCTCGTCCATCTGCTGCGTCCCTACCACAGCAATGTCACCAAGCGGCTGGTGAAGACGCCGAAGCTCTATTTTCTGGACACAGGGCTATGCGCCTACCTGACCGGATGGTCGTCGCCGCAAACCCTCGAAGCGGGCGCCATGTCGGGCGCGATTCTTGAAACCTGGATGTTCGCCGAAATTCTAAAGAGCTATTGGCACAACGGATTGGAGGCTCGGTTTCACTTCTACCGGGACCGGGACCGCCGGGAGGTTGATCTGCTGATCGAGCGGGACAATCAAATTCATCCGGTTGAGTTCAAGAAGACCGCATCCCCCAGCCGGTCCGCCGCCGGCAGCTTCTCCGCCTTGGCCAAGCTCGACAAGCCACTCGGACCGGGGGCAGTGGTCTGCCTCAAAGAGACCGCCGCAAGGCTCGCAAAGGACATTGTCGCCATCCCGGCTAGGCTGTTGTAGCTTGGACACCGCGCCAAAGTTCCGAAAGCTGCTTTAAGTGTGCCGTCGTCCTTGCCAAGCACAATCCAAATGGTTAAATTGATCAAACTAATCATTTATCCTATTTTGGTCAATTATCTATGCAGCTCGTATCGGCTTCTGAGGCAAAACAACGGTTCGCGGCTCTGTTGGACGCCGTTCAACGCGAACCCGTTACGATTCGGCGCCAGAACCGGGAAGTCGCGGTAGTCCTTTCCCCTGCGGACTATCGGCGGCTGACTGGCGCCAACATCGAGATGTTCCAGCGCTTTTGTGACCGTATTTCCGAAAGCGCGAAAGCTCGCGGCATGACGGAGAAGGAACTTAGCACGTTGCTGGGCGACTGATGCGGTGCGCGTCGTCATTGACACCAACGTCTGGATCAGCCGTTTACTGCTGGCCGATTCGGTAGCCGCGCAGGCCGTGGACAAGGCGCTGGAGCACTCCAGGGTCATGGTTTCCGAAGCAACACTCGCCGAGGTGGCCGATGTGTTGGCTCGGGATAAATTCGACAAGTACCTGTCCATCGCCGACCGCGAGCAGTTCCTGCGCCACCTCACCCAAGTTACGACTATGACCTCGGTGCTTTCGGAAGTGACGGATTGCGCCGATCCGAAAGACAACCAATTTCTGGCCCTCGCCTTCGACTCGGAGTCCGATCTGATCATCACCGGCGATTCTGACCTGGTTGCGCTGAACCCTTGGCGCGGTATCGAGATTGTCTCTCCACGCACATTCCTTACAGCCTGAACTCAATCGTACAAGTGGCAGGCCACCAGCCGTTCGCTCGCATCCGCCAAGGGCTTCAGTTCGGGCCTGCGTG
>JAQAJJ010000088.1 GCA_028278675.1 Candidatus Azophilus lithoversatilis
CGCATTGCGACCTCCGGCGTTTTTGGTTTTCCAGTGATTTTATTAGGAAAGTGAAAACACAGGATATCGAAAACGCCGGTTTTATGCCACCTGAAACGCCAATTTGTTCAAACAAATCAATCCGTTATGAGTTTACGGACAGGAACTTGCTAGCCTTGTGCCTTGGCGCTTCGTAGCTGGGTGAAGTACTCCGCCAGCCGCTCCTTCTCCTCAGCCGGATCACCGCGCATCCGCTCCAACAGCTCGGAGCGCTGCCGGCGGCTGGCCACCTCCCGCAGCCGCTCCACCCCCTCCCGAAATTCAACGGCCAAGCCGTCCGCGTCGAGCATTGACGGGCGCTGATGGAGCCGCAGCAACTCGGCATGGCCCTCCTGCCCCGACCACCGACCCAGGAGTTGAGCGGCGTCCGCGTCAGCGTGGGCGGCGGCGTAGCGGACCACCTCGGCAAACAGCGGACTGTCCTGCCCATCGGCCAGCAGGTCAATGTCGGCTGGGTCGAGCTCGGCGACAAGTTTGGGCGACCTCAGCAGCAGCGACAGCAACTTTTGGGGCAATCCGTCGCTGCGCGGCCCCTTGCGCCGCGGTGGCGCCGGGGCCTGAGCAGGCCGCACATCCACCCCGCCAACGCCGGTGAGTTCCTGCAATCGGCTGCGCATCATCTGCCGCAGCAGGCTGCCGGACGGCACCCGCTGCAGGTAGGGAGCCGCCAAGTCGGCGAGCCGGGCGCGGTCGTCCAAGGCGGTCAGGTCGAGGCCTCGGGTCAATTCGGCAAACAGATATTCGATGGCGGGCGTCGCCATGCCAATGCGGCGGCGGAAGTCGTCAGCGCCCTGCCGGCGCACCAGCGTGTCCGGATCTTCCCCATCGGGCAGGAACATGAACTTCAGCCGCCGACCGCCATCCAAATGTCCAAGTGCGCCTTCCAGTGCCTTCCAGGCGGCGCGGCGCCCGGCGGCATCGCCATCAAAGCAGCAAATCACCTCGTCGGCATAGCGGTACAGCTTGCGGTAGTGGTCCTCGCCCGTGGCGGTGCCCAAGGTGGCTACGGCGTTGCGAATACCCGCTTGGGCGAGGGCAATCACGTCCAGATACCCCTCCACCACGATCAGCGAATCAAGCTGGCGCGAGGACTTGCGGGCTTCGAAGAGCCCATAGAGCTCCTGGCCCTTGTGAAAAATGGGCGTTTCGGGTGAGTTCAGGTATTTGGGGCCTTGGCCGTCGCCGAGCAGACGGCCGCCGAAGGCGATGATCCGGCCCCGGCCATCGCGCACCGGAAACATGATCCGTCCCCGGAAGCGGTCGTACTCGCGGCCGCGTTCGTTCCTGCCAATCAGCCCCGCTTCGAGCAGCACCTTGGGCTGCAGCGGGCGGGCGCCTGCCGCGAGCGCCTCGCGCAGGCCGTTCCAAGCGTCTGGAGCAAAGCCAAGCTTGAATTCAGCAGCGATCTCGCCGGTCAGGCCGCGCCCCTTGAGGTAGTCGACGGCTTGCGGCGAGCCCCTGAGCTGCGCCCGGTAGAAGTCTTCCGCCGCGCTCATGGCCTCGAACAGCGGCGCAAGGTCGCGGCCCGGGGCCTTCGACTGCGCGCGCGGCACCTCCATGCCAACGAACGCCGCCAAGGACTCCACCGCTTCGGTGAACGACAGTCCTTCGAACTCCTCAAGGAACTTGATGGCGTCACCGCCTGCCCCGCAGCCGAAGCAGTAATACATGTTCTTGGCTGGGCTGACGGTGAACGAGGGGGTCTTTTCGTCGTGGAAGGGACACAGCCCCTGCAAGTCCTTGCCACCCTTCTTGAGCGCCACCCGGCTGCCTACGACCGCCGCGATCTCAACCCGATCCTGAAGCTCGTTGATGAATGTCTTGGGAATCGTGAAGGCCATGACCGACAGGTTAGCACCGATTCAGACAGCCCGCTCGACGTCCGCGTCGAACGGCCAGACCTCAAGACCGTGAATGGCGTTGCGGATGTCCATCGACAGGTTGATCGTCAGCGTGGTTCGCATCGCGTCAAGGTCGTGCAGGGTGATGGTGGAAGGCGACGAACCGGCGGCGACCAGGCTGTCGTTGACGGCGCACAGCCCCCGGGCAAAGGCTTGGCGGGCGACGCCGGCGTCCCCCAACTCGGTGTGGGTGAGCTTCGCCGGGTTGTAGGTGGGCACCCGGAACCCCTTCTGCGGCCCCTCGGGAGGGACAAAGCGCACGAGGTTTTTTTCGGTGTCGTTGAACAACACGCCGCCACGATGGGGCTGGGCGTTGTGGACGCCTCGGGGCAGGTTGGCCACCGGCTTGATGTAGCGCCCGGAGTAGGCATGCAGCCCGCCGGTGTGCAGACCGCTGATGTACATCGCCTCGCTGCGGCAGCAGACGTTGTTCAGATGCAGTCGGTTGCCCGGTTGCGGACCCTGCCCGGCCTCGGGCCGAAACGGCGCCGCCCGCAGGCCTTTGCGATCCCGAGTGACGTGCAGGCCCCAACTGAAGCGGTTGGCATCGAGATCGAAGCCCAAGATGGCGTCAAAGCCGGTGGAGGTGAGGTAGAGGCGCCGCCGATGGCGGCTGATCTCATGGCAGTGCTTCAAGTAGGGGCAGCGGTAGGAGGCGAGGCGCTCGAATCGCGGGTTGTACACGAACAGCTCATCGCTGGCGGCGATGAACACCCGCCCAGGGGACTCATCAAGGTCGAACGCAATGCCGCGCAGGCCGCGGTCCCAGCCCCGGCCCTGCCAGTCGATGTCCATGGCGTTCCAATCGATCGGCTGCCAAACCCGCTGCTTGGCAAGGTCCACCAAGTAAACCCCGCCGTGGCTTTCGCCCTGGCGGCTGCCGCGTACGACGGATGTGGCGATCAGGGTGGTCATTGGCGCGGTTCACCGCATTGTTGTTGAACGCTCAAAGTACCAGTGTTATAACCGCTTGGCATCTGATCCAATGACGCGGGGAGAGCATTATGGCGCAGAACGCGGGAAACTCGGCGGGCAACCGCAAGCGGTCCTTGGGGGTCGCGGTCTCCACGGCGGTGGCGAGCCTGCCCGCCGCCCAGGCTCAGGAAGCCACCTTGGAGGAGATCGTCGTCACCGCCACCAAGCGCGAGGTGAGCCAGCAGGATACCGCCATCGCGATAACGGCCTTCTCCGACTCCGAAATCACCCTGCAGCGATTCAAGACCTTCAACGACTACGCCGGGCAGATTCCCGGCCTCGCGCTCAGCGAACGCCAGCCCGGCGCCAATTCGGTCATCATGCGCGGTTGCGCCGCCCAGGGCCTCTCCTTCAGCGACTCCGCCACCACCTCGGTCTATCTCGACGAGCAGCCGATCACCGCCGCAGGCTACAACCCCGATCCGCGCTTGATCGACGTGGCTCGGGTCGAAGCCCTGTCCGGCCCCCAGGGCACCCTCTTCGGCGATGCCGCCCAATGCGGCACCCTGCGCATCATCACCAACAAGCCCGACCCCAACCAATACGGCGGCTGGGTGGATCTGACCGCTTCCACGGTGGCCGATGGCGGCAGCGGCTACGACTTAAGCGCCATGGTCAACGTGCCGCTGGTACCCAACAAAGTGGCCTTGCGCCTGGTCGGATTCCAAGCCGACGAAGCCGGTTGGGTGGACAACGTGCTGGCGCCCACCCCGGGGCTGACGGCCAATAACTCGCACCGGGTGGATGACGACGTGAACTCCTCGCTGTGGTCCGGCGGACGGGCGGCGCTGCGGGTCGATGCCAGCGAGGAGTGGACCGTCGATCTGGTGGGCATCTACCAGAAGTACGAACTCGACGGCTTCGGCGACGCCACCCTCAACCAGCAGCTCTTCGAGGACACCGCCGTGTTCCCCGAATTCGGCAAGCGCGAGCAGGCGCGCTACACGCGGGACGACTGGGAGGATGAGTGGTACCAACTGGCCCTGACCATCGAAGGCGACCTGAGCTTCGGCAGCGTCGTGCTGACCACCGCCTACTTCGACCGCGACAGCGCCTACTTCGCCGACGCCACCGCCTACCTGCAGGTTTACCAGCAGCGGGGCGACTACTTCCGCTCCTTCAACACGGGCGACCCTTACTACGACACCGGCGGCATCTACGACTTCGGCGGCGACCCGGTGGCCAACGACTACGATGGTCGGGAAACCACCAACTGGAGCGTCGAGGCCCGCTACGCCACGCCCGCTGAAGGCCGCTGGTCGGCCATCGTCGGCGGCTTCTACAACCGCCGCGAAGTGGAGGAGCTGTTCGTCTCAAACGTGCACAACTTCACCGGCACGCCGGGCTTCGCCTACATCAACTACGCCGGCTACTACCTAAACGGCATCGACCCAAAGGCCCAATCGAACAACTGGTTCTCCGGCACCTACGACAGCGACCTGGATCAGTGGGCGGTGTTCGGTGAGGTCAGCGTCAACTTCACCGAGAACTTCTCCATTACGGCCGGCGGGCGCTACTACAGCATCGACAACGAATACATCGTCAAAAACGGCACCCTGGTCGGCCTTAACGGCGGACCGCCCAACTGCGAGGTGGACTACTGCTACGCACCGGGGGACCTGGGCGTTTCCGACGAGGACGGCTTCGTGCCCAAGGTCAACCTGACCTACACGTGGGAGGACAAGCTGGTTTACGCCACCTATTCCGAGGGCTTCCGCCGGGGCGGGGCCAACTCCGCCCGTCCGCAATCGGTGTTCGGCCCGCCCACCGACCAGTTCGAGGCCCCGGCCGGCACCCTGAACACCTACAATTCGGATACGGTCACCAACTGGGAAATCGGTTTCAAGAGCGACTGGCTGGACAACCGGCTGCGCTTGAACATCGCCGCCTACCACATGATCTGGGATGATATCCAGGTGCAGGCCGAAGACCCTCAGCCGACCCTGTTCACGCTGGGCATCGTCAACTTCCCCCAAGCCGAGATCAACGGCGTTGAGGCCTGGTTCAGCTGGCTGCCCACGGACTACTGGAGCATCGAGGCCACCCTCGGCTACAACGATGGCTCGCTGTCCAAGACCGACATTCTCTTTGAAGGCACCGATGGGGCCGTTTCCGTGCCCACCGGCACCAATCTGCCGATCGTGCCGGACTTAAAGGCCCATGTGAACATCACCTATTCGTTCCCAACGATGTGGATGGGCGCAGAGCCCTACATCATGGGCCGCTTCACCCACACCGGCGAGTCGGTCAACTCGTTGGCGGGCATCGAGTCGAGCCCCTTCCTCTCGCCCGTGGTCAAGCAGGACCCTTGGCAAACCATCGACCTGCAGTTCGGCCTCGAAGCGGAGCATTGGGCAGCGACGCTCTTTGTTGACAACCTCACGGACGAGAAGGCCCAACTGTTCTTCAACAACCGCTTTGCCCAGCAGCGGCTGTCGGTGAATCAGCCGCGCACCTTCGGCGTCAAGTTCCGCTACATGTACGGCGGGAACTAGTGCCCTGTCCCGTAAACAAGTGGGTTTTAGGCGCTAGGCCGTTTCG
Organism: Candidatus Azophilus lithoversatilis; assembly: GCA_028278675.1. Classification (GTDB taxonomy): domain Bacteria; phylum Pseudomonadota; class Gammaproteobacteria; order Pseudomonadales; family Azotimanducaceae; genus Azophilus; species Azophilus lithoversatilis. The sequence continues at coordinate 5,457 of JAQAJJ010000088.1, forward strand.
GTTCCCGGGCAAGGGCCTTTCCGTTACCGGAAAGGGCGACAACGCCGTGTGGCAGGCCCCACACAAGGCGGAGCAACGCGGCCGGGGGCCGAAACGGCCACGAATAATCACACTTGTTTGCGGGACAGGACACTAACCCTCAGTCCAATCCAGCTTGATTGACTGCGGCGAGGATCGCCTCCGGGCTGCCGGTGGTTGACAGGTTGACGCCGCCGACGCCCGGAATCTCCCGTATGGCCTGAATGGTTTCGGCACTGAGGGCAATGCCGAAGGACTCCGCATCCTTGGCCTGCGCAAACTGCCCCAAGAGGTGATCTGGAATGACGGCACCACGATGGTTGCCCACCAGCCAGCGCACGGATTCGACCGAGGTGAGCACCGGAACGGACACCAGGACATGGCAACGCCGGGCGACCTTAGCGGCCACCAAGATCTTCATGTAACGACGCAGCATGGCCACGTTGAGGCAGGCCTGGGTTTGGACGAACTGCGCGCCCGCCTCGACTTTCGCTTTTAGCTCAGTGGGTTGCCAGTTCTCATCCGGATCGAACACCGTCGCCATGGTGCCGAGGAACAGTTCCGGGCAGCCCTTGGCCACTTGAAAGCTGCTGAGCTGCTTGGCCGCCGCGAGAAACTTCTTGGCGCCGGTATCGAACACTTCCTTCACCTGCGGCTGCCCGCCTTCGGGCAGCTTGTTGCCTCGCTGCAGCACGAAGCTGGTCACGCCGACGGCCGCAGCGCCGAGCAGCTCGCTCTTCAGCGCAATCCGATTGCGGTCGCGCGCCGAAATCTGCAGCACTGGGTCGATGCCGCGCTGCAGCAGAATCGCTGCCGCCGCCAATCCGGACATGTGCACCAAGCCGTAGGGGTTGTCGGTCAGCGCCACCGCATCCACCGCCGGGGACAGGCACTCCGCCTGGCGAATGAGGTCGTCGCGGCCGTGGTCCTGATGCAGGCGCAACTGACCGATCACCGCGAAATCCTGATTGCGAAGCGCGTCCCGGAAGGTTCTCAAGGGCAAGTCCATGGGACGACGATTTTGCACCCTCACGACGCCGCGTCCAACCGGCACCGGACCGGCCGCAAATGTTTGACCCGGAATCCACCTTGCCCAACATGTTAGATTAGCCGCGTCTTCAACGGTGTTCACATCGGGAGGAGCAGTGTCAAGCCAAGACCACGAAAAGGTATCGATCTATCCATTCTCCGAGGCGCAGCGCGAGGAGTTGCTCAGCAAGGCGGGCGAGTGCGTTTTCAATTGGACCACCAAGGACGGCTGGGCGGTCGGCGTGGTGCATGCCTTCGTTTGGCATGAGGGACGGGCCTGGATCACTTGCGGCGTCCACCGCCACCGGGTGTCCGCCATTCGCCGCGACCCGCGCTGCTCCGTAGTGGTCAGCGGCATCGCCGCCCCGGACGGTCCGAACGGGGCCATAACCATCAAGGGACGGGCCATCATTCACGACGACGAGGAAACCAAAAGCTGGTTCTACCCAGCGCTGGCCCGCGGCCCTTACGGCCGTCGCGGCGGCACCCTGAGCGCCGATGAGGAGGAGCAGGCCAAGGACTTCGAAAGACGTTTGGACTCGCCGCTGCGCGTGATCATCGAAATCGTGCCGGAGAAGTGGATCACCCTGGACAGCGACAAGATGGCCAAGGACACCGCCGGGCTGCTCACGGACGAGGAGCGCGGTCCCGAGCTCGAAGCCGATTCGGTGCGCATGCCAGCCGAACTCGAGAGCCGGGGCTTGGAATAGCGGTGTAGCGCGAATCTGCGCATCAACGGGTTTCGTAGCGCTTCAGCGCATCTGCCAGTCGGGTGGCCGCCGCTCGGCGAATGCCCGCGCACCCTCCTTGGCATCCTCGGAAGACCACACCGACTCGATCAGCGCAGCACCCATGCGGCGGGCATAGTCAAGCGGCAACTCAAGACCGAGACGGGCGAGCTTGCGCGTCGCACGCACCGCCAGCGGCGCGTTGGCGACGATGGTCTCGCCCATCCGCACTGCCGTGTCGAGCAGTTCCGCATAGGGGACGACTCGCGTCACCAAGCCCATGCGCAACGCCTCCTCGGCATCCACCGGCTCCCCGGACAGCAGCAGCCACATGGCGTTCGACAGCCCCACCAGCCGCGGCAGGTTGAAGGAGCCGCCCGGCGGGCAAAGCCCAACCTTCACCTCGGCGAGCGCCATGCGGGCGCCGTCGGCACAGATGCGCATGTCGCAGGTCAGCGCCATCTCCAGACCGCCGCCGTAAGCCGCGCCATTGATCGCCGCGATGGTCGGCTTGCCATGATCGGGGGCAATCCGCTCGAACCGTGACAGGGGACCCTCGGCGGGGGGGGCGCTCCCCGCCCCGCCGCTGCCTTGTTCCGCTGCCTCCTTGAGATCAAGGCCAGCGCAGAACGCCCGGTCCCCCGCCCCCGTGTAGATGCCCAACCAAACATCGTTGTCGCGGGCGAACTCGGCCTCCGCCTTTCATGGATCAAATGGACACAGCCCAGCGGCAGGCAGGTTGGTCCATAGAAGGGGGCAGATTGGGTCGATTCTCGCATGAAGACCGTGGCTCAGCACGAGGGCGGGCCACACGGTGATGGCTTCGAACTGAGCCGCGCCGGACATCCCGCCCTCGCTCCATGCCGGAAAGTCAAACTGAGCCAATACCCGCACAAATCATTGATTGAACGGCTGCGGACGATGCAGCCATAATGGCTGAGGATTACTTAGGAAACCCTTAGCTTGCCCCTGCCCGCCAAACTGCTGACTCGTTGTTCCACAAAAGCCCTTAGCTTGCCCCAGAACAGCACGCCGCTGACGCCGAAGGAACAACCAGCCAGCCGCTGGGCTGTCTCCATTTGTTCCATGAAAGCCCTTAGCTTGAACCAGAACGGCACGCCGCCGACGCCGGCGGGGCTGTCTCCATTTGTTCCATGAAAGCCCTTAGCTTGCCCCAGAACGGCACGCCGCCGACGCCGAAGGAACAACCAGCCAGCCGCTGGGCTGTCTCCACGTGTTTCACAAGAGCGGCACGGCCCATGCCCTTGCCGAGCCGAGTTCTCAGCCCACTACAGCGGCATCCGCTGTGACCAACCCCATCCTGGTCACCGGTGCCAACGGGCACCTCGGACGCTTGCTGATCCGCACTGTGGCCAACGACCCCGCCGCTGCACCCGTGCGCGCTGTGGTCCGGTCCGAGCGTGCCGCCACCAGCCTCGAAGACCTGCCGTCGCCGGAACGGCGCGAGGTCCGCATCATCGACTACCGGGACCGAGAGGGCCTCGCGGACGCAGCGCAGGGATGCGCCGGCGCCATCCACCTCGTGGGCATCCTCAAGCAGACCCGGGGCAATCGCTACGAGACCGCCCACGAGCAGCCGGCCGAGGCGCTCTGCGCGGCCTGCGCGGCGGCCGGGGTGGCGCGCATCGTCCACACCAGCATCCACGGCGCAGACCCCGCTTCCCGCAACGGCTGCCTCGCCTCGCGCGGACGCACCGACCAGATTCTGCTGTCCTCGCCAGTGCCCGCAGTGATCCTGCGTGTGCCGATGGTGCTCGGCCCCGGCGACGCCGCCGCGGAGGCGTTGCGGCAACAGGCCACCTCGGGCCGCGCGAGGCTGGTGCGCGGCGGCGCGGCGCTCCAGCAACCGATCGCTGCCGCCGACGTGGTGGCGGCGCTGCTCGCCGCAACCCGTCCCGGCGTTGCTGGCGACACCGTGCTTGAACTGGCCGGCCCGGAGTCACTGACCCACCGAGCGCTGGTCGAGCGCACCGCGCACGTTCTGGGCCGGGAAGTTACCTTCGCCAGCATACCAATGGTCGCCGCCCGCGCATTCGCTTGGCTGGCCGAGACGTTGTCCGCCGACCCGCCCCTCACCCTCGACATGCTAGAGGTGCTTGAACAGGACGACGCAGTCGATCCCCGGCCAGTGCAGCAGGCGCTCGGCATCGAACTGACCCCGCTCGACGCCGCTCTGCAGGACGCCTTTGACGAGGAACTCCCCACATGACGCCCACCGACCCCAACGACCGGCGCACCCCGCCCCTTTGGCAGCGGGCGCTGCCGTGGCTGATCACGCTGGCCTGCTTCGCGTGGCTGTACTCCCGCGTGGAGGGTGCGGCGGCCCGCCAGGGACTAACGGCGGCGAGCTACCTGCTTGAGGTGTTCGCCAGCGTGCCCTGGGGGATCTGGCTGGCCTTGATGATCCCCTACTCCGCCTTTTTCTTCCTGATCGACTCCACCGTGGTGTGGCGCGTGGTCTCCTGGTTCAACACCCGGGTGCCCTGGACCGCCATCCTGCCCATCCGCGCCAGCGCCTACATCATCTCCATTGTCAACGAACAGGTGGGCAAGGGCGCGATGGCGCTCTACCTGAACCGCCGGGACGGCGTTTCGGGCTGGGAGGTGGGCTCGTCGATGCTGTTCATCATGTTCTGCGAGCTGCTCTATCTCACCTTCTGGGCCAACGTCGGTTACTTGATGGCCGCCGACACCTTGCCGTCCCAGTTCGCCCTCGTCCCTTGGATCGGGGTGGGCGTTCTGGTCCTTTTCCTGCTCTGGGTGGCGTTCTTCCGCGGCCTCATCCCGGTGGGCAAAACGCT
>JAQAJJ010000089.1 GCA_028278675.1 Candidatus Azophilus lithoversatilis
GCTCGCGCGGTCGAGGGCTGCGGACGGTAGCAGGCGGTCAGCGAAGCGCTTCGATTAACGGCGAGGTGGGTTGTCGTGGATTTGGGAGACAGCGTCGCGGCGGGGTCGAGCCGCACTCCGCGGTTGCGGGATCCCGTCTATTCGGCAACAGTGGGGGTGTCGCATTCGCAGGAGTAGCGTCATGGCGGAGTCCCTGGTGCGCGGCAACGCGCTGCGAACGGAGCGTCTCGCCGACGGCCGGCGCAGGTTGCTGCGCGATCTCACGGTGGAGATCGAGGCTGAGCCGGGCTCTGGAGTCGGCATCCGGGTGGCGTCCGGTTTCGAGACGGACTTCAGCTCGATCCCGACGCCGCTCCAGTGCGTCGTGCGCTGGTCGAGGGTCGACATCGCGGGGGTCGTGCATGACTGGCTGTACGCCAAGGGAAAAGTGACGCGGGCGCGCGCCGACGACATCTGGCGGGCGCTCGCCCGGTCCGGTCGGCACCGGGCCGGCGCATGGCAAGCGCGGCTGTGTTGGCTTGGCCTGCGCCTCTTCGGCGGGCACGCGTGGCGAAGGCACACCCGGGCTCGAGATGCCGCCGCCGTGCGCGACGAAGTCGAGCAGTAGACCGGGTCTTTGGCGGCGCGGGGACGCCCCGCTGCGAGCGTAACCGTTCGGCTTCGACGCCATCGACTTCTTGACGGCCAGTGGTGAGCGCACGTCACGCTCTCCGAACGCACGAAGCGCGGGCGTCTACGGCTCCCAATGGGTGATTGCTGGCCCCCTAAACACAAAGGTCGTGCGGTTTGCCTCTGAGTATTCAAACGTCATTCCGCCCCCGAGTAGAGTGCTGGTACCGGAATTGAAGACGGCGCAGGGCTAACATTACACCGCGAAATCCACCAAGAAAACGGCAATGCCGTATGCGTTGATGGCTATCGCTGTGGCCCGGGCAAGCGGTGATGAATAGTCTTGTTCGTTGTGTCCCACCAAGTGCGCCACTACGCCGAACCGCGCGATGAGCGCTATGAACATGAGCATCAGCGCCTGCTGGAAAATTGGGTCAAGCAACGGCTGGGCCGCATAGCTTAGATAAAATGTCACCAGCATGGTGATAGCTTGTACGGGGTCGGTTGGCGAAAGCCGCCTTGCCCGCCAGTCTACGCTAACCAAGCTCGCGAGGTTGTAACCTATCGCCAGAGCGAAGTAGAAGTGAATGAAGGCTTCCACCTCAGGTTCGCCAAACGTCAGTGCGCAAGGCTCTCACGGAAACGCGGCAGATCTGGCAGGCGGCGATTTCGCGGAACCATGGAAGCAGCAGCGGCCACGATTGCCGCCGAGTTTCATTCCATGCAACTGGAAAAAAGCGGTATCCGGCCACCCCATACCGAGCTAGGCTGCTAGAACTCGTACCGAAAGTCCCAGCGCACCACTCTGGGCGGTGCGGGATGCAAGAACAGCGGCGTCACGACTTCGGAGTTGTAGATCTTGTCGCCCACGTTGTTCACATACACGGATGAAGTCCACTTTTCGCCCTGCAGCCCGACGCGCAGGTTGGCCAAGCTCAGCGCATTCCTCGGGAAGCTGTTTTCAGGGGTCCAGAACTGCTTGCCGCGGCGCTCGTAGTCCACTCGTGCGAAGAAGGACAGGTCGCCGGAAATCGGCTGCTCGAAGCGGGCCCCGACGTTGAAGGTTTGCTTGGGCACATAGGGGAGGTCGTTGCCCACGGTGCCGGGCCGTTCCGCGTAGGCGGTGATCTTGGAGTTGGTTTGGCCGTAGGCGGCGTAGAAGTCCAGATTGGGCAGCGGGCGCCAAGCGGCCTCCACCTCGAAACCGTCAAGATCTGCCTTGTCCACGTCCTCGAACACCTGCACGAACGCTAGGCCATCGAACGGGAAGTACTGGGTGTTGTCCACGGTGGAGTTGAAGTAGGCGGCGTTGAAGCGCAAGTTGCCGTAGTCGAACTTGGCACCAATCTCGTAGGCTTCGTTCTCCTCCTGTTCGATCACGTCGTTGGCCGTGGTGCTGATGGTGCCGATGCCTGGGTAATTGAACTGCCCCGCGCGATAGCCCACTCCCCAACTGCCGTATAGGTTGATCTCGTCGGAAACCTTGTAGGCCAAGGTGATTTTGGGCTGGAACTTGCTGAAGTTCTTTTTGTTCTTTTCGCTGAAGGGCCGAGTGTAGGCGAGCAGCTCGCTGAAGGTGGCGTATCGGCCGCAGTTCACGTTGGCGACTTGAGCCGGATTGTCCGGCTGGCAGGCAACCGCGCCGTAGGGGGCGTTGGCGCCGTCGGCGCCGGCCGCTTCGTAAACTCGTCCGGCGGTGTTGTAGGGATTGACGTTCTGCTCCCGATTCTCCTTGTCGTAGCGTCCTGCGAGGGAAACAGTGAAGCGGTCGGTTAGGTCGAAACCGCCCAAGCGTAGCTGTCCTCAAGAAAGGAGAGGAAGTTGCCCGGCGCCAAATCGGTGGGATTGGTGCTGTCCTCAAACTCTGGCGTATCCGTCGCCCGCTTGATTCCGAGGCCTAGATCAACGCCGGTGACGGTGGAGCGCAGTCGCTCCCAAGAAAGATAGTAGGCGCCCGCCTGCCAGCGCAAGCGGCGTTCGGTTGACGAACTCAGGCGCAGTTCCTGGCTCCAACCCTCCACATCGACGTAGCTGTGTTGGGTGCCGTCCAAATAGGAGAGGTAGGGGGCACGGTCGGCCACCGACGAAGCCTCCAATTCGTCGTAGGTGGTCACGGATTTGAAGGCGCCCCAGTCGAAAACCTTGTCGAGCTTGATCGAAAAGCCTGCGGTGTCGCGACTGCCTCGGTCTGGATTGTTGGCCACATAGGGCAGATCCACCAAGTTGGCGCCTTCCGAAACCACTTGATCCGCTGTAACGCCCAATTCCTCCCCGGTGCCAAGAAAAACGCCGAACGCCTCGAACATTGCTGCGCCCGGCCAATGGAAGCCGATGCCCTTGCCTTCGTGCTTCGACATCTGCGCCTTCAGGTCCAGGGTCAGGGTGTCGGAAGGTGCCCAGGTGACGCGGCCGCGCAAGGTTCGGTCGCGGAAGGGATCCACCTCGTCGTCGAGGGTGACGTTGGTGAAGTAGCCGTCGCGCTCCAGCATGCGGCCGGAAAGCCGCACGGCCACGGTGTCGCTGATCGGTCCGCTCCAAGCGCCTTCCAGACCGACCTCGTCCTTGGTGCCGTAGCTCATCTTGACGTAGCCCTCGGGCTCGCTGGTCGGCGGATTGGTGGTGATGATGATGGCGCCGTTGGAGGCGTTGCGGCCGTACAGGGCGCCTTGGGGTCCCTTGACCACCTCGATTTGCCGCACGTCGAATATCTGGCCGATGAACTGCCTTGAATTGACCACCAGAACGTCATCGACAACCACCGCCACGGGCAACTCGCCGTTGCGCACTCGGCTCAAGCCGCGCACGGTCAGGAAGGAGGTGCCCATAGTTTGCGACTCCGCCAAGGTCACGTTGGGAACGAGCTGGACGAAGTCGGCGGTTTGAACCACGCCCGCGTCTTCAAGCTGGTCGCCGGTGAAGGCGTTCACCGTGATTGGCGCATCCTGAATGTTCTCGTCAACCTTGCGAGCCGTAACGACGATTTCCTCGATCTCCATGCCGGCTGCGGCCAGCGGCCAAGCCAAGCTTGCGGTCAACATCCAGAACAGCGCTCCCTTCATCGAGTAGTTTTGCGCCATCATTGGGAATATCTCCTGTTTCCAACCATGGCTTTCAAGTTTTCCGGTGGGCGTGGTGCGCGTCAACTACTCGCACGAGTAGTTGGCCGCCCTACCTTTAGAGGTAGTTGCCCAGGTTCGGTGGCGGGACCGACACTCACGATGGGATGAAGTCAGAATCGCGGAATGCCGTTGAAATTGGCCAGCCAGTCGCTGTTGGCTAGGCGTTTCCAATCTGCATCGCGGAACCGAGCAGGCAGGATGTCGTTTGATGCAAGGATTGGAGCTACATGCATGGATCCATTGGGATCCGACGACTATGACCCGATCTTCGCCAACGTGGCCTGCGGAAGCCCGGCGAAACCTGAAGGATGCAGGCACCCTAGGACGGTGGACTCGATGCAATTGGCATCTGGTAGAGGGACTTCCCAATTGACAGCGTCATCCGCATGCTTGCCAAGTAGCCGGTAGTGGGCCGCACCTCATGAGTTCTGCCGTGCGGTGGGCGCAAGCCCGCGCCGATGGGCCGCAGGAGGTGATCACCCGGGAGATCATTCAAAGTGCCCTCGCCGCTCTCTCTGAGGAGATGTTTGCGACGATGCGCAAGACGGCGATGAGCTCGGTCATCTATGAGGTGCTCGACTTTGGCGTTGCGGTCACCGATGCCGATGGCCAGTTGGCCAGCTCGGGCGCCGGTATTCCCTCGTTTGTTGGGATGTTGGATCCGGCGGTCAAGGCGGTCATCGCCAAGCATGGCGCCGCTGGGTTCGAGGACGGCGACATCTTCATCACCAATGATCCCTTCGGCGGCGGCGTGAGCCACCTCAACGACGTGGCGTTGGTCATGCCAGTGTTCTTCGATGGCGAAGTCGTTGCTTGGACGGCCAACAAGGGGCATTGGATGGACCTTGGTGGCATGGCACCGGGTGGCAACTCCCCCCAAGCTAAGGAGCTGCACCAGGAAGGGCTGCTGTTCCCGGAAATCCGTGTGTTTGAGGGGCATAAGCCCTTGCCCGGCGTTCTCGACATCATCGCCGCCAACAGCCGCCTGCCCCGGCAAGCGCTCGGCGATTTTTGGGCAGGCGTATCGGCGCTGCGAATGGGTGCCTGCCGCATTGTTCAGCTCTGTAACCGCTACGGTGCGGATAGCTTCCTCTCAGCCGTGCGGGACTACCTTGACCTAGGAGAACGGCAGGTGCGGCGCGCCTTGCGGTGCTTGCCCCAAGGCTGCTTCACCGCCACCGATTCCCTGGACGATGGGCGGCCGCTGCAAGTTGCCATTGAAGTGGACGGCGACTTCTTCACCGTGGACCTGCGCGGCAACCCACCGCAGGATCCGGGGCCTTTAAATGCCAGCTACCAAGCCACCCTGGTCAGCGCCCAAGCCATGTTCAAGAGTCTGGTGTGCCCGCAGGGGGTCGCCAATGCGGGCACGTTCCGCCCACTGCGCGTGATTTGCGACCCCGGCAGCCTGTTTGCGGCCGAGCGGCCCGCCGCCGTCGGCTTCTACTACGAGAACAAGATAAGGGTGTCCGACCTGATGTGGAAGGCGCTCGCGCCGGTGCTGCCGGAGTGTCCGGGCGTCGGCCACTTCTGTTCGGTATGCGCCACCATGATCGGTTTCGCGGACGCGGAGGGCCGGCTGCGCAGCTTCATCGAACCCGAGGTCGGCGGCTGGGGCGCCACCGCCGAGCGGGACGGCCAGAATGCCCAGTTCAGCAGTTCCCACGGCAACACCTACAACTGTCCGGTGGAGGTGAATGAGGCCCGCAACGGCATGCATGTGGAATGTTATGCGCTGAACCCTGAACCGGGCGGTGCGGGCTGCCACCGCGGCGGCAAGGGCATTGAACTGCGCTATCGGCTGACGCGTCCCTCGGGTTGGGTCACTGCCGCCTACACCCGCTCCCGCACGCCCCCTTGGCCGCTGGCCGGTGGCCAGGCCGGCACTGTCAATCGGCTAAGCATCATTCGTCATACCGGAGAGGTTGAGGACTGTTTCAATGCCAGTGCGCTGCCGCTGGGCAGGGGCGATGTGGTGAGAGTCAGAACCGGCGGGGGCGGGGGCTACGGCGACCCGAAACAGCGACGGCGCGAAGCCGTGCTGCGCGACGTTCGTGACGGCTACATCAGTGTCGAAGAGGCGGTTGGAACCTACGGTGCCGATGCGGTCGCCGTTCGGGCCGCGGAGAAGCGCTATCACTCTTCAGGCTAGTAAGCTGGCCTACTCGTGGTACGTCGTCGGGGTGCTGATGGTGGCGTACCTCTTCTCGTATGTGGATCGATCCATCCTGTCCCTGCTGGTCGCTCCCATACGCAGCGACCTCGACCTATCGGATACCGAAGTGAGCGTGCTGCACGGCTTGGCCTTCGCCATCTTCTACACGCTGCTCGGCTTTCCCGTAGGGCGCTTGGCCGATCGCAGCAATCGGGTCGCCATCATCGTTGTGGGCATTGGTGCTTGGAGCCTCTTCACGGCGGCTTGCGGGTTGGCCCGCAGCTTCTGGCAGCTGTTCTTCATGCGGGTTGGCGTTGGCGTGGGCGAAGCGGCGCTCAACCCCTGCGCCTATTCGATCATTGCGGATTCCTTTCCCCAAAGGCTGCTTTCCCGGGCTTTGAGCACCTATGTGATGGGCACTTACCTGGGATTTGGCGTGGCGTTCATCGTCGGCGGGTTGGTGGTTGGTGGCGTCAGCGATACTCCAAACACCCACTTGCCAATAGTCGGCGAAGTGCGCACATGGCAAGCGGCCTTCATCTACGTGGGCTTGCCGGGCTTGCTGGTCATGGCCTTGGTGGGCCTGACGTTGCGCGAACCGCCTAGGCGCGGCCTAATGCGTGGCGCCGAAGCGGAAGGCCCGCCTTCGAAGGTCGCGCCTGCTGGCGCACCTGTTGGCGTACCCATTCCGGTGCTGCTGCGCTTTGTTAAGCGCAACCGTCGAACCCTCTTTTGCCATGTGTTGGGATTCGGCTTCATCGGCGTGTTGGTGAATGGTTTGGTGGTCTGGCCGCCCAGCTACTTCGTGCGCAGCCATGGCTGGGCGGTCGCCGATGCCGGCGTCCTCTACGGTCTGGTGCTGGCGGCGCTTGGGCCAACCGGCATTTTTCTGGGTGGTTGGGTGGCCGATCGATGGGACGGCGCCCAGCCGCGTGGCGGCGCCTTTCTGGCGGCGGCAGGCTTCACGGCCTTGGGCATTGTGCCCGCCTTCATCAGTACGCTGGTTGCGGATGCCCATCTTTCCTTGGCCCTGATCGCAGTGCTGGTGCTTTGCACCAGTGCCCCTTGGGGGGTGGCGGTTTCGGCGCTGCAGCAGTTCACGCCCAACGAAATGCGCGGCCAGGTTTCGGCGCTGTACCTGTTTTTCGTGAATATCATCGGCATCGGCATGGGTCCCACGTTGATCGCCTTGGTCACGGACCACGCTTTCGGCGACGACGCCATGCTGCGCTACGCCATGTCATTGGTAGCCGGGGCTTCCGCCATCCTCGCCGTTGTCATCTTGGCGCTCGGCCTGCCCGCTTTTCGATCCAGCCTGGGGCGCGCTGAAGCATGGCGTGATGCCTAACGAAAGGGGTCTGGAATGGTTCGAGCACGGGATCAAGTTTCCCGCCCTTTCCTTGCCTCACCCATAACGCGATAATTCCCGCCTTTGCCGGGCCCGCAAGCTGGCATCACCACTCGGAGGCGCAGCCCTTGGCGGCAATTGAAGACATGGCCCAGTCGGCGGAAGCGGTCCGCGGCCACTTGGAGGATCATCGCTACATCTGCAGCAGCCAGATCGCCACGGCGGTGTACTTGGCCTACCAGTTGCGCAAGCCGATTCTGATCGAAGGCCCGCCTGGGGTGGGCAAGACCGAACTGGCCAAGACCACCGCCGAGATGTTCGAACTGCCGCTGATCCGCCTGCAGTGCTACGAGGGCCTCGATGAGGCCAAGGCCATCTACGAATGGAAGTATGGCAAGCAGTTGCTCTACACGCAGGTGCTCAAGGAAACCCTTGACGAGGTGCTGCAGGGCGCCCGGGGTTTTGCCGAGTCGGTCACCCGGCTGCATGAATTCGGCGACATCTTCTTCTCCGAGGAGTTCATGGAGCCGCGCCCGCTGCTCAAGGCGCTGCGGGAGGAGGATGGCTGCGTGCTGCTGATCGACGAGGTGGACAAGTCGGATCACGAATTCGAATCGCTGCTGCTCGAGATCCTCTCCGACTTTCAAGTGTCCATCCCCGAAATCGGCACCGTCAAGGCCACCCGGGAGCCGCCGATGGTGTTTCTGACCAGCAACAACACCCGGGAAATCTCCGACGCCCTGAAGCGCCGCTGCCTGCATCTCTACATCCCCTTCCCGGACGTGGAGCTTGAGCAGCGCATCATCAACGCCCGAGTGCCGGAGATTCCGCCGGAACTGCGCCGCCAACTGGTGGCGTTCATTCAGGAGCTGCGCGACCTCGACCTGAAGAAGGTGCCCGCCATCTCGGAGACCATCGACTGGGCTCGCACCCTCGTGCTGCTGCACGCCGAGACCCTGGACCCGGACCTGGTGCGGGAAACCCTGAACGTGGTGCTCAAGTTCCAAGAGGACATCGAAAACGTCCAAGGCGAGGTGGCCGCCCTCACCAGCCAGGTGGTCAAGCACGGGGCCCGCCTCTGAGTCACCGTGGACCGCACCCTCGCCAACTTCATCCGTGCCCTGCGCAATTCGGAGGTGCGCATCTCCACCGCCGAGACCTTGGACGCCTTCAATGCCGTGGAGTTGGTGGGCTACCGAGACCGCGCCTTCCTCAAGCGCTCCCTGTCGCTGGTGTTGCCCAAGACTCGCGACGAAAAGGAGACCTTTGACGCCTGCTTCGATCAGTTCTTTTCCTTTGAGGACGTGCGCCGGGAGGCGCCAGGGCAGGTGCGCGGCAGCGAGCAGCCGGATTCCGAAGGCCGGGCGGCGGACGATGCCAACGCCGATGGCCAGGGCGAAGGCGAGGGCGGGGGCGGCGGCGAGCGCAGCGAAGCCGCCCCGGCAGGCGGCGAACAGCGCCGCAGGAAGGGCAAGCAAAAGCCCCGCAACGCCCTCTACGCCGAAGACGAGGAACCGGACCTAGGCCCCGGCGAGATGAGCGCGCCCACCTCGGCCTTGGGCACCCTGTTGATGCAGGATTCCAAGGTCGAGCTGTCCATGGCGATGTCGGCGGCGGGCGAGGCGGTGGATGTGCGCGAGATTCAGGTCTTCACCCAAAAAGGCCTCTACACCCGGCGCATCATGGACCAGATGGGCTTGATCGAGCTTAACCGGGAGATCGCCGGCGCACGGGAGGATCCCGCCGTTCCGGTGCGGCGCTTGGGCCAGGAGTTGCGGCGGCGGCGGGATTGGCTGCGCGGCCAGGTGCGCGACTACGTCGAGCGCCAGTTCCTGCTGCACGCCGACGCATCCGGCAAGCGCCTGCGCGAGGAGCTGCTGCGCAAGGTGAAGCTCTCCAACGTCGAGCACCGCAGCTTCCGCCTCATCCAGGAGATCGTGTACAAGATGGCCAAGCGCTTGGCCACCCTCCACTCCCGGCGCAAGAAGGTGTTCAAGAAGGGCCAACTCAACGTGCCCCGCACCCTGCGCCACAACATGGCCTACGACGGCGCCATCTTCGACCTGCGCTGGAAGTCGGTGAAGATCGACCGGCCCAAGGTGTTCGCCATCTGCGACGTGTCCGGGTCGGTGGCCAACTACGCCCGCTTCATGCTGATGTTCCTCTACAGCTTGGAGGAGGTGATGCCCAAGGTGCGCTCCTTCGCCTTCTCCTCGGACCTTGCCGAAGTGACTGATCTCTTCGACCGCAACTCCATTGAGGACGCCATCGCCAAAACCCTGCGCGACTACGGGGGCGGCTCCACCGACTACGGCCAAGCCTTCGAGGACTTCAAGCGCAGCTGCCTGGACGACGTGGACAACCGCACCACCATCATCATCCTGGGCGATGCCCGCAACAACTACGGCAACCCCCGCGCCGAAATCCTCAAGGAGATGTACGACCGCGCCAAACGGATCATCTGGCTCAATCCCGAATCGCGCAACGCCTGGACCGTGGGCGATGCGGAGATGCGCCGCTACAGCGCATACTGCCATCAGGCGGAGGAGTGCAACTCGCTCATGCACCTTGAGCGGGTGGTGGGCAATCTGCTCAAGACGGTGCGGTGAGGCGGCTTCCGGTTGTGACAAGATCGCCCATGCTTGGCCGCGTACGCTGTGCTACTCTTTAACCGGTAAATTTAACCGGTTAAAGGGCAAATTATGCGTCAAGTAACGGCTACGGAAGCCAAGTCCCACTTGGCCCAACTTTTGAGCGCTGTTGAACAAGGCGAAGTGGTTGCGATAACTCGTCACGGAAAGACGATTGCGCAACTCGCGCCAGCCCATGCGCAACAGCGCGCTGCCCGGGCCGAGGCTGTGGCTCGTTTCCGGTCGCAGCGGTCCCATTGGAAGAAGTTGGGAATGTCCGCCGAGGAAATAGCTTCCGCCCGTCACGAGGGCCACCGCTATTGAGCCTATTCATCCTTGACGCTTCCGTCGCGCTTTCTTGGCTTTTGGACGACAAGGATGACGCCATTGCGAGTCGTGCGCTGGACCGACTCGAACAGGGCGATGCTCTCGTTCCGAGCCTTTGGCATCTCGAAGTGCGCAATGCCCTTCTCGCGGCAGCTCGCCGTGGCAGATTGGATGCCGATCAACTCGCTGTGCGGATGGCGGAGCTAAAACGGCTGCCCATTCAAACGGATGCGGAAGTTGACCTCTCCAGCGCTTGGATTCTCGCCCAAGCCCACCGATTGTCCTTCTACGACGCGGTCTATCTTGAGCTCGCCGTGCGACGTGAAGCACCACTTGCCACTCTCGACAAAGCGCTTGCCCGCGCCGCCGCGGCCGAGTCGTTGACAATCCACGACGGGGGCTGATTGTCTAGATTCCTTGATCGCGGATTAATGTTGTCACATGAGTCAACTTCTGCGCCCGGCGACCGCCCTCTCGTCGGTCTGAGCCAACGCTGCAGTGACAGCCTGCCCGGTTTTGCTATGCTGTGCCCATGATTCAATCTTGGGATACAGCTTGGCAGCCGCGCCTGACAGATGCCTGCACGAGCGAAAGCCTCGTCCAGCACACTTGAGCCCGAGCGGTTAGCCCCGAAGTGGCCGAAACCTCCAACCTAGCTGGCGAAGCCGCCTTCAACCGCTCGGCGGCCAGGCAATTGGCGCTCTTCGGGCTGGCTGTCCTGATCGGGCTGGTGGCCTTGATGTGGGGGCTCAACCTGCTGGCCAGCCTCACCGCCACCGCCAGCGGTGCCTCCCCAGCGGTGGATGCCGCCAACAACGCCATCACCGTGATGCTGGCCGAGGAGCCGCCGCAGCTCGACAGCACCCGTTCCACCGACCAGGTGAGCGGTGTTGTGCTCGGCCACGTCATGGAGGGACTGCTGCGCTACGACGACCGGGGTGAACTCGCGCCGGGGATGGCGGAGGACTGGCGCATTGACGAGGCTGGCGCCACCTTCCATCTGCGCGCCGATGCGCTCTGGAGCGATGGACAGCCGGTCACGGCCCATGACTTTGTGTTCGCTTGGCGGCAGGGCCTCGATCCTGAGAACGCTTCCGAATACGCCTTCATTCTCTATCCGATCAAGAACGCCGAAGCCGTCAATCAAGGGCGGCTGCCGGTCACCGAACTCGGTGCGCGGGCCGTCGATGAGCGGACCTTGGCGGTTGAATTCGAACGGCCCATCGCCTTCTTCGACAAGCTCACCGCGTTCTCCACCTACTTCCCTGTGCGCGAGGAATTCTACCGGGCCACGGAGGGCCGCTTCGGGGCGGATGCCGACCAACTGCTCTACAACGGCCCCTTCAAGCTGTCGAGTTGGGTGCATGGGCAATCCCTGCAACTGGACCGCAACCCCCACTATTGGGACCAGGCGCGGATTCGCCTGGACCGCATCAACGTCGCCTACATCACCTCCGACCCCAACACCCGCCTGAACCTGTTCAAGGACGAGAAGATCGTGATGACCGGGCTGACCGCGGAAAACCTCACCAACGCTCTGGAACAGCGGTGGCACATCCATCGGCACATGGACGGGTCGATTTTCTACCTGGAGTTCAATCACCGCTCAGGACGGCTGACGCGCAACCACAATCTGCGCAAGGCCATGATCCTGGCCCAGGATCCCGGCGAGTTAGTGTACAAGGTGACCAAGACGCCGGGCTACTTGCCAGGCGAATCACTGTTTCCGCGGTTTCTGGAAGGCATTCGCGGCAAGTTTCGCGACCAGCATCCCGCGCCTACGTACCGGATGGACGTGCAGGCGGCCCGCGACCATCTGGAACGGGCGCGGCTCGAGCTCGGCTTGGATGCGTTTCCGCCGCTGGTGCTGCTGTCCAGCGACAGCCCGGTCTCCAACATCCAGACCGAGTACTTCCAAGCCGTGTTCAAGAAGAACCTAGGGCTCGATATCAAGATCGACCGGCAGATCTTCAAGCAGCGGCTGGCCAAGATGACCTCCGGGGACTTCGACCTCGTGCTGGCGGGCTGGGGCCCGGACTACAACGATCCGCTGACCTACGGCGACCTGTTCGCCTCATGGAACCTGAACAACCGGGGCCGCTACAGCAATCCGGAATATGACCGCCAGGTGCGCATCGCCCAAAGCGCGATGGATGCGCCCACGCGCATGGCGGCCTTCGCCGAGATGCAGCGCATCATTCATGAGGACGTGGTGATCATCCCCAACTACGAGCGCGGCGTCGCCTACGTCACCCACCCCCGCGTCAAAGGCATCCTGCGGCGCGTGGTCGGCGCTGACACTGACTACACGTACGCCTGGATCGAGTAGTGGGTTGTTTTGCAATGGGGCTTCGACGGTGCTGACCGGCGGGCACATCGGACCGAGGGCGTCCCGCCCTCGATGGCTGAGGTGAGGCCATGCTCCGCTACAGCGTGAAGCGTCTGCTGCAGGGCCTGGTCACCGTCTTCTTCATCGCCACGGCGACTTTCTTCGCCATGCACAGCGTGCCCGGCGATCCGCTGGCCAGCGACAAGGCGCTGACCGACCGGATTCGGGCCAACCTGGAGGCCAAGTACGGCCTGGACCAGCCGTTGATGACCCAATACGGCATCTTCCTCGGCAACCTGCTGCAAGGCGACTTCGGCATCTCCTACACCCAGGAGAACCGCCGGGTGAACGACATCATCCGCGAGCACTTCCCGGTTTCGGCCACCCTCGGCATTCTGGCCATCGCCTTCGCCGGCCTGGGCGGGGTGCTTTGGGGCGCGCTGACGGCGCTGTACCGCAACCGGCTGCCGGATGTGCTCATCATGTTGGCGGTGATACTCGGCATTTCGGTGCCGAGCTTCGTGTTCGCTGCCTTGGGCCAATTGCTGCTGGTGCAGGTCAACGGGGCGCTCGGCTTCTCCGTGCTGCCGGTGGCCGGCTGGGGCACGGTGGCGCACATGCTGGTGCCGTCTTTGGTCCTAGGGCTGGGCACCATGGCCTACTTAACGCGCCTGATGCGCTCCTCCATGCTGGAAATCGTCGGCTCGGATTTCGTGCGCACCGCCAAGTCCAAGGGGCTGCCGGCCTCGCGCATCTTCACCCATCATCAACTGCGCAACGCCATCCTGCCGGTGGTCACCGTCCTGGGACCGGCCATCGCCGCCATCACCACCGGCGGTTTCGTGGTGGAGATGGTGTTCGCCATTCCCGGCCTCGGGCGCTACTTCGTGCAGGCGGTGCAGCAGCTCGACTACACGGTCATCATGGGCACCACCGTGTTCTACGGTGCCTTTTTGGTGTTCATGGTGATCGTGGTGGATCTGCTCTACGGCTGGATCGACCCGCGGGTGCGGTTGGAGTGAGCGTGGCCGAAACCGCCTTCACCGCCGAAGATTTTCAGCCCGCCGCCGCAACCGAGTCGGCGCAGGCGGTGGCGCGCCCGTCGCTGTCCTATTGGCAGGACGCCTGGATTCGCTTGAAGGCCAATCGCCGGGCGTTGTTTTCCCTCTATCTCGTCATCGGGCTGGCGCTGTTCACCCTGGTTGGGCCCCTGGTCTGGACGGTGGACCCTTCGCTGCAGGACCTCGACCAGATCAGCCAGCCGCCGGGCGCCGACCGCCACGCGGTGGTGGTGGCGCCGCACCGCCCTTGGGATGGTTCCGCGACCGGCTCGGCCTCCCTGGCCGGCCCGCAGTCCTCAAGCGGCGGCTTGCGCCTAGCCGAAGCGCCCACCACCCAGTCGGTGCGCCTGGCCTGGACGCCGCTGCCGGACGCGGCGGGCTACCGCCTGTACCGCAATCTGTTTCCCGCCGCCGAGGGCCAGGCGCTGGGCTTGCCGCTGTTCGAGATCGCCAGCTTGGACGTTCGGCACTTTGAGGACCGCTTGGATCTCAAACCCCGCACCTACCACTACAGCGTGGTGGCGCTGGACGCCCAAGGGCGCCTGACGGGCAGCGTGCGTAGCCTTGAAGTGCCGGTGTCCAGGGTGGTCACTGCCCAGGAAGCCGAAGCCATGGGCTTGGTGGAGGACGCCGGCCAGCTCAGCCTCGGCGACCGCATCAAGCTGCGGGCGCATCCGCTGGGCACGGACTATCTGGGGCGCGACCTCTTGGCCCGGTTGATGGCTGGCGCTCAGGTGTCGCTCTTCATCGGCATCGTCGCGCCCTTGCTGTTCATCGCCTTTGGAGTGATCTACGGGGCCGCGGCCGGTTTTCTGGGCGGTTGGGCGGATCAGGCGCTCATGCGCTTTTCGGACTTCGTGGTGGCGCTGCCCTTTCTGCTGTTCATGATCCTGCTGCGGGTCGCCTCGGGGGTGCAGCCCGGCGAATCGGGCATCACGCCGATGGTGCTGGCCATGGTGCTGCTCAGTTGGCCGGCCGCGGCGCGGCTGGTGCGCGGGCAGATCCTGCAGATCCGCGAGGAGGGCTACATCGGCGCCTCGCGCCTGCTCGGCGGCGGCGCGCCCTATCTGGTGCTGCGCCACATGATCCCCAACACCTTGGGCGTCATCCTGGTGACCATGACCTTTGCCGTGCCCACCGCCATCTTCACCGAAGCCTTCCTGTCCTTCATCGGCATGGGGGTGGCGCCGCCGACGCCGTCCTGGGGCAGCATGTGCAACGAGGGGATCAAGACCATGCTCACCACGCCCCATGAGCTGATCTTCCCGGCCCTGTTCATCAGCGTCACGGTGCTGGCCTTCAATCTGCTCGGTGATGGGCTGCGCGACGCCTTGGACGCCCGCATGCGGAGCGCCGAATGAGCGCCGTTTTAGAGGTTCGTGACCTAGCGGTGGAGTTCGACACCTATGGGGGCGTCGTGCAGGCCGTGCGTGGGGTGGGTTTCGCCGTGGAGGCGGGCCGCACCCTCGCCGTGGTCGGCGAATCGGGCTGCGGCAAGTCGGTCATGGTGCAGAGCGTGATGGGACTGATCCCCATGCCGCCGGGCCGGATCACCTCGGGCAGCGCCCGGCTGCGCGGCGCCGAAATCCTCGGCCGGCCCGAAGTCAACGGCCAGGACATCCGCGGCGATGCCGTGGGCATGATCTTTCAGGACCCGATGACGTCGCTCAATCCAACCATGACCATCGGCGATCAGATTGCCGAAACCCTGGTGGCCCATCGCGGGCAATCCCGCCGCCAAGCCTTGTCCCGGGCCATTGAGTTGCTGGAGATGACGCGCATCCCCGAAGCGGCCGAGCGCGCCGGCCAGTATCCGTTCGAGTTTTCCGGGGGGATGCTGCAACGGGCGATGATCGCCATGGCCATCGCCTGCGAACCGGCCCTGTTGATCGCCGATGAGCCGACCACCGCCCTGGACGTGACCATTCAGGCGCAGATTCTGGACCTGCTCGGCGACCTGCAGCGCGAGACCGGCATGGCCATCATCCTCATCACCCATGACCTTGGCGTCGTGGCGCGCTTGGCTGACGAAGTGGCGGTGATGTACGCGGGGCGGATCGTCGAGCGGGGGCCGAGCGACGCGGTCTTCTACCGATCCGGCCACCCCTACACCGCGGGCCTGAAGGCCGCCATGCCCACCCGCGACGCCAGCCGCGATGAGCCTCTCAAGCCGATCGACGGCAGCCCGCCGGACCTGTTCAAGCCGCCGCCAGGCTGCGGCTACGCGCCACGCTGCCCACACGCCATGCGGCTTTGCCAACGCCAGGATCCACCGCCGTTTGAGCTTGGCAAGACGCACGCTGCCAACTGTTGGCTGCAGCACGCCCAAGCGCCGGGCCGGCCGCTCGCCGGGGACAGTCGATGAGCGCCCTGGTCGAAGCCAGCAACCTGACCAAGCACTTTGACCTGGGCAAGGGCCGGCGGGTGCATGCCGTGGACGATGTGAACCTAGCCGTCCATGAACGGGAGATTGTCGGCTTGGTGGGCGAGTCCGGCTCCGGCAAATCGACCTTCGGCAAAGCCCTCGTCGGCCTGCACGACAAGACCGGTGGCAGCGTCTCGTTCATGGGGCTGGCGCGGCCGCGCCGCTACCGTCAGCGGGACTTCGAGCGCTACGCGCCGCACATGCAGATGATCTTTCAGGATCCCTATTCCTCATTGAACCCGCGCATGACCGTGGGCGAGATCGTCGGCGAGGGCTTGAGGCTGCACTCGCCGCTCTCCGGGGCCGAGATTCGCGAACGGGTGGCGGCTTGGCTGGAGCGGGTGGGATTGAACGCCGACCATCGATCGCGCTATCCCCACGAGTTCTCCGGTGGCCAGCGGCAGCGCATCGGCGTCGCCCGGGCACTGATTCTGGAGCCGGAATTTGTGGTCTGCGACGAGCCGATATCGGCACTGGACGTCTCCGTCCAAGCCCAAGTGATCAATCTGCTCGATGACCTCAAAGCGTCGATGGGCCTGACCCTGCTGTTCATCGCCCATGATCTGTCCATGGTGCGCTACGTCAGCGACCGCATGGCGGTGATGTATCTCGGCTCCCTCGTGGAGGTGGGCAAGGCGGACG
>JAQAJJ010000009.1:0-23608 GCA_028278675.1 Candidatus Azophilus lithoversatilis
CGTTTCTCGTAAACTCGATTTCAGCAGAGACACGCCGCACGACTCAACTCACCCGTACACCAGATTCGACCATAGCTCTCCAATGAGCCGGTTCGGAACTTCGGCGCGGCCAAGGACGAGTTGGAACGGATAGCCAAACACCTCAAATCGTGCGGCGTACGGGTGGTGGCGACGGAGTCGGCGGGCGTCTATTGAATCCCACAGTTCGAGGTGCTCTAACCTGTGAGCTTCGAGGCGCATCTGGTGAGCCCGCGGGCAACGAAGCGGGTGAGCGGATGCAAGAGCCACATGCTCGACTGCCAACGGACCTGGTAATTGATGAGCCATGGCCTGCTGCCGCGGCGCGTGCCGGGCGCGGACCAGGTCCACGCCCTACGCCCGTGTCGGCGCCAGCGGGACGAGTTAGCGCGGCAGCGCCCGCGGATGGCTCAGCACATGCGGGAAGCGCCGGCGCAGACGAACGTGTAGCTCGGCAATGTGATCAGCAACGTCTTGGGAACGACCCCGAGCGGATTCCGACACCCGGCCAGGCTCTCTGTTACACGTTAGCCAATAACTACCCTTTCGGGGAGTTGAACACGGTCAAACTCCTTGTGGAGAATTGAATTCAAGAAGGAAATCGGATGGACAACAAATGTCTCGGACAAATCAGAATACCGGCGTTCACGCTGGACCTATTCGCAAAAGTCACACAGTCACAAAAGCACTAGGCGGTCTATTGGTCGGCATGCTGATGGCAACTTCAGGAACGTCAAATGCCCACGACAAAAGTGAAATCGCGCTCCCGCTCCACAAGGGCGCCTTGGCGGACTATGGTGCCACGCCGTGGTTTACGGAGGCGTTACAACCAGGCGCACTCAGTCTGAAGTTCGCGTTGGACACAGGGTCCAATTTTATATGGGCTACATCCGATGTCTGCTCCACGCCTGCGTGCAAAGCGCATGATCGATTCGACACATCCCAGTCCGGATTCAAATGGCTGGACAAGACACGCACCAAACGCTCCTTTGGTCCCTGGGGCGATATGTACACGTACACCGGGCAGATTCAAGTTCATCAAAGCGGCTCGACGTCCAATATCGCACTGATGTCCTTTTTTGCCTCCGTGGACTACGAGGGTGCGAAATTCCAGTATCTCTCATGGGACGGCGGTATCGGCTTTCCATCAAGAAGCGACCAAGTTTCCAGCGGTTCGAGTTTTCTGTTTCATGAACTGTGGGTATCGAAATATCTGAACCACGCCAAATTCGCAATGCTTACCGACAGGCAGACAGGATTGGGAGTAACAATCCTCGGCGACGGAATTCCAGATTTTTTGGCCGATGCAGACTCAGCGATATCATTGGAACCGATGGAAGCTGATCTCAAGTATCTCTGGGGAACGAAGCTACATTCGTTCTCTGTCGGAACCCATGATATTTCACCTCTATCAGGAGCTACATTTTTTCTTGATAGCGGATCTTCTCGATATAAAGGTGATTCGAAATACGTCACGCGAATTCTTGAAACTCTTTATTCCGCCACGGATTCCTCAGGGCATCCCATTTTCAAAAAAATCATGGACGGCTCTCAATGGGTGGGGCTTTCATACGGCAAGGGTGGTCCGGCGAATTATCCCGACCTACCTTACATTTCCTTCTCCGTTGGCCAATCTTGTCAGAAAGATGACAGTTCCGCAGCAATGATTACCTTAAGCCCCGGTCAATACTCGTACAAGGTGGAAGCTGGCGAAAGGGCAGGCACATGGGTTGTCGCGGCTCGTGTGCTGCCTGGCGTTGGCGGCTTGCTGGTCGGGTCAACTGTCATGGACTTGTTCGCAACTGAGTTCAACTACGAGTCGGATAGCTCTGGAAATTTAACACAAGGAAAAATGTTTCTCTATTCAAAGAACTTTGGTGAGCGGCCGGCAGAACTAACCTGCATTCATCAGTCGGAATAACGCCGTCCTTGTCCATAAAACAAGTAACAAACAGGGGAAATCATGAGAACACCTGCCAACCATGCCCTAGTTCTTTCTCTACTTCTTGCATTCGGAGCAAGTATTGATCGAGCTATCGCTTCGAGCCCGGTCGACGGTACTTGGTACAACAGCTACTGTTCCAGAATGGACTTGACCGTCGACGACCAGGGTATGATATCGGGAGTCTATACTTCTCACACAGGCAGTACCGGATCGTCGCGCGTGGTCGGTTATGTGGATCCAGACGCGGCTTCGCATCAGAAGGCATCCGAAGCCACCAAGGGCATTCCATTTAGCGCCGGCATTCAGTGGCGACTAATCAACGTACCATCAAGTAAGGCAGACGGCAGTTGGCACTGGGTGTCGACATTCGCTGGACAATACCACCCAACACAAACCATCAGTGGGGCAGGCCAGAAAGACTATGATATCAACGATACCCTAGAGATTTTGAACGGGCTGATTGTTACCGCAAATCTGCCGGGGTTTGCTGACTCGGCTCCGACGCTTTGGCCTCAAACGTTAGATTTCCACCGTAAGGCGCCGGACTACTGCACCAGCGTTTCTCCACCCTCTCCAGCCGAATATACACCGACTGCAGCGGACAGGATATCGGGTACTTGGATTCACTTGACGCCCCATGGCGAAGAGCGGCTGGATCTGGACGCCTCAATTTCGACCGGTCGGGTGAGCGGCACCTACGAAAGCAGCTCGGAAGATACTTACACGGTTTCGGGGTTATTCGACACTCTCGCCGGTGATGCGGATGTCGTGCAACAGGGCTTGACCCTAGCTGCCTACCAGCCGGTCCTGAAGAAACTGAAGGTGATGGCTGGCGGTGTGAGCTACTCCCTGAACAGTTTGGAAATGACTCTCTGGCGAAGCGATCTGCAATCCACGACTTGGACCGATCGCTTTACTCAATCGACCTTGGATAAGAGCGTCTGGATTAAGCAAATCGATAACTCAGCACCGGAAAGATCTCGCGATCCATAGTTCTCCCTTCCCCTATTTCAATGAATTTCTTGCAGGAGTCTCGCATGTTAGATTATTCGGACATTCACGTCATGTACCTTAATCCACTCGGCAACAGCAACTACGATCGAACATTTGCCGATATGATCAAAACCTACAAGTATCCAAAAACGACGGCCTATGTTACATCGTTTAGCGGTGATTACGCACCTGCGGCCATGGACAATCTGGAGTTTCGCACCTACGAATCATTCATCATCAATGGAACTGTGGAAGCGGCGCGATATTGTTCTACGAACGGATTCGACGCACTCGTCATTGGCTGCTTCTATGATCCAGCCTTGGCTGATGCAAGAGAGATTTCCGACGAAGCCGTCATTGTGGCGCCTTGTCAATCTGCGATAGACGTCGCTCTCAAAGTATCCAATCGTTTCTCGATTATCATAGGGGAAGACAAATGGGAAGATCAGATGAGACAGACGGTGTACGACTACGGATACAGAGATCAATTGGCTTCCTTCGAATCGGTTGGCTTGAGGGTGGACGACTTCCACAAGGATCCTGAAGTCACGAAGGAGAAACTTCAGACAGCAGCATTAGCGGCGATCGCCCTGCACAGAGCTGAAGCAATCATTCTTGGATGTACGCTGGAAGTGGGATTTTTCGCCGATTTGCAGGATTTTCTGATGAAGGAAACCGGCGTTTTCACGCCGGTGATCGACTCTTCGATTGCCGCCTTCAAAGCCGGAGAGCATGCCGCCATACATAAGACTATCGGCTGGAAGAACAGCAGACAGTTTGGGATGCAACCACCTCCCGAAGAGGAACTGAAGCGATTCAACATCTTTCAGCGAGACATCAAGTTCGGCAACCAGATTGTCATCCATCCCACCAGCGACTAAGGCGCTTGAGGGCATGCCGCTCCGCCATTTCGAAGTGGTGATTCATTCAGTCTTCGCCGAATCTCGGAATGCTCGGGGGAGACACGCAAGCGCTGAACGGCTCAATTCACCAATTCAGGGCATTGGTCAGGAGAATTGCCATATTCGTGAACTGGGCATAAGGGTTGAACCAGGCACTTCCATCCCTAGCCACCAAGACGACCGCTCCCGTTGGCTTTCGTCCCACGCCGCCACCGGAACGCCAAGTAGAGCGCACAAGCTACGATCAACGAGTCAATCGACGCGATACCCACAATTCCCATCAGGCCTTGGTCCTAACAGTAGCCCATTGCAATGGCGCCAATCCAGGCGCCAAAGGCGCGAAAATTAAACGGCGGCTCGTCGTCGAGATCCTCCATATCCATTCTGAAACGGCGTACAAACGTCGCTTCGACGATATAGATGGCGCCAATTGGCGGTATGGTGATACCCAGCAACACCAGATAGTCCACGATGGCCTCCTGGACCATGACGTAGCCCAGCGCAGTGCCGGCCCCGCCAACGGCGATGACGATGTGGCTCAGCCGGGCCTTGGTCACCAGGGTTGCGACCGAGAGGCTTGACGAATAGAGGCACAGCACGTTGCTCGACCAAGCACCAAGCAGCAGCAGGAAGAAGGCCGGCAAAATGATGCCGAGGCCGCTCATCACCCGCACGATGCTCGGCTCCCCGGTGGCCATGCTCGGCACCGCGGAAAAGAACTGCACTAAGGGAAAGAACAGCGCCAAGGCAATGAACACGGACCAGACGGCTTGCCGAAGGTTAACCGCGAAACGGCTGTAATCGGGCTGAATGATGACGCCGACAATGTAAGTGCCCACCACCGCTGAAACCGCCGTCTGAAAGGTGAACGCCTGCTCCACGGCCAAGGTTTCGCCACCGTCGGCGCGAAGGGCGAGGAAGGCAGCGTAACCGATCAGCAGCGCCATGAACGGCGTCAGGAAGAGCGCCAGGCGATCAATGCCCGTAAAGCCGAGAGCGGTGACCGAGATCATCAGCGCGCTGGCACCCGTGATCACGATCTGCGGCGAAATGTCAATGCCCCAGCTTTCCCGCAGCATTTCCTGAGTTGCCAGGCCGAGGGTGTTGCAGATCACCCCGAACCAACCGACAAGGGACAGGGCAACGGCCAGATTGGCGATTTTGGCACCGGTTGAGCCGAACGCGAATTCGGTAAGCAGATAGGTGGACAGGCGCGACCTGGCCCCAACGTAACTGGTGACGGCACCCATGATGCCGAGAATCAAACTGCCGGCGGCGAACGCCAGCCCGGCGTCGGCGTAACCCAGGGCACCGCCGATCTGTGACGAAATGACGAACACCGCAAAGCCGATGGTGCCGCCAACGATGATCAGCCCCAAGTGGAGGCCAGTGGCCGCGGCGCTGCCGGAAACTGCCCCTCGGGCGAAGTCGTCAGCCCTCATGGAGCAGCAGCCGCCGGTCAGCCCCCAAACTGGGCCAAGGGGATCAGGGGGCTACACCATAGACTTCCAACGCCCGTTCCCGCGTCAGGTAGCCGTTCCTGATGTCCTCAAGCACCTGCTCCCTAGGGCGCTTCTTGGGGTCACCGTAACCGCCGCCAGTGGCGGTGTGGACGCTGATGACATCGTCCTTGCCCAAAGGCAGCACGGTGCAGGAACTGTACCTTTCGACTTCGCCGGAGGCGCGGTGCACCACAATGTGGTTGGTTGATCCGGTCAGCCCACCTTCAAGCCCCCAAGGGCCATTCTCCGAACGGGTGTATGCCACGGTCACCCACCAATCGTCGCGCAATATCCGATAGTCCAAGTTAACGCCCTTGCCGCCTCGATACTGGCCCTCCCCGCCAGGCGCTTCAGTGAGCGCGAAGCGGTCCACCATCAGACCGTTCTTTTGCTCGGTGATCTCGACGGGGCAGTTGAAGGTGTCGCCGTGGTAGCCGGTGTAGAGCGCGTTGAGTCCGTCGCGGTCATGGCACGCACCCCAGCCGCCAAGTTGCGGCTCGACAATGCTGTGCTGCCGGCCCCGTTCGCCCGGACCGCCGATGAAGGTGCCGCAGATCGAGGAGTAGTGGCCAGCCGGAAAGGCGTCCTGCATCGTCGGGGCGAGCGCCTTCCACAAGAGGTCGAACAGCAGCATGCTCACTTCGTAGTAAACGCTCATCGCCGCCGGGTAAACGGCCGCGAACATGGAGCCCTCATCGACGATGACGCGCACCGGCTTGAAGGTGCCGGAGTTGGCGAAGCCGCGCGGGTTCGCCACCGCCTTGTAGATCATCTGCACATC
Organism: Candidatus Azophilus lithoversatilis; assembly: GCA_028278675.1. GTDB lineage: Bacteria > Pseudomonadota > Gammaproteobacteria > Pseudomonadales > Azotimanducaceae > Azophilus > Azophilus lithoversatilis. Next base: position 6,142 of record JAQAJJ010000009.1, read on the forward strand.
GACCACGGTGGCGTCGTAGGACGAGTTCAGGCCGGTCCGGCTCTGCGGCGGGTTGCCGCGCAGGTCGGCAATGAACTCATCGTCAGTGATGCGGATGACAGCGCGCAGCACCCGGCCATCCTCCAGGGTTTCAGTGGCCGAAAACTCGCCCTTGGGCAATTGTCTCAGCAAGCGCCTTGAGTTCGCTTCGCCGAGCGCGATGTAGTCCTCGATGGCGAACATCACCGCCGCTTTGCCGTACTTGCGGATGATGTCCTGAAAGCGCTTCTCCCCGGCCCGCATGGAGGCAACGCCCGCCCAGAAGTCACCCAAGGTGGTCTCGGGCATGCGGCTGTTGACAGTCATGATGTCAAGCACTGCCTGATTGGGAACGCCTGCGCAGATCACTTTGACTTCGGGCAGCTGCAGCCCTTCCTGATAGATGTCCACGGCCTCGGGGTTGATGCTGCCCGGGCAGGGACCCCCGACGTCCACCCAATGCGCTTTGTTGGAGAGCCAGGCAATGACCTCGCCCTCAACGAACAGGGGCATGATGAGCACCACGTCGTTCAGATGGCTGACGCCCCCAAAGTGCGGCATGTTGGTGACGAAAATGTCGCCCGGCTCGACATCCTCGGATCGGTGGAACTTGCGCCGGATGGCCTTGACGCCAGGCTCCAGCATGCCGATGAATCCGGGAATGCCGGAGCCTGAGCTGGCAAGGTCGCCGTTGGCGTCGAACAACGCCACCCCAAAATCAAGCACTTCGTAAATGATCGAACTCATCGCCGTCTTGCGCATGGTGGCGAACATTTCGTCGGTGATCGCCGTCAGGGAACTCTGGATGATTTCAGTCGTGATGGGATCGCGGTGTTGCCCCCGGTCCCAATCAGCAGCGGCATCAGCCATGTCAAGCCTCCAGGATTTGAATGTGCAGGTTGCCGTAGTCGTCAACGCGCAGGGACTGTCCGGGGAACAAAACCGTGGTGCTGCTCGGCTCCTCGATGATGGCCGGGCCGTCAAAGGCAGCGCCGGCGCCAAGCCGGGCGCGGTCGTATATGTCGGCTTCCATCCGGCCATCAGCATCGAAGTCAACTTGGCGGCGCCCCTTGCGGGCCGCGGCCGGACCCTGCGCTTCCCCTGCCACCGAAATCCGTTCAAGCGCAGGCCGGACGACCGCGGCGAAGGCGGCGAGATGAAAGGTGACCCATTCGACCGGATTGTCCAAACGGTAGGTGTATTCCCGCTGGTAGGCGACATGGAAGCGCTGCTCGATTCGTTCCACTTCCGCCGCCGTGATCGGCACGTTGGGGATGGGAATGCGCACCGAATGCTCCTGACCGTCGTAGCGCAGGTCGGCGTAGCGTTCAAAGTAGATGGCCTCATCCGCAAAGCGCTCGTCGCGGAAAGCCTGCTGCGCGGCGACCTCCATTTCCGTGAAGGTGCAGTCAATGACCGCCGCCGCGGCGGCGGAGATGGGCATCGGGCGGGTGCGGATGTAGTCGCGGCGCAAATCGGACATCAGCATGCCCCAAGCCGAAAACACCGAACAGTGGGCCGGGACGATGACCTTGGGAACGTTCAGTTCACGGGCCAGGGAAGTGGCGTGCATGGCGCCGCCGCCGCCAAAGGCGATCATCGTGAAGTCCCTCGGATCATAGCCGCGATTAATCGACACCAGCTTCAGCGCGTTGATCATGTTGTGGTTGGCGATTCGCACAACGCCCCGCGCCGCCTCCTGCGCACCGATGCCGATCCGGTCTCCAAGCGCCTTGAACACCCCTCGCACCGCGGTCATGTCGGCCTTGATCTCACCGCCGATGAAGTAGCCGGGATCGATTCTCGACAGCATCAGGTTGGCATCCGTGGTCGTCGCCTCCACGCCGCCCCTGCCGTAGGCCACCGGCCCCGGCACCGCCCCGGCGCTGCGCGGCCCGACGTGCAGCTTGGCGTCCTCATCCACCCAAGCGATGCTGCCACCGCCGTTGCCGATCTCCACGATATCCACGACGGGCGTCATGATCGGATAGCCGGCCGAAAGCCGGCTGCGCTCGATCATGTACTGGCTGGTGATTTTTACCCGATCGTCATCGATGAGGGAGCATTTCGCCGTGGTGCCGCCGATGTCAAGGGCGATGACGTTCGGTTCCCCGATCAGTTTGCCCAAGGCGGCCGCGCCGAGAACGCCGCTCGCCGGCCCGGACTCGACCATGGTGATCGGCGTAGCCTTGGCCGCGGCCGCGGTATCTATCCCGCCGTTGGACTGCATGACGTAGAAGGCGCCACCGAATCCGGCCGCCGTCAACTTGCGCTCCATGCCGCTCAGATAGTCGCGGGCGACGGGCTGAACGTAGGCGCACAGCACGGTCGTGTTGGTGCGTTCGTACTCGCGCCATTCACGGGTGATCTGATGGGAGGCCACCACCGATGCTTCCGGCCACCGCGCACGGACCAACTCGGCGAGTTCAAGTTCGTGCGCCGGATTGGCATAGGCATGCAGCAGGCACACGGCAACCGCGGTCACGCCCTCGGATCGAAAGTCGGCGATGATCGAGTCCACCGCATCCGTTTCGAGCGGCGTGAGCACTTCGCCCTTGTGCGACATCCGTTCGCTCACCTCACGGCGCAGATAACGGGGTACGAAGGGCTTGGGTTTGGCGTAGCGCAGGTTGAAGAAGTCCGGCCGGTCGCCACGGGCGATTTCCAGCACGTCGCGAAAACCGCAGGTGGTGATGAGGCCCGTCTTGGCGCCCTTGCGCTCGGTCAGCGCGTTGATGACGACCGTCGTACCGTGGGCAAAAAAAGCGATGCCGCTTTGGTCCAAGGCCGCTTTTTCGATGGCGGCGAGCACGCCTTCCTCGAAATTCGGCGGCGTGGTGTGCGTCTTGACCGTGTTCAGCGCCGCAATCCGGCCACTCGCCTGATCGACTTCGTAGTAAACCAGATCCGTGAAAGTGCCCCCCACATCGGTTGCCACGCGCAACTCCGAGGAATCCGTTTCAAGCACTGCCATGGTTTCCTCGCTGCCTATTCGATGAGCTTGAGCGCTTTGGCGACCGTCACCGCCTGCATCCGGCGGGTGACCTTGAGCTTGGCGAAAATGTTCTTGACGTGGAACTTGACCGTGTTTTCCGTTCGGTCAAGGACTCGGGCGATCTCCTTGTTGGACTTGCCGGCAGCCAGCTCCTCCATGACCTGCATTTCACATTCGCTGAGCAATCGTTCCCCATTGGCGTTTCTGCCCAAAACATCGGAGATGAAGTTCGACATCAGCACGTCTTCGTCATACAGATGCGCCTTCCCGCGGGTGGCGCGCAACAACTTTTCCGCGTCCCGGGAAAGGAAGGGCTGGGCGATTTCGGAGGTCGAGGCCATCTTCAACGCCGGCAGCAGGGCTTCCACAGCGTCACGGCGCCGATTGGCCGCATCGAGCACAAGGGCCAGCGTGAGATGCGAGCGCAGAACGAAGAAATCAGCGCCGATCGCCGCCACCACCTCATGGGCGCGGCGCGCATAGGTCAGCGCTAGGCGAGTGTTGCTTGAGGCCAAATGCTGCGCACAGGCAGAGGTGCAAAAAACAGGATCAACCAGTTCGCGGACGGGGTGAGTTCCACGTTCTGCGCTACCACGGCCTTGACCTGTTCGTACTCCCGAGCGCTGCCGTGCAGGTCGCCGGTCCGCACAAAGTAAACTAGGCGAAAAGCCGAGCAAAGCAGCCGCAGGCGCTCTATGCCGCGCTCATTGGCGTCAGCCTCCATCTTCTTGATGGTCTCCCAAGCATCCGGGTAGCGTCCGCTTTGCATGGCGTGGTGGAAGAGCGCGTCATAGCCGATCGCAAAGTTCTCAAACCAGCCATCAAAGCTGCGCATGTGCTCGACGGCGTCCATCAAGGCATGCATGCTGCCGCCATCCAGCCCGGCCTTCCAGAACCGCACGGCTTGCAGATAGACTTCAGAAAGGTATTTGAGGCCGCTGTCAGCGCCGAAATTGTCCCGCGCCATTTCCGTGGCCTTTTCGAAGTTCGCCGTCGCCACTTGGTAGCGGCCCGTATAGAAGGCACTCATGCCGAGGTGGAGGTAGGCGTAGTTCAGCCCCAACACGGAACGGGCTTCGCGCATGGAGCGCGCCGCTGTTTCGGCTTGCTGGCGCGCCTGCTCAAAGCGCCCAAACGCCGTGTGTCGCAGAGCCATGTTGCACTGAATGATGCCCCTAGTCATGGAGTCGTCGGCGCCGACGCGCTCCAGCGCCTCGTGAATGAAGTCGTTGTCCGGATTGACCAAACCATTGTCTTCGTAGGCTTCAATGAGTATGCGCATGTTGACGTAGTCGCGCATCAGATCGGCATCGCCCCTCTCGAAGCGCGGCGATGCGGCGGCGCAATCGAAGTAGGCCCTTGCCTCGCTGATCTGGCCGTTCTTCAGGGCCAAGTACGATTTGGCGAACTGCAGGCGGGGGTACTTTTTCAATACCTTCTGCGGAAAGTGGCGCAATAGGCCGTTGAGGCGGCCGATGCCGCCAAACAGCACCAACTCCCAGCCACCCGCACGGGAGACCAAGTCCGCGCACAGGTCATCCTGCTTGGCAGCCATGCCATGCCGAACAGCGGCGGAGTAGTCGCCCCGCTCCCCCAGACAGCGGGCGGCGTTCAGATGCAACTGTCGCACCTCGACATGGCGTTGCTGCTTCAGCAAGTCCTGAAGGCATTCGGCGAATAGATGGTGATAGCGAAACGAGGTGCATCGGTGGTCCAGCGGTATGAGCAACGCATGCAGCGGCTGCAGCGCCTTAAGCAGGTGGCCGCTCTGGTCGTGGCCGCAGACCGCGTCCGCCAACTCGGCGTCGAACGCATCCAGGATGCTGGTTTTGAGAACGAAGTTCCGCTGCTCGAGACTCAGCCGCTCGATGACCTGCTCGGTGAGGTAAGCCGCCAAGTGCCCCGTATGCCCATGCAGGCGGGCGATTGAAGCTTCGTGGTCCGCATCGTCGTTGAGCAGCAGTCTGGCCAACTGTATGGCCACCGGCCAGCCCTCAACCTTCGTTTGCAGGGCGGCAAACACCGTTTCGGCCAGATTGACGCCCACCGCGACCCGGAGTTCGGCGTCGGTGAACCGGAGCCGAGACGCATCAATTTCCACTGCCTCGCCTGACGCGAGCATCGACGCCAGTTCGGGGAAGGGTTTCTTGCGGCTTGCCAGGCAGAGGGTCAAATTGCCTGCGCAGTGCTCGGCGAGATCGAGAATGATCTTGTCGATGGCCGGCGAATTCGCGCGGTGGTAGTCGTCAATCACCAAGAGAGTGGGCGATTCCGCCTGCTGAAAGGTCGCCGCCAAACGCCGGAGCACGAGATGCACGGAAGTCCCGATCAGGCCGTCGTCCGCGGCGATGGAGAGCTCGCCCACGTTGAAGCCGGCGTTGTCGAGGGCGTGGATCAGGTAGGTGAGGAACTGGTTGGGCTCGGCGTCCGCCTCGTCCAGAGTCAACCAAGCGGATATCTGGTCGAGTTGGTCCCGGCCCACGCACCATTGAGCGAGCAGGGTGGACTTACCGAACCCCGCCGGCGCCGTCACCACGATGAGCCGCCGACCGAGCGCGCTTTCCAACAGATCGATCAGCAGCGGACGCGCGATCAGGTGGCTGGTGGTCGTCGGCGGCTGAAACTTGGACTCAGACAGCCAAGCAACCGGGCCGCCAGTTTCCTCTTCCTCCGTAGCTTGTATGGAACCAGTGGAGGCCGCCCAGCAGCGGGCTGATGGTTCCTTCGCTGTCTGTGGCTCGCCAGACTGGGGCAAGCTAAGGGCTTCCGTGGAGTCAATCATCATCCTGTCAACGCAACGGCCCGATCGGCTCAGGGCCATATCCTTAACCTATACTGGAATCCCTTGCCAGCGACTACTATCAATTTGGGTAGGTGGCGCCGTCCTCATCCCTCCTGCGCTGGCCACCTTCAGATCCACCTTGGCTGGCCTCCACTCCGAAAGGTAGTGCCCAAATGCGTCCAGGAGGCGTATTTTCCCCCTGTAGCGCGTTTGAACTCATTGCGAGATGCCATGAATCCGGCACAATCCACCTCCCATGGAACAAATGGAGACAGCCCAAGGGCTGACTGGTTGTTCCTTCGGCGTCAGCGGCGTGCCATTCCGGGGCAAGCTGAAGGCTCCCTCGCCCAACTGCGCGGAGCCATCCGCAGCGCATCGCTGCTCGACGAAGGCCGCTCGGTCCAAAACCTGGTGGGGGAAGCCGAGGGGCGCGAAGCGCTCGACCGGGCCCAGGCGCTGGTTGAGCGCTGCCGGGCGGCCGGTCACCGCGCCGGCACACTGGATGCCTTCCTTCTGGAGTTCGGTCTTGCCAGCGACGAAGGCGTGACCTTGCTGTGTCTGGCGGAAGCGCTGCTGCGGATTCCCGATGAGCCAACCGCCGATGCGCTGATTGCTGAAAAGGTTCGATCCGGGGACTGGGGCGCCCATTTCGGCCACTCCCGTTCCCTGTTCGTGAACGTCTCGGTCTGGGGCCTGATGCTGACCGGGCGCTTGGTCACGCCGCCGCCGGATGCCCAGGACAACCCCCAGGCCTGGCTGCGCCGCCTCGCCAGCCGGTTGGGCGAACCCGTGCTGCGGGCGGCGGTGGCCCAGGCCATGCGCATTTTGGGCGGCCAATACGTGCTCGGCCGCACCTTGGAGGAGGCCTTGCGCCGCGGGCGGTCGCTGGCGGAACGGCCCCTCACCGGCTTTTCTTACGACATGCTTGGCGAAGCCGCTCGGACCTATGCCGATGCCGAACGCTACTTCGAGGCTTACGCCGACGCCATCGACACGCTCGGCCGAGCCCAGCCCAGCGCCGAGGCGGAGGCGGCCCAAGGGGTGTCGGTCAAGCTCTCCGCCCTGCATCCCCGCTTCGAGCAGCGCCAGCGCGTCCGGGTGCTCGACGAACTGGCGCCCAAGCTCAAGACCTTGGCATTGAAGGCCAAGCAGCATGGCCTGCAGTTCACCCTGGACGCGGAGGAGGCCGCACGGCTTGAGCTCAACCTGGATATCTTCGAAGGCCTCGCCAAAGACCCCGACCTGGCCGATTGGCCGGGCCTCGGGTTCGTCCTGCAGGCGTACCAGAAGCGAGCGCCGCTGGTGGCCGATTGGTTGGTCGAGTTGGCGGCCCGCACCGGGCACCGATTCGCGGTGCGGCTGGTCAAGGGCGCCTATTGGGATGCTGAGATCAAACGCGCCCAGGAACTGGGATTAAGCGACTACCCGGTCTTTACCCGCAAAGCCCATACCGATCTTTGCTACGAGGTGTGCGCGGCCCGCCTGCTGGCCGCGCCGGAGGCCATCTTCCCTCAATTCGCGACCCACAACGCGCACACCCTGAGCACGGTCCTGCAACTGGCGCGGCAGACCACGAGTTTTGAATGCCAGCGGCTGCACGGGATGGGCCAGTTGCTCTACGCCGAACTGCGGGAAGCCGTCCGCCTGCGGGTCTACGCCCCGGTCGGCTCGCACCGGGAGTTGCTCCCCTACCTGGTGCGGCGGCTGCTGGAAAACGGCGCCAACAGCTCCTTCGTCAATCGCTTCCTGGACCGCCAGGCACCGGTGCACGAACTGGTGCGGGATCCCTTGCAAAGCGCCATCACCGACGGCGGCGCCCACCATCCGAAGATTCCCGCGCCGCCCAGCCTGTACCGCCATGCGGGTGAGGAACGGACCAACGCCAAGGGCTGCGATCTCGATGACCCGGTCGAGCTCGACGGCCTGATCAGCGCCATGGACGAAGCACAGCAGCGCCCCCACCGCGCCGGCCCCATCGTTGCAGGTGCGCTGCGCCACGCGAACGGCATCCCGGCATTCAGTCCGGCGGACCGCCGTCGCCAGGTCGGCACAGTGACGCCGTCCACCGATTCGGACATTGACGCAGCCCTGGAATGCGCCGCCGAGGCGCAACCGGCCTGGGATGAACGGGGTGGGGCCGAGCGGGCGGCGGTTCTGAACCGGGCCGGCGATCTGCTTGAGTCCCACTGCGCCGCGCTGATGGGCCTGATCGTGGCCGAAGCCGGCCGCACCGTTGCGGATGCGCTGGCCGAAGTGCGCGAGGCGGTGGATTTCTGCCGCTATTACGGCTTGCAGGCGAAGCGGGGATTCGATGGCCCCAAGGGGTTGCCCGGCCCCACCGGCGAGATCAATCAACTGAGCCTGCATGGTCGCGGCACCTTCCTGTGCATCAGCCCTTGGAACTTCCCGTTGGCGATTTTCGTCGGTCAGACCAGCGCCGCCCTCGCCGCCGGCAACAGCGTCGTCGCCAAGCCCGCCGAACAAACCGGCCTGGTCGCCGCGGCCGCCACCAGGCTGCTGCATGAAGCCGGCGTGCCAGCCGGAGCGCTGCATCTGCTGCCGGGCGACGGCGCGCAGGTCGGCAACGCGCTGGTGCGCGATTCGCGGGTCGCGGGGGTGGCCTTCACCGGATCAACGGCGACGGCTCGGACCATCAATCGGCGGCTTGCCGATCGGGGTGGCCCCATCACCCCGCTGATCGCGGAAACCGGAGGCCAAAACGCCATGCTGGTGGATTCGACGGCGCTGCCCGAGCAGGTGGTGGACGACGTCATCGCTTCCGCGTTCCACAGCGCCGGGCAAAGATGCTCCGCGCTGCGCATTCTCTGCCTGCAGGAGGAGATTGCCGACGAGGTGTTGACAATGCTGGCGGGCGCCATGCAAACGCTCGTCATCGGCGATCCCCTGGACCCCGCCACGGATGTCGGCCCCGTGATCGACGGTGGCGCGGTGCAGGCCCTTGAAGCGCACGTGGCGACCCTGAATCGAATGGCGCGCCCGGTAGCCGCTTGCGAGCTGCCAGCCGAGTGCCGGCACGGCACCTTCTTTGCACCCTGCGCCTTCGAAATCGACGCCGTTGAACAGCTCAGGGCCGAGGTCTTTGGTCCCGTGCTGCACGTGGTGCGCTATCCGCGCCGGACTCTCGGCGCCCTGATCGAGGCCATCAACCGCACCGGCTATGGTTTGACGCTGGGCGTGCACAGCCGCATGGACGGCTTTGCCGACGAGGCCTTCGCCAAGGCCCTCGCGGGCAATGTGTACGTCAACCGGTACTTGGTCGGCGCGGTCGTGGGGGTCATCCCCTTTGGCGGGCGCGGCCTTTCCGGGACCGGGCCCAAGGCCGGCGGGCCGCACTACCTGCTGCGCTTCGCCGCGGAGCGCACTCGAACCGACAACGCGGCCGCCAAGGGCGGCAATGCCGACCTAATGAACTTGTAGGCGGGCGGCCGCCGGTCGGCGCGGACTGGACTAATCCTCCGGTTTCGAGGCAAAGTTGGCAACGTCAGAGGAATGGCGATCCATGAAAACACCAGTCGGCGCGCTGCTGGCCACCCTACAAACGGGCTTGGCCCTTGCCGCGGCACCTTATGAGTCCACCTATGTCCCACAACCGGCAGAGGCCACGCTGATCAGGGGCGTCGCCGTGCTGACGGGCGCGGGCGACGCACTTGAGCAGGCGGACGTGCTGCTCAAGGATGCGCGCATCGCGGCCATCGCCGCAAGCGGCGCGGCGGCGGAGCCAGCTTCCGCGCGGGTGATCGACGGCCGCGGCAAGTGGCTCACGCCGGGCATCATCGATGTTCACTCCCATCTCGGCGCCTATCCGTCGCCCGGCGTGGCATCGACCAGCGACGGCAACGAAATGACCGCCGCCAACACCGCCGAAGTCTGGGTGGAGCATTCGGTGTGGCCGCAGGACCCGCAGTTTGGCTTGGCGTTGGCTGGGGGCGTGACGACGCTGCACATCCTGCCCGGCAGCGCCAACCTGTTCGGCGGGCGGGGCGTCACGCTCAAGAACGTGCCCGCCCGCACCATGCAGGGCATGAAGTTCCCAAGTGCGCCGCAAAGCCTGAAGATGGCCTGCGGTGAGAATCCGAAGCGGGTTTACGGCGAGCGCATGCAGGCGCCCATGACGCGCATGGGCAACGTGGCCGGCTACCGCGCCGCCTGGGCGGAGGCGAGCGCCTATCGGGACCAGCGCCAGCAATTCGAGTCCGGCGAGGCGGAGGCGCCGCCGGAGCGCAATCTGACACTGGATACCCTGGCCGCCGTGCTCGACGGCGAGATCCTGGTGCACAACCACTGCTACCGAGCCGACGAGATGGCGGTGATGATGGACATCGCCCTGGAGTTCGGCTACGCCATCACCGCCTTTCATCACGCCGTGGAGTCCTACAAGATCGCCGACCTGCTGGCCTCGGCGAACATCTGTTCGGCGGTATGGGCGGACTGGTGGGGCTTCAAGCTGGAGGCCTTCGACGGCATCTCGCAGAACGCCGCCTTGATCGATGCGGCCGGGGCCTGCGCCATCATCCACTCGGATTCAGCCGAAGGCATTCAACGGCTCAACCAGGAGGCCGCCAAAGCCATGACGGCCGGCCGGCGCCAGGGCATGGCCATTAGCGATGCCCTGGCCATGTCGTGGATCACCGGCAACGCCGCCAAAGCCTTGGGAATAGCGGAGGAGACCGGCACCCTCAGCATCGGCAAGGCGGCCGACGCGGTGCTCTGGGACCGCCATCCGTTCAGCGTCTACGCGCGCGCCGAAAAGGTCTGGATCGATGGTCATCTGCACTACGACCGGTCCGATCCGACGCGCCAGCCGGTCAGCGACTTCGATCTCGGCCAAACCGTTGCCGGAGGCGAACGATGAGTGCTTTCCACGCTGTCAAAGCGGTGATGATCCCGCTGCTCTGGCTATGCGCCGCATCGGTTTGGGCGGAACTCGCCATCGTCGGCGCCCGTGTGTACACCGTGACGGCGCCCGAGCCCCTCGAAGAGGCCACGATATTGATCGCCGACGGGCGCGTCGAACAGGTGGGCAAGGACCTGTCGGTGCCTTTTGAATACCGGCGCATCGACGCTGAGGGCAAAATCGTCACCCCCGCATTCATTGAGTCCTACAGTCATTTCGGCCTGATCGAGATCGAAGGGGAGGCAACCACCAACGATGCCGCGCTGCTGGAATACCCCTTGGGACCCGGATTCGACGTGAGCCTGGCGCTCAACCCGGCCTCAACGCTCATCGCCATCAACCGCATGGACGGCGTCAGCCGGGCCATCACCGCGCCGCGGCCGGGCGTGGACGCACTGGCCGGGCTGGCCGCCGCGGTGAGTCTTGGCACCGGCGACTTTCTCCTGGAGCCGAAAACGGCACTGTTCGGCCACATCGGCGCCGCCAGCGCCGAACTGGCCGGCGGCAGCCGCGCTGCGGTGATGCAGCGCCTAGGCCGCGCCTTGGATGAGGCGGCGCGGTTCAGTCCAAGCCGCTACCGGGCAGGACCGGGTGACTACAGTCGCCACGACATGGCGGCGCTCAAGGCCTTCCTGCGTTCCGGCAAGCCGCTGGTGGTGGGGGTGGACCGGGCGGCGGAGATTCGACAGGCAATTCGCTTGGCCGATGCCCACGACCTGCGGCTCATCCTGCTGGGCGGCGCCGAAGCCTGGCGGGTGCGAGAGGCGCTGGCAGCCGCCGACGCTGCGGTCATCGTGCGCACCCACGACAACCTGCCGCGCAACTTCGAGAGCTTGGGCGCTCGGCTGGACAACGCCGCCCTGCTGCACGAGGCAGGCGTGGACGTGGTCTTCACTGCCGCGGAAACCCACAACGCTCGCAACCTGCGCCAACTGGCGGGCAACGCCGTCGCTTACGGGCTGCCCTGGAGCGCCGCCTTGGACGGCCTCACCCGGCGGGCAGCGCGCATCTGGGGCATGAATGGCGTGGGCACCCTGACGCCCGGGTCCATCGCCGATCTCGTGATATGGAACGGCGACCCGTTGGAACTGACCACTTGGGCGGAGCAAGTCATCATCGACGGCCAAGCGATGCCCATGCGCTCACGCCAGACACAGCTTTTCGAACGCTACCAGGACCTGTCCAAGCCCTACGGCTACATTCAATGAACAACTGGAGACGGTCTTGCGACGAACGGGTTGCTCCTCCGGCATCAGCGGCCTGCCACACCGCATTGTCGCCCTTTCCGGCAACGGAAAGGCCCTTGCACGGGAACTGAAACGGCCTAGCGCCCAAAAGCCCACTTAGTTTGCGGGACAGAGCACGAGACGAGACTTCCAGCACCGCCGACTAGCAAGAGTCGTCGTTCGCACGCTGATGGATTCCAATCATGCGGCGAATGGATATAATTCATGCCATGAATGAATTTCACGACCGTGCTGTGCGCGAGGGCCTGCAAAGGCGCCTCAACATCATGCCCGCCGTCGTGGTGACAGGGGCACGGCAGACAGGCAAGAGCACACTCGTGCAGGCGCTTTTCCGGGACAAGCGACGTTACCACTCCATGGACGATCTCGACGTCTTGGATGCCGCGAACAAGGATCCAGACAGGCTGCTAGGTGGCGACCAGCCCCTCACACTCGACGAGGTGCAGCACGTTCCCGATCTCCTTCGGGCCGTCAAACGCCACATAGACGACCGCAGGCGGCCGGGACATTTTCTGCTCACCGGATCAGCGAACCTCCTGCTCATGCGCAAGGTCGCAGAGTCCCTGGCGGGGCGGGCGAGCTATCTGACCCTCTGGCCCACCACGCGCCGCGAGCAGCTTGGCCTTGGCACCTGCGGGCTCTGGGAGGCACTCCTAACCACGGCAGACTCGCAGTGGCTCGACCTGCTTCAACAAGAGGCGGCCACAAACGAACTCAACGACTGGCGGTCCCTCGCCCGGATAGGAGGGTTCCCGACACCTGCCATGCACATGCAAGATGATGCCGAACGCGCCATTTGGTTTGATGGGTACGTTCGCACCTATCTTGAACGAGACCTGCTGCAACTCTCGTCGGTTGCTTCGCTGCCCGACTTCCGACGCCTCATGCGCGCCCTGTGCGTCGGCATGGGCGGACTGACCAACCAAACGAGTCTCGCGCGCAATCTCGGACTGCCCCAAGCCACGGTCCACCGCTACCTCAACCTTTTGGAAACTTCATACCTGCTGGTGCGCGTCCCGGCCTATGGCGTCAATCGAGGCAAGCGATTGAAGAAAACGCCCAAGACCTATTGGAGTGATACCGGGCTCGCCTTGCATTTGTCCGGTGCCGAACCGACCGGACCCGCCCTTGAGAACCTCGTGCTCATGGACTTGACAGTCTGGCGGGACTCCCGCGACGTGCGCTCCGAGGTATTCCACTGGCGCACGCACAGCGGCCAGGAGGTGGACTTCGTTGTGGAAGCTGAAGATGGGCGACTGCTACCGATTGAAATCAAGACCAGTCAACGGCCACGCCTACGCGACAGCGTCAATCTGCGCGCATTTCGCAGCCAATACGGCGATCAAGCGCGATGCGGCCTTCTGTTGCATGACGGAGAGGAGATTGGCTGGCTCACAGAGGATGTGCTTGCAGCGCCTTGGTGGCGGGTGTTGTAGAACGCCAAACTGCCCCCAACCTCGGCCACCCGCCTTGGACTTCGTGCGGCAGCCTGCCCTCAGCCATCTATCGAACGACGTCTGGGCTTCATCAACGCGATGGCCGCGGCGCTCGGCACCAGCAGGGCGCCCAAGGCCAGCCACGCCGGGTCGTAGCTGCCGGTGACGTCGCGCAGGTAGCCAGCAATCCATGGGCCAACCGCTGCCAAGGTGGTGAACGGCCCGATCATTCCCATCACTTGGCCGAAGGCGCGAATGTCGAAATTCTGGCTCACCAAGGCGCCGAGCAGCGGCAGGAATCCACCAGCGACGAAGCCGAGCAGCGCACAGACCCCGACCAAGGCGAAGTAACTCAATTCCAGCAGCATCAGGCCAAAGGCGATGCCGAGGCCGACGACAGTGAGCATGAACAGCACCCGAATGTCCCAGCGGTCGGCCATGGCGCCGAAAAAGATCTTGGCACCGATCATCACCAAGGCCATCACCGAAACCAGGTAGGCAGCGGATTGGGCGCTGATCCCCAGGTCGCTGGCGTAGGGGCCGAGGTTCTGCTGCGCCCCGCCGAACGCCGTCGCCAAGGGCGTGAAGCCGAGCACGGTGAGCCAGAAGACCCGTTGGCGCAGAATGTCCAGGGTGGCCATCGCTGCGACGGGCCCGCCATCCCGGCCGGCGTCGCCCCCGGCCCCCTCAACCGCCCTGAGCCCCGCGCCAGGCGCATTGCGGACCAGCAGCCAGACCGGCGGGACGATGACCAGCACGACAATCAGCGCCAACCAGTCATTGGCCGCCCGCCAGCCGATTTCCGCGTGCAGTCCGGTGACCAGCGGCGGCACCAGGAAGCCGCCGATCGAAGTGCCGACGGTGACCACCCCCAAGGCGGTGCCGCGCCGGCGGGCGAACCATCTCGCCGCCAGGGTCTGTCCGGCCAAGGGACCCGCCAGCAACATTCCGGCCACGATGAGGGTGCCGTAAACCAGGTTCAGGTGCCACAGCGCCCCGGCGCGACCGGCGAGCAGCAGGCCAGCGGCGAGGCACAGGGTGCCGGCGATGATCAGGCCGCGCAGGGACAGCCGGTCCACCGCCCGCCCGGCCAGCGGCGACAGCATCCCCATGGCGACCTGCATGGTTATGAAAACCGTCATCACTTCGCTGCGCCCGACGGCGAACTCGGCCGACCAAGGCGCCACCCAGAAGGTGAACGAGTAGATGCCGATGCCGAAGGCCACGGCCTGAAACAGCATTGCGACGGCCAGAACGTTCCAACCGTGGTACCAGGGCATCGGCTTCTCCGGGTGCCGTCGAAAGTGCTGCACGACAATATCGCATCGACAAGTCAGCGTCTTGGGGTTTGAGCGTTCGTGAATTCCAGCAGACTAGGGGCCCATGCGCCATCCAATAGGCGATGGTGAATCCGTGGGAAATTATGTAGCAAAATCAGCAAGGCAGGGGATCGCTGCCCATATTGTGCCAGAATGCTGTACGCTTATTCATAGGTCGCGAGCAGCGGAATCCGGGCTTTGCATTAGAGCGGTGCGCTATCGGGTGCTGCCCAGCACCCGGGCGAAGGCCAGGCGCCTGAACCGGCTTGCGGGCGCCTGCCGCTTTGTCTGGAACGAAATGCTGGATCAGCAGGACATCCTGCACGACACCGCACGAATGTTCGGCGGGCGCGCCGTCGCCCACCTTCTTCACCCTTGGCAAGTCGTTCACCGAGCTGCGCCGCTCAAACCACGCGCCCGGGCTTGCCGAGCTTCCATTCGCAGTCGTTCGATACGCGCTCAAGCGCCAAGCTGACGCTTGGCAACGGTTCTTCAAGGGCGAGGCCGGACGCCCAAAGTTCAAGGGCCGCGGCTGCGGGATGGGCTTCACGATTCCCGACAGAGTGCGCATCCGGGACGGACGCATCGCCGTGCCGAGAACAGGCGAGTACCGGCTGCGGCGGCGCGGCGGCAGCCCCCATCAGGAGGGCATCCCCAAGCAGGCCGTGTTCACGCCGGAAGGGGGCAAAGGCCATGACCAAGTCGGCCAAGGGCACTGCGGAAAGCCCCGGATCGAACGTCAAGGCCAAGTCCGGCCTGAACCGCGCCATCCTGTCGAGCGGGTGGGGCGGTTTGGAGCGGAACCTGGACTACAAGGCGGGGAAAGTGGTTCGCGTGAATCCCGCCCGCACGTCGCAAGCCTGCCATGAGTGCGGGCACGTTGAAGCGGCCAACCGGCCGAGCCAATCAACCTTTCGATGTCAGGCCCCGAGTTGCGGAGCAACTCGATTGCGTTGCCGCGGCAACGCGTAAGGCCCGCCCGATGAACCGTCAAACAGGTCGCGAGGTCAGGCAGGCCGCATAGGGCCTGCTGACTTTGCTACATAATTCCCAATCCGTGCACGGCCTTCCCTGCGCCCGCTAGCGGACCTATCATGGTAGCCAAGGAGCCTGCCCCGCTGGCCGCGAAACGGCTTGACCGCGGGCGAACATTCGAAGTTCAAACGAGGCGAACAGGAATTCCACATGAACAGTACCGACGTAAACTCCGTGCCGCTGGCTGAAATTGACGTCAGCCGTCCAGAGCTTTTTCGTGATGACATCTGGCATCCCTGGTTCGCGCGGCTGCGCAAGGAAGCGCCGGTCCACTATCGCGCCGATAGCGTGAACGGCCCTTTCTGGTCTGTGTGCACCCACAAGTTGATCAAGGAAGTGGATGCCAACAACGCGGCGTTCTCGTCATCCGCCAAATTCGGCGGCATTGCCATCGCCAGTCCGCCAGCCGTCGAAGGCCAGGTTCAAGGCCAGAGCTTCATCACCATGGATGAGCCGCAGCACAGGCCGCAACGGATGGCCGTAGCGCCCACCGTCGCGCCCAAGAATCTGACCGAGCTCGAACCGCTCATACGTGAACGCGCCATCGACATTCTGGAGCGCCTGCCAGTGGGCGAGACCTTCAATTGGGTGCAGGAAGTCTCCATTGAGCTGACCGCCAGAATGCTCGCCACTTTGTTCGACTTTCCGTACGAGCAGCGCCGCAAGCTTGTCTATTGGTCCGATCTCACCACGGCCATACCCGAAGTCACCGGGGACAACAGCATCGACATGAAAAAGCGCTACGGTGAACTCATGGAGGCTGCCTCGGCGTTCTACCAGCTCTGGAACGAAAAAGCCGGTCAACCGCCGAAATTCGACCTCATCTCGATGCTGCAGCACAACGAAACCACCGCGCGCATGAACGAGAATCCCGATCAGTTTCTGGGCACCATCCTGCTCCTGATCGTCGGCGGCAACGACACCACCCGCAACAGCATCAGCGGCGGGGTGATCGCCCTCAACAAGTTCCCGGGCCAGTACCAAAAGCTCCGCGATGACCCCAGCCTGATTCCCAATATGGTGGCGGAAACCATCCGCTGGCAAACACCGGTCATCCACATGCGGCGCACCGCTTTGGAAGACTACGAACTCGGCGGACAGCACATCAAGCAGGGCGACAAAGTGGTGATGTGGTACCTCTCGGGCAACCGGGACGAAGCCGTTTTTGAAAATGCCGACCAGTTGATCATCGACCGCCCAAACGCGCGGGCCCACGTTGCATTTGGTTTCGGCGTGCATCGCTGCATGGGCAATCGCCTCGCCGAACTGCAGCTGCGCGTGCTTTGGGAGGAGATCATGAAGCGATTCCACAGGGTTGAGGTGGTGGGCGACGTTGAGCGATTGCCCAACAATTTCATCCGAGGCATCAAGGACGTCCCGGTTCGGCTACATCCCATCTAGTGTCTTGATCGCGGGAAACAGGGCAGTCAAAAGGGCCGGCTTTGCGCCCGGCGACTGCCGCAGCGGGCTCAGCCTTCGGGGCGGCGCTGCCGCTCCAACTCACGAATGCGGGCTTGAGCGGCCTCAAGGGCACGGTCCAGATCCTGAATGGCGCGGCGCTGCTCCTGATTGACTTGGTCCCGCTCCTCGGGGGTCAGCAGGTACTCGCCGCGCTTCGGGTCGAAGAAGCGCAAACGGTCGCCCTCCAGCCGCAGATCCAGGCCCAGGACCTCCGAGCGGCGGCACAGACCGCCGTCGCGCCGCTCAAGCGCCAGACCGC
>JAQAJJ010000009.1:23945-117068 GCA_028278675.1 Candidatus Azophilus lithoversatilis
ACCACCCGCGCGTCGATGGACACCTGACCATGCTTGAAGGTCTCCGACATCGGCTCACCGTCCGAGACGGGGTAATGGATGGGCGGCGCAGGCCGGCGGCGCAGCGGCGCGGTGGCCGGCGGCCGGGAACGGCCCGGCAGGGGTTCGGCTTGGGGCATGGCGGGCTCCTTGGCGGGGCCGTTGCTCGATGCCGCCGACGTTAGCACAGCGCCCCCGTCCCGCACAGGGGCGGGGGCGCGATGGACATGGGCGGCGGCGGCCGTGCATTGGCCCGTTCCGTTGACTTGGGAACCGATGATGTTGGCAAGGAAGCCGCGCAATTTCTGTAGGACGGGAACGCCGCGTTTTGTGCGACATGTCTGCGCTTGAGGCCTCCTTCAGGACGGGGAGTGACGCCGGGACCGAGCGGGGTTTGCCCCCCGAGCGCGTCGCGCCAGCGAATCTCCAATCGGCAAAATGTCCCCACCCTCAGTCGCCTTCCCAGCATCAGTCCATGCTAAAATTCATACCCTTTGGGGCGCCGAATCTCCATGTCTGAAATGACCCCTGCCCAGGGGCGCGAAATACTCCCGGTCAATATCGAGGACGAACTCCGCCAGTCCTATCTGGACTACGCGATGAGCGTGATCGTCGGCCGTGCCCTGCCCGATGTGCGCGACGGCTTGAAGCCGGTCCATCGCCGGGTGCTGTTCACCATGAACGAGCTCAACAACACCCACAGCCGCCCCTACATGAAGTCGGCGCGGGTGGTCGGCGACGTCATGGGCAAGTACCACCCCCACGGCGACGTCGCCATCTACGACACCGTCGTGCGCATGGCCCAGACCTTCTCCATGCGCTACCTGTTGGTCGATGGTCAAGGCAACTTCGGCTCCGTTGACGGCGACCCGCCAGCGGCGATGCGCTACACCGAGGTGCGCATGGCGCGGCTGGCATCGGATTTGCTGGCGGATCTCGACAAGGAAACCGTTCCCTTCACGCCCAACTACGACGACACCCTCACCATGCCCGAGGTGCTGCCGACCCGGGTGCCCAACCTGCTCATCAACGGCAGTTCCGGCATCGCCGTCGGCATGGCCACCAACATCCCGCCACACAGCCTGAACGAGGTGGTGGCGGGCGTCATGGCCTTGATGGACGATCCGCACATCAGCATCGATGGCCTGATGGAGCACATCCACGGCCCGGACTTCCCCACCGCCGGCATCATCAATGGCCGCGCCGGGATCGTTCAGGCCTACCGCACCGGCCGCGGCCGCATCTACGTCCGCGCCCGGGCCGAGGTGCAGCACGACGACAAAGGCGGCCGCGACGTCATCGTCATCACCGAGATTCCCTACCAGCTCAACAAGTCGCGCCTGATTGAGAAGATTGCCGAATTGGTCAAGGACAAACGCATCGAAGGCATCGCGGAACTGCGCGACGAATCCGACAAGGACGGCCTGCGCATCGTCATCGAACTGCGCCGCGGCGAGTCCGGCGAGGTGGTGCTGAACAACCTCTACGCCCAGACCCAACTGCAATCCGTCTACGGCATCAACTGCGTGGCCCTGGTCGATGGCCAGCCGCGACTGCTCAACCTAAAGCAGATGCTGGAAGCCTTCCTGCAGCATCGCAAGGAAGTGGTCACCCGGCGCACACTGTTCCTGCTGCGGCGGGCGCGGCGGCGCGGCCACCTGCTCGAAGGCCAAGCGGTGGCCTTGGCCAACATCGAGGCGGTCATCGATCTGATCCGCCGCTCGCCATCGGCGGTGGAGGCGCGCACAGCCCTCATGGGCAGCGGCTGGGTCTCGGAGAACGTCGAAGCGCTGCTCGCCCGGGCCGGCGCGGACGCCTGCCGCCCGGACGACTTGGGCGAGGAGTTCGGCCTGCGCGACGGCGCCTACCACCTCTCCCCGGATCAGGCCCAAGCCATTCTCGACCTTCGCCTGCATCGGCTGACGGCCTTGGAGCAGGACAAGCTCATGGCCGACTACCAAGGCATCCTCGATGAGATCAGCGAGCTTGAAGACATTCTCGGCAGCGATGGGCGCTTGGCGGAAGTCATTCGCGAAGAGCTCAAGGAGGTGCTCGACACCTACGGCGACGAGCGCCGCACCGAAATCGTAGCCAGCCACGAAGACCTATCGGTTGAGGACCTCATCGCGGTCGAGGATCTGGTGGTGACCATCTCCCACAAGGGCTACGCCAAGACCCAGCCGCTCGACGTCTACCAAGCCCAGCGGCGGGGCGGGCGCGGCAAGGTGGCCGCCTCGGTGCGCGATGAGGACTTCGTCGAGCATCTGCTGATCGCCAACAGCCACGACACCCTGCTGTGCTTTTCCGATCGCGGCAAGGTCTATTGGCTGCGGGTGTTCCGCATTCCCCGGGGCAGCCGCAATGCCAAGGGGCAGCCGCTCATCAACCTGCTGCCCCTCGACCAAGGCGAGCGCCTGACCTCGTTTCTGCCAGTGAGCCGCTTCGATGACGACCATTTCGTGTTCATGGCCACCGCCGACGGCACCGTCAAGAAGACCGAACTCTCGCAATTCTCCCGGCCCCGTCCCAGTGGACTGATCGCCTTGGGGCTAGCCGAGGGCGACACCTTGGTGGGCGCGGCGATCACCGACGGCGGCTGCGACGTGCTGCTGACCGCCAGTTCCGGCAAGGCGGCGCGCTTCACCGAGTCGGACGTCCGCGCCATGGGGCGAACCGCCCGAGGCGTGCGGGGCATCCGTCTGAAGCGTGGCCAGC
Organism: Candidatus Azophilus lithoversatilis; assembly: GCA_028278675.1. GTDB lineage: Bacteria > Pseudomonadota > Gammaproteobacteria > Pseudomonadales > Azotimanducaceae > Azophilus > Azophilus lithoversatilis. The sequence goes on from JAQAJJ010000009.1 coordinate 26,679, forward strand.
GGGTGATCTCGCTGGTGATTCCCGCCGAGAACGGCTATCTGCTCACGGCCAGCGCCAACGGCTACGGCAAGCGCACCCGGATCGGCGAATTTCCGGTCCGGGGACGCGGCGCCATGGGTGTGATCGCCATGAAGGCCAGCGAGCGCAACGGCGAGTTGGTCGCCGCCGTGCAGATGTTCGAGGGCGATGAGCTCATGCTCATCAGCGACATGGGTACCCTGGTGCGCACTGGCACGGATGACATCTCGATCATCAGCCGCAATGCCCAAGGCGTGCGGCTGATCAACCTGCGCGGCGAGGAGCGGCTCAACACCGTCGCCCGCATCGCCGAAGCCAGCTTGAATGACAATGCTCCCGAAGATGACTAGCCTTCCCGATCGCGGAAAGCGGACGTTCAACTTTTCGGCAGGACCGGCGGCGTTGCCGGAGGCCGTGCTGCACCAGGTGCGCGATGAACTGCTCGACTACCGCGCCAGCGGGATGTCGGTGATGGAGATGAGCCATCGCAGCCCCGAGTTCATCGAAATTGCCGAAACCGCCGAGGCTGACCTGCGCGCCCTGCTCGACGCGCCGGATGACTATCGCCTGCTGTTCCTGCAGGGCGGGGCAACCACCCAGTTCGCCGCCGTGCCGCTGAATCTGCTCAACGGCAAGGGGGGCGCGGACTACGTCGAGACCGGCTCCTGGTCCGCCAAGGCCATCAAGGAGGCGCGCCGCCACTGCGCCGTGAACGTGGCGGCCACATCCGCTGCCGAGCAGTTCAACCAGATCCCGCCGCTCGACACCTGGGAGCTCGACAGCGACGCCGCCTACCTGCACATCTGCGGCAACGAAACCATCGGCGGGGTGCAGTTCCACCACTATCCGGACTGCGGCGTTACCTTGGTCGCCGACCTCTCCTCCGAACTGCTCTCGCGGCCCATCGACGTCACCCAATTCGGGCTGATCTACGCCGGCGCCCAGAAGAACATCGGCCCGGCCGGCCTGACGCTGGTGATCGTGCGCGACGACCTGCTTGGCCGGGCGGCAGCGAACACGCCCACCATGCTCGACTACGCCGTGCAAGCCAAGGCCGGCTCCATGTACAACACGCCACCCACCTTTGCCTGGTACGTGGCGGGCTTGGTCTTCAAGTGGCTGCTCGCCCAAGGCGGCCTCAAGGGCATGGCGGCGCGCAATGCGGCCAAGGCGGGCCTGTTGTACGATGCCTTAAACCGCAGCAACTTCTATCGCTCGCCAGTTGCCAGAGCCGATCGATCGCTGATGAACGTGCCCTTCACCCTGGCCGACCCCCGCCTCGACTCGGCCTTTCTCGAAGGGGCCACGGGGCGCGGCCTGACCAACCTCAAAGGCCACCGCAGCGTTGGCGGCATGCGCGCCAGCCTCTACAACGCCGTGCCCGAAGCGGCGGTGGCGTCCTTGGTTGACTACATGAACGACTTCGAGCGGGAGTCCGCATGAGCGCGGACAACGGGGCGCTGGCACCCATCCGGGAGCGCATCGACGCGATCGACGCCCGACTGCAGGAACTCCTCAACGAGCGCGCCGGCCTGGCTCTCCAAGTGGGACGGATCAAGCAGGCCGCCCCCGGCGGCGAGCCGCCGGTTTACTATCGTCCTGAGCGGGAAGCGCAGATCTTGAACGCCCTCAAGGCGCGCAACCAAGGCCCGCTCTCCGACGACGACATCGCCCGCCTCTTCCGCGAGATCATCTCCTGCTGCCTGTCTTTGGAACAGCCGCTCAGCGTGGCCTACCTGGGTCCGGCGGGCACCTACACGGAATTGGCGGCGCTGGCCCAATTCGGCCACTTCGCCGGAGCCCGTCCGCTGTCCGCCATCGATGAGGTGTTCCGCGAAGTGGAGAACGGCGGCGTCCATTTCGGCGTCGTGCCGGTGGAGAACTCCACGGAAGGCATGGTCAACCACACCTTGGACTGCTTCATGGAGTTTCCGCGCCAGGTGCGAATCTGCGCCGAGGTGGAGCTGCCCATCCACCACACCTTCATCGTCCATAAGGACAGCACCGTCGGTCCCGAAGCGCTCGCTGGGATCGTCTCGCACGCCCAATCCCTCGCCCAGTGCCGGGGTTGGCTCGACACCCACTGCCCGGGCATCGAGCGCATTGCGGTGGCGAGCAACGCCGAGGCGGCGCTGCGGGTCGCCCAAGATGCGGATTGGGGCGCCATCGCCGGGGAGATGGCGGCGGAGCGCTACGGCTTGAAGGTGGTGGCCAGGAACATCGAGGACTTGCCGGACAACAAGACCCGCTTTCTGGTGCTCGGGCGACAGGACGTGGGACGGAGCGGACAGGACAAAACCTCCATCCTGGTGTCGACCAAGAACGAACCCGGCGCCCTGTTTCGGGTGCTGGAGCCCTTTCATCGGCTGGAGATTTCCCTGACGCGCATCGAAACCCGTCCGGCCCGCTCCGGCGACTGGTCCTACGTCTTCTTCATCGACTTTGACGGCCACACCGAAGAGCCAGTCGTGCGCCAAGCCCTCGATGACGTGGCCGAGGTGGCTTTGGAGGTGCGCGTCCTCGGCTGCTATCCCCGTTCGGTGGCGTAGGCGCATCGCCGATGAGCGCGCCCGTCAACCCGAGCATCGCCCGCCTGAATCCCTATCAGCCGGGCAGGTCCATCGACGAGGTGGCGCGGGAGCTGGACCTCAACGATGTGGCGAAGCTCGCCAGCAACGAAAACCCACGTGGCCCAGCGCCCGCGGTGCGCGAGCGGATCCGCGACGCCATGGGTGAGCTGTCCCGCTACCCCGACGCCAACGGCCATGCCTTAAAGCGGCGCCTGGCTGCCCATCACGACATCGAACCGCATCGCATCACCCTCGGCAACGGCTCCAACGACGTGCTGGAGCTGGCGGCCAAGTTCACGCTGGAACCGGGCACGGAAGGCATCATGTCCGCCCACGGCTTCATCGTGTACCCCTTGGCGATCACCGGCTGTGGCGCCAAGCTGGTGACGGTGCCCGCCAAGGCCTACGGCTGCGACCTCGAGGCCATGCTGGACCAGGTCATCGACGCCACCCGCATCGTCTTCATCGCCAATCCGAACAACCCTACGGGCACCTCGGTCGGCGAGCGGGAGCTAACCGGCTTTCTCGACCGACTGCCGCCCCGGGTATGGGCGGTGCTCGATGAAGCCTACGCCGAATACGTCAATGCGCCCGACTATCCCGATGGGCGGGCGTTGCTGGAGCGCTACCCCAACCTGATCGTCACCCGCACCTTCTCCAAGGTCCACGCCCTGGCCGGCCTGCGCATCGGCTACGCCCTAAGCTCCGCCGAGGCCGCCGATCTGATGAATCGCGCCCGGCAGCCGTTCAACGTCAGCAGCTTAGGCCTAGCCGCCGCCGAAACCGCCTTGGATCAGACCGCCTTTGTGGCCGAGAGCGCCGCCCTGAACCGCGATGGGCTGGCGGCGCTGGAGGCGGGGCTTCGCCAACTCGGCCACCCGCCGCTGCCCTCGGCAGGCAATTTCCTGTGCGTGGATCTGCGCCGTGACGCCCAGCCGGTGTTTGAGGCCCTGCTGCGGTCCGGGGTCATCGTGCGCACCATCCGTGAGTACGGGCTGCCCAACCACATCCGGGTCAGCGTCGGCTTGCCCGAGGAAAACCAGCGCTTTCTTGAGGCGTTGGAGCAAGTGTTGTGAAAATCGCCATAGTCGGCACTGGCCTGATCGGGGCTTCCTTCGCCAAGGCCGCGCGCAGCCGGGGGCTCAGCAGTGACATCGTCGGCTTGGACGCAGAAGCTGAACATGCGGCGACGGCGCTGCGCCTCGGCCTGATCGACCGGGTTGTGGATGCCGTTCCGAAAGAGGCCGCGGCGGTGCTGCTGGCCGTCCCCGTCGATGGCATCGCGGATTGGGTGCGCCGGCTGGCCGATCATCCCGGGGTATTGTTCGACGCCGGCAGCGTCAAGGCGCCGATCATCGAATCGCTCAAGGCGCGGGACGGCGCGCTGCCACCGCGTTACGTGCCCTGCCACCCCATCGCCGGTTCGGAAGGCAGCGGCCCCGAAGCCGCCGATGGCGATCTCTTCACCGGGCGTGAAGCGGTGCTCACACCGGCACCGGAAACCGATCCGGAGGCCATCGACCAGGTCCGCGCCCTGTGGCGCGGCGTGGGAGCGGACGCGCGACTGATGACCGCCGCCGACCACGATCGGATATTGGCCGTGACCAGCCATCTGCCGCATCTGCTCACCTTCGCCTACCTTGACCGAGTGGAGGCAGGCCACTTGCCCCACACTGGAGGAGGATTCGATGACTTCACCCGGATCGGGGCCGCCGCCCCCAGTCTATGGGCGGACATTCTTCGCCTGAATCGCGGTCCCCTAACCGAGGCGTTGGCCGCATTCAAGGATTCGCTGGGCCGCTTTGAGCGCGCCTTGGCGAACGGCGACCGAGCAGCGCTCCAGGCCCTCATCACCGCGGCTGGCCGACGCTTGACCCGTGACTGATCGTCGCTGTGCCAGCGCGGGCCGCCACCGGGGAAGATGCCCTGAAGTGGTTAAGCCATGACTCCCCGCCGCCGGGCTGCGTCGGTGATTTGCGTTGACGGCCCAAGCGGCTCCGGCAAGGGCTCGCTGGCCACCGCCTTGGCCAAACGCTTGGGCTGGCGTTACCTCGACAGCGGTGCCTTGTACCGGGTGGTTGGCGCTGCGGCGCTGGACCGGGGAGTCGCCACCGATGACGAAGCGGCGCTGGCGAGCATGGCGCGGGGCCTCAACATCGAGCTGTCCGAAGGGCGCGTTGGCGCCGATGGCCTCGATCTCACCGAACGGATCCGCGATGAAGCCGTCGCCGCCGCCGCCTCCGAGGCGGCCCGGCATCCGCAAGTGCGCCAAGCGGTCCTCGCCCAGCAACGCCTGGCCGGCGAAGCGCCCGCCGACGAAACGTCGGGCCTAGTCGCCGACGGGCGCGACATGGGCACCGTCGTGTTTCCCAGTGCCGAACTCAAGATATTCCTCGACGCCAGCGCCGAAGAGCGGGCGCAAAGGCGCTATAAACAGTTGAGAAACAAAGGAGTGACTGTTAACTTGCGCACCGTCCTCGCCAACATCCGGGATAGGGATGCGCGGGACGAAGGGCGCGCTGCCTCGCCGCTGCAACCGGCCAGTGATGCGGTCATCATCGATAGCACTCACATGACCATCGGCGACGTGTTGCGGCAGGCCTTGGCCTTGGTCCGCGAAAGCGGACTGGCTGAAGCCCCCGCCGGTTACCGGGCAGGAACAACAGCGCATGACGTCAACCAACCTACAATCAGGAGCAGCCGCGCGCGCCACCCCGGCGCGGCATCGAAACCAAAAACATGAGCGAAAGTTTTGCTGAACTATTCGAGGAAAGCCTCGGCACCATCGAAATGGCACCGGGCTCCATCGTCACTGGCACGGTGGTCGACATCGACAACGAATGGGTCGTCGTTCACGCCGGCCTGAAGTCCGAAGGGATCATCCCCAAAGGCCAATTCTTCAACGAGACCGGCGAGTTCAACCTCTCGATCGGCGACCAAGTCAAGGTGGCCATGGAGGTCGTGGACGATGGCTGGGGCGAGACCCGGCTGTCCCGCGAAAAGGCCAAGCGGGCCGAGACTTGGGAGAGGCTGGAGGATGCTTTCGAGAAGACGGAGGTCATCACCGGCGTCATCAACGGCAAGGTCAAGGGCGGCTTCACCGTCGATGTCAACGACATCCGCGCCTTCCTGCCCGGTTCGCTGGTGGACATCCGCCCGCTGCGCGAGACGGCGCACTTGGAGGGCCGGCCCTTGGAGTTCCAAGTCATCAAGCTCGACCAAAAGCGCAACAACGTCGTGGTTTCCCGGCGCGCGGTGCTGGAGCAGGAAAACAGCGAGGAGCGCGAAGCGCTGCTCAAGTCCCTGCAGGAGGGCCAGGACGTGAAGGGCGTGGTCAAGAACCTGACCGACTACGGCGCCTTCGTCGACCTCGGCGGCGTCGATGGCCTGTTGCACATCACCGACATGGCATGGCGGCGAATTCGCCATCCCAGCGAGATGGTGACGATCGGCGACGAAATCCAGGTGCGCATCCTCAAGTTTGACCGCGAAAAGAACCGGGTGAGCCTCGGGATGAAGCAGCTGGGCGACGATCCTTGGGTGCAGTTGACCCGCCGCTATGCGGAAGGCACCAGAGTGTTCGCCACCGTCACCAATCTCACCGAATACGGCTGCTTCGCGGAAATCGAAGAAGGCGTGGAAGGCTTGGTCCATGTTTCGGAAATGGACTGGACCAACAAGAACGTCCATCCCTCGAAGGTGGTCAGCGTCGGCGACGAGGTGGAGGTCATGGTGCTCGACATCGACGAGGAGCGCCGACGCATCTCGCTGGGCATCAAGCAGTGCCGCCAAAATCCTTGGGACGAGTTCGCAGCCCAGCACGCCAAGGGCGACCGCATCCGCGGCAAGATCAAGTCCATCACCGATTTTGGCATCTTTGTGGGCCTCGACGGGGACATCGACGGGCTGGTCTATCTGTCCGACATCGCTTGGAACGAGCCCGGCGAGACCGCAGTGCGCCGCTACAGCCGCAGCGAGGAGATCGACACCGTCATCCTTTCAATCGATCCCGCGCGAGAGCGCATCGCCTTGGGCATCAAGCAGCTGGATCAGGATCCCTTCTCGGACTTTGTTACCGTCAACGACCGGGGATCGATGGTTACCGGCGTGGTGGACAGCGTCGAGCCAAAGGAAGCGGTCATTCGCTTGTCCGAGGAAGTGACCGGTGTGCTCAAGGCCTCGGAGATCAGCATCGACCGAGTCGAGGACGCCCGCAAGGAGCTCTCCGAAGGCCAGGAGTTGTCGCTCAAAATCATCAGTGTGGACCGCAAGAACCGCAACATCGGCCTTTCGCTCAAGGCCAAGGCGATCGACGAGGAGCGGGCGGCGGTGCGCGAACACCGCAAGAAGGAAGGCGAGAGCGTTAAGGCAGGCACCTTAGGGGACCTCATCAAGGCGCAAATGGAGGGGGAACGGAGCGACGGGTCATGAATCGCTCCGAACTCATCGAGCGAGTCGCCGTAAGGCACGATCGGCTCCCCCCCCGGGACGTGGAGCAGGCGGTGAAGATGATGATCGAGCACCTGTCCATGGCGCTGGCTGACGGATCACGGGTTGAGATTCGCGGGTTTGGCAGCTTTTCGCTGCACTACCGGGCACCGCGAATCGGGCGCAACCCCAAGACCGGCGAAGCGGTCGCCTTGGCGGGCAAGTACGTGCCGCACTTCAAGCCGGGCAAGGACTTGCGGGAGCGGGTTGACGCCGGCTACCAACGGGAGCTGGCAACGGGAGGGGGCTAGTGAAAAGCAGGACGCGCCAGTGATGAATCGAGTCTGGCGCACCTTGGCGGCGCTCGCCGCCATCGCGTTGTTCCTGTTCGCTGTCATTGCGGTCAACCAAGAGCAGGTGTCAATCCGCTTCCTCACATGGCGCAGTCCGGAGTGGAGCCTCTACTGGTGGCTGCTGATCGCCTTCATGGCCGGTGTGGCGGTTGGCGCCGCCGCGGTCCTGCCCGGCCGGGCCAAGGGTGCGCTGCGCGCTCGGCGACTGCGCAAAGCGCTGGACGAAGCCGAGCAGCGGGCACCTTCCTAGTCTCGTATCAAGCGTCCTATGACGCTTTAACTGAATCGATGACCAAGGGGTTGGAGGGCGCGGGTTTTGATCGCCGCCAGAGCAACGCCGCGATTCACGCGATTGCCAACGCCATCGACAAGTTTGCCGTGACCCCCGAGCGCCTGCGAGAGGCCCTGGAGCGCAACAACGACATCCTCATGGAACGCATCGAAACGCCCATGGACGAGCGATTCATGGCGCAAAACCAACTCTTCGATGAGAAGCTCGGACCGCAAATCAAGCTATTCGATGAGCGGTTCGGACCGCAAGCGCGAACTGCTCGCTTAGTTGGCCAGCGCCGCGGCGTCGCCTAGCCCGACCTATTCACGAATGAACGTGGCGAGGTCGTCAATAGCAGTGAAAAGCAGTGAAAGCACTGGGTGCGCGGACGCGTGCTTCAGGCGCGCTTGACGGCACGTTGAGCGGGCGGCGGGAGCGCGCCCAATGATTTCGCGGCTAGTGACGACCGCAGTAGTTTGTTCATGAATCGGTCGGGCTAGGAGCCTGCGCCTGCGGAAGTCGCGAAAGCGAAAATTCGACGCGAACCGCAGTTTCGCGCCGCCGCATTCCTTTGGACGGGCGATTGAGGAGAACATCCAGCTGTATTTGACGAAATCGAACGTTCAAAGGGGCGGGTGGGAGCGGATTTGCAGCCGTGAATTCCGCAGGCAGAGGCTCCCTGGAAAAGCTCAACCCAACTCCGCCGTCACGATGCCGACGAGGTTGGCGAAGCAGGTGTCGATGGCGGCTGCGATGAAGGCCTTCATGAAGGGCGCATCCGCTTGGTCCCGGCGCACGGCGGCGTGCAGGGTGGGCCAGATGCCCTCCTCGCCCAGGGAGGTGGCGGCCAGCAAGCCCCGTTCCAGATAGTCGTGCAGCGCCCAGTTGGGCAGGCATGCAACGCCTCGGCCGCTGGCGACCAGTTGCGCGATCATGGCGGTGAGTTCCGTTTGGCGCACAGCTTCCGGGGCCACGCCTGCTGGGTCCAGGAAGCTGGTGAAAACATCCAAGCGATTGCGATCAACCGGGTAGGCAATGAGGGTCTCTTGGGCCAGGTCCCGCGGCTCAATCCATGCCCGTCCCGCCAAGGGATGACGCATGCCGACTGCCAGCACCGCCTCATAGCTGAACAGCGGCACATAACGCAGACCGAGGCCCACCACCGGATCGGACGTGATGACCAGATCGAGATCGCCCCGGCTTAAGGCCGGCAAGGGCGCGAAATGAAAACCGGAGGAGACGTCGATCTCCACTTGCGGCCATGCTTCGCGATAGGCGTCTATCGCCGGCAGCAGCCACTCGATGCAGCTATGGCACTCGATGGCGATGAGAATGCGCCCGGACTCCCCGCCCGCCAACCGCTCCACATCCGCTTCCGCACGGCGCACCAAGGGCAGCACCTCATCGGCGAGCGCAAGCAGCCGCAGCCCGGCGCTGGTGAAGCGCACTGGCCGGGTCTTGCGCATGAACAGCACGCAGCCAACCCGGCCCTCCAGTTCCTTGAGCTGATGGGAAAGCGCCGACTGGGTCAAATGCACCCGATCAGCCGCCTCCACCAAGCTGCCCGCATCGCGCAACGCGACCAGGGTGCGAAGGTGGCGAAGTTCTATACGGGGCATGGGCGGCTCCGCAAACGAGGCGACGCCTCAGACCAACCAGTGGGGGTGCCGCCCTCGGGCGGCGCACCGAGCCCGGCGCAAGAGTTGATTCATTTGACAACCTTATTCCCGCGATATTCCCGCGATGAAGAAAACTAGCCAATCACCACGAACACGACGACGAAGACCAAGGGCAGGCCGATCAGGAAGTACAGTACCAGATTGAGCAGGCCGTTGGCCTGCTCATCCTCGCTCAGGACGAACTTCGGGCCCAACCCCAGCCAAAGACTGCCCGAGGCGACAAAGGTCAGGATGATGGTGAGGGCGGCGGCGGCCATGACCGGCAGCCAATCACATGGCGCCGAGGTCGAGGCTGCCCCGAGGCCTGGCGCCGGCAAGGTCGGCGATGCGCTCGAAGTTCCCGCCGATGTCCTCCGCGGTGGCCTCCAAGCCGAGACTGACCCCGGTGTTCTCGACGATGCAGGCCACGGAGAACTGACCGCCCTGCGCCTGCAGCACCACGCCATTGGGGGCATCCTCCGAGCAGAGGTAGATCACCGCCGGCGTGACCAGTTCGGGGGCCAGCGCCTTGAGGGCGTCGCCGGTCATCAGGTTCTCGGTCATGCGGGTGGCCGCCACCGGCGCGATGGTGTTGGTGTGGATGTTGTTGCGCACGCCTTCGATTTTCAGCGTGTTCATCAGGCCTACCAAGCCCAACTTGGCGGCGCCATAGTTGGCTTGGCCGAAGTTGCCATAGAGCCCCGTGGGTGAGGTGGTGACCACGACCCGGCCGTAGTTCTGCTCGCGCATGATCGGCCACACGGCCCGGGTGACATTGACCGAGCCCATGAGGTGGACGTCGAGCACCATCTGGAAGTCGTCCAGGTCCATCTTGGCGAAGGATTTGTCGCGCAGAATGCCCGCATTGTTGATCACAATGTCCACCCGACCCCAAGCGGCCATGGCATCGTCCACCATGCTCCGGGCACCGGTCCGGTCGCTCACCGAACCGCCGTTGGCGATGGCCTCCCCGCCAGCCGCGTTGATTTCCGCTACGACGCCTTCGGCGGCCGCGGAACTGCCACCGGTGCCGTCCATCGCGCCGCCAAGGTCATTGACCACCACCTTGCAGCCCCGCTTGGCCAGCTCCAGGGCATGGCAGCGGCCAAGGCCCCCGCCAGCGCCGGTGACGATGGCGACTCTTCCGTCAAACGAATAGGTCATGTAAAGCGATCCTCCTGCACAAATGCGAGCGTTCCAGTCGGCCTTATTCTAATCGAATGTGGCCGCAAGGTCGGCAGCAACTCGATTGCGGCGCTCCGAGGCGGCGCACCTTCCCGTTGGTGCGTGGCATCACCTCGGCTGCACCCCACCGCCTCGTTAGACTTGACCGCGAAGCCGGCAAGGCGTATTGATAGGGTTATGGAACGCAGGCATCCTTGGCTCGCATCGGTTCTGGCCGTCGCAGTGACGGTTGGCGGGGTGGTTTGCGCCTGCGCGGCCGGACCGCTTGACGCACCGGCCAGCGCAACCCATGCTCCGCATCATGCGGAGCACCATGCGCCCGCGGAGACGGCCTCCTGCGAGCGCGTCGATTGCGCGGGGGTGTGCGGCTTTGACGGGGCCGTCTCCGAACGCGATCCGTTACCGGTCAAATCGTCGAAGACGGCAGATGACTTCGAGGGGGTCTCGGTGCCGTTTTCGATCGCCGCGCCCAGCCAAGCGCACGGTCTGGAGCCTCCCGCCACGCATACCGCTCCTTGGCGTCGCCCCGACACGCCAGTGCATCGGTTCGACAAGCTGCTGAATTAGCCACTCCGTTACTTTGGGGCACTCGCGCCGTGGGACCCACCGTCCCGCAATCGGCCGAGTGGAATCGATCAAAGCATCGGAGGAACACCGTGTCCATCACAAACGCTGCAGTCGCCTGCGGGTGGCTCCTGCTTTCGCTTCTGCTGTCTGCGCCCATCGCACGGGCGGGCGGCCCCGCCTACACGGCCTACGGGGACGAACGGCTCGCCGCATTGATCACCGAGGCTTTGGAGAGGAACCCCGGCATTCGCGAGGCGCTGCTCGAAAGCCAGGCGGCCCGCCACCGCATCCCACAGGCCACGGCCTTGCCCGATCCGACCCTGTCCTTCACTTGGCATGCCCAACCGCCCGAGACGCGCACCGGGCCACAACGCGCCGGCATCGCCGTCAGCCAGAGCATCCCCTGGTTCGGCAAACGGGCCGATCAGGGCGCCATCGCCCGCAAACTGGCCGAAGCGCACGACCAGACGGCGGCAATGCGTCGCGCCGAAGTCGTCCGCCAAGTCAAGTTGGCCTACTATGACCTAGCCTACCTCGATCGGGCCATCGCGCTCGCCATCCGCGAAGAGGAGGTCCTGCGTCTGTACGAGTCGCTGGCGCGGGCGCACTATGCCCAAGGGGTCGGACTGCAGCAGGCGGTCGTGAAACTGCAGGCTGAAACAACCCGGGTGCTGAACCGCCGCGACAGCTTCCGCCAATGGCGAACCCAGACCGAGGCCACCCTCAACGTACTGCGCGACCGGCCCGATCATGAGCGCCTTGCAAAGACCCGACTGGAGTCCCTTCCGCCTGCGGACATCGATGAGAACCGGTTGCATCAACTCGCACGGGCCCGGCGGCCGGAAGTCCGGGCGGCGCGGCTGCGCGTCGCCTCGGAGGAGGACAATGTGCGCTTGGCGCAGCGGCAACACGGGCCGGATCTAACGCTCGCTGCCGCTTGGGGCGCTGTCGGCCAACGGCGGGACGAGGCCGGACGGATAGCGCCCCCGTCCGACAACGGCAAGGATACCGCCAGTTTCACGGTTGGCATCACCTTGCCGCTGCACCGATCCCGATACCGCGCCCGGGAGCGGGAAGCGGTCGCGCACTTGGAAGCCGCCAAGGCAGCCTATCGCCGCACGGTCAACGAAGTGGATGCGGACGTACGCAATGCCAGCGTGCGCCTGACCATGATCGGCGCGCGGATAGCGCGCTTCGAAAAGGCGCTCCTTCCCCAGACGGAGCACGCCCAGCGCTCCACCGAAGCGGCCTACTCGGCCGGCACCATTGGCGTGCTGGACCTGCTCGACAGCGAGGAGGCGCTGCTCGACGCGCAGCTCGAACTGGCCCGCCTGAAGTCCGACTACATGCAAGCCTTGGCCGAGATGGAGCGAGCGGTCGGCACTGCCTTCCCGGGTGAGCCGTCATGAGCCGACCAGCCCGCAGTCTGCTTGTCGTCCTGCTCCTGCTGGCCGGTGCCACGCTTGGCATGGCGACCACCGTGCTGTTCGGCTGGAGCCCTTTCGGCAAGGCCGAGGACCACGACGCAGCACACCACGAAGCAGGCGCATCCGCGGCGCGGCGAATCCTCCACTGGCGGGCGCCGATGGATCCCAACTACCGTTCCGACCGGCCCGGCAAGTCGCCCATGGGCATGGACCTGATTCCTGTTTACGACACGGCTGACGGCGACGAGGGCACCGTCCGGGTCAGCAAGCGATTTCTGCAGAACTTCTCAGTGCGCACTGCCGAAGTCGAACGGGGCGACCTGCCGCTGTCGATCCGCACCGTCGGCATCCTGGCCCACAACGACGAGAAAGTGGTTTCCGTCAACACCAAGTTCGAAGGCTGGATCGAGCGCGCCGAAGTCAACAACGTCGGCGAATTCGTCGAACGGGACGAAGTTCTGTTTGAGATCTACAGCCCGGAACTCTTCACCACCCAGCAGGAGTACCTCGCCGCCATCGACTATGTCAGGCGCCTGGAGCAGGGCGGGGCCTATGCGGAGGCGGTGGATCGAGCCAAGTCGCTACTCAAGGCCGCCGGCGAGCGTCTGCGTCACTGGGATGTTAACGCAACCCAGATCACCGCCCTGGAAGCCGCGGGGGTGGCGATGCGAACGATGCCGGTCCTAGCGCCAGCCTCCGGCTTCGTCGTGGCGAAGATGGGCGACTCGCTGGAGGGCATGAAGCTGACCCCGGGCATGACCGTGCTGAAGATCGCGGATCATTCGACGCTCTGGGCCCAAGCCGAGTTCCACGAAACGGATCTGCGCCACGTGCATGAGGGCAGCCCCGCCTCCATCACGGCGCAGGCCTTTCCGGAGCGCCGCTGGACCGGCACGATCCGCTTTTTCCGCTCCGCGTTGAACCCGGAAACCCGGGCCCTGACCGCATTCGTGGAACTCGCCAACCCGGACCTCGCCCTGCGCCCCATGATGTACGTCAACGTTTCCATCAAGGCGCAAGGCGCACGGGACGCCGTGCTGGCCCCCGCCGAGTCGGTGCTGCGCAGCGGCACTCGGACCGTCGTGATCGTGGACCGCGGCGAAGGGGTCTTCGAACCGCGCGAAGTGGCACTGGGCCTGACCGCCGACGGCTTGCAGGAGATCACCTCCGGTCTGGCGCCCGGTGAGCGCGTTGTGATCTCCTCGCAGTTCCTCATCGACTCCGAAAGCAACCTCAAGGCGGCGACTTCGCAAATGCTGCGCGGCAGCGCGGGATCGATCGACGCGGGCGCGTCGGCGGGCCACCACAACGCCAACCACTGAGACCGATCATGTTCGAACGCATCATCGGCGCCTCGATCCGCAACCGCATCCTCGTGGTCCTGGCCGCCCTCATCGTCACCATCCTGGGCATCCAAGCGCTGCACCGCGCTTCATTCGACGCCATCCCCGATCTGTCCGACGTCCAGGTCATCGTCTATACCGAGCATCCCGGACAGGCGCCGCGCATCGTCGAAGACCAGGTCACCTATCCGCTGACCACGCAGCTGCTCGGGGTGCCGCAAGCCCAGACCGTGCGGGGCTACTCGTTCTTCGGCTTCTCGTTGGTCCACGTCATCTTTGAGGACGGCACGGACCTGTACTGGGCGCGCAGCCGCGTTCTGGAAACCCTGAACACCGCTGGCCACCGGTTGCCGCAGGACCTAACGCCCTCCCTCGGCCCCGACGCCACCGGTGTCGGCTGGGCGTTCATGTACGTCCTGAATTCCGATCGCCATGACCTCGGCGAACTCCGCTCGATCCAGGACTGGTTCCTCGGGCGTGAGCTGGCCAGCGTGTCCGGCGTGGCGGAAGTGGCCAGCATCGGCGGGTTTGTGCGCCAGTACCAGATTCGGGTCGATCCCAACCGCTTGCGCGCCTTCGGCATTTCGATTGCCGAGATCCGCACCGCCGTGCAGCGCAGCAACAGCGATGTCGGCGGTCGCGTTCTGGAAGCGGCGGAGAAGGAACTGATGATCCGCGGGCTCGGCACCATCGACTCGCCGCAGGATCTGGAGACGATTGCCCTCGGCGTGGACGCCGCCGGCACCCCCATCCTGCTTGGCGACGTCGCCGCCGTGGACATCGGGCCGGAGATGCGCCGCGGCGTCGCCGAATGGGACGGCCAAGGCGAAACGGTCGGCGGCATCGTCGTGGTGCGGCACGGCGCCGGTACCCAACAGGTCATCAAGGACGTCAAGGCCCGGCTCGACGAACTTGAAAACAGCCTGCCGGATGGGGTCGAAATCGAAGTGGCCTACGACCGCACCGCCCTCATCGATCGAACGATCGACAGCTTGACCGTCACCCTAAGCCAGCAGCTGGCCATCGTGGGGCTCGTCTGCCTGGTCTTTCTGTTTCACGTCAGGAGCGCTCTGGTGGCCGTCGTCACGCTGCCCCTCGCCATCCTTGCCACGTTCGTCGCGCTGTCCTTCCAAGGGCTCAGCCTCAACATCATGTCCCTCGGCGGCATCGCGGTTGCCATAGGAACCTTGGTTGACGCCAGCATCGTGATGGTGGAGAACGCCCACAACCACCTCGCCCGCGACCAAGGGCGGCGACCGCACTGGCAGGTGGTCGCGGAGGCGACCCGGGAGGTGGGGCCGACGCTGTTCTTCGCCCTACTCGTGATCACAGTCTCGTTCCTGCCCGTGTTCGCCCTCGAAGCTCAGGAGGGCCGGCTCTTCAAGCCATTGGCCTTCACCAAGACCTACGCGATGGCCGCGGCAGCACTGCTTTCGGTGACCCTGGTTCCGGTGCTGGTCGGCTACTGGGTGCGGGGCCGGCTTCGCCCGCTCAACCAGCAGCCAATCAACCGGCTGCTCGTCGGGCTCTTCCGCCCGATGCTGGCAGGCGCAATGCGTTTCAAGGGCCTCGTTCTTGGCGCCGCCATCCTGGGACTGGCCCTGACCGCATTGCCCTGGGCGCGACTCGGATCCGAGTTCATGCCCAAGCTCTGGGAAGGCGACCTGCTGTACATGCCGACGACGCTCCCGGGCATCTCCATCACCAAGGCCACCGAGGTTCTGCAGCAGACGGACCGAATCTTAAGCGCCTTTCCCGAAGTCGAGCACGTCTTCGGCAAGCTCGGCCGCGCGGACACCGCGACCGACCCCGCACCTCTGTCGATGATCGAAACCACAATCCTGCTTAAGCCCGAGCGCGAATGGCGGCCGGGGATGACACCGGAGAGGCTGACCCAGGAGATGGATGCCGCCATCCAGGTTCCGGGGCTCACCAATGCCTGGACGATGCCGATCAAGACCCGCATCGACATGCTCTCCACCGGCATCCGGACACCTGTCGGCATCAAGGTCGGGGGCCCCGACCTCGCCGAACTCGAGCGGCTCGGCAAGGCAATCGAAGCGGTCGTGCGGGCGCTGCCCGGAACCGCCAGCGTCTACGCCGAGCGGGTGATGGGGGGCAACTACTTGGACTTCCACATCGACCGCGACGCCATTGCCCGCTACGGCCTGACCGTCGGCGATGTCCAGGACGTCATCCAAACCGCCATCGGCGGCGCCAACGTGACGACTGCGGTGGAAGGCCTAGCGCGTTACCCGGTGAACCTCCGTTACAGCCGGGAATTGCGCGACGACCTGCCAGCCCTGCACGCGGTGCTGGTGCCGACACTCGCCGGCCCCCACATTCCGCTCGGGCGGCTGGCCCGCATCGAACACGCGGTCGGCCCGTCGAGCATCAAGAGCGAGGGAGCGAAGCCAAATGCCTGGATCCATGTTGACGTGCGCGACATCGATGTCGGCGCCTACGTCGAGCAGGCGCGCGCCGCCATCGCTGCCCAGATTGCGCTGCCGCCCGGCTACACCTTGGCTTGGAGCGGCCAGTACCAACACATGCAACGCGCCGAACGGCGCCTGGCGCTGGTCATCCCCCTCACGCTGCTGCTGATCGCCGCGATAATCTACGCCAGCCGCAAGTCCATCGCCGAGACCGTCCTGGTTCTCGCCGGCGCGCCCTTCGCCTTGACCGGTGCCGTCTGGCTGCTCCACGCGCTGGACTACAACTTAAGCGTCGCCGTCTGGGTGGGAATCATCGCCCTGGCGGGCCTCTATGCGGAGACGGCCACCGTGCTGCTCCTCTACCTCGACCTCTCGGTGCGCGAACACCGCCAACGCGGCCTGCTGACCGACCGCGCCGCGCTTGCCCGCGCCATTCAGGACGGGGCCACGCAGCGCCTGCGGCCCATACTCATGACGATCGCCACCGATGTCATCGGACTCCTACCCATCATGTGGAGCGCCGGGGCGGGCGCCGACGTCATGAAACGCATCGCCGCTCCCCTGGTCGGGGGCGTGCTCACTTCGGGCTTGGTCGTGCTGTTCCTCTATCCGGCCGTGTACTACCTGTGGAAGGCCCGCGAGTTGCCACGGTCGGTCCAAGCAACCAACGATTCGGATTAGGGCCGCATGGGGAAGTGGACGGGGGCCGTCAGGCGGTCGAGCTGGGGTTGAATCCAGTCGATCCAGCGGCACAGGTAAGGGCGGGTCTCACGCGGATCGATCAGCTCATGCACCGCAAAGGACTCGGCTCGAGGAAAGGGGGAGCGGGCGCTGCGCAATCGCTCCTCGAGTTCGCGACGCTTGGCGTCGGAGTCCTGGGCGGCAGCGATTTCGCGATGAAAGGCCACCGCCACCCCGCCTTCCAACGGCAGTGCGCCGGACTCCACCGAGGGCCACGCCAGCACATAGGCGCCCGGCGCGTAGTGGGCGGCGGTGGCGACGCCAAAGCCCTTGTGAACCTGAACCACCGCCCAAGGGATGCTGGCTTGGGACGCAGCCGCGACCGCCGCCATGCCGTAACGGATGGTGCCCGCCGCCTCCGCCTCCGGCCCGATCATGAACCCAGGCTGATCGACGAAGTTGACAACCGGCACATGGAAGCTGTCGCAGGTCTCCACGAAGCGGCGGTACTTTTGGGCGGCTTCGGCGGTCATGGCGCCGGCATAGTGGCGGTTGTCGTTGGCGAGCACGCCCACCGGCTGGCCGGCCAGGCGGGCAAAGGCGCAGATCTGACTTGGGCCATAGGTGGCGCCCACCTCAAACAGCGACTCCCGATCGACGATCAGCTTTAGGATGGCCCGCATGTCGAACGGGGCGTTGGCGTCGCGAGGTACCGCGTCAAGCAGTTCCGGGGCCATGCGCTCCGGGTCATCATCCGCAGCCACGCGCGGAGCGCGCTCCCAAACCGATGCGGGCAGATAGCTCAGGAATTGCCGAATCTGGCGAAACGCATCGCCCTCATCGGCGGCGATGTTGTCCACTACGCCGCTTGAAGCGTGAACGTCGGCACCACCGAGTTGCTCCTTGGTGAGATTGACCCCCAACGCCCGCCGCACCAGCGCCGGGCCGCCAATCAACACTTGGGCGGTGCGCCGGGTCATCACTGCAAAATGGGAGGCCACTAGGCGACCCGCAGGGAATCCCGCCACTGGACCCAAGGCCGCGGAGGCGATGGGCACTTGGCCCATGGCATCGGCGATGATGCGAAAGCGAGGTTCGGAGAAAACCGGCTCACCAGTGGTGCCGCCCTTGCGGCCGGAACCCTTGACGCTGCCGCCGCCGCCTTCGAGCAGGCGCACGAGCGGCACCCGGTACTGGCAGGCGAGATGTTCCGCGTAAACGCTCTTGCGCAGCCCGGCGGCATTGGGCGAGCCGCCCTTGAGGGTGAAGTCCTCGCCGCCAACCACCACCCGGCGGTCGTCAATCTTGCCGAAACCGACCACGTAGTTGCCAGGCACGTAGCCGATCATCTGCTCCTTGTCGTCGTAGTCGGGCACCGCAGTGGCTTGGCCGTGCTCCTGAAACGTGCCGCGGTCAAGCAATGCGTCGATGCGTTCGCGAACCGTCAGCCGACCCTTGGCGTGCTGACGGGCGATGCCTTCCTTACCGCCCTGCTGACGCGCCAAGTGGCGCCGCTGGGCCAGTTCCTTGACCTCGCTTTCCCAACTCACGGGGAACGCCCCACCGCCATTGCCGGATAGTCAACCAAGCCCCTGCAACGGACCGGTCAGTCCTCGAACTCCGGGACGCGCTTCTCGAAATTAGCCCGCACCGCCTCCATTTGATTGGGCGAACCGATCAGGGCCGTCTGCAGGGCGGCCTCCAGTTCCAAGCCAGTGCGCTCATCGGCGTGCCAACTGGTCTCGAACAGTCGCTTGCCGGCGCGCACCGCATCTGGCGACTTGCTGGCGATTTCCTGTGCGAGTTCCATGGCCGCGGCGTGGGGATCTTCCGCCACATGCGTCACCAGCCCCGCCTGGCGGGCCTGTTCCCCGTTCAGCACCCGCCCAGTGAAAGCGAGCTCCTTTGCCAAGTCCAAGGGAACAAGGTCGCGCAAGGTCTGGGTGATGCTCATGTCGGGAATCAGACCCCACTTTATTTCCATGACGGAAATCTTGACATCCGGGGCGGCGAAGCGGATGTCCGCGCCCAAGGCAATCTGGCAACCGCCGCCGTAGGCGACGCCGTGCAGCGCGGCGATGGTCGGCACCGGCAGCCGCTTCCAGACGTAGGCCGGGCGCTGGGCCCGGTTCTCCGGTCTTTCGCCGCGGCTCAGCAAGCTGTCACCCGTCTGACGATCAGGATCGGTCAATCCCCGCATGCTGGCCATGTCCAGGCCAGCGCAAAATCCCCGCCCGTTGCCGGACAGCACCACCGCCCGAACCTCCTTGGCCTGGGCCAAACGCTCCCCGGCGTCAATGATCGCCTTGAACATGTCCGGACTAAGCGCGTTGTACTTCTCGGGCCGGTTGAGGCGCACATCGGCCACCCCATCATTGATCTCGACAGTCACTAGATCAGTCATGTTCCCTTTCCATTGGCTATGTTGGTGGCCGTGCAATGTAGCACGGCGCAGTTTCCTAGAAGAAGTAGCTGCCCCCATTCGCCACCAGCACGGATCCGGTGCACATACTGGAGGCGTCGCTGGCCAGCCAGCAAACCGCTTGGGCGATTTCGTCGGGCTCCGCCATGCGCCCGAGGGGAATGGCGTCTTCCATGTCGCGGATCCAGGCTTCGGGAATGCCGTCCATGATGGGCGTGTTGGTCGGGCCGGGCGCCACGGCGTTCACCCGAATGCGCCGCGATCCCAGTTCCCGCGCCAAGCCGCGGGTGAATCCGATCAGAGCCGACTTGCTGGTCACATAGTGAATGGGGCCTTCACCGGATTGGGCGGCGGTGGAAGAGATGTTAATGATTGAACCGGCAATCCCAGCCTTGATCATGGAGCGCACCGCCGCCCGGGCGCAATGAAAGGCACCGTCCAGATTCACGCCCATCACCCCACGCCAGCCTTCGTCCTCCATGAAGACAATGTGGTCGATGTGGGTCTCGGCCGCTTCCCCGGCTTCACGCTCGGCGTTGCGCTCCGCCATGAGCGCGTACATCTGATCGCTGCCGTCGGCGGCGGCGCGGCCAATCCCGGCATTGTTGAGGAGCACGCTCACCGGTCCCAATTCCGCTTCCACCCGATCAAACGCCTCGTTCACCGCGGCGCTGACGCTGACGTCACAGCGCAACGCGAGCGAGCGTCCCCGGAGGCCGGCGATGGTTTCCGTTGCGCCCGCCTCGTTCAGGTCCAGGGCCGCAACAGCCGCGCCCCGCTCCGACAGCAGCCGCGTCGCGGCGCGGCCCATGCCTTGGCCGGCACCGGTGACCACGGCGACCTTGCCCTTAAGAGATTGATCGCTCATCGCCCTGGCTCCCTCTGAAACTGACCGGGCTACGCGGTGGGCGGCGGCGGGACCACGAGCTGCGCTGCCTTGCCGCCGTCAACGGACAGGCAGACGCCGGTCACGTAGCTCGCCTCGTCGGAAAGAAGAAACGCGACCGCCGCTGCCACCTCTTCCGGCTCGCCGAGTCGGTTCATGGGCACCCCGCCTGCCACCGCTTCGGTGTAGCCCGGCACATCCCCCAACGCTTCGGCGGTGCTCGGCGTGGCGATGACGCCGGGCGCCACCGCATTGACGCGCACGCCATGGGTTGCGCCCTCCATGGCCGCGCACTTGGAAAAGTGAATGAGCGCCGCCTTGGAAGCGGAATAGGCCGCCATGTTGTCGATGGCCAGCAGCCCATTGATCGATGCGACGTTGACTATGGCGCCCCGGCCCTGCGCCTCCATAATCCCCAAAGCGGCTTGGGTCGCGACGAAAGCCGCATCAACGTTGATGCGAAAGTCCTGCTGAAACGCCGTGAGGCTGGTGTCCCCAATGGCGCTCCAGCCGACGTTCATGGCGTTGTTGACCAGAAAATCAAAGCGCCCATGGCGACCCTCAATCCGGCGGATCAGGGCCTGCAGCGCCGGCGCATCGGCCACGTCAAGCTGTTGCGCACTGGCTCGCTCCCCCAAGCGATCCCGTGCCGCGGCCAACGCCTGCCCCCGTCGACCGCAGATGGTCACCGCGGCACCTTCCCCAGCCAACCGGCTGGCGATGGCGAGGCCAATGCCCTCGCTGCCGCCAGTCACCAAACCGACACGGCCTGCAAATCGTTCCAAGCCCGGCCTCCGCACTTTCCGCCGTTCCGAGTGTTGGGTTAGTCTAACCGCGCAAACTGGGCGTGGATAGGCGGGTTCGCATCCCGCTGCGCTAGCCCGGATAGTTCACCAAGCCGCTTATCCAACATTGGAATGCGATTGAATTTCAATAAGTTGCCGTGTGCTTTTGGGGACATCGCATGGCGCAAACCGCGCTGGCCGCGATCATCGCGGCCCTTGGTGAAATATCCGGGCTAGTCTGGGGGATTGATATGGACGCCACATGGGAAGCCGCCGCCGCAGCCTTCAGCATCCGCGAGAAGCCTCGCGGCGGGCACAAGGTGCGCGTGTTCGCCGAAAACCACGCTTACTTAAGCCAAACTTTCAAGTGCTTGGCCACCTATGGGTCGCGCGAGTTCATTGTTCATGAAAACGTCCGGTTGACCTTCGCCGAATGCCGCGTCCAGGCCGGTCGCCTCGCCCACCATCTGGCCAACGAATGCGCCATTGAGCCCGGCGACCGCATCGGCCTCGTCCTGCCCAACTCGCCCGAGTGGATGCTCAGCTTCATCGCCATCAGCGCCATCGGCGCGGTGCCGGCGTTGATCAACGCCCGGGCGGGCGCGGATGAGGTCAACCACTGCCTGTCCTCGACCCAATGCCGGCTGTGCCTTCACGAGCGCAACGACTTGGCCACCGGCATCGACGCCCTGACCTTGAAGGAAACGCGGCATATCTTGTTCGACGGGGAGCGGACCCCTCGCGCTCCCCAAGCTGAAGGATCGTCCGCCGAGTTGGAGCAGCCGCTGCCCGAAACGCCGCGCGGTCCGGACGATGAGGCGCTGCTGATGTTCACCAGCGGCACCACCGGGCTGCCCAAGGGCGCCTCCCTGTCCCATGAGGGGGTGCTGACCGCGCTCAAGACCATCGAGTACTCCGGAGCGCTCATCGCCAAGGGCATGGCCGACGCTTTCGGCATCGACTACCGAACCCTTGCCGAGATGCGGCCACCACCGGTCAACCTGCTGATTTTCCCGCTGTTTCACGTCAGCGGCTGTCATGCGGTGTTCCTCACCAGCCTGCTGCAGGGCGGCAAGGTCGTGCTCATGACGCGCTGGAACGCCGAAGAGGCCGCAGCGCTCATGGCGCGGGAACGGGTGACCGCCTTTCCGGCGGTGCCCACCATGCACCGAGATTTGCTTCGCCTCGAAACACTGGAAAAACACGATCTTTCCAGCCTTACCAGCCTGTCTGTGGGTGGGCAGGCGACACCGTCCGCGCTGCTCGCCGACATCCATCGCGCCTTTCCCTCCGCGGTCATGGGAACCGGCTACGGCATGACCGAGAGCAACGGCACGGTGACGCTGATGATCGGCTCGGAGTTCATCGACAATCCCCGCTCGGCAGGTCGCCCCGTGTCAACCGTTGACGTCGAAGTCCGCGACGATCAGGGCAAGGTCCTGCCCCCAAACGCGACCGGCGAACTCCACATTCGGGGTTCGACGCTAATGACCGGCTACGTCAACTCCGAGCATCCCGCCTTTGACGCCAAGGGCTGGTTTGCCACCGGCGACCTCGGCACCGTCAATGAGGAAGGCTTGGTCCATATCGTTGACCGCAAGACCGACATGGTGATTTCCGGCGGTGAGAACATCTACTGCGCCGAAGTCGAACGGGTCATGGGCCAACATCCCAGCGTCCGCGAAAGCGCGGCGTTCGGGCTGCCCGATGAGCGGCTCGGCGAAAAGCTGGTCGCCACCGTTGTGCCCCATCCGAACGGTGAACTGACCGAAGCCGCTCTGATCGACCACTGCGCAAGCCGCTTGGCCAAGCACAAGGTGCCCAAACTGTTGCGCATTCAGCGCCACCCATTGCCGCGCAACGCCTCTGGCAAAGCCATCAAGGCGGAGGTCAGGCAGGAATATCTTGCCAGCCTACGCCGTGCGGACCGGGGTTAGATTTCCGGCACCCTGAACACTTTCGACCGCAAACGTTTCGAGGCGGCACGCCTTCGGTCCGAGGAATCTGTCCTACTCAACAGGAGTTTCGCGCCAGCGAAACCACAATGCGAACCCCAGGAGCCTGCGCCGCAGGAAGTCGCGAAAGCGGAAATTCGAAGCGAACCGCAGCTTTGCGCCGGCTTGAGGGCATCCTGCCTCCGCTCCGTTGAAGGCTGAACGCCGTTCCCCGCACACTACCGCAACCAAGTCATAGCGGCGTCTTGGGTTCCATGCCGAGCATGACCCGGCCAACGACCTCATAGGTCGGCCGAGCCACCATGATGTGCTGCGTGGCGACGTGCGCATCCCGGAAGCAGCGCTGCAGAACGTTGCTGCGATAGATCGACGTGCCGCCGGCGGCGTGGTAGAGCAGGTCAACCGCCTCGGCCGCCGACCAAGCGTTGTTGGTGGCCGCCAGCCTCAGTTGGCCTTTGACCTCAGTATCCAAGCGGTCCAAGCGCTCGGCCTGCTGCCAAGCCCGATCGATGGCCTCAAGGGTCAGCGCCCGGCCCGAAGCCACCAGCGCCTCGGCTCGCGCGAGGTCATGCTGGGTGCTGCCCCGTTGGGCCAGCGTGCGCCGGCTGCCGCTCGGCCGCTTGCCGCCGGCCAACTCCACAAACGCGCCGATGGCGTTACGGGCAATGCCCAAGCTGACCGCAGAGACGCCGAGGGCCAGCAGGCCGAAAAACGGGAAGCGGTAGAGGGCCGCATCAAGTCGTGGAGGTGCGCCCAACGCCACCCAGCGTCCCTCCGGCACGAACGCGTCACGCACCTCGATATCGTTGCTGCCGGTTCCGCACAACCCGGACGTATGCCAACTGTCGTGAATCTCCACGTCGCGCGCCTCAAAAAACGGCAGGATCACTTCCTTGCCGCCTTGGGCCGTCCGGCGCGGCTCACCGTTCTCCACCAGCACCGAACCACCGCAGATCCACTGCGAGACCTGTGAAGCGCTGCCAAACGACCAGCGACCGCTGACCCGAACCCCGCCCGGCACCATTTGCGCCCGGCCATTCGCCGCAGTCACGCCAGTGACAATGGCGTTCGGGTCGGCGGCGAACATCGCCCGCGCCGGGTCGTCCGCCAGCGTGGCCGCCAGCAATCCCGTGCTGGCGGCAATCATATGGCACCAGCCCACCGAGCCGTCCGCCTCGGCGGTGGTCATGACCGCATCAAAGAACTCGCGCGGATGAACCTGCCCGCCGCCGTACCGGGTCGGCACTAGCGCTCGAAACAAACCGGCGCCGGCCATTCGAGCAGCCAAGTCCTTCGGCATGCGCCGACAAGCTTCGATGTCCGCAGCCCGCCCCCGAATTTCCTCCGCAAAGCCCAACGCCCCGGCAACCGTGTCGCCCGCCATGCCCACTCCCGTTCCCGACACTACAGCATGGGATTATTGCGGATCGGCTAAAGCGAAGAAACCGTTGAGTTCGGCAACAATTCAAAGGCGCCCCAGGGTCCGACGTGGCGGGCCGTTGACGACAAAGCCACAACGCCGCCAACGCATCCGCCAACGACCAGCCACAGGGCGTTGCCGCACCGTGCCAAGGGTCGAAACGGCCTAACGCCTAGCGAGCACGCCAATGCCGACTTCGATGTCGGGGGCGATGAGCAGCGCCACGGCGAAATCACCGCCGCCTGGTTTGGTGGGCACGTCGCCGACCGCCAGGATCAGCTTGACATTCAGCTTGAGCAGGCCGCAATCAACCTGCACTGCGCTTTCGTGGAGGTTGAAGGTGGGGTTGATGCTCTCCAAGGCACCTGAGAGGTCGCAGTCGAAGATGTCAACACTCAACTTGCCGGCAAATTCGGCATCGGCGCCCACACTGTAGGACAGGCCTGTTTCCCCGGCAGTCCAACTGCCGATCAACGCTGCTGAGTCGGCGCCGCGGTCAAAGCCGTTGAAGGCGAAGCCGTTGAAGACGCGGCTGACGCCGCCAGCCGTGTATTGACCCTTGATCCAGTCGCCGCTGCGGTAGGTGGCGGTGAGTTCGAAGGACTCGCTGCCGCCACTGATGCCCAACCCTCGAATCTCGATGGCGCCCGATTCATAGAGCTTGCCGGTGGCGCTAAGGCGACCCGCGTCGGAGCCGTAGATGCCGTCGGCGATTCGGTTCATGCCCGATTCCGGCAGCCAAGCGTACAGGCGGCTGTCCGGAGTCAAGATGAGATAGCCATTGTCGGTGGTTCCGTCCGTAAACGACAGCTTCCAGACGTTGGCCGGACCGGGGTAGTCGCGCTTGGGGGCGGACAAATTGGATAGGTGACCGGTGGGGGTGTCCATCAGGCTCATGACCAAAATGGGCTGGTCGGCCACTACCGCCAACTGCCACTTGACCGTCCCATCACCCAAATCGCCCGTCAGGCCGGCATCACCCGATTCGAGTTGCACAGCGGTGATGGCCTGCGCGGCCTGGGGAGGCAGCGAAAGGCGCACCTCGCCGCCGGGAGCCGGCTGACCCGCATCGTCGAGCCCGTTGATGGTGACGGTGGCCGCCTCGTCGGACAGATTGATCAAGCGCAGCCAACTGCGCTGGCGGTAGTTGCTGCCCGGATTGAAAATGGCCACACGGTGGCGCTGGCGCGCTTCCGGGGCCACAGCGAACATGCTGGTGAGAAAGCCGTCCCGCCGGGTGCGGATGTAGGCCAATGGCTCGATGTCATGGCGGCTGCGCAGATGCAGGCGCCAGTTGCCGCTCCCCGCGCCCAAACCGACGGGGAGACCTTTTTCGCTGTTGCCCCTCTCGATATCCTCCGAGTTGAGGTGGATGGTTTTCCTGGCGCCCAAGGTCAGCGTAATGGGCGGCTTGCGCACACCGGAGTCATCAATGCCTACAATGCTCACCGAGGCGGTTTCATTGGAATGGTTGATGATGCGCGCAAAACCCTGCTGATCGAGGTTCGAGGCGGACATGAACAGGGGCAGGATGTGCTCGCGCCCGACATTCGGCTGCGCCAGCGCACCGCCGCAAACCAGCCAAGCCAAGACTAAGCTTAAACGGATTTTGGCCATCACCCGCCAATGCTCCT
Organism: Candidatus Azophilus lithoversatilis; assembly: GCA_028278675.1. Lineage (GTDB taxonomy): Bacteria > Pseudomonadota > Gammaproteobacteria > Pseudomonadales > Azotimanducaceae > Azophilus > Azophilus lithoversatilis. Next base: position 52,717 of record JAQAJJ010000009.1, read on the forward strand.
CAGTTTCAGCCAGTCGATCCAACTCCGTTCCACCGGGGATTGTAGCGGCTGCGGCTGTCAATGAAAGTACCCACTTGGTCCAGCCACCATCCATCCGGGAGTTCAGGGACGCCCGCCAAGGCATCGAAGTCGCAGGCAAAATCCTCGAAGTGGCGCATCCCTCCCTCCAACCAAGCGATTTGCGCCTCAGCGCAGCAGTCGGGGCCGCCATTGCAGCGCCGCCAAGGCAATGAGAGCGGCAAAGCCGAGCAGTGCCCACAGCGCCAGGTTGACGCCAAGGAAGACATCGACTTGGGCGCAGTCGCCGGTGCCGAAGAACATGTGGCTTAGGGTGTCCAATGGGGAGAAGTTCTCGATCATGTAATCGACCCCCGGGCCACAGCCCGGCACCTGGTCGGCAGGCAGGCCCTGCAGCCAAAGCTGACGCGCCGAGACCCAGCCGCCGATCAGCGCGGCGACGATGGTCAACAGCGGATAGATGCCCCAGCGGGGGTTGTGGGCCAAGCCCGCGTAGGTGGCCAACGCCGCGGCGAATATCCACAGGCGCTGCATAAGGCACATCGGGCAGGGCTCCATCGCGAAACGGTGCTCCATGATCTCGGCCCCGAACAGCAGTGCGCCGCACAGGGAGATGGTGGCCAAACCGTAGTCGGTACTGCTGAAGCGTCCTGTCATAGCTCAGCTCCACTGCGCCGGTGACTTCCCACAGTCGCGCCGGGCTGCGCAGCAACCCGATCACTTCGCCGACGGCGAAGCGTCATTGCTCGCCGCCGCCAGGGGTGACCACGATCTTGCCGATGGCGCGCCGTTGGGCGAGATCGTTCAGGGCCTGGGCGTAGTTCTCCAAGGGATGGATAGCGCCCACCACCGGCTTGATCCTGCCCGCCTCATGGAACGCCAGGATGTCCCGGAAGTTGGCCCGGTTCTCGTCGCGGGCGCGGGCCGACCAAGCGCCGTAGAAAACGCCCACCACTTGGCAGCTCTTGAGCAGAATCAGGTTGATGGGCGCCCTGGGAATGTCGCCGGCGGCAAAGCCGATCACCAGGATGCGGCCATACCAGTTGATGGCGCGCAGGCATTGTTCGAACAGGGCGCCGCCGACGGGATCATAGATGACATCGGCGCCCTTGCCGCCGGTCAGCGCCTTCACCTTGTCCTTTAACTGGCCGTCGCTGTAGTCGATCAGCTCATCCGCGCCGCTGTCCTTGGCCACCGCCAGCTTTTGCTCGCTGCTGGCGGCGGCGATGACCCGGGCGCCCATGGCCTTGCCCAGTTGCACGGCGGCGATGCCAACGCCCCCGGCGGCGCCGAGCACCAGCAAGGTCTCGCCGGGCTGCAAGGCAGCCCGCTGCTTCAACGCATAGTAGGAGGTGCCGTAGGTGGTGCTGATGCCGGATGCCTCGGCAAAGCTCATGGACTCGGGCACGGGCTGCAGGTTGCGCGCCGCCACCGCCACGCGCTCGGCGAAGCCGCCGTGGCCCACGCCGCCAAACACCTTGTCGCCCGGCGCAAACTCCGTCACGCCCGCACCGACCTCGAGCACCGTTCCCGCGATTTCGCCCCCCGGCGAGAACGGAAACGGCGGCTGGCTCTGGTACTTGCCGGCAATCATGAGCACATCGGGGAAGTTGAGGGCCGCGGCCTTCACCTCCAACAGTGCTTCACCCTCACCCGGCACCGGCTCGGCGACCTCCTCGAGCACCAGATCCCCCGGCGCTCCGTAGGCTTTGCACAACACGGCCTTCAATGTCGTTTCTCCTTATTCTGAGCCATTGGCGCTAGACAGGACGGCCACGGCACACTGTCTCGAATCCAGGCTGCCCGGGTTCGACCAAGGCGCGAAAGCGGCCTTCAAAGTCGCCCCGAGCCGGGGCAACTCCAGAGTGGGGAATCTTAGCAGCTTTGGGTTGACCTGTTCAGGGCCGACAGGGCCACAGGTGCCTCGAAAGCCGTTCTCCGCAGCCACGCCCGACCGGCGGGGGACCAGCAAGTTAGCAGCCAACAACCGTTGGAGTCCGCGATCAGGCAGCGGCCGAGAACGCTTACTCCGGCGGTGCCAGGTAAGCGGCCAGGAACTCATCAAAGCTCTCCGGGCTGCCGGCTTCGATGCGGTGCTGCTCGTCGAATGATCGAATTGCCCGCTGTTCCTGGCGGACCAGTTCCCGAGCCGACAGGGGCCGTTCGCTGAACCAGCGCCGATGGCGCTCCGATTGGTTGAGCGCGAAGCGGAAGAACGGCTGTCGCCCATTGCGCATCGCCTCGAGCACTTTTGCGGAGGGGGTCAGGCTGGGGTCACGCGAATGGGCCTGCCGTTCGCGCACCGCGTCGCTTGAAAGTCCTGCGCCTTGGGCCCCGTCGAGCAGTCCCGCCGCCAGGGCGCATTGCTCAAGGATGGCCGCGGCCCACTTGTCGCGGTCGCCGCCGCTGAGCCTAAGGCCGGGTTCGCGTCCCCGCTCCACGACCGCGGTTTGGTCAGCTTGCATGGCCCTTGACTCTTCCGGGCTGTCCGCGGCGCTGGGCGCGAGCAGGCACCAGAGCAGAAAGGCGTCCAGGAAGCGTATCTGCTCGGCATCAATGCCCACCGGTAGAAAGGGATTGATGTCGAGGCAGCGCACTTCCACATACTCCACGCCGCGCCGCTTGAGGGCGGTCAGGGGCCGTTCACCGGGTTCGATGCGTCGTTTGGGGCGAATGGCGCCGTAGAATTCGTTTTCGATTTGCAGCAAAGCGGTGTTGAGCTGGCGGTATTCGTCCCCGTCCCGCATGCCGATGTCCTCGTAAGGGGGGTAGGGGCGGGTGAGGGCTTCGCGCATGGTGGCGGCGTAGGAATCAAGGCTGTTGTAGGAAATGTGCAGGCTGCTCTGGGCAGCGCTCTGGTAGCCCAGGCGGCCCATGCGCAGGGAAGTGGCGCCGGGCAGGTAGAGGGTGCCCTCGTCGAATCCCGCCAAGCCATGGCCGCCGCCACGGGCAAAGGAACGGCAGATGGCGGGCGCGGCGCCGAACAGTTGGATCAACAGCCAACTGTAGCGGCGGAAGTTGCGAATCAAGGCGAAGTAGCAATCGGTTACGAATTCCCGGCCTGCCTCGCGCCCCTTGAGTTCGGCGTACAGCGGCCAAAAGCCCTCCGGCAGGGAGAAGTTGTAGTGAATGCCGGAAATGGTCTGCATCAGCCGCCCGTAGCGATGCCCCAGCCCGAGGCGATAGACGGTCTTGGCCCGGCCGATGTTGGACGTGCCGTAGCGCCCAACCGGAATCTCGTCGTCCTCCATGACCAAGCAGGGCATTGAGGCCGCCCACAGCAATTCGTCATCCAAGCCGTGGTAGACGAAGCGATGGATGGCCTCCAGCTCGGTGATGCAGCCTTCCGGCGTGTCGTGGACCCCGGTGATCAACTCCAGTTGGGCTTCGCAGAAGTCGGTGGTGATCTGCGGATGGGTCAGCGGCGAGCCCAGGCTCGGCGGATGCGGCCGCAGCGACAGCCGCCCGTCCCGGCTTACGCGCAGGCTTTCCTTTTCCACCCCGCGCCGCAGGCCGTCGAGCGCTCCAGCATGGGCCTGAAGCCCGGCCAGAACGGCACTGGGGATGGAAAGTGGACCCTGGGCTTTCGTGGCCACGGGGCCAATCCGCTCAGGCGTCTTGGCGGCTCATCGACGGCCCGGCATCGACAATGGCTTGATCGACGTCGAACTTCTTGAAGTTCTCCCCAAACAGGTCGATCAGCTTCGCCGCCGCCGCATCGTAGCCAGCCTTGTCCGCCCAAGCGTTGCGCGGGTTCAAAAGGCCGCTGTCAACGCCGTCAAGGGCTTTGGGAATGGTCAGGTTGAGGTCAGCGAGATACTCGGTTTCGGCCCGAGCAAGGTCGCCGCGCTGCACGGCGGCGATGATGGCCCGAGTGGCCGGGATGGGGAAGCGGTGGCCGACCCCGTAGCCGCCTCCGGTCCAGCCGGTGTTGACCAGATAGACCTGGGAGCCGAACTCCTCCACCCGGCGAATGAGCAAGTCAGCGTAAACGCCCGCCGGGCGCGGAAAGAAGGCGGCGCCGAAGCAGGTGGAGAAGGTCGCCTTGAACGCCTCCGTGGAGCCCACCACAGTGGAGCCGACGGCAGCGGTGTAGCCCGACAGGAAGTGGTAGGCGGCGGCCTCCTTCGACAGGATCGACACCGGCGGCAGCACACCACTCACGTCGCAGGTGAGGAAGATGACGTTGGCCGGTTCGCCAGCCCGGTTTTCCGGCACCTTGAGTTCGATGTTGGCGCGCGGGTAGCAAGCCCGGGTGTTCTCGGTGAGCGTCGAGTCCGCGTAGTCGATCTCACGGCTGTCCGCATCCATGACCGCGTTCTCGACGATTGTGCCAAAGCTGATGGCGTCGTAGATGACCGGCTCGTTCTCGCGGCTCAGGTCGATGCACTTGGCATAGCAGCCGCCCTCGAAATTGAACACCGTGCCCTTGCCCCAGCCGTGCTCGTCATCGCCAATCAGAAAGCGGCCCGGATCCGCCGACAGGGTGGTCTTGCCGGTGCCGGACAGCCCGAAAAACAGCGAGACGTCGCCATTCGCACCCATGTTGGCGGAGCAGTGCATGGGCAGCACGTCCTTTTCCGGCAGCAGGAAGTTGAGGACGCTGAACATGGATTTCTTCATCTCACCCGCATAGCGCAAGCCCGCCAGAAGCACTTTGCGGGCGGCGAAGTTGATCATCACCGCCGCGTCGCTGTTGGTGCGGTCGCGCTTGGGGTCGCAGACGAAGCCCGGCGCGTTGACGACCTGCCAGATTTCCTTGTTGTGCGGATTGAAGTACTCCGGGGAGATGAACAGGGACTTGCCGAACAGGGCATGCCAAGCGGTTTCGGTGGTGACCTCGATGGCGACGTAGTGCTCCGGGTCGGCGCCGACGTGGAGGTTGGAGACGAAGCGCTCCCGATCCTCGAGATGCACCTGAACGCGATCCCAGAGCGCATCGAAGGCCCCGGCGTCGATCGGCTGGTTGATCTCGCCCCAATCGATGGCGTATTTGGTGGAGGCCTCCTCGACGATGAAGCGATCCTTGGGCGAACGCCCGGTGCGGCTGCCGGTCTCGACGACCAAGGCGCCGTTGCTGGCAAAGCAGCCCTCGCCGCGCACGACGGCGAGTTCGGCCAACGCTGCGGCGGAAAGGTCGAAACAAATGTTGTTTCTCGTGGTGATGTCGATATCGACGGCCATGGCAGCCCCGTGCAATTCCCAAAGGCGAACAGTACGGCACAGCGCCCGCAGCATCAACCATTCTTGCGCGACCTGACGCTCGCGGCGGACCTTCGGTCCGCGGTAGCGGAGGGAATGCAAACCTCAGTACATCTCGGTTGCCTGCGCCAATCCCTAGACCTTGTACTGCTTGAGCCTCTTGATGGCTTGCCGGGCGCGGCGGTCGGGCTTCGTGTCCGGCACGGCGAGGCCTGCCCGCTGCAGGCGGCGGGCGGTGGCCTCCGTCCCGCGGGCGCGGATGCTCTCCTCGGTTTCCTCGTAGAGGGTTTGGGCGAAGGTGGCGTTGCGGCGCTGCTCGTCAACCGCTTGGACCACGACTAGTCTCTTGGCGAAACCGCGTCGAATGCCCAAGGCGTCGCCCGGCACAACTTCCTTGGCAGGCTTGGCTCGGCGGCCATTGAGTTCGACGTGCCCCGCCGCCACGGCCTGCTTCGCTTGGGCGCGGGACTTGAAGAAGCGGGCCGCCCAAAGCCAACGGTCGAGGCGCACGCCGCCACTGCCCGGTTCAGCCATGGTCGATGATCTCATTGAAGTCATTGAAGGCCGGATACCTGAGATTGGCGCGCGGCGGAAGCTCCGAGTCCGGTTGCGTGATGGTTAGCAAGTGGCCGATGCCGTGGGCGCTGGCGGCGTCAAGCACCGTCTCGTTGTCGTCAATGAACAGGCTGCGGGCGGGGTCAAAGCGCTCCGCGTCGGTCAACCGGCCCCAGAACGCTTGGGATTCCTTGGCTGCGCCCAAGTCGTGGCTCGACAGCGTCCCGTCCAATCGTTGGCTTAAGCCCGCGTAGCGGTCCTTGACGGCGAGGCTCCCGCGGTGGGCGTTGGTGACCAAAAGGGTGCGGACGCCGCCCCGCAGCCAGTCCAGGAAGGCCGCGGCACCAGGGCGGTAGCCAATCAGATGGGCAAGCTCATGATGCAGGGCCATGATGTCGAGCCCGGTGCGGCGGGTCCAGAAATCGATGCAGTAGAAGTCCAGATCGCGAGCCTTCCCCTGCAGGTGCCCGTAAAGCCGCTGCCGAGCCTCGTTGGGGGTGATCCCCTGGGCTTTTCCGTAGAGGGTCGGCACCAGTTCGTTCCACAGGCAGTTGTCGTAGTGCAGGTCAAGCAGGCAGCCGTCCATGTCGAGCATGACGGTATCGATTTGCGCCCAATCAATGATGGAGTCAATCATGGACACACATATAACACCGATCGAAGGGCGCTGCCCCTATAATGACGGCCATGGACTTCTCCCTTCCAGCGCTTACGGAGATCGTCGATGCTGCGGGTCAGGCGATCCTTGAAGTCTATCGCTCCGACTTCCAGGTGCGGCGCAAGTCCGACCAATCACCCCTCACCCAAGCGGACCTCGCTGCCCATCGCGTGATTGACGAGGGGCTCGGCGAGCTGCATCCCCGCCTGCCGATCTTCTCCGAGGAGTCCGTGCCGCCGCCCTATGCCGAACGGCGCCGGTGGCGGCGCTATTGGCTGGTGGACCCGTTGGACGGCACCCGGGAGTTCATCAATCGCAACGGCGAGTTCACCGTCAACATCGCCCTGATTGAAGACGGGCGGGCGCGGCTCGGCGTCGTCGGCGCACCCTGCCTGAACCAACTGTTCATCGGCGATGTGGCGGACCGGCGGGCAGAGAAGCGCGAAGGCGGCAAGTCCACACCGCTGTCGGGACGCCGCATGACTCACCGGCAAAGCCTGACCGTGGTGGCCAGCCGCAGCCACGGAAGCGAGCGGCTGCAGCGCTACCTGAATGCGCTGGCCGAAACCTTCCCCGACCTCAAGCGGCGTGCGCTGGGCAGTTCTCTCAAGCTCTGCCTGCTGGCGGACGGTCAAGCGGACCTCTACCCTCGCCTCGGCCCGACTTCCGAATGGGACATCGCCGCCGCCGACGCGGTGATCAGCGCTGCCGGCGGCGCCGTGCGGCAACTGAACGGCGAACCGCTGGCCTACAACAAGGCGGATGTTCTGAACCCGGATTTCATCGCGGTGGCGGATGCGAGTTTTCCTTGGCAGGAAAGGCTGCCGAACGCCTTCTGAGCCGAGAAAGTTCGCGTGAAAGGGCTTAACATGGGCTTGGCCTCAACTAGTCGACGCTCCATGCGATCGTTCGCCCTGCCGAGGAGAATGACACTGTTTTTAAATACAGCTAGTACATACAGCGCCGACTAGTGAGGCCTCATAGGTTACCGGAAAAAACGGCCAAAAAAAGGGGCGGTTCCACCCCTCGGCAGAGGTGAATTGGAAATCACTAACCGCATCAAGCAGTTAGCGAATTCGATTCCATACTTCTTTCACTTTTACCGATTTTGTCCATTCCTAGGATCATGAACCACCATGTCCAAGCCGTCGGCACCATCCAAGCCGAAGGCCTCCATCATGGCCTGCAAGGCCGAAGTTTGGCCGAGAGGCAACCAATTGCCCGCCGTCAAGCCACCGTCCACCACCAAGGCATGGCCACTGATGAAGGACGCCTCGTCGCTGGCCAGAAAGCAGGCCGCGTTGGCGATGTCCTCGGGTTCCCCGGTGCGGGGCACCGGCTGCATTTCCTTGAGCAGCGGACGCACTGCGGCAGCATAATCCTCATTGCCGCCAGAGTGCGCCAGTTGGCCCGCGAAGATCGGCGTAGCGATGCCGCCGGGGCAAATGGCGTTGACGCGAATGCTGAACGGCCCCAATTCCAACGCCACCGAACGGCTGAGGTTGATCACCGCCGCCTTCACCGCCGAATAGATGTGCGGGCCAAATCCGCCGGTGACGCCGGCGACGCTGGCGGTGGAAAGGATCGCTCCGCCGCCGCGGGCCTTGAGGCGCGGGACGGCATGCTTCATGCCGAGCACGACCCCGGTGAGCATGGCGCCGACGGTGCGCTCATAGGGCTCGCCCATGTCGGTGGCCTCCATGTCGCCAGCAACGCCGCCAAAGCCGGCGTTGTTGAACAAGCAGTCAAGGCCCCCGAACTCGGCGGCTGCGGTCTCGATCATGCCCTGCACATCCGCCTCCCGGCAGACGTCGGCAAATGCGAAGACCGCTTCGGCACCGATGTCCTGCGCAAGTTGGCGGCCCTTCTCGTCCTGCACATCGGCAATGACCACGCGGGCGCCCTCATCGACGAACTTGCGCACGGTAGCCGCGCCCATGCCGCTGGCCCCTCCAGTCACAACGGCCACCTTGCCGTCCAACCTTCCACTCATGCAATCCGCTCCTTCCGGATGGATGGTTTTCTCAATTTCGTGCCGACTTTCATCCAGTCGCGCCGAGTTGCGCAGCAACTCGAAGGCGAAGCGCCTTCGTAATTGTCCAAGCAATCGGTTAGCTTTGCACGATGGCAGCAAAATCAACACGCTTGAGTTTCGGCGTCAAGTTCTTTTTCGGGGCGGGGCAAGCCGCCGAAGGCATCAAGACCTGCAGCTTCGGCACCTTCCTGCTTTTCTACTACAATCAAGTACTGGGCCTGTCGGCGGACTTGGCCGGCTTGGCCATCGCCCTGTCGCTGCTCTTCGACGCCTTGACCGACCCCATTGCGGGCAGCGTGTCGGACCGCTGGCAGGGACCGGGCGGGCGGCGCCATCCCTTCCTTTACGCCTCCGCCCTGCCCTTGGGACTGAGCTTCTACTTGCTCTTCAACCCTTGGGTGTCCATCGACGGCGCCAGCCAAGCGGGCCTTTTCGCCTGGATGCTGACCGCCACCATCCTGACGCGCGCAACGATGACCCTCTACCACGTCCCGCACATGGCATTGGGCGCTGAACTTTCCGACGACTACGACGAGCGCACCGTGCTGGTGGCCATTCGCCACTTCTTCGGCGCCCTCGCCTTCATTGGCGTGTTCGCCTTGGGGTTCGGCCACTACTTCTCCCCGTCGGCCGAGTTTCCGAACGGCCAAACCAATCCCGAAGCCTATCCGCCCTTCGCGCTGGTTCTCAGCGTCCTGATGGTGGCCAGCGTCTTCGCCACCGCGTGGGGAACCCGCAGCCGCATCCCGCATCTGCCCAAGGCCCGGGCGACCGAAGCGCGGGTGCACGCCACCGAAGTGGTGCTGGAAGCCTGGACGGCCATGCAAAACGCCTCGTTCCGATGGATGATGTTCGGCTTCATCCTCATCATCATCGCCTTCGGCGTGGCCGGCGCCACGGCCCTGTACATGTTCACTTTCTTCTGGCAACTGGACCAGTTTCAAATCTTGAGCGTATTGGTCGCAGGCCCCGTGGGCAGCATGTTCGGCTACACAGCAGCGCGGCGGTTCTTCGTCTGGCTCGATAAGCGCAACGCCATGATCGCTGGCGGCCTGCTCTGGATGGTCCTGCACGCCCTGCCGGTGACGCTTCATCTGGCGGGATGGGCACCACCGCCCGGCACTTGGACCACAGCGCTGTTCCTGACGCTGATCACCGTCTTGGCCGGCGCGGCCATCGCCCAACTGATCGTCGGCATCGGCACCGCCATGGCCGACATCGCTGACGAAAACGAACTGGCCAGCGGTCGTCGGCAGGAAGGCGTCTTCTTTGGCGCATCGGCCTTCGCCAACAAGTGCTCGGCCGCGCTCGGCTCCTATCTGGCGGGCCTGACGCTGGTCTGGATCGGCTGGCCCAGCGGTGAAGCGGTGCGCACCGCCGCTGACATCCCGGCCGACACCTTGCTGAGCCTGGCCATCCTCTCCGGTCCGGTCGCGGCACTGCTGGCGCTGCCCGGCCTCGCCTGCCTGTGCGGCTATCGGCTTAATCGAACCCAGCTCGAAGCAATTCAGACGGCGCTGCGAGGCAAGCAAGGCGCCGCCTCGACGCTGGTGGGCAAGAGCCGAGCTTCGGCGTAAGGCGGGTTCAGCCTTCGGGGCGGCGTCGCTGTTCCAGCTCGACAATGCGCGCCTGTGCGGCCTTAAGGGCGTGGTGCTGCTCCTCGGGGGTCAGCAGGTATTCGCCATGCTCCGGGTCGAAGATGCGCAAACGCCCGTCCTCCAGGCGAAGATCTAGGCCCAGAACCTCCGAGAAGCGGCACAGGCCGCCGTCCCGCTGCTCAAGAACGAACTCCCGAATCGGCTCATCGTCCGATTCGGGGTAGTGGACCGGCGGCGCGGGCTGGTGGCGCGCCGGTCGGAGGCCAGCGGCGTTTCAGCTGGGGTTCGGCTTGCGGCATGGCGGGTTCCTTGGTGGGGCCGTTGCTCAACGCCGCCTGTCACCGAAGCAGTTTCGCGCAGCGAAACTCGAATGCGACCGTCAGGTCGCACGGGCATCGGCCCGTTCCGTTGTCTTCGGGGCGGGTGGCGGGACAGGGTACTAGGTGCCCGGGCCGTCGCCGTTGGTGTCCACGTCATTGCCAACGGCCGTGGCCTTGGCGTTCCCGCACACCGTGGCCGCGATCCTGCTGACCCCGGTGCTTGGGAGCCGGCCCGAATGGCCCTCCACCGAGGCGCAGATGTCCGCCAGCACCTGGTCGATGCCGTCGAGGCGGTCCTCGCCCAGGCTGCGGCCGACAACCGCGGAGTTGTTCTTCAGGACGCCGTTGCTGCGCACCATGTGCTGCACCTCAAGCGCGTTGTCCGACAGCAGTTCGCACGCGCCCCGGCCGCTTTTCCAGCCACCGCGAAACACTCCGCCCACGTAGTCGCTGCTGAAGGACCTCGTGGCGTTGCCGGGGACCTCGCCCAGCTCACCGAAGTAGTTTTCGCCGTCCTGGTCGTAGCAGTCAATGAAGACCGAGCAGTCGGCCAGGGCCGCGCAGCGGACCCGCAGGAAGGACAGGTCCGCGCCCTGTGTCTTGACCACGCCGTGCGCGTAGGCCCGTCTCTCAAGGCCGGCGTAGGAGATCGTCCCCATGCTAATGACCGGGTCGCCATTGTCATTGCCGTCCAGATTGAAGTCGAGCATGGCCACTGCGGTGAAATCGCCCGGACTCAGCGCCTTAACGCCCCCGGGCACGTAGAGGAATTCCGTCTGGCCGCCCCCCGGGGCGATGGGGACGCTGACGGCCGCCTGGCCGTTGGACAGCTCCGCCTTGGAGAACGAGTCCCCGGCGCCGTACACCACCTGGTCGTCCGTCCTGAACGCACCGCTGACCACCACGTCAACGTTGCCTTCAAGGCTGGGGTAAATAAAGTCATCAGCCAAGTCGTTCGGAGTGCCGCTGTCGTCCACGACCGGCCTCGCGGGGTACTGCGTATAGATCCTGTCCCCGTCCGGGGTGGCGCCCGAGACGGTTGTCGTCAAGGTGCCCACCCTGGGGCGTTGATCGGGTCTTCGCCCTCGACCGCGTAGGTCGCATTGGAGGTCTGGAACACCGTGCGCTCGTCCACCGCCACCGTGGCCCGATTCACTGCGGCGCCCAGGCTGATGCTGACGGCGTCCGCCAGCTTGAGCACCTGCCGATTGACGAGGCTGTTCGCGGCCGACGTGTCAACCGCGCCGCTCACCTTCGGGAAGGGCGCCCCGTCTTCAGTCGTCACGGCCCTCACCACAACCGACGTGGCCGTGATCGCCACACCCCTGACCGGATTGCCGCCATTGTCGTAGCCTATGGTTTCCGGACTCACCAGCAAGTCGGGCACGAGAAAGGAAATCGTTTCATTCACTCCAATGTCTTCCCTAGCCGCTACCCAAATGCTGACGGTCGCGGTGCCCTCATCTCCCAAGTCGTGGATCCGCGAGACCAGCCCGGCGGTCTGACTACCTGAGCCATCGAGGAGCAACAGATCCTGGGGGAAAACTTGCCGGGCGAAAACCGCGCCCGTCAGAGTGTAGGTAAGATACGCTTGGTTGCCAGCCGCAATCTTGAAGTCGGTGGTGAGCCGCAGGGACGGTCGCTCGGCAGCGCCATCGCCGCCGCGCCCCGAGCTGAGCCGAACCACCGTGCCATCGTCCGAGCCCAGAAGCTCCTCGGCGATCACGTAGGGATCGGATGCCGTTTGCGCCAAGGTGGCCGCCCAAGCGCCCACGGCGAACAACGTGCCGCTGGTGAACAGGGCCACCGCCCGCCCTGCGTATCTGATCATTTGAGCCCCCGCTTTACCTTCGAGTCTGTTTGCTGAAATGGATTGTCTGTTGGCTGAAATGGAGTGAAAGACTCCGCTGCGACCAAGCCCAAGCCGCGCCTCGGCACCAAGGACAACCCGCCCGCCAAACGCTGCGAGAAACGAGTTGTCATGACTCCACTACTTGCTGGCTTGGTGCGCCATTCCCCGCGGCCTTGAGCGCCATGGCAACGCCTGCGGCGCCCCCGGTTCGAATGTTGCCGACGCCGAGCGGGCTGTGCTGGCGCACGGGGACCGGGTGTTGAAGGCCCGGAGAGCGCAAAGGACTGTCTTCCGAAAAAGAAAGTCCCCGGCCGCGATGGCGACCGGGGACTCAATCAAATGATCAGCCTCCTGGTGGAGCGGGCGGCGCCCAGATTAGGAGCGCACCCGCCGGAAGTCCACCCGCTTGCTAGGTGCCGGGTTCGTCGCCGTTGGTGTCGACAGTATTGGGAACGGCCACGGCATTGGCGTTCTGGCAGATCGTTTCCGGTATGGAACTGATCGGATTAGCCGGGTCAGTTGTTTTGTCTTCGACCCGGCCCAAATGGCCCTCCACCGAGTCGCAGATATCCGCCAGCACCTCGTCGATGCTGTCGAGGCGACCCTCGCTCAGGCTACGGCCGACAACCGCGGAGTTGTTCGACAGGATGTCGCCGCTGCGCACCATGTGCTGGACCTCAAGCGGGTTGTTCGACAGCAGGTCGCACGCGCCCCGGCCACTAGTCCAGCCGCCGCCCAGCGCTCCGCTCACGAAGTCACTGTTGTACACTTTCGTGGCGCCTTCGTCAATCTCGCCCAGCTCATCGAAGTAAACCGTGCCTTCCTGGTCGTTGCAGTCGACGAAAACCGTGCAGAGGCCCGGCCCCGCGCAGCGGACCCGTATGAAGGATTGGTCTGTGCCGGCCCCCCTGACCACGCCGTGAGCGTAGGCCTCGACTTCAAGGCCAGCGTAAGCGATGCTTCCGAAGCTATTGACCATGAGGCCATTGTCGTTGCCTGCTTCATCGAAGTCCAAAATGGCAATCGCGTTGACATTGTCCTGACTTATCGCTTCATCGCCCGCGGGCACGTAGAGGAATTCCATCGCACGGCTCGCCGAGGCGATGGCGATTTCGGCGACCCTGATCCTACTGGTGTCGTCGTCGGCGGGCGCCAGCGCCTCGGTGAAAGTGGTGTTTGGCGGGGCAGCACCGTACACCACCTTGTCGCCGGACTTGATGGGGCCGCTAACCATCACGCTAACGTTGCCTGCCAAGGATGAGTCAAGTACGCCACCACTGACGACCGGCTTAGTGGGATCAAGCGCGTAGATCGTGTCCCCGCCGGCGGTGGTGCCTGTTATGGTTACCGACAAGGTACCTACTAAAAGGGCCCTGACCGGAGTGGCATCGTCGCCATCGTCGGTTGGCGCCGTGTAAGTTCTGTCGGGGTCTGAGCTCTGGAACTTCATGCGGGAGCTTACCGCCACCCAAGCTTCCCCGGCTTGTGCCTCGTCACCCAAGCTGATGCTGACGGCGTCCGCCAATTTGATCACCGCTATAGCGTCCAAATCAGTCAAGCCTGTCACCTCTTCCGGGAAAGGACTGGCGTTGGAACCCGCTGAGGACTTGATCCCAACCACTGACGCCGCGATGGACACGCCCCTGGTCGGCGTGTCTGCGTCGGGGTCTATGGTTATCGGCGTCACTTTCAAGTTGGGCACACTAAAGGAAAGGCTCTCGTCATCGTCAAAGGTACCAGTGGTTTCCACCGTGAATGTGACGCTGTCGTCGTCCGTGTTACCCCCTTCCTTGATCGACGAGGTGATCCCGGACGTCCTATCACCGTCGGAGTCGACAAGCATCAACGTGCTGGCGCCGACATTACTGGCGAAAACCGCACCCGAAAGGTTGAACGTGACGTCCGCTACGTTGCCTGAACTAATGTCCTCTTCGGGGGTGAGCCGCACCTCCGGTCGCTCGGCGCTGTCATCACCACCGACCGCATCGCCCAGCAAGACCTGCGTACCGCCATCCGGGCTAATAAGCTCTTCGGCGACCACGTAGGGGTCTACTATCGTTTGGGCCAAGGTGTTCGCCCAAGCGCCGCTGGCGAACAAAGCGCCGCTGGCGAACAGGGCGATTGCCCTTCCTGCGTGTCTGATCATTTGAGTCTCCATTTCTGGTTGAGTCTTCCTTATCGAATGAGATTATCGAACTGGATTGAACAAAGCCACCAATGGCAAGCCCAAACCGCTCCGCACTGCTTCCCAACGCCGGGCCAATGATAACCCGTCCGCGAAACGCTGCAAGAGGTTACAGAGCATAAATTCCCATGTAAAGAAAAAAAAACCTCTTTTTCCCAAAAAATTCCCAAAAACAAGGCTTCCTGATGCCCTCCAAGGTACCTTGGCAGCCTTGACGGATCGATTTAGGCTGGCGCCCAGGAGCCTGCGCCTTCGGAAGTCGCGAAAGCGAAAATTCGCTGCCGCCGTCCCTTTGGACGGGCGATTGAGGAGAACATCCAGCTGTATTTGACGAAATCGAACGTCCAAAGGGGCGGATGAGAGCGGATTTGCAGCCGTGAATTCCGGAGGCAGAGGCTCCTAGCTGGTTTACGGGACAGCACACTAGCTGGCGCCAATGCCGCTAATCCAGCTCAGCGACCCCATCAAAACCGGCGTCAACTCAAGATTACTCCTTCATAAACCGCCGATGAAGCTCCAGTTCTTCCTTTATCTTCTCCGTCAGCCGAGCGCCTTCGAGGTGATTGCGGATGACGTAGGGAGTGACCATCACCAGAAGCTCGGTGCGGTCGCTCTGATAGTTGTCGACCCGGAACAGGCGGCCAAGCAGGGGCAGGCGGCCGAGGCCCGGCACGCCGGCGGTGCCGGTGCTGACGTTTTCGGAGATCAACCCGCCCA
Source organism: Candidatus Azophilus lithoversatilis (assembly GCA_028278675.1). Classification (GTDB taxonomy): domain Bacteria; phylum Pseudomonadota; class Gammaproteobacteria; order Pseudomonadales; family Azotimanducaceae; genus Azophilus; species Azophilus lithoversatilis. Next base: position 67,857 of record JAQAJJ010000009.1, read on the forward strand.
TCAGCAGGGAACTGCCGTCCTTGAGCGTGAGCCCGGTAGCCAGGCTGCGCGTCAAGATGGTGGGGCTGCCCGCAATGCTGGTGGCGGCGGTGGGCCGCGCCTCGCTGAGCGTTTGGCTAATCTCCAAGTCCACCAGCCCCCCCGCCTGCACCAGGGGAGTAATGCTCAAGTCGATGCCGGTGCTGCGGTAGGTTACCTGCTGCAGCACGTTGGTGGAGCCGTCCACCTGAAAGCTGTCCTCGGAAGTTTGGGAGATCACCGGAATTTCATTGCCCACGCTGATGGTGGCCTGTTCGCCGCTCTTAACCAGCAGCTTGGGCTGCGAACGAATGGACACATTGCCTTGGTCATAGAACAGGTCGAGCACCGCGCGGGTCGTGCCTGCGTTGTCGAGCACGAGGGAAAGGCCCTTGGCCTGTATCCCCAAGGCCTCCCTGGTGCCGCCCGTGAGGGACCAATCGCCGCTGATGCCCTCCCTGAGCAGGAAATCGAAGCCGGAGCCCTCGTCATGGCTCAGCGTGACTTCCGCAATGAGCATTTCGATCAGCACGGAGGGCACGGGCTGGTCCAGCTTTTCCATCACGGCGCGAATCTCGGCCCATGCCTCGCCGGAACCGCGGTATATGAGCAGGTTGCGCCGTTCATCGACCACCAAGGGGCCGGGACCGTCCCGCGCCGCGCCCTCCGCGGACGCATCGTCGCCGGCCCTGCCGACGGCGCGGCGCGGTGAACGGCTGCTGGCGTCGCTGCCGACGATTTGGCCGAGGATGTCCACCAAGTCCGCCACCTGCGTGTTCTTCACTTCATAGGTGAAAAGGCCGGATTCGACCTCGCCCCGGTGCTCTTCGTCAAAGCTCTCGATCCAGTCGACGGCGTGGTCGAGCACGGCCGGGCTTTGGGCGAAAACCACCAGCTTGCCGAGGTAATCGAAGGGCAGGAAGATGATGTTGCCCAACCGGCTGCCGACGTTGTAGCCCTCCGCTTCCAGCACCCTGCTCACCGTTTGGGCGAGATCTTCCGGGGCCATGAAGCGGGGCTCGACGATCAGGCCGTGGCGCCCCCGCAGCAGCGGCTGATCGAGCACTTCGATGAGTTCGAGAGCTTGGGCAATCCACTCGAATGTGCCCTTGAGCAGCAAGGCGTTGCGATCGCTTTCGTTGGAGATCTGCAGATTGGTGCTGGGAAACGCCTGGCGCAACATACTGATGACCTGGTTGGGCGCCACCACATGCAAGGGCACCAACTGAAACACCGTGCGGTGGGTGGCCGGCACTTCCGGCAGGGTGCGCCCGCTGATGAGCAGCGGCACTTCGCCGGATTCGATTTCCTGGGTGGCGAGGAAGGTGAGCACCTCATCCTGTTCGCGGATGGTGACGCCGTATTCCTGCAGCACCTGGCGGGCGGTGTTGAAGAACTGACGCGGCGGCACTGGGCTGGTGAGGCGCAGGGTGACGAGATCAGTCTTCTTCTGCAGGCCCGGCGAGATGACAAAGGACATGCCGAGCTGGGTGCCAAACACTTCGTTGATGAAGGCGACGATGGGCACGCCGTTGAAGGCCGCTTCGATGGGCGGGCCTTCGAGGCCGGCGCCGAGTTCGTCCTCCGCGCCCCGGGCCTGGGTGCGGGTGATGCGTACGCCGGGCGTGGGGCTGTAGCGGCCTTCCTCCTCCGCTTGAGCCTCCGGGGTGGAGAGGTCCTTGCCTTCGGCTTCGATGGGTGGGCGGATGGGTTCCGGGAAGGGGGCAACGCCGAAGGTGGCGCAACCGCCCAGGCCAGCCGCCACGGTGAGGGAAGCCGCTCGGGCAAGCGCGACCAACAGGCGGCGCCAGCGCCCATTCCGCTTCGGAATGCGCCTGACCATTGAAACTTGCTCACACATGTCTTGCTCACGCATGTCAGGAAGACGTGTTGCGGGCGTCAAGTTGCGGGTGCGCGGTCAAGAGGCAGCCACCAGATTGCCGGGATGGCGCAATAGTACGCTAAAGCGCCTTGGGGCGCTAAGGAACCTCGGGTCAAGCCGGAGGTGAAGCGCTTGCCCAGAACCGCCGCGGCGACTAAACTGCCGCGCCCTGCAAATAGGTGGAGTCGGCGATGGCGCGCGTAACGGTTGAGGATTGCTTGGATAACGTGGACAACCGCTTCGAGTTGGTGATGCTGGCCGTCCGGCGGGCGCGGCAGATGCGCCAGTTCGCCGCGGAACCGCTCGTGGAGGTGGAGAACGACAAGCCCACCGTGCTGGCGCTGCGGGAAATCGCCGAAGGGCTGATCTCCCACGAAGTGATCGACGCCCAGCAGGCCGTGCGGGAGGACGCCGAGATCGAAGCCGCCTTCGGACGGGAAGAGAACTTCGAGGACTGAGGATCGCCGGCCACCCAAGCTGGCGTTGCGGCGCCTGAGCCGATAAGGCTCCGAAGCCAACGATGAACAGAACCCTACGCGGTTCAGTTGCGGTGGCCGGGGTCGGCGAGACCGACTACTTCAAGCGCGGCCAGTCGCCGGATCCCGAGTTCAAGCTGGCCCTCAAGGCCATCATCGCAGCCTGCGAAGACGCGGGCATTTCGCCTCGGGAGGTGGATGGCTTCGCCTCCTACAGCAACGACCGCAGCGACCCCTCGCGCCTCGCCGCGGCCTTGGGCTGCAGGGAGCTTCGGTTCGCCAACATGCAGTGGGGCGGCGGTGGCGGCGGCGGTTCCGCCGCCGTCGGCAACGCCGCAGCCGCCATCGCAGGCGGGCTGGCCGACTGCGTGGTGGTGTTCCGGGCGCTGGCCCAAGGCCAGTTTGGCCGCTTTGGCCAAGGCCCCCGGCGCAAGGCAATATTCGGCGACGGCGCCCACACGGCGCCCTACGGGCTGATGTCGCCGGCGCAGATGTTCGCCATGAAGGTGCAGCGCTTCATGCGCCAGCACGGGGTGGGCCAGGCGGCGTTGCGGGCCATATCCCTGGCCGCCTACCATCATGCGCAGAACAACCCCCGGGCAGTGATGCACGGACGGCCCCTCGACGAGGCCACCTACGACAACTCCCGCTGGATTGTCGAACCCTTCCATCTCTACGACTGCTGCCTGGAAAACGACGGCGCCGCCGCCATGGTGCTGGTGCCCGCCGAACGCGCCAAGGACTTCCCCCATGCGCCCGCCTATCTGCTCGGCGCCGCCATCGGCGCCCACTTCCGCGCCGGCGCACCAGTGCACAACACGCCGGACTACGCCACCTCCACCTTCAAGACCCTCGCCCCGCGCCTCTACGAGATGGCCGGGGTGGCCCCCGGCGACGTCGATGTGCTGCAAAGCTACGAGAACTTCACCGGCGGGGTGCTGATGAGCCTCGTCGAGCACGGCTTCTGCCCGCCGGACGGCTGCAACGAGTACTTTGTCAAGGAGCGTTTCCTCGCCCCGGACGGCGACCTGCCGCTGAACACCAGCGGCGGCAACCTCGCCGAGTGCTACATGCACGGCCTGGGCCTCAACGTCGAGGCGGTGCGGCAAATCCGCGGGCAGTCCAGCAACCCGGTGCCGGGCGCCCAAGTCTCGATGGTGATCTCCGGCCCCATGGTCACGCCGGTGAGCTGCTGCATCTTCGGCGGCGAGGCGACCCTGTGAACGCCCCCTACCTAGCCCCCGGACTGCCGCAGCCGGCACCTGCACCCGACGGCTTGGATGCGCCCTTTTGGGAGGGGCTGGCCAAGGGTGAACTGCGCCTGCAGCGCTGCCGCGCGTGCCGGGGATGGCAGTGGGGGCCAGAGTGGATCTGCCACCGGTGCCTCAGCTTTGACCTGGGCTTTGAGCCGGTGGCGCCGAAAGGACGCATCTACAGCTACGAACGGGTCTGGCATCCGGTGCATCCGGCGCTGAAGGACCAGGGCCCCTACCTCGTGGCGCTCGTCGAAATCCCCGGCGCAGGCGGTGTGCGGCTGGTGGGCAACCTGCTCGGCGACCCCCGTCAGACGGTGCCGTTAGGCGCTTCCGTCGAAGGTGTCTTTGAGCGCCACGATGACCCGGATGCGTCGTTCACGCTGCTGCAGTGGCGGCTGTTGGATTGACCCCGGATCGAGGACGTCCTGCCCTCGCACCGAACCGCAGGATCCCATTCGAGGGCGGAACGCCCGGTTCGGGGTGCCCGCTTCGAAGCAATGCGCTTGGGCGTTTGGAGGTTCCTCGGTCCCGTTTTAGCGCCCTCGTCTTGAGTGGGGTAACATCGGCGAACGTTGGTGGTTTGCCGGCGTCCGAGGAAGTTTCAGCGTCACAGGGAGGTGTTCGATGGACGAAACGGCAAATGCCTGGCGGCGGCAATCGCCGGGCAACGCAGGGTGGCAGCGCTCCGCACGGCCGGGCGCAGCGAACAAGTTCTTCATGGTGTCGGCGGATTGCCACGCCAACGAACCCCGCGACTTTCTCGCCAAGCGCATCGAACCGAAGCTCGCCCACCGGCTGCCCCGAGTGGAGGTGGACGGGAAGGGCGAGCGCTGGCAGATCACCGAGGGCTACCGCCCCACCCGCATCCGCTTCAAACGGCCTCTCGAAGGCGAGGACGGGCGGCGCAACGCTTCCGGCGCCACCCCGGAGGAGCGGCTGCGGGACATGCAGGCCGACGGCGTGGACGCCGAGGTCATCTTTCCCAACAAGGGGCTCGCGATGTGGGCGACGCCGGACCCCCAATTCGCCATGGCCTGCTGCCGCTGCTGGAACGACTGGGCCTGGGAGACCTTCGGCCCTCACAACGACCGGATGTCGCCCATGGCCTGCCTTGCCACCGGCGACCTCGACGGCTCGATTGCGGAAGTGCAGCGCGCGGCCAAGCTTGGCTTTCGCGGGCTGACGCTGCCGAGCAAGCCGATCTTCGGCCCCCACGACGCCGAGCAGCCGAACTACAACCTGCCGATGTTCGATCCGCTGTGGGCGGCCATCCAGGACGCCGACCTGCCGATGACCTTCCACGTCTCCACGGGGCGCGACCCGAGGGCCGCCAAGGGCAATGGCGGCGCGGTGATCAACTACGTCTCGCACTCCCTGGCGCCGACCATCGAGCCGTTGGCCAACCTCTGCGCCTCCGGCGTCTTCGAACGCTTCCCGAAGCTGCGCTTCGCCACCATTGAGGCGGGCATTGGCTGGGTGGCCTGGGCGTTGACGGCGATGGACGAGGCGTACAAGAAGCACCACATGTGGGTGCAGCCGAAACTCGGCGGCCTGCCCTCAGACTACTTCCGCGCCCATGGCATGGCCAGCTTTCAGGAGGATGAGCCGGGCCTGCGCGACGCCCAGGCCCACGATCTGGCGGGCAATTTCATGTGGGCCAACGACTACCCCCACCACGAAGGCACCTGGCCCCATTCAGCCGCCGCCATCGAGCGCACCATGGGCTTTCTCACGGAGGACGAACGGGCGCAGATCCTCGGCCTCAACGCCGCCCGCTTCTTCGGCTTCGACGTGCCGGAAGGCATGGCTTAGTCCACTGCCTGCGCCGGTGGGCAATTCGGAATCGAGGGCAAGATGCCCTTATCGGTCCGGGCTTCGTTCAAGGGCATTTCCCGAATCCGGGGGAAGGCGATGCGGTCTGCCGCCGCCAGCCCGTCCAGCCCGGGCCCCGCACCACCCGGCCCGGCAGGGCGCCGGTGTGCTCGCCGTCGGCCAGCACCGGCTCACCGTTGACGAACACGTGAACCATGCCGGTGGCGTACTGGTGGGGCTTGGCAAAGGTGGCGTGGTCCTGAATTCGGTCCGGGTCGAACACCACCACGTCGGCGTAATGCCCAGGCTTGAGCTCGCCGCGCCCGCGCAGCCGCAGGTTGGTGGCGGGCAGCTTGGTGAGCTTATGAATCGCGGCCTGCATTGAAAGCGCTTGTTCGTCTCGAACGTACTTGCCCAGCACGCGGGCGAAGTTGCCGTAGGCCCGGGGGTGGGTGCTGCTGTTGAGAAACACGCCCGCCGCGGCCATGGACCGGGCATCGGAGCCGAAGCTCACCCACGGCAGGGCAATGCCCTTGGCGACGTTCTCCTCGGACATCAGGAAGTAGATGGCCTGCACACGGCTGCCGTCCTCCACCACCAAGTCCATGGCCGTCTCAAACGGGTTCGTGCCCCGCTGTTCGGCAACCTCCGCGAGGCTCCGGCCAGTGTGGATGCGCAGTTCCGGGTTGCGAAAGCCCACCAGCAGCACCCCTTCGGCGCCGGCAGCGAGCAGCAGGTTCTCCCAAGAGTCCGTTGGCGTGGCCATTTCCCTGGCCACCTTGGCGCGGATTTGCGGATCCCGCAGCCGCGCCGCCCAAGCCTCGTAGCCACCCTCCTGCACCCAAGGCGGCATGGCGGCATCGAGGCCGGTGGAGCCCGCCGGGTAAGCGTACATGTTGGCAGTGATGCGCAACCCCCGGGCGCGGGCGGCCTCGATGCGGGCCACCGCGGCGTCGAACTTCGGCCAGTTCGGCGCCCCGCTGGCCTTCAGGTGGTAGATCTCCGCCGGCGCGCCGCTGGCCTCGGCAATGGCGACGAGTTCATCGATCGACTCCAGCAGCCGATTGCCTTCACTGCGCAGGTGGGAGGCGTACATGCCGCCGTGTTCGGCGGCCACCCGCATCAGGGCGCTCAGCTCACCGGTTTGGGCGTAAAAGGCCGGCGCGTAGATCAGCGATGAGCCGACGCCGAGGGCGCCTTCGGCCATCGCGGCGCGGACCAACCCCTGCATGCGGGCAAGTTCCTCGGCGCTGGGCGCCCGGTCGGCGTAGCCGAGCTCGTGAACCCGCACCGTGGTCGCGCCGACGAACGAGGCCACGTTCGGGGAGACCCCCTTGCGCTCGAGATGTTCCAAGTATTCACCCAACGAGGTCCAAGCGATGTCAAACTTGGCTTCGTCCTGCCGAGCGCGCATCTCGGCCTTCATCGATTCGTTGAGCGGCCCCATGGAGCGGCCCTCGCCAAACACTTCCAAGGTGACGCCCTGGCGAATGTCGCTCTCGCTGCGGCCATCGATAATGAGGGATTGCATCGCCCAACTGAGCATGTTGATGAAGCCCGGGGCCACGGCGAGGCCGCGGGCATCGACGACGCGCCGAGCGCGAGCCGGATCGATGCGCCCGATCAGGGCGATGCGGTCACCCGCAATCGCCAAGTCCGCCACATAGGGCGCTGCCCCGTTGCCGTCGTAGATAAGGCCCGATTGAATCACCCAATCGAAGGGGACATCGGCACCGGCCACCTCGCCGTGGAGCGACAAACCAACGAGAAACAGCACCGCCCTGCGCATGGCTCCTCCTGCGAGGGGCGTGCCCCTCGCGCTCCCCAAGCTGAAAGGCTCATCCTTCTTGAGATCGGGGAAGACTGGGAAAACAACTGACTATCCGGCAATTGTAGGTTAACTTGCGCGGCCATTGCCTACCGGAGGGACGCTGCATTGGACATTCACGGAACCTGCAAACCGCAGTTTGAGGCCGTCAGGGCCGCTTTCGAGGAGAACTTCGAGCAGCGCGGCGATGTGGGAGCCAGCGTCGCGGTCAGCGTCGAAGGCGAACCGGTGGTCGATCTCTGGGCGGGCTACCGGGACCGGGCGCGCACCCTGCCTTGGGAGCGGGACACCATCGTCAACGTCTATTCCACCACCAAGACCATGGCCGCATTGACGGCCCTGCTGCTGGCCGACCGCGGCGAGCTCGACCTCTATGCGCCGGTGAAGCGCTATTGGCCGGAGTTCGCGCAAAACGGCAAGGACAAGGTGGAGGTGCGGCACTTCCTGAGCCACTCGGCGGGGCTTTCCGGGATGGACGAACCGATGTCCGAGCACGACGTCTATGACTGGGAGAAGATGGTCAACGCCCTGGCCCGGCAAGCCCCCTGGTGGGAGCCCGGCACGGCGAGCGGCTACCACGCCCTGACCCAAGGCCACCTCATCGGCGAGGTCGTGCGCCGGGTGACCGGCTTAAGCCTCGGCCAGTTCTTTCGCCGGGAGTTGGCCGAGCCGTTGGGCGCCGACTTCCACATCGGCACCGGGCCGGAACACGACCACCGCATCGGCGAGCTGATCCCGCCGGCCACAGCGCCCGCCGCAGGGTCGAAGCCGGACAGCATCGCCGCCCGAACCTTCGCCAATCCGTTCATTTCGGCGCGGGCCGCATCCACCCGAGCCTGGCGAGCGGCCGAGATTCCCGCCGCCAACGGCCACGGCAACGCCCGTTCCGTGATGGCGGTGCAGACCCTGGCCGCGAATCTCGGCGTCGCCTCCGGCAAGCGGCTCATGTCCGAGGCCGGCTGCCGCGCCATCTTCGACAAGCAGACTTTCAGCAAGGACTTGGTGCTGGGCGTGCCCATCAAGTTCGGCATGGGCTACGGCATCACCACCGAGGCGATGCCCATGGGGCCGAACCCGAACATCGCCTACTGGGGCGGCTGGGGCGGCTCCACCGCGGTGATCGACCTGGACGCCCGAATGTGCGTCTCCTACGTCATGAACCGCATGGAAGGCAATCTGATGGGTGACCTGCGCGGCTTCAAGCTGCTGCTGGCGGCGCACCGCTCGCTTTAGGGAACCTCTGATCAAGTCCCGTTCGCTCAGCGCTTCACAGGTTGCGAATGGGAGCGATGTCCCAGCGGATTGGCATTGACCCCCATCGTGATCGGCTGGCCGATGGCGGCCTTGCGCCATCACGCGCACCAGGCTCCTCTGAGCTTTCGGGACTTGATCAGAGGCTCCTTAGGGCAACGAGCCGTCCCATTTCCGTCACATCACGTCAAGCCCCGCCAAGCGTTGGCGCACGGCCAGAACGGCGCCGGCCATGCCGAGGGCCGATCCAAGGCCGACCAGGGTGACCACAAAGGCGGCGTCAAAGCCGCCAAGAACCAGGGTTTGGTCGAAACTGCCGAGCAGGTCGAGCAGCGGCACTTCCAGGACGATGAGCCCCAAGCTCACCAGCATGGTGGCCACCAAGCCACCGCCCGCGCCATAGAGTGCGCCGAAGTAGAGGAACGGCCGCCGCAGTTGCGCATCGCTGGCGCCGACCAGCTTCATCACCTTGAGTTCATCGAGCTGCGAATCGATGGCGAAGCGCACGGTGGTCGCCGTCACCAAGGCGGCACCGACGCCGAACAGGACGCCGAACACCAAGCCGAGAGCGTTGGCGAGCCGGGAGATGGCGTTGATGCGCTCCAACCAAGTGCGTTCGACCACCACGTCCGCCACCCCATCCGCTTCTCGCATCAATGCCGCCACTGCTTCCAAGGCATCGGCGTGGGCATCGGCCACGAAGGTCACGCGCAGGGAGGCAGGCAAGGGATTGCGCGTGAGCCCCGCAAGCGCGTCGCCGAAGCCGGTGTAGGCGGTGAATTCCTGCAGGGCCTCATCCTGGCTGGTCAGCGCCACCGCCTCCACTTCCGCGCGCCGCCCAAGCTGTGCAGCCAGTTCGGCCGTGTTGAGCGCCCCAAGTTCCATGTAAACGGAAACACTGGCACGGCCGCCACCCCAATCGACCGCCAGCCGGGACAGGTTGGTCTGCACCAGCATGAGGCTGGCCGGCAGGGCCAAGGCGATGCCCACCAGCAGCCAGACCAGCAAGCTGGTGCCAGTGTGCGTCGATACGAAGAAAAAAACCTCCCGGGCCACCCGCCAATGCCCGCGCCACCGACCCCATGGATGGGATATGCGGGGCCATGGCCCCTGTTTGCGGCTATCCCGCATGGCTCACTCCGCTGGTCGGACAGGACACTAGGTCACCCAACCCGCGAGCCGTGGGACAGCTCCACCACGGGGTTGTCCAAGCTCTCGATAAGGGCGCGGTCGTGGCTGGCAACGATGACCGTGGCGCCCACTTCGTTGAAGCCTTGGAAGAGGGCCATGATGTCCTCGGAGAGTTCCGGGTCCAGATTGCCCGTCGGCTCGTCGGCAAGGAGAATCTTCGGGCGGCTGACCACTGCCCGGGCGATGCCCACCCGCTGCTGCTCCCCGGTGGATAGCTGCATGGGCAGCAGCGATTCCCGCTCCAGCAGCCCCACCCGGTTGAGGGCGGCGCTCACCCGCCGCCTCACTTCCCGCTCCCGCATGTGCGACACCCGCAAAGGCAGGGCCACATTGTCGAAGACGCTGCGGGCGGCCAGCAACTTGTGGTCCTGGAACACCGCGCCCAAGTTCTGCCGATAGTGCGGCAGGCGTCGGGCGCTGAGGCGGCTCACGTTGACGCCATTGACCAAAATCTGACCGTGAGTCGGATTGTCGAGGCAGAGCAGGAGCTTTAGGCAGGTCGTCTTGCCAGCTCCGGAATGGCCCGTGAGGAAGGTCATGGAGCCTTCCTCAAAGACGAGGGATAAGTCCTGCAGCGCTTCAAAACCGTTCGGATAGCGCTTGTACACGTTGAGAAACTCGATTCGGCCCATCGCGGCAGAACCCTAGTCCACCGCCAGCAGCGCATCGGCGCACCGCTGCGCGGTGCGTTCAAGTTGCTCGCGCAACTTGGCGACGCCATCGAAAATGCCAGTCACTTCCCTAATCCACCGCCAGCAGCGCATCAACGAAGGCGTCAGCCTCAAAGGGCTTGAGGTCGTCCAAGCCTTCGCCGATGCCGATGAAATACACGGGCTTGGGCGCTCCGGCGCTGCGCAACTGCTCGGCAATGGCAAAAATCACCCCGGCCTTGGCACTGCCATCGAGCTTGGTGATGATGAATCCGGTCACCCCGGCGGCGGCATCAAACTCCGCAACCTGGCCGAGGGCGTTCTGGCCAACAACCGCATCAAGCACCAGCAGCACCTGCTGCGGCGCCCCCGCCTCCAACCGCTGCACCACGCGGCGGATCTTGGCGAGCTCCGCCATCAGGTTGGCCTTGGCCTGCAGGCGTCCGGCGGTATCCGCCAGCACTACGTCGTAACCGCGCGCCTTGGCGGCTTCAACGGCGTCATAGACCACCGAAGCGCTGTCCGAGCCTTGCGGCTGGGCGACGACCGCCACGCCATTGCGCTCGCCCCAGACCCTCAGCTGCTCGACCGCGGCGGCACGGAAGGTGTCGCCCGCCGCCATAACGACGCTCAGGCCCTGATCCTGAATCCGCTTGGCCAGTTTGCCCATCGTGGTGGTCTTGCCAGCGCCATTGACGCCAACCATGAAGATCACGAACGGGCGCTCAGCGCTGACCTCGAACGGGGCCTGCAGCGGGCGAAGCTGCTCCTTGAGCAGTTCCGATAGGGCTTCGCGGAGCGCCTCGGTGTCGGCCAACTGCCTGCGCCGCACCCGGGCGGTCAGCGCTGCCATGATGCGTCCGGTAGCCTCCATGCCCACATCGGTCATGAGCAGCGCCGCCTCAAGCTCCTCGAGAACCTCCGCATCAACTTCGCGTTTGCCGAGCAGCAGGTCGCCGAGGCCTTCGGCAAGCCGGCCCCGGGTCTTGCCGAGGCCCGCCTTGAGCCGCCGCCACAGGCTTGGCTGACCGTCCGGCTCACGCGCTGCTGCGTTGCTCATTCCCGCTCCGGTGAGATAGGGTTGGTTGCCACGAACGCTCGCGCCAGATCGTTTCATGACAAGGAATCAGGTTCGCATTATCGGCGGTCTTTGGAAAGGGCGAAAGCTCCGCTTTGCCGCCGGCGCCAGCCTGCGTCCCACCCCTTCCAGAGTGCGGGAAACGCTGTTCAACTGGCTTGGCCCGAGCATCGAGGGCAGTGATTGCCTGGACCTGTTCGCCGGCAGCGGCGCACTCGGCTTCGAAGCGCTCTCCCGGGGCGCCCGCAGCCTGACCTCGGTGGAAAAAGACCGCCGCGCCGCCGAGTCACTGCGCGGCAACGGCGCTCAATTGGGGACCGCGCGGCTCGCCGTGCGCAAGCAGGGCGTCTTGGCGTTTCTCCGCCAGGCGGCCCGTGACGGGGTCTTGGTCAACGGCGAGCCGTTACGCAGTTGGGATTGCATCTTTCTCGACCCGCCGTTCGCTTCGGGGCTGCTGGCGAAGGTGCTGACGCTGCTCGGCGAGGGGGAGATGCTCAAGCCCGATGGCCGAGTCTATTTTGAAGCCCGCCGCAACACACCGCTGGACTTGCCGGACTGGCGGATTGACCGTGAAGGCCGGGCTGGGGAAAGCCGCTTCGGGCTGCTGCGGCGCTGACGCTCGGCTTGCAGGCGAGATGCCTTCGCTCCAGCAGGCTCCCCGGAGCGCGTCCCGCCCCCGATCTGAATCCGACCATGCCGAAAAAGTCAAACTGAGCCAGTGCTTGAGGCACAGCAATTTGAGGCACAGCAATTCTCATTTTGCCCTTCAGCTCTCTCAACAGGAGGGGCCTGCTGGTCGATTTCGCCCGGATTGAATCGGAAACGCGGGGTGCAATGCGCCTAGCGGGGAAGCGAGACGCTAAAGTGCGAATTGCCGCTTGAGGCATGCCTTCCTTGCCTCGCCACACGGTCGTCGCTACCATCACCGCCTTTTTGCATGGGGGAAAGGCACACCATGTCCATTGTCGTTTATCCCGGCTCCTTCAATCCGATCACCAATGGGCACACCGACTTGGTGCAGCGGGCGTTGAATCTGTTTGACCATGTGATTCTCGCCATCGGCACTTCGGCGCAGAAGGATCCGGAGGACTACCTCAGGGATCGAATCGCGCTGTGCCGCACCGTGCTCGCGGAGTTCGGCGGCCGGGTTTCGGTGGAGGGCTTCAACACCCTGCTCGTTGACTACGTGCGCTCCCGCAACACCACCTTCATCCTGCGCGGCCTGCGCACGGTCACCGACTTCGATTACGAGTTTCAGATGGCGGAGATGAACCAGTCCCTGGATTCGGAGATCGAGTACGTCTTTCTGCCCACATCCAAGGAATGCTCGTTCATCTCCTCCACCCTGGTGCGGGAAATCGCCTCGCTCGGCGGCGACATCACCAATTTCGTGCACCCCGCCGTGCGCGAGGCCTTGGGGGGTTGAATTCCGCGCTGGTGTCCCCATCAAGAATAGGGGCTGGCGGTGATCCCGGGTGGCTGCGGGGGTCTAACCTCAGGGCGGCAATGGGTGTAGAATGCCAGTTGGCCATTTGTTGGACCTGATTGATCAGACCTGCTCCGGGCGCCTGCGCCGGGGCGCGAGAAAGCGATGTCGGAACGCGAAACCATGTCAACCAACGTACTTTCGCTGCAAAGCCTCTCCCCGGGAGCGGACTTGGACAGCTACGTGCAGACCATCAGCGTTTTTCCCATCCTCTCCCCGGAGGAGGAAAAGGCGTTGGCCGAGCGCTTCTACTACGACAAGGACCTCGAAGCCGCTCGCCAACTGGTGCTCTGCCATCTGCGCTTCGTGGTTCATCTGGCCCGCACCTACCAAGGGTACGGGCTGTCCCAAGCGGATCTGATCCAAGAGGGCAACGTAGGGTTGATGAAGGCCGTCAAGCGGTTCAACCCGGAGGTGGGTGTGCGGCTGGTGTCCTTCGCCGTGCATTGGATCAAGGCCGAAATGCACGAGTACATCCTGCGCAACTGGCGCATCGTCAAGGTGGCCACCACCAAGGCCCAACGCAAGCTGTTCTTCAACCTGCGCAGCGCCAAGAAGCGCCTGGCGTGGCTCAATCGCGCGGAAACCAAGGCGGTGGCCGATGAGCTGGGCGTGCCCGAGGCGGAGGTCTCGCGCATGGAAAGCCGGCTGGCGGCTGCGGATGTGGCCTTCGACGGCGTGGATTCAGACGACGATGCCAGCGCCCCGGCCCACTATCTGCCAGCCAGCACCGCCGATCCGGCGGACCTGGTGGCCAGCGAGGATTGGCTGGACGTCTCCCGCGCACGGCTCGGCACCGCCATCGCCAGCTTGGACGAGCGCAGCCGGGACATCATCCGGGCGCGCTGGCTGGACGAGGACAAAACCACCCTCATGGTGTTGGCCGAGCGCTATGGCGTCTCCGCAGAGCGCATTCGCCAATTGGAGAAGAACGCCCTCAAGAAGCTGAAGGCCGCGGTGGCCATTGACGAGGCGCCGGGCGAGCGCGAACGGGCTGCCGCTTAGCCCGCAATCCCCATTTTCCGCGGCCTCGGCCGCGCAGTCGAAGCCTTCCGAGTCGATGATGGCCGTGAACACGCGCACCTACCTGCGTCGGCGGGGCCGCATGACGCAAGGCCAGCGGCGGGCTCTCGAGGCGCTGGCCCCGCGCTACATTGTCGATCCCGAACCGAACGAGTGGCATCAAGTCTTTGGGCGCAGCGCTCCGCTCGGCGTCGAGATCGGCTTCGGCATGGGGCAAGCCACCTTGGACTGGGCCACGAGCCGACCGGATCTGAACATCGTCGGCATTGAGATCTACCGGCCCGGCATCGGCGCCTTGCTGGCTGGCATCGAACGTTTGGGCCTGGCCAATCTGCGCCTGCTCGAAGGGGATGCGGCGCTGCTGCTCGACAGCAAGTTTGCAGCGGACAGCCTCGATGAGGTGCGCATCCTGTTCCCGGATCCCTGGCCGAAGAAGCGCCACCACAAGCGCCGCCTGATCCAACCCGGCTTTGCCCGGCTGCTCGCCTCCCGGCTGCGTCCCGGCGGGCTGCTGCGACTGGCCACGGATTCAGCGGCGTACGCCGAGTGGATGGCGGATGCGCTAGCGGCGGAGCCGTCGCTGCGGGCGGGCGCGCCGCCCGGCGAACGGCCGACCACCCGCTTTGAGAACCGGGGCCGGCGCTTGGGCCACCGAATCCACGATCTCGCCTATCAGAGGAAGAACTGAACGAGGCGGTCGAGGTGCCGAAGCCCGAACGGTGTGGCGCGAATTCGGCTCGGCTCCGTGAGGCCCATCGCTGTGGTGCGCTCCCAGGTCGGCGCAACGGATGACCAGGGCAGGCCGCAACGGTCGGTGAAGGTGCGCCGTTCGACGCCCTCCACCAAGCGCAGCGCGTTCATCATGAATTCGCCCGGCAGTTCCCGGTTCGGCACCGGCGACTCGGACACCGCGCCGGGATCCTTGAGATACAAGCGCGGCTGCCGGGGCTTGCTGGTGCGGACCACTTGGCCGGCGCGGCGGCGTTTCCCCGCGGCCCCGGCACCAATGCCCAGGTAATCGCCAAAGGTCCAGTACACCAGGTTGTGGCGGCACTCGGCACCGGGCCGGGCATAGGCGGAAATCTCATAGCGTCGATAGCCCGCCTTCGCCAACAGGGCCCGGCCGGCCTCCTCCATGGCGGCAATGGCGCTCTCATCCGGCGTGGGGGGCGGATGGCGGGCGAAGGCGGTCTTCGGCTCAATGGTCAGTTGGTACCAGCTTAGATGGTCGGGTTCGAGGGCGACCGCCTGCTTGAGGTCGGCCAAGGCATCCTCCGCACGCTGCTCCGGCAGGCCGTACATCACATCGAGGTTGATGTTGTCGAAGCCACCGGCACGAGCCTCAGCGACGGCCCGCTCAATCTCATCCGGCCCGTGGATCCGGCCCAAGCGGGCGAGCATGGCGCCGGAGAAGGACTGGGCGCCGATGGAGAGCCGGTTGATCCCCGCCTGCCGGTAAGCCCCGAACGCCCCGTGCTCCACCACCCCGGGGTTGGCCTCCAAGGTGATCTCGGCACCCTCCGCCAGCCTGGGCCGCAGCCGCTCCAGCAAGGCGCGGATGGCGGCGGCGGAAAACAGGCTCGGCGTGCCGCCGCCCAAGAAGGCCGTCGCAAAGCGCCCGTCCCCAGCATTGGCCTCAAAGTCGCCGATGAGCGCGGCAAGGTAGCCATTCTCGTCCAAATCGCCGTCCAAGGGATGGGAGTTGAAGTCGCAATAGGGGCACTTGCTAACGCACCAGGGAAAGTGGATGTACAGGCCGGGGCCCGGCAACGGATTCACGTCGGGGCGCTGCGTTCACGCAACTGCCCAAGCAAGGCGGCAACCGCTTGGCCGCGATGGCTTAGGGCGTTTTTTTCCTCAGCGGCAAGCTCCGCCGAGGTGCGGCCCAGATGGGGTATCAGGAAGTGGGGGTCGTAGCCGAAGCCGCCGCCGCCCCTCGGCTGGTCGATGATCCGCCCCCGCCAGATTCCGGTGGCCAGCAGGGGAGCGGGATCCTCTTCGCGCTCGATGAAGACCAGGGCGCAGAAGAACCAGGCGGTGCGGTTCTCCAGGCCGGCGAGCGAGGCGATCAGTTTCCGATTGTTCTGCGCATCCGTGGCGTGGTTGCCGGCATAGCGCGCGGAACGCACTCCAGGCGCGCCGCCCAAGGCAGGCACCACCAAGCCCGAATCGTCGGCGATGGCGGGCAGCTTGGCGCTGCGGCTGGCGTGGCGGGCCTTTTGCAGGGCGTTTTCAATGAAGGTCACGCCGGTTTCGGGTGCCGCGGCGATGCCCAGACCACCTTGGGCCCTGAGCTGCAATCCGATGGGGGCAAGCAGCGCCGCCATCTCCCGCAGTTTGCCGGCATTGCCCGTCGCCAGCACCGCCTGCGTGGCAAGCACCCTACTCTTCGACATGGAGGCGCTGCTGGAAGTTCAGGTTGAAAGGCTCGCCATCCAAGGGGGTGAGGGTCAGCGAAAAGCGCAGCACTTCCTGATCCGCGTGACGGACTTCGGCGAGGTAGTACACCGCATCGCCCTCGCGCACCTCCTTGAACGTCAAGGGCGAGATTTGGCCCAGCAGATTCTTCGAGTGGCCGGCGATGGCGCAGGCGGCGCCCCTGCCCGCCGCATCCAACACTGAGATGTTGACGACGGCCAGACCGGGCCCCCGGCGCAAGCCGTATTGGTGGGCGATCTCGGATTGCACGAAGGTGCTCGGAAAAACGACGTAGTGCGCCTGGAAGTCACCGAACCGCCGCATCTGCTCGCCCACCCCGATGCCGGGCGCCAGCAGGGCCGCCAAGACCAGCACCCACTGGCCGGGCCTCATGGGCGCTCGGGCCGGCCGAGGCGGTAAAAGGCAATGGCGCCGAAGAGGTTGGGCATCAAGCTCATCAACGGGTGGTTGCGATGATCGGCGCCGGCCACGAAGCGTTGGATGATGCGCAAGCCCTTGTCCCGCGCCAGCCGCTCGAAGTCCTTGACGGTGCACAGGTGAATGTTGGGCGTGTCGTGCCAATCGTGGGGCAGATGCCGGGCCATGGGCATGCGGCCCTTGAGGAACAGGTGCCAGCGGCTGCGCCAGTGGCCGAAGTTCGGGAAGGTGACGACGCACTCCTGGCCGATGCGCAGCATTTCATCCAGCATCCGCGCCGGCAGCCGGACCGATTGCAGGGTCTCGGTCATCACCACCATGTCGAAGCTGTCGTCGGGAAAGTTGGACAGACCCTGGTCCAAGTTCTGCTCTATGACGTTAACGCCCTTGCGCACGCAGATGGCAATGTTGGCCGGATCCACGTCAAGGCCATAGCCGTTGACCTGCTTTTCCGCCTGCAGGCCGGCCAGCAACTCGCCTTCGCCGCAGCCGAGGTCGAGCACCCGGGCGCCCGGCTTGATGAGGTCGGCAATGATCTTAAGGTCAGGCCGCATCGGCGCTCCCCGCCTCGGCGGCGTCCGCCAACCGGTCCATGTAGCCCTTGAAGACGCTGATGTAGCGCGGCAGCGGCAGCAGGAAGGAATCGTGGCCGTGCTCGGAGTCGATGACGGCGCTGACCACGTTCTTGCGGGCCGCGATCAGCGCATCGACGATCTCCTTGGACCGCGCTGCCGAAAAGCGCCAATCGGTGGAAAACGAGAGCACCAGAAAGTCGGATCGAGCCTGCTCAAGGGCAGCCACCAAATCGCCGCCGCGTTCGCCGGCGGGATCAAAGAAATCAAGGGCCCGGGTCATGAGCAGGTAGGTGTTGGCGTCAAAGCGCTGGGAGAAGCTGCGGCCCTGGTGGCGCAAATAGCTTTGCACCTGAAACTCCACGTCGCGCGCCGCGCTTAGGTCGCCGGACTTCAGTTCGCGGCCAAACCGCTGCCCCATGCCGAAGTCGGAAAGGTAGGTGACGTGGCCGATCATGCGCGCCAGGCCAAGGCCCATTTCCGGGTTGGCGTTGGCCGAGCGGTAGTGCCCGTCCCGATATTGCGGATCCGATGTGATGGCTTGGCGGGCGATTTCGTTGAAGGCGATGTTCTGCGCCGAGAGCTTGGCGGCGCTGGCGATCAGCGCCGCGGCGCCAACGCGCTCGGGCAGGTCGATGGCCCACTGCATGGCCTGCATGCCGCCGAGGCTGCCGCCCACCACGGCCGCGAACCGCTCGATGTCCAAGTGGTCGGCCAGCAAGGCTTGGCTGCGCACCCAGTCCTTCACCGTCACCGTCGGGAAGGCGGGGCCGAAAACCTCGCCCGTCGCCGGGTTCACCGTGGCGGGCCCGGTGCTGCCGTGGCAGCCGCCGAGATTGTTCGGTGAGACGACGAAGAAACGCTCGGTGTCCACCGCCTTGCCGGGACCGATGCAGGCGTCCCACCAGCCGGGTTTGGCGTCCTCCTCGGCATGGTAGCCGGCGGCATGGTGGTTGCCGGAAAGCGCGTGGCAGATCAGCACCGCGTTGCTGCGGGCGGCGTTGAGTTGGCCGTAGGTCTCAAAGACCAGCTCGAAGCCGTCCAGCGACTCGCCGCATTGCAGCGCAAACTCGCCGGGGACATGAACGCGCTGCGGGGCGACGATGCCCACGCTGCCTTCGTGTGCGGGATGCTTGGCCATGCTGGGTGTGATGGTGGGGGATCAGCTAGAAAACGGCACCGAAGAGCTGCGGCAGGATGCGCTGCAGGATGCCGAGCAGCAGGATGACGAGGATGGGTGAAAAGTCCAGCCCCCCCATCGGCGGAATGATGCGCCGGGCCGGCGCCAGGATCGGCTCGGTGACTTGGTGGAGCAACTGCAGCGCCGGATGGTGGCGCCCCTGGGCCAGGAAGCTGGCAATGATGATGATCAGGATGCTCCACCAGAAGAGGTCCAGGAAGCGCAGGAGGATGTGCAGCAGGCTGCCGGTGATGAGTTGCAGCGGCCCGCCGCCCATCGCTCCGGTCAGCAGGCCGAGGATGAAGACCATCAACCCAGCGGTCACCCATGCACCCGCGAAGGCGGCGAGGTCCAGGTTTCGGTACGCGGGCAGCACGGCTCGCAGCGGCCGCAGGATCGGGTCCGTGGCCTTGACGATGCCTTGGGATATGGGGTTGTAGAAGTCCGCTCGGCAGGCCTGCAGCAGAAAGCGAGCCATGAAGCCGAAGCAGACAATCTCCAGCAGAAACTGAATCACGAAATAGAACACGTTGTTCATGGTGCCTGGAACGCCTCCGCCAGTTCCCTGGACCGCCCGCAGGCGGCGCCAATGGCCTCCACCAAAGCCTGGTTCGCTTGGCGATGGTTGAGGGTGTTGAGCGCGGCCTCCGTGGTGCCGCCCGGTGAAGTCACCCGACGGCGCAGCTCGGCGGGCGACTCGGTGCCTTGCCGCGCCATGAGCGCCGCCCCCAAGGCGGTCTCAACGGTCAGGGTCGCCGCCAAGCTGCCGGTCAGCCCGAGCCCGCGGCCCGCCTCGATCATGGCCTCCATCAGATGGAAGAAATAGGCCGGACCGCTGCCGGAAACCGCGGTGACCGCGTCGAGCAGCGCTTCGTCCTCGACCCAAACCGTTTTGCCGACAGCCGCCAGGATGCGCTCGGCGACGGCGCGTTGCCGGTCGCTGGCTGGGGCGTTGGCGCACAACACCGTAACCCCGGCGCGCAGCAGCGCCGGGGTGTTCGGCATGGTGCGCACGATCGGCTGGACAGCCGAGGTGGCGGCGGCGATGCCGGCGATGGGCACGCCGGCGCAGATCGACACCAGCAGCCTGTCGGCTGGCACCTGAAGGTCGTCAAGCACCGTCGGCAGCGCTTGCGGCTTCACCGCCAGCACCACCACGTCAGCCCCGCCGACGGCGTCCTGATTGCGTTCAACGGCGTTGGCGCCGAGGCGGGCGACGGCCTCCCGGCATCCCGGATCCGGGTCGCTCGCCGCGAGGCGCCCGGCATCGTGGCCGGCATCGATCAGGCCGCGCAACAGGCACTGCGCCATGTTGCCGCCGCCGATGAAACTGATGTTTGGCTGGTTCAAGGTCTGCTTCCATTCCCGCCCGGTTGCTGCCGGGCTGTGGTTGGGAGACATTTTGCCCTTGTTCGCCCCTGAGGTTAAGCGGCATTTCACCGCAGCCACAGGTTAACGCGGGCCGAAAATGGCGGTGCCCACCCGCACGTGGGTCGCCCCGGCGGCGATGGCAGCTTCCAAGTCGCCGCTCATGCCCATGGACAACACATCCCAATCGCTGCCGCCCCGGTCGGCCAAGCCATCGAACAGGGCGCGCACCCGCCGATAGCTCGATTGAGCGTCCCCGGCCCTTTCCAATACGGCCATCAGCCCCCGCAGGCGCAGTCCGTCCAGGCCGCGCAGGGCAGCCGTCAAATCGCCCGCCTCGTCCGGCGCCACGCCGCCCTTGGCAGGGTCATCGTCGACGTTGACCTGCACCAGCACGTTGAGCGGGGGGCCGGCGGCGCGATGGCCGGCCAAGCGGCGGGCGACCTTGAGGCGATCCACGGTATGCACCCAGTCAAAGTGCCGGGCGATCAGGGCGGTCTTGTTGGATTGAATGCGGCCGATGAAGTGCCAGCGCAACGGCAGTTCGCCCAGCACCTCGATCTTGGCGGCGGCTTCCTGGGCGTAGTTTTCGCCGAAGTCGAGCTGCCCGGCGCGGTGCGCTTCGGCAATGGCGGCGGCTGGCTTGGTCTTGGTGACAGCGATCAGGGTGACGCTCTCCGGCGAGCGCCCCAGTGCGCCCGCAGCATGGGCAATGCGCTCGCGCACCGCGCCAAGATTGCTGGAAATGCCGTTTGCCAATGGAACCGCCGATGTCCTACGGATGGGTGGGAAATAACGTACGGATTTGACGTTGCCGACTGGGAATAATACTGCAACGGCGCAGGCTCAACGCGGCCGGGACAAAGATCTGGGCAACCTGGGGAGATAGCGGGTGAACTTGTACGCAATGCTTGAGTCGGCCGTTGAACAGGGGGCTTCCGACCTGCACATCAGCGCAGGGCTGCCGCCCATGGCGCGCCTGGATGGAGACCTTAGGCCGCTCGCCGGGCCATCTCTCGAAAGCGGCGCAGTCATGAACGCCGTCACGGGCCTCATGAGCGAAGAACAGGCGCAGGCTTTTGCCGCCACCGTCGAAACGGATTTTGCCCTCGAGCTGCCCGGTGTGTCGCGCTTCCGCGTCAATGCCTTTCATCATCGCCGAGGGCCGGCGGCGGCTTTTCGCACGGTGCCTTGCCGAGTGCCCAGCTTCAGCGACTTGGGGTTCGGCGACATCTTCAGGCGACTCTGCCAAGCGCCCCGAGGGCTGGTGCTGGTCACCGGCGCCACCGGGTCGGGCAAGAGCACCACCCTCGCCGCGATGATCGACTGCATCAACACCGAGCGCCGCTCCCACATTCTGACCATCGAGGATCCGATCGAGTTCGTCCATGACACCAAAAACTGCCTAGTCCATCAACGCGAGGCGCACCGCCACACACCGGGCTTTGCCGAGGCGCTGCGGGCGGCGCTGCGGGAGGATCCGGACATCATCATGGTGGGCGAAATGCGCGACCGGGAAACGATCAGCCTAGCGCTGACCGCGGCTGAGACCGGGCATCTGGTGTTCGGCACCCTACACACCCCCTCCGCCGCCGGGACGATCAACCGGGTGGTGGATGTGTTTCCCACCGGCGAGAAGAGCTTGGTGCGCTCGATGCTGGCCGAATCCCTGCAGGCCGTCATCGCCCAAACGCTCATCAAGCGCCAAGGCGGCGGCCGCATCGCCGCCCACGAAATCATGATCGGAACCAGCGCCGTCCGTCACCTCGTGCGGGAGGACAAGATCGCCCAACTCTATTCAGCCATGCAGTCCGGGCGCGCCACCGGCATGCAAACCCTGGACCAACACCTGCGCCAACTCCTGGACACCGGCCTGATCAGCCGGGAGGCGGCGGCGCAGAGCGCCCGGGATAGGACTGGCTTTTAGGAATTCAGCCATTCAACCAGGTTTCCGCGATCAAGGCGGCGGCGAGCGAGTGGCCGTCGCCGTCCGGCTGCAGGCGTTTGGCCTCGAAGGTGGTCAAGCGTTCGTCGATCAGTTCGACCGGTTGCGCGTGGCGCTTTCGCAAGGCGGCGGCGAAGCGCCGCGCCCGTTGGGCCATCTCGCTGGTGGTGCCGTCCATGTTGAGCGGCAGGCCGACCAGCAGGCGGTGCGGACGCCATTCGCCAATGGCGACGTCGAGCAGGCGCCAGTCCGGGGTTCCGTCGCTGGCGGTGATGGCGCCTAGGGGGGTAGCGGTGCGGGAGACGGTTTGGCCGACGGCGAGGCCGAAGTGCTTGAGGCCGAAATCGATGGCCAGCACCGTTTCAGGCATCGCCCATTTGACCGGACATCAGGCGGAAGTCGAAGCCGAGCAGCCGGGCGGTGGCGTCAATGCGGTCCTCGAACGGCACGTCGAAGAGGATCTCGTCGTTGGCCGGACAGGTCAGCCAAGCGCTGTCGGCCAGCTCCCGTTCGAGTTGCTGCGGCCCCCAGCCAGCGTAGCCCAAGGCGATCAGATAATGGTACGGGCCCCGATCGTTGGCGATGGCCTCCAGCACTTCCCGGCTGGTGGTCAGCCTCAAGCCGCGGCCGATGTCCCTCGATGCCTTGAAGCCGCCATCGTCGGAGTGCATGACGAAACCCTGCTCGGGCGACACCGGCCCGCCCTCAAGCACCGGCGCATCCTTCAGGGTGGATGATCCTCCGAACCCGGTTTGCTCCATCAGATCACTCACCGAAAGCTCCATGGGGCGGTTGATCATCAGCCCCATCGCGCCCTCCTCGTTATGCTCGCACAGATAGGTGATGGTGTTGCCGAAGTAGCTGCCGCTCTGGTTGGGCATGGCGATGAGAAAGTGGTTTTTCAGGTCCATCGAGCGCTCCGGGTCCAAGCGGTTATATTCGCAGTTTCGACGCCGCTAGTATATGCGGACCTTCGGCCCGCTGGTTGCGGTGGGGAGGGCTTGCGTACCTGTGGCGCCTCGGAGTTTGGCGAGCGCGGAGCCGCTGGATGTCAGTCGCGAAGGCTGGCGCCGGTTCGGGAGAACCGCCAGGTGCGGGTGATTTCGAGCTGATCGTAGGATTTGCGCATCTCCACCGGAAATTGGGCGAACGGCGCGGCCAGCCGGACGATGCGCAGGGCGGCAGCGTCCACCGCGGCCACGCCGGAGGGCTCGATGATGCGGGCATCGAGCAGGACGCCGTCGTCCCTGATGACCACCAGCATGCGCAGGTCGCCGGCCACGCCGTTGCCGGGGTAGTTGGCCGTGCCGATGCGCTCCACCCGTGCCCGCCACATTTCAAGATAGGCGGCTTCCACGGCGCTTTTGTCGGCAAGGCTCGAAAGCCGCCTGAGTCTGGGCGCCCCGGCGCCAGCAGAGGCCTCGTCGGCAATGGCCAGACCGAGGGCGGCAATTTCGCCGCTGAGCGCGGAGTAGTCGAGGCGTTCGGCTGCAGCTTGGGGCAGGGCATTGGCCACTGGGCTCGGCGGGTCTCCCTGCTCCGTAGGCTGGCGCGTTTGAGCGACCGGCTTCGGCGCTTGCGCCACCGGCTTCGGCGTTTGCGCCACGGGCTTCGGCGCTTGCGCCAGGGGTGCCGGTGCGGCAGGAAGCTCGACCGGGGGCGTCTCCCCGGCCGCGTCGGCTGACGCCCAGGGTTGCGGCGGCGCGGACTCGGCCAACCCGGCGGCTGGCCCGACGAGCACCACTTCGAGCGGTCGGCTTGGCGTAGTGCGCTCCGGCGGCGTGAAGGTCACGCCCAGGATCAGGATCGCATGCAGGCTTAAGGCTAGAAACAGCGCGAAGCCGAGTCGCTCCGCAGCGGCGGGCGCGGCGGGCGGCGCCTCAGGGGAGGTGGCAAGCGACGGCATCGAGCAGGCTTGCGGCGATGTCCAGATCAAACTGGGCATCGAGCTCGCGGATGCAGGTGGGGCAGGTCACATTGACCTCGGTGAGATAGTCGCCGATCACGTCGATGCCGACGAAGAACAGGCCTCGCTCACGCAGCGAGGGGCCGAGTTGGGCGGCGATCCAGCGGTCCCGCTCGGTCAGTTCGCGGCCGACGCCCGCACCGCCGGCAGCGAGGTTGCCCCGGGACTCCCCGGCCATGGGAATGCGGGCCAGCGCATAGGGCAGCGGCTCGCCGTCAATCATGAGGATGCGCTTGTCCCCGTCGGCGATCTCGGGCAGGAAGGTCTGGCCCATGATCTGCTCGCGGCCACCCTGGGTCAGGGTCTCCAGGATGACGCCGAGGTTGGGGTCGCCCGCCATCACCCGAAACACCGACACGCCGCCCATGCCGTCCAAGCGCTTGAACACCACGTTGCCGTGCCGGCGCTGAAAGTCGCGCAGCGCATCGTAGCGGCGGCTGACGATCAACGGCGGGCAGCATTGCGGGAAGTGGGTGGCGAAGAACTTTTCGTTGCAGTCGCGTAGCGCCTGGGGCCGGTTGACCACCAAGGCGCCGTCCAATTCGGCCCGTTCGAGCAGGTAGGTGCTGTAAACGTACTCCATGTCGAAGGGGGGATCCTTGCGCATCATGATCAGGTCAAAGGCCCCGGCCCGCTCAAGCTGGGCTTCGCCTAAGCTGTGCCAACCCGTTGCATCGGCCGTCAGCGCCGCCGCATCCGCCGGGTCCAGGCTGCTGGCGAACGGTTCATTCAGGCGCAGCGGGCTGGCAAAAAGCCGGATCTCGCCGTCCTGCAGCAGCAGGTCCTTCTGCTCGAGGAAGGCGACCTCCCAGCCCCGCTGCTGCGCGGCGCGAATCATGGCCAAGGTGGAGTCCTTCTTGAGCGAGAGGCTGTCCAAGGGATCCATCAGAAAGGCGATTCGGGTCATGGGTGATCTCGATTGGGGGGCTTTGGCGGGGTAGGCGGTGAAACCGCATTATACGGACCCGGCCGTTGAACGCTTGAAGGTCACTCGGCTGTGATGAAACCGGAGGAACGGCGCTCCGGCGAGCGCCGTTGCGGGGCCGCGAACCCTCGGTTCGTTAGAGTTTCGCTACTGCGAAACTCCTGTTGATCCGAGCGATTCGGTCGGGTTGAAGGCGTTCCGTTCTGATCTTGCGCTGGGAGCCCAGACCGGACACGCTCGAGTCGAGACGCACGGTGCTTAGCGCCAGCGCCAAGCGTGGCGCAGTGCGGCCAAGGCCGCCAAGGGCGCCGTTTCGGCGCGCAGGATCAAGTCGCCCAGGCTGAAGGCGCGGATGTTGCGCTGCTCCGTTCGCTCGATTTCGGCATCGGCCCAGCCGCCTTCCGGGCCGATTAGCAGAGTGCTGCTTCGGTGTGGGAGACGCATCGGCAGGGCCGGGGCATCGGGGCGCAGCAGCAGGCAATCGGCGGGGTCGGATTGATCGAGAAACTCGTCGAAGCCTTGCGCGGCAAGCAAGTCCGGGAGGTGGACGCGGCGGCACTGCTCGGCGGCGCTGACCACAATGCGCCGCCAGTGTTCATGGCGGCCGGCGGCGCGCTCCCGGCCCACTTGGCTGCGTTCGCAAAGCAGCGGCCGGATGCCGTCCACGCCGAGTTCGGTCGCCGCCCGCAGCATTCGGTCCATCGCATCGCCCTTGATCAGCGCCACCGCCAGCTCAGTGCGCACCGCCGACGGCGCCGTTTCGCTGAACAGCGGGCCGATCTTGAGCGCGCAGGCTTGGGCGCTGGCGTCGTCAACCTTGGCGGACCAAACCCGGCCCTTGCCGTCGAAGACTTCGATGGGGTCGCCGCGCCGCAGCCGCCGAACCCGCACCAGATGATGGGATGCCGCGGCGCTCAAAACGGCGCTGGGCGGATTGGGCGTGGCCAGATAGACCCGGGGCGGCGTGCTTTCGGAGCGCACTTGCGGTCTCCGGCGGACGGCGGAACCTCAGTTAGAGATGCTCGGCCAAAGCCGCCGCCTGATCGGTGCGCTCCCAAGTGAAGGCGTCTTCGGAGCGCCCGAAGTGGCCATAGGCAGCAGTGTCACGGTAAATGGGCCGCTTTAGGTTCAGCATCTCGATCAGGCCGCGGGGACGCAAATCGAAGTGAGTCTTCACCAACTCGACGATGCGTTCGTCGGCAAGCCGACCGGTGCCGAAGGTGTCGATGCTGATGGACGTGGGATCGGCCACGCCGATGGCGTAACTGACCTGGATTTCGCAGCGCTCCGCCAAGCCCGCAGCGACGATGTTCTTGGCGACGTAGCGGGCCGCGTAGGCCGCCGACCGGTCCACCTTGGACGGGTCCTTGCCGGAAAAGGCGCCACCGCCGTGGCGGGCCATGCCGCCGTAGGTATCGACGATGATCTTGCGCCCCGTCAGGCCGCAGTCGCCGACCGGGCCGCCGATGACGAAGTTGCCGGTCGGGTTGATGTGGAAGCGGGTGTCGCCGGACAGCCAGTTGGCCGGCAGCACCGGCTTGATGATCTCCTCCATCACCGCTTCACGCAAACGCGCCTGGGTGACGTCCGGGGCATGCTGGGTGGACAGCACCACGGCCTCCAGGCCCAAGGGCTTGCCGTCGCTGCCGTAGCGGAAGCTGAGTTGGCTCTTGGCGTCCGGGCGCAGGAAGTCGAGGCCGTTGCGGCGCGCCGCGGCCTGCTGGCGCACCAAGCGGTGGGCGAACGTGATCGGGGCCGGCATGAGCACATCCGTGTCGTTGTTGGCGTAGCCGAACATCAGGCCCTGATCGCCCGCGCCCTGCTCCTTGTCGGCGCTCGCATCGACGCCCAAGGCGATGTCCGCCGACTGCTGGCCGAGTTCATTGACGATGCGGCACTGCTCGAGGTCAAAGCCACTGTCGAAGTCGGAATAGCCGATGTCGGCGATGACCTGGCGCACCAACGCCTCCACATCCACCTCGGCGTCGGAGCGAATCTCCCCGGCCAATACCACCAAGTCGGTCTTGATGAGCGTCTCGCAGGCCACCCTGGAGTTGGGATCCTGGGCGATCATGGCGTCGAGGACGGCATCGGACAACTGGTCGGCCACCTTGTCCGGATGGCCCTCGGAGACGGACTCGGAAGTGAAAACGCTGTAGTCGGCCATGAAACTCCTCACGCACGGCAATGAACAAGGAGCGGCATTCTACTGCACCGCTCGGCCAACCCAACAACCCGCGTGCCCATCGCCCCAATCAAGAGCCAGGTTTGGCGCCAGCCAAACCGCGCCGGGATGAAACTCCCCCTACGCGGCAAGCTGAGTTTGGCGCCAGCCAAACTCAAACGAACTTTCGGCTCCCGGCCGAAAGTTCGCCGTTGCCAGCCCCGCACCGCTCAAGGAAAATACAGGGCTTGCCATCAAAGGTTGCCAGCCCATGCCGTCACGCACCGAAAGGGCCAACGCCATCCGCGCCCTGTCCATGGACGCGGTTCAAAAAGCCCGCTCCGGCCATCCCGGCGCGCCAATGGGGCTGGCCGATGTCGCGGAGGCGCTGTGGCGCAATGTGCTGCGCCACAACCCCAAGGATCCGGATTGGTGGGACCGGGACCGGTTCGTGCTCTCCAACGGGCATGGCTCCATGCTGCTGTACAGCCTGCTGCACTTGAGCGGCTACGCGGTCTCGATGGACGACCTCAAGGCCTTCCGCCAACTGCATTCCAAGACCGCCGGGCACCCCGAGTACGGCGAGTGCCCCGGCGTCGAGACCACCACCGGCCCGCTCGGACAGGGCTTCGCGAATGCCGTGGGCATGGCGCTGGCGGAGGCGCGCCTGGCGGCGGAGTTCAACCGGCCCGGCCACGAAGTGGTCGATCACCGCACCTGGGTGATGGTGGGCGACGGCTGCCTGATGGAAGGCATCTCCCACGAAGCCGCCTCCCTGGCCGGCACCTTGGGCTTAGGCAAGCTGATTTGCCTCTATGACGACAACGGCATCTCCATCGACGGCGATGTGGCGGCCTGGTTCACGGAGGACGTGCCAGCGCGCTTTGAGAGCTACGGCTGGCGCGTGATCAGGGGCGTGGACGGACATGACGCGCAAGACATCGAAACCGCGTTGGCCAACGCCGTGTCGAGCGATGGCCGTCCGACCCTGGTCTGCGTCAGGACCGTCATCGGCTTTGGGGCGCCCAACAAGCAAGGCACCGCCGCGGTGCATGGCGCGGCCTTGGGCGAGGATGAAGTGGCGGCGGCGCGGAAGTCGCTCGGCTGGGCACACCCGCCGTTCGAGATTCCCGATGACATCTACCGGGACTGGAACCAAGCGGCGCGCGGCAGCGAGGCCCAGGCGGAGTGGCAGAGCCGCTTCGACGCCTACCGGGCGGCGTATCCGGCCTTGGCGGATGAGCTTGAGCGGCGCATGACCGGCGCCCTGCCCGAGGGCTGGGCGGATGGCTTGAGAGCCTTGGCGGAAAGCGCCCAAGCGGAGCCAAAGGCGCTGGCGACGCGCCAATCCTCCCAACTGTGCCTGGACGCCTTGGCGCCGCAGTTGCCGGAGTTTTTTGGCGGTTCGGCGGACCTGACCGGCTCCAACAACACCAAGTGGCGGGACGCCCAGGCACATCGGTACCTAAGCTTCGGCGTACGCGAGTTTGGCATGACGGCGATCGCCAACGGGATGTGCCTGCACGGCGGCCTGCGGCCGTTCACGGGCACCTTCCTGGTGTTCATGGAGTACGCCCGCAACGCCGTCCGCTTAGCGGCGCTGATGGGCCTGCCCAACATCTTCGTGTACACCCACGACTCCCCGGCCCTCGGCGAGGACGGGCCCACCCACCAGCCCATCGAGCAACTCACCAACTTGCGCACCACGCCCAATCTCTCCACTTGGCGGCCCTGCGACACGGTGGAGTCGGCCTTCGCCTGGGAACATGCGGCGCAGCGCGACGGACCGACCGCGCTGGTGTTCACCCGTCAGAAGACCGAATGCCAACCCCGGGACCGTGCGGCCTTCGCCAACATCCGCCGCGGCGGCTATGTGCTGAGCGCGGAATCCGGTGCGTTGGACGCGGTGCTGATCGCCACCGGATCGGAAGTGGGCTTGGCGATGGCCGCGCAAGCCCAATTGGCGCAGCGGGACTTAAGCGTTCGGGTGGTGTCCATGCCCAGCGCCGATGTCTTCCTGGCCCAGGACGCTGACTATCAGGAGGCCGTGATACCGCGCCACGCCCGAACCCGCATCGCCGTGGAGGCCGGGCACCCGGACTACTGGCGGCGATTCGTCGGCTTGGACGGCGATGTGCTGGGCATCGACCGCTTCGGCCTTTCCGCGCCGGGCGACGAAGCCATGGCGGCGCTCGGCATGACGGTGGAGAATCTGGTGGCGGTGGTCGAGAGAACCGTCAAGTCCGCAAAGCAGGGCGATCTTGGCAGCTAACCCAGACGAGACGGACGGCCCCGCTCGAAACGGGTTCCCCGGACCGAGGGTGGGACGCCTTCGGTTGGGACGTTGGAATGCGCCCTCCATCAGCAAGGCGGACAGTTGTTCCATGCAAGCCCTTAGCTCGCCTCAGTGCGGCGAACCGCCGATGCCGAAGGGACAACCGGCCAGCCAGCCGCTGGGCTGTCTCGATTTGTTCCGCGCAAGCGCGCTGATTCGGGGTTGATTGGTCATGCCCAAGTTCAAACGCATGCAGGATATCGAATTGGCGGGCAAGCGCCTGCTGATTCGAGAGGATCTGAACGTGCCGGTTCGCGAGGGCGTGGTGACCAGCGACGCCCGCATCCAAGCGGCGCTGCCGACCCTGCGGATGGCGCTGGAACGCGGGGCTGAGATCATCGTTCTATCCCACTTGGGCCGCCCGCAGGAAGGCCGGTTTGATCCCGCGTTCTCGCTGGCGCCGGTGGCTGCGCGGCTTGGCGAACTGCTCGGCCAGGCCGTGCCCCTGCTGACCAGCGTCGAATCCGCCGCCACCGCCAGCGGGCCGATTGCGCTGCTGGAAAACACCCGGTTCCTCAAGGGCGAGGCGGCCAACGACGACGCCTTGGCCAAGCGCTTGGCGAGCCTCGGGGACATCTTTGTCATGGACGCCTTCGCCGTCGCCCATCGCGCCCAGGCCTCCACCGAGGGCGTGGCCCGCCATGCGCCGCTCGCCTGCGCCGGGCCGCTGCTCGCCCAGGAACTTGAGGCGCTGACCAAGGCGCTGGAGAAGCCCGCGCGGCCGTTGGTGGCGATTGTCGGCGGCGCCAAGGTATCCACCAAGCTCAATGTGCTGGACAGCCTGGCCACCTTGGCCGACTGCATCATCGTCGGCGGCGGCATTGCCAACACCTTCGCTGCCGCCAGCGGCCTGCCGATCGGCGCCTCCCTGCATGAGGCCGGCCTCATCGCCGACGCCTTGCGGGTGGCGGGCAAGGTCGAAGTGCCCATGCCCGTGGACTGGATGGTGGGCCAGCGGCCCGGGCCGGACGAACGGGCGGTGCTGCGCCTCAACGACCAGGTGGCGGACGACGAGGCGATACTCGACATCGGCCCCGAAACCGCCCGGCGCTTCAGGGCCCTGCTGGCGGATGCCGGCACCATCCTGTGGAACGGCCCGGTCGGCGTGTTCGAGTTCGACCAGTTCGGCGAAGGCACCCGGCACATTGCCGAAGGCATCGCCGAATCGAGCGCCTTCTCCATCGCCGGCGGCGGCGACACCCTGGCCGCCATCGAGAAGTACGGGGTGCGCGAGGGCATCTCCTGCATATCCACCGGCGGCGGCGCCTTTCTCGAATTCGTGGAAGGCAAATCGCTGCCGGGGGTGGCGGTTCTTGAGGCCGTTTGAGCCGCAAAGGCTGCGAGCCGCCCTGCCGCCTTGGGGACAGGACGCGCCGCCTGCCGCGGACTTGGCCGCCTATTTGGCCTTCTACCATTTGGACGACTGCGCCAAGGGCAACGGGCGCTCGCACCGAATGGGCTGGCTGGCTGTGGACGGCGAGCGCATCGCCGCGCAGGCCTTCGTGCCGCCCTCCCCCAAAGGCACGGCCATCGTCTGCCACGGCTACTACGACCACGTGGGCCTCTACGGCCATTTGATCGACTACTTGCAAAGCCAGGGGTTGGCCGTGTTCGCCTTCGACCAGCCGGGGCACGGCCTCTCCACCGGGCCAGTGGCGACGATCGCCAGCTTTGAGGCCTACCAAACGGTCTTGGCAGCGGCACTCGAAGCCTGCCGCGATTTGCCCAAGCCGTGGCACTTAGCGGGCCAGAGCATGGGCGCATCGGTCATCATGGAGCACCTCGCCCGGCAAGGCGCGGAGGGATTCGATGAGATCCTGCTCTTGGCACCCTTGGTGCGTCCGGCCTACTGGCCCCTGAACCAAGTGGTCTGGCAGATCGCGCGGCGCACCATCAGCGAGCGTCCTCGAACCTTCCGCAGGAACGCGGAGAACGCCGACTTCGTGCGCCTGCTCAAGCGCGACCCGCTGCAAGCGAAGGTGCTGCCCGTACAGTGGGTGACGGCCATGGTCGAGTGGATGCGGCGCTTCGAGCGCAAGCCGCCCATGCCCCAAGTGCGTCCCCATGTCATCCAAGGGACCGCCGACCGGACAGTGGGCTGGCGACACAACCTCAGGGTGCTGGAGCGATTGTTCAGCCCCAGGATTCTGCTTCTGCCCGGCGCCCGGCACCACTTGGTCAACGAAGCGCCTGCGGTGCGCGAGGCCATGTGGCGGTGGCTGGACGAGCACTGT
This sequence comes from Candidatus Azophilus lithoversatilis, assembly GCA_028278675.1. Classification (GTDB taxonomy): domain Bacteria; phylum Pseudomonadota; class Gammaproteobacteria; order Pseudomonadales; family Azotimanducaceae; genus Azophilus; species Azophilus lithoversatilis. The sequence continues at coordinate 99,353 of JAQAJJ010000009.1, forward strand.
GCATGGGGAGTGCCGGAGGCCCGTCGGGAGCGCTGCAATGCCGTCAAACGCCGGCCCCGAGGCTGATGCCGTGGCAGATGCCCTCGCCGCCCTCTTCCCGCCGGAACGGCTTACCAGGGAGCCGGCCGACCTAGCCCATTGGGGCCGCGACCGCACCACCGCCTACCGGGCGGCGCCCAGCGCCGTGGTTTTTCCGAAGACCGTCGATGAGGTGGTGGCTTTGGTGCGATTGGCCAACGCGGAGCGGCTGAAGCTAGTGCCTTCGGGCGGTCGCACCGGCCTCTCCGGCGGCGCGGTGGCCGAGCAGGGCGAGGTGGTGGTGTCGTTCGACCGCATGAGCCGCATCCTGGACTTCAAGCCTGCCGAGCGGCTGGTGCGTTGCGAGGCGGGCGTCGTGACGGGAGCCCTGCAGGCCTTCGCCGAGCAGCGCGGACTGTTCTATCCGGTGGACTTCGCTTCGTCCGGCTCCAGCCAGATTGGCGGCAACATCGCCACCAATGCCGGCGGCATCCGGGTGATCCGCTACGGCCTCACCCGCGATTGGATCGCCGGGCTGACGCTGGTGACTGGCGCCGGCGACGTGCTGCGCTGCAACAACGGCTTGGTCAAGAACGCCACCGGCTACGACTTCCGGCATCTCGTCATCGGCTCCGAGGGCACCCTGGGCTTGGTGGTGGAGGCCGACATTCGCCTGACGGCCCCGCCGGCGCCGCAACGGGTGATGGTGCTCGGCTGCCCCGAGTTCAGCGCGCTGCCACCGGTTCTGGATGCGTTTCAGAAGCAAGCGCCACTGTCCGCCTTCGAGTTCTTCTCCGACCTGGCCCTCGCCAAGGTGCGTGCGGCGCGGGACTTGCCTGCGCCTCTGCGCGAGGCCTGCCCCTTCTACGCGCTGTTGGAGTTCGACGAGTCCGCCCTGGAAGCGGCCGGCCGAGCGTTCGAGCGCTGCCTGGAAAGCGGCTGGGCGCTGGACGGCGTCCTCAGCCAAAGCGACGCCCAAGCGGCCAGGCTCTGGGCGCTGCGCGAGGGGATCTCGGAGAGCATCGCGCCGCAAACCCCCTACAAGAACGACATTTCGGTGCCGGTGAGCGACATGCCGGGATTCCTGGCGGCGGCGGACGCCCTGATCGGCACGGCCTATCCCGAATTCGAGGTCTGCTGGTACGGCCACATCGGCGACGGCAATTTGCACCTGAACATCCTCAAGCCGCCGGAATGGCAAGCGGCCCCATTCCTCAAACGCTGCCACGAGGTCAGCCCGGCACTGTTCGAACTCGTGGCCAAGCACGGCGGCAGCATCTCCGCCGAGCACGGCGTTGGACTGCTCAAGCGGGACTTTCTCGGCTACAGCCGCTCAGCCGAGGAAGTGGCGCTGATGCGCGGCTTGAAGCGCGCGTTCGATCCCAACGGGGTGATGAATCCGGGGAAGCTGCTCGGCTAACGGCCGATCCGCTTGCGTGGGCTTGGAAGCTAGATGATGCAAAGACGCCGCTGGCTCGCGCTCGGAACCATCGAATGGGCAATGCGGCTATCAAACGTGACGAGTCGCCCGCCGCGATGAACCGCAAGCGACAAGAGATAAATGTCGGTTAACTGCTTCGCGCTGATGGCTTGACTCCAGTCAACCTGGCCCGGCTCCAAAAGGCTTAGGTCGTCAGCCCAAAATCGGTGATGCTCTGTAGCGACCGCTCCGCGCAGGCGATCGGCCACCTCGGCTGCGGGCAAGGGGTTCGAGTAGCCCGGCTGCGCCATAATCCTCACGCATCCATTTTGGGTAATCGGGCAGGTTGCCCACCCAGCGGCAATATGGTCCCTGAGCCAACCCTTCGCTTGGTCGTGGAATACGTGATCCGCATCGAGCAAGGCGATAAGGACGTTCACATCCAATAGCGACCGCATCAATCGCCCATTTCATTGCGCAGGCGGTCAATCATTGCATTGGTCACTATCCCACCACGCTTGGGAAATGGACGAAAGCCAAACTCCCCTTCCGGCTCGCCGACTTCGGATGCTGCCGCCGATACCTTGGTTCCCAGCAACTGTTGGCGCAACAGCCTTGACACGACCGCCCCCAACGACCTCGACTCCCGCCTGGCCATCTCCCGCAAGGCGATGAGCAAATCGTCTTCGACATTCAATGTAGTACGCACATCTTCACCCGGTACACTAGAAAAATTGATGCTATCGCATCACGCATCAACCCACAACTGAACTCGCCGAACGGCTTGGGACGATTGATGCCCCCCAGGCGGGACGCCGAAACGCCCCTAGCCCGCAACCAGCCCGCGCAGGTTGCGGTATAGCTGCCGGGCATCGGCGCGAAAGGCGCTTTGCCGCTCATCGACATCACGCCGCAAGCGCGCCAGCCCATCTTCGCCGAGCGTCTCGCGCAACGAGTCTGCGTAAGCCGGAATTGCCGCCCATTGGTCCACCATGTCCGCGCCGACCTCCACATGGCACTGAAGTCCGTAGGCGCAAGGCCCGACTCGAAAGGCCTGCACGCGGCAATCGGTGGAACTCGCCAGCAGCGTGGCATCCGCGGGCAGTTCGGTGACTTCCGCGCCGTGCCATTGAAGCACGGTCATGGGGTTGGGCAGACCGCTCAGCAATGCATCGGTCCGGCCCTCGGGCGTCTGCGCAATGGCCATGACGCCCACTTCAGAGGTTCCCGGGGCCACCGTTCCGCCCAGAGCGTCCGCCAACAGTTGATGGCCTAGGCAAATGCCGAGGAAGGGCCGCTGCAATTTGGTCACGAACTGCCGGATGGCCGCCTTCTCCGGCACCAGCCAAGGGTGGGCGTCCTGCTCCCAAACATCCTGGGGACCGCCCATGACCAGCATGCCGTCGTAGGCGGCCAGCTCCGGAATCCCTTCGCCCCGGTCGAGGTGAACCACATCCCAATCCACGCCGTCCTCGCGAAAGCAGTCCCGGAAGGTGCCCGGATGCTCCGCATCGACGTGTTGCAGCACCAAAACTCTCATGTGCGGTTCATGGAAGCCCTTAGCTTGCCCCAGAACGGCACGCCGCTGACATCGAAGGAACAACCGGCCAGCCGCGGGGCTGTCTCCATTTGTTCCATGGAAGCCTTTAGCTCGCCCCAGAACGGCACGCCGCCGACGCCGAAGGAACAACCCGCCAGCCGCTGGGTTGTCTCCATTTGTTCCATGGAAGCTATAGCTGCCGCACCCCGTCCGCACCGGCCACGAAGACCAGATCGGCTCGGTTGGCGGCGAACAGGCCGTTGCAGACCACGCCGACGATGTTGTTGATCTCCCGCTCCAGGGCGGACGGGTCGGCGATGTCGAGGCCGTGAACATCGAGGATGAGGTTGCCATTGTCGGTGGTGACGCCCTGGCGCCACTCCGGCTCGCCGCCGAGCCCCGCCAGCGCCCGGGCCACCAAGCCACGAGCCATGGGCACGACTTCGACGGGCAGGGGATAGGCGCCCAGGCGCTCGACCAGCTTGGATGCGTCCACGATGCAGACGAATTCGTCCGCCGAGGCGGCGACGATCTTCTCCCGGGTCAAGGCGCCACCGCCGCCCTTGGTCAGGCAACGGCCGGGATCCACCTCGTCGGCGCCGTCCACATAGACGGCCACGGACGGTGCGGCATTGAGGTCGATGACCGCAACGCCTTGGCTGCGCAGGCGTTCGGCGCTCACCTCGCTGCTGGCCACGGCGGCGTCGAACTTGTGCTTGACCCCCGCCAAGGCGTCGATGAAGCAGTCGGCGGTGCTGCCGGTGCCGACCCCGACCACCGTTTTCGGCCCCAATCTCGGCTCGATGTAGGCCAGCGCCGCATCCGCCGCACTGCGTTTCAGCGCTGCTTGGGCCATACTCTCTCTCCCTCGCCCACATTTGCCGGCCGATCTGCCATGTTGGAGCCCACCGTCAAGAAAATTCTCGCCGCCCGCGTGTACGATGTCGCGAATGAAACCCCTTTGCAATACGCAAGGGGCATTTCTGAGCGATTGGGCCGCGGCTTTGAAGTGCTGCTGAAGCGCGAGGACCTGCAGCCCATCTTCTCCTTCAAGCTGCGCGGCGCCTACAACCGGATGGCGCAGCTTTCCGCCCGCGAGCGGGCCAAGGGGGTGATCGCCTCATCGGCGGGCAACCACGCCCAGGGCGTCGCCCTCGCCGCCCGTGAACTGCAAGTCCATGCCCAGGTCGTGATGGGCCGCAACACGCCGTCCATCAAGGTGCAGGCGGTTCGCGATCTCGGCGCCGAAGTCATTTTGCACGGCGATGGCTACGACGAGGCCGCGGCCAAGGCGCGGGCGCTGGCCCAGGCCGAGGGCCGGGTGCTGATCCATCCCTACGACAATGCCCAGGTGATTGCCGGCCAGGGCACCGTGGGCGTGGAGATCATGAACCAATGCCCAGACGCCGATGCGGTGTTCGTACCCGTTGGCGGCGGCGGCTTGATCGCCGGGATCAGCGCCTACGTCAAGTACCTGCGGCCCGCCACCCGGGTGATTGGCGTGGAGGCCCAGGGCTCGGCCTGCCTGCAGGCGGCGCTGGCCGCGGGACGCAGGGTGCGCCTGCCGCTCGAGACCCTCGACCGCTTCGCGGAAGGGGTTTCGGTGGCGCAGATCGGCCGGTTGCCGTTCAAGATCGCCCGCGATTGCGTCGATGACGTGGTGACGGTTTCCACGGATGAGATTTGCGGCGCGGTCAAGGACGTGTTCGACGATGCTCGTTCGGTGGCGGAGCCCGCCGGTGCCCTGGCCGTGGCAGGCCTCAAGAAGACCATCGAGTCCGGGCGCTTAACGGCCCGGCGGGGCGGCAAACGCCGCTGCGTGGCGATCATCAGCGGCGCCAACGTCAACTTCGACCGGCTGCGCCACATCTCCGAACGGGCCGAGGTGGGCGAACGCCGGGAGGTGGTGCTCGGCGTCACCATCGATGAGCAGGCGGGCAGCTTCCGTCGCTTTTGCCGGGCCTTGGGATCACACGGGGTCACCGAGTTCAACTATCGCTTTGCCGATGCCGAACGGGCCCACATCTACGTGGGCCTGCAAGTGGCGTCGGCCGACGACCGGGAGGCGGTGACCGAGCGCCTGACCGCTGCGGGCTATCCAGTGGTGGACATGACCGACAACGAAACCGCCAAGCTGCACGTGCGCCACATGGTCGGCGGGCACGCCTTCCGGGCCAAGCCGGAGCTGCTGTACCGCTTCGAGTTTCCCGAGCGCCCAGGCGCCCTGCTCGAATTCCTTGAGGGCTTGGGCAGCCATTGGAACATCACCATGTTCCACTACCGCAACCACGGCTCCGCCTGGGGCCGCGTGCTGGCGGGCTTCGAAGCGGGGCCGGAGGAGCGCAGCACCCTGTCCGGCTACCTGGACCGGATCGGCTATCGCTACTGGGAGGAGACGGGCAACCCGGCCTACGAATTGTTTTTGCGGTAGGGCTTGGTCCTCAGCTCCGGAAATCGATGTTCGATAGTCCATCCACCTCTTCAAATCGCCCATGGGCGGAGACAACCCGGTCCTGCCATCAACCTAAGGAAAGTCTGGCGAAGACAATCGCTAAGGTGGATCGGCTGGGGGTTCAGCCTCGTAGCGCAGGTACTCCTCGTCGAACATCAGCTTGGCGGTGTCGGCCATGCGGTCGATGTAGAGCTTGCCGTCCAAGTGGTCGAATTCGTGCTGAAACACGGTGGCGAGGAAGCCGTTGAGTTCAAGGCTGACGCGCTGCCCGGCCAGATTCAGCGCACTGACCCGGATGTGTCCCGGCCGTTCGACGTAGCCGCGCAGGCCGGGCACCGACAGGCAGCCCTCCCAGACGCCGTTGGGCGCATCGTCGAGCACCTGCACTTCGGGATTGACGAACGCCGTCAGCGGCATCGACGGCAGCTCGCCGTAGCGGGTCGGCCCGCCGGGGATTTCGATGACGGCAAGGCGAACGGACTCGTTGATCTGCGGCGCGGCCAAGCCGACGCCGCCGTAGTCGCGCAGGGTATCGACCATGTCCTCCACCAGCCGCTTGAAGCCGGGGTCGCCCAAGGCGGCGGCGTCCACCGGGGCGGCGACCTGGCGCAGGGTGGGATGCCCCATGCGGATGATGCGGCGCACGGCCACGTCAAAATCCCATGCGCGGGCTGAAGGTTCGCCAGCCCGCTTCGGTGAGAATTCCGTCCAAGGGCACGTCCCAAGGCGCTGCCGGCAGGGCATCGGCGCGCTGAACCTCATGCGCGATGCCGATCAGCAACGGGCGCAGACCGTCAGACAGGCCGCCGAAGTGCCGATCGTAGAAGCCGCCGCCCATGCCCAACCGGTGACCGTGATCGTCGAAGGCCACCAGCGGTGCCAGCACCAGATCCAGCGCCCGCGTGTTGATCCAAGGGGTGCCGGGCAGCGGCTCCTCGATGCCGAAGCGGTTGCGCGCAAGCGGTGCTTCGAGGCGGTGCGCAAAGAAGGACATCCGATTGCTGCTCCTGCGAGGGGTAAACCCCTCGCGCCCCCCAAGCTGAAGGCTCCTTTCAACGACCGGCAGGGCCAACAGCTTGCCCATGCCCTGCAAGGCCCCGAGCAGCGGGCGCAGGTTCACTTCGCCGTCAACGCTGAGGTAGGCGGCGATGCGCCGACTGCGCCAAGCCAAGGGCGAGGCCAAAAAAAAACGGCGCACCGCTTGGGCGTGCAGCCATTGCTGGCTGGCGGACAAGCGGCGCCGCGCCAAGCGATGGCGGCGGCGCAAGGCCAGCCGCTCATCGCCGATGAGCAAGTCTCCCGAAAGTGCCGCTGATGGATAGCCCTGAACCGTTGTGGTTCAAGGCGGAGACCCAGGCGGCATCTAAGGCATCCCGTGCGGAATGAAACCCGGCACAGGCAAGCACACCGTCACCATCGCCAAGCCCCCTTTCGTTTCTATAACGGCTCAAGGACGACACCAACTGGCGAACACCCCAGGAGACAAGGGTTGAGTATAGCGAAAACGGGTGCAGTGGACGATGCGGGTTTGGAACCTGCGGGTTTGGAACCCGCAGCCCTGTTCGGGTTCAGAAACATATCGGAATCTGTCCCATTCAACGACTGCGGAGTTTCGCGCCAGCGAAACTCCATACGCGACCGTCAGGTCGCGCAGGCCCTTATGTTCACCCACCCTGGCTGGTATGCTGGGCTACCTAACGCTCCCAGCGCCGGTCGGCGCCTGCGGGAGTCGCTTTTCCCTTGGCTGCTTGATGTACTCAGGAGGACTGACCACCCATGCCAGCGCAAATATTGCCCCTTGTTTTTCATCGCTTCAAACTCCTAGCCGTTGCGCTCGCACTGGGCGCGCTGGTGGCGGCACAGCCGTTTCCGGCCGTGGCCCAGGAAGGCGCCCAAGTCATCGAGGAGATCGTCGTCTCCGCCCGCAAGCGGGAGGAGAACATCCAGGACGTGGGCATCGCCGTCAGCGCGCTCACCCAAACCGAGATCGAACAGGCCTTCGCCCGTGACCTGCGGGATCTGGTGTTCGTCTCGCCCAACCTGGTGCTCGACGACACCGCCCAAGGGCCCGGCGGCGTCGCCGCCGCCTACATCCGCGGCATCGGCGTCTCGGAAGTGGAAAAGAACTTCGATCCCGCCGTCGGCGTGGTGGTGGACGGCATCTTCCTTGGCACCATGACCGGGGGCATCACTCAAGCGATCGATCTGGAGAGGGTGGAAGTGTTGCGCGGCCCCCAAGGCACCCTGTTCGGCCGCAACACCATCGGCGGCGTCGTCCACCTGCGCCGCACCCAGCCAACGGGCGAGACCGGCGGCAAGATTCGGGCGAGCTACGGCAACTACGACAACCTGCGCCTGGAAGGGCTGGTCAACTTCGGCCTCGGCGACCAGGTGGCGGTCAAGCTGACCGGCGCCCTCGACGACCAAAACGAAGGCTACTACGACAACGTGAACACCGGCCGGGACGAAGGGCGGGTCGAGTACCAGTCGTTTGGCGCCAACGTGCTGCTCACGCCCAGCGATGCCGTGGAACTGGAATACACCGCCCAGATCGAGCGCACCGACCAGGACACCCCGCCGCTGCTCAACGTCGGTCAGCCCGGGCAGCTCTTCTGCGATGGCTTCGGCTTCTGCTCACCGGATCTCAACACCCCGGTCTCGGGCGACCGCTGGAGGACCACCCAGGATCTGGTTGGCCCCAGCGACGCCACCTTCGATGCGGATACCCACATCCTAGAACTGCGCTGGAGCCTGACCGAATCCCTAAGCTTGGACTACATCTTCGGCTCCTGGGAGACGGAGGAGACCGTGCTCACCGACTGGGATGCGGTGGCGCCTGAACTGTTCCACACCACCCGCCCGGCGGAGTACGAGCAAAGCTCCCACGAGCTGCGCCTGACCCTGGATGATCCGGGCTCCCGGCTGCGGGGCACCGCCGGCGCCTACGTCTGGGATTCGGAGTACGAAATCCGCCTGCGCAGCTACATTGGCTTCGTCGTGCCCAATGTGGTGCTCGACCTGCCGCAGACCTCCCGCCAAGACTCCCAATCCTGGGCCCTGTTCTTTGAGGCCGACTACGACCTCACCGACCGGCTCACCCTCAACTTCGGCGGCCGCTACACGGAGGACGAGAAGGATACCGACCAGATGGGCGTCGTGACCGCCGCCGCCAGCGACGACTGGAGCAAGTTCACGCCCAAGGCGGGCCTGCTGTATCGCCTGAACGACGACGCCTCGATTTACGGCACCTACTCGGTGGGCTACCGCAGCGGCGGGTTCAACGGTCGGGTGGACAGCTTGGAGAACGCGACCACGCCCTATGACGAGGAAACCGTGACCAACTATGAGGTGGGTCTGAAGTCCGACTGGCTTGGCGGCAGCCTGCGCATCAATGCCGCCGCCTTCCTCATGGACTACGAGGACAAGCAGGAGGAGCTGCAGCTGCCTTCCGCCACCAGCGGCACCGGGCAGGTCACCTTGGTGGCCAACGCCTCCACGGCGGAAATCTACGGCCTCGAACTGGATGTCCAGTGGCTGCCCGCTCCGGGCTTGAGCCTGCGCGGCAACCTCGGCCTGCTCGACGCCGAGTACGACGACTTCGAGTTTCGCGGGCCGACCGGCATCCAGGACCTTTCCCATCTGGACATCCGCCGGGCACCGGACCTCACCGCCGCACTAAGCGCCACTTATGAATGGTCCGTGGGCAGCGGCCAAGCCTGGGTGACCTTTGGCTGGCGCTACCTCGGCAAGCACGAAGTCGATTTCGCCAACAAGCCCGAGCTCACCAACTCGGCCCAGCACCTGATCAACGCATCGGCCAACTTCGAGGTCGGCGCGATGCGACTCAGCGTCTTCGGCCGCAACCTGGCCGACGAGGACGGCTACGGCATCGGCTTTGACGTAGCGGGCCTGTGGAGCTACGCCGCCACCCGGCCGCCGCGCACCTATGGCTTGGAGGTCAGCTACAGCTTCGAGGGGAACTGAACCCAGAGTGCGCTCTCACTGGATCGCACTGATCGGCATCGCCGTCGCGGCAATCGCGGCGGCGGAGCCAGCACCCATCGGGCCCGGCGAAGCACTCTACGAGCAACACTGCCGAGCGTGCCACGGGGCCACCCTGCTTGGTTCGGCCCACGGCACGCCGTTGCGGGGCGAGGGCTTTCTGGGCCGGTGGGGTGGCCGTTCGCATCAGGCGCTGCTGGCCTACAACTTGAGCGCCATGCCGCCCGGCGGCAGCCGCCTGAGCGAGGCGGAACACGCAGCCTTGGTTGATTTTCTGTTCGCCCGCAACGACGCAGCCGGTGACCGCCTGCCCGATGCCGCCCAAGCCGCTTCCGGTGAGGCGGAGGCGCTGGACTCCTGGTCCGGCGTTGCGGGCGTTGACGAGATTGCCCGCAGCCGGTCGGCCTTTCAGAACCGGGTGATCGACGGATTCGAGCCGGTTTCCGATGCCCGCCTGCGCGACCCGCCGCCGGGCGACTGGCTGCACTGGCGCCGTACCCAAGACGGCCAGGCGCACAGCCCGCTGACCCGGATCGACCGCGCCAATGTGGACCGGCTGCAACTGGCTTGGGCGGTGACGATGCGGGACGGCAGCAACCAGGTCACGCCCTTGGTGCATGACGGCACTCTTTACCTGACCCACCCGGACAACGTGGTGCAAGCGCTGGACGCCGCCACTGGCGAGCTGATCTGGGAGTACGCCTACAACTACCCGCCTGCCGCCAAGACCCTTGGCGGACCCTTGCGCAACATCGCCATACAGGGCGACAAGGTGTTCATCGCCACCTACGATGCCGCCTTGGTCGCCCTTGACGCCCGCACCGGCGAACTCGCATGGCGCACGGTGAAGGCCGACTACCGCCAAGGGTACACGCATACCAGCGGCCCGATCCTGGGTGGCGGCGTGCTGCTCAGCGGCATCAACGGCTGTGAGCGATTCCAGCCCGAGGGCTGCTTCGTCACGGGACATGATCCGGCCACCGGGCGGGAACTTTGGCGCACCTCCACGATCGCGTTGCCGGGCGACCCGGGCGATGAGACCTGGGGCGGGCTGGCCGCGGAATTCCGGGCCGGCGGCGATGTCTGGATCGCCGGCAGCTACGATGCGGAACTCGGCCTCTACTACGTCGGCACCTCACAAGCAAAGCCCTGGGTGGCCGCCAGCCGCGGCCTGACCGTCGCCGATGCCGCCCTCTACACCAATTCGACCTTGGCGCTGCATGCGCGAACCGGCGCGATTGCCTGGCACTTCCAGCATGCGCCTGGCGAAACCATCGACATGGAAGCCGGCTTCGAGCGGGTGCTCATCGACCGGGACGGTGAGCAGCGGCTCTACACGGTGGGCAAGGACGGCATTCTTTGGCGGCTCGACCGGCGCACCGGACGCTACCTCGGCCACCTGGAGACCCTGCCGCAGAACATTTTCAGCCGCATCGACCCCGAGACCGGACGCGCCAGCTACCGGCCGGACATCGCTGAGGCGGGCGTCGGCGATGCCATTCAGGCGTGTCCCGGCATCTACGGCGGGCACAACTGGCAAGCCATGGCCTATAGCGAGGCGGGCAACCGCTTGATCATTCCCTTGCATCGGCTTTGCGCGGACCTAGTGGGCCGCACCGTGCCCAAGGTGGCCGGAGAAGGCGGCTTCGGCGGCGATTCGCGTTCTTACCCCATGCCGGGCAGCGACGGCCTGCTGGGCCTGCTGGTGGCGGTGGACGCCGACCGCATGGCACCGGTCTGGACCCACGCGCAGCGGGCCCTGTTCATGACCGGCGCTCTGGCCACCGCCGGGGGACTGGTCTTCATCGGCGACCTTGACCGCTACTTCAAGGCCTTCGATGCGGACACCGGCAAGGTGCTCTGGCAGACGCGCCTCGGCGCGCCAACCCACGGCTATCCGATCACCTACATGGCGGGCGGCGAGCAGTTCGTTACCGTGCCCACAGGCATGGGCGTCTTTCGCGCCATGACGGCGGTCATCAGCCCCGACATTCATCAACCCGCTGGAGGCCAGGCGCTCTACGTGTTCAAGCTGCCGGTTACCAGCGAGCAGTAGGGCAAGCCGCCCCGAGTTTTCAGGATGACTCGTCTTCCTCCAGCTTGATGACGCGGATGCGCTTGCCCAAATGTTGGGGAAAGGCGTCCGGGGCGATGGATACGCTGAGCCGACTCTCCTGCCGCATGACTTCGGCCGCAACCGGCTCCTCGGCGGCGGCTATCACCCGGCGCGCTTGCCGGGCGGAGATCACGGCCTCTCCGCCCACCGAGAGCAGCACATCGCCGCTTTTGAGCGCCCCATACTCCGGCGCGTTGAGCACCAGCACCCCTTGATCGACGCCGAAATAGGCGCCGAGGTCGGCGTCAAGATCGACCAGACGGGGTACCGACGCGGCTTCTACCCGGCGCCCCATCGCCTCGATGCCATCAACATCCAAGTCGAAGTCGAAGTCGAGGTCAAGCCCATCCAACATGCGCCGGATCTGCGTCGAACGCCGCTGAGCAACAACGGTCACTTGTTCCGTTTCACCCTCTCGAAGCACCCAAAGCGCAACTTCCTGATCCGGCTTGACGGTTTGCATGTGGTCGAGGAGCGCTTCGCGGCCACCCGTCTCATCCAAACGGACGTCGTCGATCATCACCAAGCGATCACCGGCCTTGAGCCCGGCCTCTTCGGCCCCGCTGCCCGACGACACGCCTTCGAGCAGCACTCCGCCGTCGTCATCATCACGAGAGCTGATGACGACGCCGAGTTCCGCGTCGGAGGAGAAGCTGAAAAACTCCGCAAAGCCTCCTTCGGTAGCTTGTTCGGTTTTTTCCTCAAGCAGGTCGGCGAGCTTGGCCACCGCTCGGTCAACCTCCTGCCTAGCCTGGTCGAGCTTGGCTTTCAGCTCCGAGTGCTCCTGCGCCGGCACCTCAGCACCGAAGCCAACACTAGCGCCGAGCAGGCCTGCCAACAGAAGAAGGATTTGGGTAAAGCGCCGCATATTGCCTGACTCCTTGGGTTGTCGTGGGTTCGCTGTCCTTCCTTAGATGGACCGAAGCGGAAAAGGTTGCACGAACGTAGTGCCCGCGAGGCGGCGATCGTTGCAAGGGCAAAATGACACGAAGCGCCTTGAAATCTGAGCAAACTTCCCAGATGGTGCATCGAAGTGCTGCACCATGCGGGGCACCGTTGCTTGATCCTGCCACTTTGTGCGGAACCATGTTTCCCGAGCTCCGCGTTCTCCGGCATAGGCTATTTGAAACGAATTTCGATGTGGTGCCTCCGCCGCACCCAAGACACCCCAAGGTCCACACCCGGGACAGCCGCAAGGCGCACTACGGAAAAACCGATGAGTGGGCGGATTACGTTCAGGTCACTGGAGGTGGAAACTGCTCGGTAGCAGCGGCGCGGGAAGCGATGGGAATTGACTGGATGACAAAAAAGGAACTCAACGAGTCAATACCGCCAGCCTACACCCGATTCATAGGCTTTGAACTGATGCGGCATCTGATTGGCGGGAAGTTTCAAGGCGCAGCATAGTGTCCCGCCTGAGCTCGAAGGAGCGCCTTAGGCGTTTTTTCCGCAATCATGTCGGTGAGGTCGTCACTGGCCATCAACTGCAATCAACTGCAAGAGGCAGTGGGTCCAGAAGTGCTTGAGTGGGCAGGACGCGTTCGCGGGCTTCGCAATGACGAAGGCTGGCCAATTCGATCGCACAACGATGACGTCAACCTCAAGCCGGGCGAGTATCTTTTGGTTGACGACCCACCCGATTCATCGGGCTACCGATTCGCCAAGCACGTTGGGGGAAGGCTGCGGGCTGAGGTGCTTGAGCGCAATGGATATACGTGTCAAATGTGCGGAGCGGGCGCAGGAGATGATGACAAAGAGGCTCCGGGACGAAAAGTGCGGCTTCATGTTGGCCACATTAAGGACAGAAGTCACGGGGGAAGGGACGAACTCGCCAACCTCCGAGCACTGTGCAGCACTTGCAACCAAGGGGCAAAAAATCTGGTGCAGGAGCCCCCGAGTTGGACTTGGCTGTTAAGCCAGATACGGCGAGCCAGTCGAGACGATCAATGGAAAGCCCTTGAGTGGCTGAAGAGCAAGTTTGACGGCACCGACTAGGAAGTGCTTTTCAGCGTCCGGTTGCAGCTCCTCCGATCACTGCAAGCAACTCCCCAAAGGCTTGATCTGACCGCGGACTCACCGTGCGCCCTTGGTGCTTGAATGGCACAATGCGCACGTTCAAAACGCTAGGATCCACCATGCCCCGCCTCGCCACACGGCTTGTTGCCGCTTTTTCCTGCTGGTTACTATGGGGCTGCACGGACACTGCGGATGCCCCTGCTGCCGAGCCGGTCGCCAATGCCAGGGTGGCGGCGCCCATGCTTGCGGAGGACTACGCCCGCGAGCGCTCGGCCCGGGTCGGCGGCGTGGCCTACGATCTGGCGTTCGAACTCGACGGGGAGGCGGACGCGTTCAGCGGCCGCGTGTCCATCGACTTTGAACTCACCGACGTGGGGCGGGATCTCACGGTCGATTTCGTGGGCGGCACGGTGGCGGCGGTGGTCGTCAACGGCGAGGACGTGGATGCCGCCTACAACGGCTACTTCCTGTCGCTTCCGGCGAATGCCCTTGCGCTGGGGTCGAACACCGTCGAAATCGCATTTTCGCATCCCTACAGCAGTGACGGCAGCGGCCTGTATCGCTTCCGGGACCCCATCGACGGCCGCGACTACCTCTACACCAACTTCGAACCCTACGACGCCAACCGGCTATTCCCCTGCTTCGACCAGCCTGATCTAAAAGCCACCTACGCCACCCGCGTGACGGCCCCGGCGGCATGGCAGGTCATCTCCATCGCCGCGGCGTCAAATGTCGAAGACCAGGGCGAACGGAGGGTCTGGACGTTCCCGCCGGCGGCGCGCATCAGCACCTACATCTACGCGCTGCATGCCGGAGATTACCGGCGCTGGGAGTCCGCCGCCGGCGACATTCCGCTGCGCCTGTTCGCCCGGGCTTCAATGGCGGAGCGCGTCCACCCCGAACATTGGTTCGTGCCGACCGTGCAAGGGTTCGCGTTTTTCGAGAAGTACTTCGATATCCCCTATCCGTTCGGCAAGTATGACCAGGTCATCGTGCCGCACTTCAATGCGGGCGCCATGGAAAACGTCGGCGCGGTCACCTTCAGCGAGCGCTTTCTGCACAGCGGCAAGGTGACGCGGCAGGCGAGACGATCCTTGGCGAGCGTGATCCTGCACGAGATGGCGCACATGTGGTTTGGCGACCTGGTGACGATGGATTGGTGGAACGGGCTGTGGCTGAACGAATCGTTTGCCACTTTCATGGCCAACTTGGCGCTGCGGGAAGGCACGGAGTTCACCGAGGCAGCGCTCGGGGCCTACCGCCGCACGGTGTACGCCTACCGTGCGGATGAACGGGACACCACGCATCCCATCGAAATGCCGACCCCGAACACCGACGTTGCGTTCGCGAACTTCGACGCCATCACCTACAGCAAGGGCTCGGCCACGCTGGCCCAACTCAACCACTTGGTGGGACCGGAGCCGTTTCAGCTTGGGGTGAGGAACTATCTGCGCTCCCAAGCCTACGGCAACGCAACGATCGATGACTTTCTCCGCGCCATTGGCAACGCGGCAGGCGAGAACCTGGAGAACTGGTCCGCCGACTGGCTCGACCAACCCGGCACCAACGGCGTTGAGGTCGAGTTCAACTGCAGCGATGGCCATATCGTCAGCCTCGCGGTTCTGCAAACCGCCCCCGCTGAATGGCCGACGCTGCGCACGCACCGGACACAGTTGGGGCTCTACAACTTCGAGCGCGGCGCGATGGCGACGCGACGCCTGCCCGTAACCTACTCAGGCGCACGGACGGCCGTTGCCGAGGCTTTGGGGGCACGCTGTCCCGACTTCATCTACGCCAATCATGGGGACTGGGACTACGCGCGGGTGGATTTCGATGCCGAAACCCTCGCCGTGCTGGAGGAGCACCTGTACGACTTCGAGGATCCACTGCAGCGGGCCATGCTTTGGCAGGGGATCCACGATATGGTCCTCTCCCAACGCCTAACGCCGCAGGCGTTCATCGAATTCGCCCTCACCCATGCCCATGAGGAGAGCGACGACGATCTGCTCAGGCAGATTCTCAGCGCCCTGGCCAACACCTGGGATTACCTGCAGCGGCTCGCAGCCGACCAGCAGGCCGTGGCGGAAATCGGCGCCCGGATCGAAGGCACCCTATGGCAGGCGTTGTTCGACAGCGAGCCCGGCAGCGACCGGCAACTGCTGCTGTTGGACAGCTACACGCAGTCCGTGACGAGCGCTGCGGGCCTCGCCAAGCTGACCGGTCTTCTTGGCGGCAAAGGGTTGCCCGACGGCTTCGACTTGGATCAGGAGCGCCGCTGGAACGCGTTGGAGAAGCTCGCCGGCTTCGACCACGCCGACATCGAGGCGCTGCTGGCCGCCGAGCGCGAAAGCGATCCGTCCGATCGCGGCAGGCGCAGCGCGTTGTCGGCGGTGGCGGCGCGTCCAGATCCGCAACAACAGCAACGGCTCGCGGCGATGCTCCTCGATCCAGCGGGAGCCGCGTTGAGCGTCGCGGATGGGCGCGCCCATGCCCGAGGACTGTTCCCGAGCCAGCAAAGCGAGCTGCAACTGGAGATTGTCGGCACCGTGTTCAGCGCCCTGCCGCGCATCAGCGCCGAGGTGGACCCGCGGCACTTCCGGGCAATCACCGGCGGCCTGCTCGGACCGGTCTGCGACGAAGGCTATCTCGCACAGTTGGCGCAAGCGATCAGCCAATCCGAATCGCTGCACCCGGCGCTGCGCAAATGGCTGTTGGACGTGCGCTTCGAGGTCAGGCGCTGCCTAGCGATCGGCAGGGCCATGAACGCGCCCTGATTCCAGCGCCTCGCGGACTTGCGCGTCACTTACCCATGTAAACTCCCCTCCACAATCCCAGGAAGCTGCCCATGCCGCGAAAGTTCCCCGCCACCCGCCTGCGAAGGGCGCGCGCCCAGGATTTTTCCCGCCGGTTGGTTCGCGAGACCGTTCTGACCGTCGATGACCTGATCTATCCGATGTTCGTCGTGGAGGGGAAGCAGGTATCGGTGCCGGTGGCATCCATGCCGGGAGTTGAGCGGCATTCCATCGACAACCTAGTACGGGAGGCGGAAGCCGTGGCGGCGTTGGGCATTCCGGCGGTGGCGCTGTTCCCCAACGTGGCGGCGGAACTGCGCAGCCTTGATGGCGCCGAGGCCCACAACCCCGACGGCTTGATCCCCCGGGCCATTCAGGCGGTCAAGCAGGCGGTGCCCGAGCTCGGCATCATCACGGATGCGGCCCTCGATCCGTACACCACCCACGGCCAGGACGGCATCGTTGACGACGCCGGCTATGTGCTCAACGACATCACCGTGGCGGCGCTGTGCAAGCAGGCCGCGGTTTGCGCCGCGGCCGGGAGCGATGTCATCGCGCCGTCGGACATGATGGACGGGCGGGTGGGCGCCATCCGCGAAACGCTCGATGGCGACGGCCACATCAACACCGCCATCATGGCCTATTCCGCCAAGTACGCGTCATCCTATTACGGCCCGTTTCGCGACGCCGTGGGTTCGAGCGCCACGCTGGGCGGCGGCGACAAGTTCTCCTACCAGATGGACCCGGCCAACAGCGACGAGGCGCTGCACGAGATCGCCTTGGACCTCGATGAAGGCGCCGACATGGTGATGGTCAAGCCCGGAATGCCCTATCTCGACATCATCCGCCGGGTCAAGGAGCGCTTTGGCGCACCCACGTTCGCCTACCAAGTGAGCGGCGAGTACGCCATGCACATGGCGGCGATTGAGGCGGGCTGGCTGGCGGAAGGCGTCATTCTCGAATCGCTGCGCTGCCTGAAGCGGGCGGGCGCCGACGGCATCCTGACCTACTTCGCAAAGCGCGCGGCGGCGGAACCCGGATGGCTTGGCGGATGAGTGAAACGGGCTTCAGCGGAGCCAGCCTGCGCTGTGTCGTCAGGAACCAAAAGCAACCGATATCTCGATGAACCGCAAAGCAAGGAGTTCCTCAACATCACCGAAAAGGCCAAAGTGGGAATTGCTGGCGATGGGCGGAGAAGACGATGGACCAAGCGCTCCAAGTTAGCGGGCGGGGTTCATTGCTGCTAGGCTTCCCCATAGTCGGGCTGACGGGTGAAGCGGGTGAACGCAGAGCGGCGCAAACTGCCGATCGGCATACAGACCTTCCGCACGATTCGGGAGGAAGGCTACTACTACGCTGA
>JAQAJJ010000090.1 GCA_028278675.1 Candidatus Azophilus lithoversatilis
TAGCCCGACTTCGACAACGCAGGCCGCAATTCGGTCGATTTGAGTGTTTTTTGGCGGGTCGTGGGGATGCAACTCACTGTTTTCGTTGATCTCGGATTCATCGAACGGGCTTGTGGTGCCGACTTTGGTCCTTGACTGGGCTTGCCATTCGGGCAGGCTGTGCCGGCCTGTTCGTGCGGGCCAGGAAGCGTTTCAAGGACGGCAGGGAACACCGCTGCCGGAGCGTGGCGGGGAACTGCCGCAACCCGGATGGACGCGTCGTTCAGCGGCAAGTGCGTTGCCTCGGGGAGATCAACGACAGCCGGCGCGCCGCGTGGTGCCGCTCGATTGAGGTGTCGTGCGGCGGGTCGAGCCCGACGTCGGCGGCGCTGCTGCACGCAACTCGTGGAAGTCGAGCTTGTCGCCCGGATGCAGGTGCAGTTGCTCTCGAATCGCTTTGGGACTGTTACTTGCCCCTTGCTGGTAATCGTCGTTTGCATTGCCGATCTCACAATTCCTTGATTTAAGGTAAGGCGCGGGATTCGCTAGATCAACATGCTGATTCGGCAAGCCTCGAACCGGCAACGCTGGCGCTTGGAGGAATCCGCCAGTAAATTAGCGGCTCCAGCAGCGAAGCATCAGGGGAACGAGGGATGGACTTTCACTTCGCAACGGCCTGGGAGGCCATTGCCGACGCCGTGGCCTCAAGGCCCGCCGTGATCTGTGGCGACCAGGTTCGCTCTTGGCGCGAGTTCGATGACCGGGCGGCTCGGTTGGCGGCCGTGTACAGCGCCCACGGTTTGGGCGTTGATTCGAAAGTGGGCACTTACTTGCACAACTGCGGCGAGTATCTCGAAGCGCAATACGCGGCGTTCAAGATCAGCGGCTGCCCGATCAACGTGAACTACCGCTACAAGGCTGATGAACTGGTCTATCTGCTGGACAACGCCGATGCCGAAGCGGTGGTTTTCCAAGCCTGCTACGCCACGCGCATCTGGGAGATACGCGACCGTCTGACCAAGGTGAAGCTCTACATCCAAGTGGACGATGGCACCGAGACGCTGCTCGATGGCGCCTTGGACTACGAACGCGCCGTCCGGGATGCCAAGCCCATGCCGCGCATCGAACGGGATCCCTTGAGCATCTACATGCTCTACACCGGCGGCACCACCGGCATGCCCAAGGGCGTGATGTACCACGGCGGCCTGTTCTGCCAGGCGTTTATGGGCATGGGCGCCGCCGGGCGGGAGCTGTCGCCCCCGGAGCGCATTGCCGAGGTGCCGGCCCTTATTGAGGCCGTCGGCGACGGGGCGCCCATCTCGCTGCCCGCCTGCCCGCTCATGCACGGCACGGGCATATGGCTCGGTGGCTTCCTGCCCCTGTCGTTGGGCGGCACCGTGGTGCTCACGCCCCGTCTGGGGCTCGACCCGGACCATCTATGGGGACTGGTGGAGCGCCATCGCGTGACCGACCTCGTCATCGTCGGCGACGCCTTCGCCCGGCCGCTGCTCGCCGCGCTTGACGAAGCGGCAGGGCGCGGCAACCCCTACGAACTCTCCAGTGTTCGGCAGATCATCTCCAGCGGCGTGATGTGGAGCGCCGAGAACAAGCAGGGGCTGCTGAGGCACCACGACATGGCGCTGGTCGATGCCATCGGTTCCACCGAGGGCGGCATGGGCAACAGCGTCACTACACGCGAAGCCAGCACGGAGACCGCCAAGTTCATATTGAGTGAAGGCGTGAAAGTCTTTACCGAGGACGGGCGGCAAGTGCAGCCGGGCTCCGGTGAAATGGGCTTGATCGCCACCAGCGGCAACGTGCCCGTGGGCTACTACAAGGATCCCGAAAAGAGCGCCGCCACCTTCCGCGAAATCGACGGCGTGCGCTACAGCTTCCCCGGCGACTTCGCCACCATCGAGGCCGACGGCTCGATCACGCTGTTGGGGCGTGGCAGCGTCTGCATCAACACGGCGGGTGAAAAGGTGTTTCCCGAGGAAGTGGAGGAAGCGGTCAAGCGCCATCCCGAGGTCGCCGACAGCCTCGTGGTCGGCGTCCCGGACGAACGCTTCGGCGAGCGGGTGGTGGCGGTGGCTTCCTGCAGCCAGCCGGACGCCGTGGCCGAAGCCGACCTGATCGACTTCACGCGCGATCACTTGGCGGGCTACAAGCTGCCGAAGCAGGTGGTGTTCGTCGACCGCGTCCAGCGGGCACCGAACGGCAAAGCCGACTACAAGTGGGCCAAGCGCACCGCCTTCGCCGAGCTGGGCATCGAAGCATAGAAGCAGAAGCAGAGGAGCAATGGGAGAAACCATATCCACTGAATCGCTATATGAGCTGATGAGCACCCAGCGCGCCATCCGGCGGCTGCGGCCCGACCCCATATCCGAGGATGTGCTTGAGCGCATCAAGCAGGCAGCGGCTTGGGCGCCGAGCGGCGGCAACCAGCAGCCCTGGCGCATGGTGATGGTGCACGACCGGGCGTTGAAAGCGCGGTTGGGCGAACTCTACACCCGCCGCTGGACGGCGTTTGCGGCGAGTTACCGAGAGCGGTTCACCAACGCGCCGGAAGATGAGCGCCAACGCGAGGAGCGCACCATCGCCGCCGGCGACCACCTGGCCAGCCACATGGGCGAATGCCCGGTGGTGGCGGTGGTCTGCTTCAATCCAAAGTTCATGGCGGTGACCGACGCCAAGCAGGACCGGGTATCGGTGGTCGGTGGCGGCTCGGTCTATCTGGCGGTGCAGAACCTGATGCTCGCCTGCCGGGCGGAGGGGGTGGGCTGCGTGCTCACCACCCTGCTATGCATGGACGAGCCAGCGGTGCGCGAACTGCTCGGCATCGACCCGGACTGGTTCACCGCCGCAGCCGTGCCCATGGGCTATCCGGTGGCGGGCGGCTACGGACCCACGGACCGCAAGCCGGTGGGCGAGTTGTTCTACCGCGACGCCTGGGGCGCGTCCTGATGCCGCTTGGCGACTATCAACGCATCGCCGTCAGCCGCCGGGAGCGCATCCTGGTGCTGGCCCTGGACAACGGCAAGGTGAACGCCGTTGACAGCCAGATGCACCGCGAACTGGCGCGGGTGTTCCTCGACGCCCAGGACGACGCCGACAGCGATCTGGTGATCCTCACCGGCACGGGCCGAGCTTTTTGCGCCGGCGGCGACGCAGCCTGGTTCCGCCGCCAGATCGAGGATCCGCGCACCTTCCGGGCCATCGCCCCGGAGGCCAAGCGCATCGTCAGTTCGCTGCTGGATTTGGAGAAGCCGCTGCTGTGCCGGCTGAACGGTGCGGCCGCGGGCCTAGGCGCCACCATTGCGCTAATGAGCGACGTCATCGTCGCTGCGGACACCGCCGTCATTGGCGATCCCCACATCAAGGTCGGCCTGGTGGCAGGCGATGGCGGCGCCATCATCTGGCCGCAATTGATTGGCTTCGCCCGGGCCAAGGAAATGCTGCTCACCGGCGACCTTCTGCCGGCCCCGGAAGCCGCCCGCATGGGCCTCATCAACCATGCCGTGCCCGCTGCGGAGCTGGACGCCAAGGTGGACGAAATCGCCGCCAAGATTCTGGGCAACCCGCGTTGGGCGGTGCGCTGGACCAAGACGGTGGCCAACATACCGCTGCGCGAACTCGCCGCCCGGCTCTCGGACCCGGCCATCGCCTACGAAATCCTCACCAACCTCACCGAGGACCGCCGCGAGGCGGTGGACGCCTTCATCGAACGGCGCGACCCCCAGTACAGCGGCGAGTGATGCCATGAGCCTGCAAACCTTCATCGACGAACCGGACCAGGTCGCGGAGATCCGTCGCCAGATCAAGCGGTTCGTGGCCGCCGAAGCCCCCCGCGAGAAACGCGCCCTTTGGGATCGGGAGCACCGCTTCCCGCGAGACGCCTTCCGCCGCTTGGCCGATTTGGGCGTGATGGGCCTGACCATCGACGAAGCCCATGGCGGTGCCGGCCAGGACATCGTGGCGGCGGTGGCGGTCATCGAGGAGCTGTGTCGCGCAGGCCCATTTCTGGCCGGACCCTACATCCACGCCGCCTTCTACGGAGGCATGAACCTGTCGGAAAACGGCTCTGAAGCGCAGAAGCGCGAGCTGCTGCCGAAGCTGGCGCGGGGGGAGATGACCTTCGCCTACGGCCTTTCCGAACCCAACGTGGGCGGCGACCTCGCCAGCGTCGAAACCCGCGCCGAACAGCGCGATGGGAAGATCGTGGTCAACGGCGCCAAACGTTGGTGCACCGGCGCGGACTTCGCCGACATCATCTACTGCATGGTGCGCTCCGGCCCAGCGGACGAACGCTATCGCAATCTCTCCTTCCTGCTCGTGCCCACCGATGCGCCCGGCCTCAGCATGACGCCCATCGAGCACGTCAACCTGCGCTACACGCTGTCGTCCGACGTCTATTTCGACAACGTGGAGCTGCCGCTCGACGCGGTGGTTGGCGGCATCGAGATGTGGAACCAAGGTTGGCGGCAGCTGGCGGGACGCGCCTTGGACGTGGAGAAGATTGAGCTGACCGCAGTGATCTTCGGCATCGCCCAAGCCGCCATGGAGGAGGCTTGGCAGTACGCCGAGGAGCGCGTCCAATTCGGCCAGCCCATCGCCCGCCACCAAGCCATTCGCCACAAGCTGGTCACCGCCCGCACCAAGCTGCAAGCCTGCCGCCACATGCTCCACCACGCCGCCTGGCTGGCCAACGAGGGCCGTCCCTGCGCCGTCGAGACCAGCATGGCGAAGCTGTTCTGCGCCGACACCGGCGTCGAGATCGCGCTGGCCTGCCAGCAGGTCATGGGCGCCTACGCCCTCTCCGACGGCTACGACATGGAGCGCCACGTCCGCGACCTGCTCGGCATGCCCATCGTCGGCGGCTCATCGGACATGCAGCGCAACAACCTGGCCTCGCTGTGGCGGCTGGGAAGGTGACCGCCGACTCGCAAGGGGAACTCTCGGCCGACGATCGTGAAGAGGTGCTGGCAAAAAACAAAGCCAACGCCATGGCGTTCTATGACCTGATGTTCAACCAGTGCCAGCCCCGCGCCGCCATCGAGAAGTACGTTGGCGAGCGGTACATTCAGCACAACCCCGAAGTGGGCGACGGCAAGGCGGCCTTCGTCGCCTACTTCGAGCGCATGCAGGCCGAAAATCCCGGCAAGCGGGACCACTTCAAGCGAGTGGTGGCGGAAAGCGACCTTCCATGGAACAAGTGGAGACAGCCCCGCGGCTGGCGGGTTGTTCCTTCGGCGTCGGCGGCGTGCCGCTCTGGGGCAAGCTGAAGGCTCGTGGTACTGCACTGCCATCAGGAATGGCCGGGTGACAATGACTATGCGGGGATCGACATATTTCGCTTTGACGACGACGGCAAGGTGGTCGAGCACTGGGACGTTCTGCAGATCGTGCCAACGAAATCGGCAAACCCGAATACGATGTTCTAACGAGGCGATGCCTCAGACCAACGAGTGGCCGGTCGCCGGACGCAAAAGTTAACTCATGTGGCAACCTTGACCCGCGATCAAGGAAACTAGAATGCCAACGAGGCGATGCTCCGGCGACCAAGCCGAGGCCGCCGACCGGCGGCGAAATTTCTGCCTCACGACAGCCCACATCACTTCTTGGGGTTCGTTAGGGCTTACCGCCGAGAAAGGTCAACACGCCTCACTATCCATCTTCGGGCCAGACCTCCGCGAGCACACGGCTGGCGCCCACGGCACTCGGCCAGCCCGCATAGTGGGCTGCGTGCGTAATCATCGCCTCGATGGCACAACGCGGGATGCCAAGATTCCTGGCGCCCAGAAAGTGCAAACGTTGCTCCGCCTCGCGGTTCAGTGCCACCAACAGGGTGCAGGTGACTAGCGAGCGCTCCTGAAGGCTCAACCCCTCCTGCTGCCAAAGATCGCCAAACACATGCCGCATGGTGTAGTCAGTCAGCGCCTCCGGCATTTTCACGCCAGCCGTATCGACGCCGGCGAACAACTTTTGCACCAACTCGACGCCAATCTTCCTTCGTTCCTCGTCGTTCATGATTTTCTCCCTTGGATACTCGGATCGCCCGGACCACGACGTATGCGCACCCGGTTCGGCGTTGCCACGATCAAAGCACCTGACGCCATTCGGTCCGCATTCGGCCTGCTTGGCTGACCACCGAAACGCGATCGTGAACGAGTTCCCCTTCCATTGCTCGGTGCGCGAAGAGCAGACAGGCTTGTATGTCATCGGGTTCGAGAAACGAATATTCCTCTAAAACCGCCTCCACGGTGTCGCCAGCCGCCAGCATGGCCAATATGTGCTCCACGGCAATGCGCATGTCGCGGATGATGGGTTTGCCGCCAAAGACATCCGGCCGCACTGTGATCCGCGCCAACAGTTCAGATTCAGCCTTCATGTTCCTCTCCTCAGACTTGCACCGGCTCAGCCTGACCCTCGGGGAGAATCCGCACTGCAGCGTCTCCGCCTCTGTCTTGCTCAGGATATCGCACCATGTTGCCAAGCATACCTTTCAAAGCTCGGCCTCGCCGAACTCCCTTTGCGGATGGACCAAGCTGAGTTTCATCGGCGCAACATCCCGTCGTTCACGTCTTCGCCCTCCGCCTTTGGAAGAAGGCAAAGCACAGCAGGCCGATCAACGCCCAACCGAGGATCATCGACCATTCATAGGGCCATAGCAGCGCCGAAGGGCTCCAGGGCAGAAAGGCGGACAGCAGCGCCAGGGACAGCAGCACGGCACCCCAGCCAACGGCGTCGCCCTTGGCCACCTTGAAGGGCCGGGCCAAGTCCGGCTCGGTCTTGCGCAGGCGCAGGAAGGCCAGGGCCACGAACAGAAAGGCGATGGTGACGCCGAAGCTGCCCACATTGACCAGCCACACGAGGATGGTTCGCCCAAACAGCGGCGAGATGCAGCACAGCAGGCCGATGGTAATGATGCCGATGTACGGCGTGCGGTAGCGGGGGTGCAACCGGGCGAAGATGCGCGGGATCTGGCCCGACTCGGCCAACGCGAACATCACCCGGCTGCCGCCGATGACGAAGGCGTTCCAACTGCTGAGAATGCCGCAGGCGCCGCCGAGCACCAGCACGCTCCCCGCCCATTCTCCGCCCCAGAGTGCCGAGGCGGCTTCGCCGGTGGCCATGTCGCTGCCGGCCAAGGTCTCCCGGGGCAGCGCCACGGCCACCGAAAGGCCGATCAGGACGTACCAAAGCACGGCCATCGCCACCGAGACCACCAACAGCAAGCCAATCCGCGACTGCGGCAGGTTGATCTCCTCGGCCGATTGCGGAATGACGTCGAAGCCCACCAGCAGGGCCGGCACCATGATGAGCACGGTGAGGATGCCGGTGGCCGGTTCGGCGATGAAGGGCCGCGCCCGGTCGAGTTCGCCGAAGCTGAGCGCACCGGTGAACAGCAGCGTCCCGGCCAGGAAGATCATCACGGCGATCAGATTCTGCAGTCGGGCAGCGGCCTTGATGCCGAGCACGTTGACCACGGTGATGACGATGGCGCTGCCCGCCCCGATGAGAACAAAGCCCAGGTCCACATCGGCGTCGAGCACCCGCCAAAGGGTGCCGATGCGGATGCCGGGCGCCAAGTATTCGACGGCCGTGGGCAGCGCCACCGCCTCGAACAGGCATACCGCCAGATAGGCGAACAGCAGCGCCCAAGTGCAGACGAACGACCAGTTCGGGCCGAGGGCGCGATGGGTGTAGACATGCTCGCCGCCTGCCTTGGGCATGGCGGAGGCGAGTTCCCCGTAGGTGAGGCCAATGAGAATGATGGCGAGGCCGCCGGCGGCGAAGGCGATGAAGGTGCCCAGCGAACCCGCCGATTCGATCCAGTAGCCACTGATCAGCACCCAACTCCAGCCGATCATGGCGCCGAAGGAAAGCAGCACGACGTCCCAACGGCGGAGCACCTTGTTGAAGCGCGGACTTTCTGCGGAAGGGGAGGATGGCATGGCTTGCGGACCGAGGCGTTGGAGTCACACTAAACGCTGGCGCAGCAGCCTGCAAACATCGCGTAGCCGGCCCGGGTGCTACCATGCAGCGATGTTCCGCCGCGCCTTCACCTACCGGGATCGGGACTTCGCCGTTCACCAATCCGCCGAGGGCGAGTTGGCGCTTGTGCTTGGCAAGGTGGTGCGCAAGACGTGCCCGCCGTCCGACCGAGAGCCTCAATACCTATGGACCAACGTGGAACTGGAGTGGGAGGAGCACCACTACATTGAGGCGCGGTACTGGCAAACCAGCGGGCGGCTGCGCATCACCGCCAACGGGCGGCTGCTGCATGATGGCGCTGTGGACGGGGCGGGTTTGGCATAGAGCAGGACGATGGCATCAACAAGGACGCTCACGACTGCGCAGAGCCATCAAGAAAGTCAAGAAGGCCGCCGATATCGTCCATTTCGATGCCGGCGCGGAGCTTCATGGATCTCGCCTCGACCACAAACGGCGCGGCGAGCGCCGGGGCGGTGGGCTGCTCCAAGCCTAAGCGCAGGCATTCGTTCAGCGTCTCCTTGAAGTTTCTCCCGGATTGGCGCAGCGATCATGCAGCTTGTCGGCAACATCGTTGTCGAGCGTGACTGTGGTCCTCATGGCGACCTCCAACAAAGCTGATGCGAATGATGCTAGTCGGTTGATGTTCCATACGGCAACCCGACTGGCCACCACTCCCGACTGCGGGTCCGCTGCTAACTCTGAGCATATCCGCCCCGCCCGGGCGACCGGCGCGCCTGAGTGGCATCTCATCGCGGACTAGGCGCCCCAAAGCCGCTACTATTGTCGCGGTGAACGACTGGAAGCCACCGTTGCAACAGAGTAAACCGAGCATCTGGAACACCCAAGCCCTGCTGCGCAACTTGCTTCGAACAGGGGCGCTGCAGAGACTGCCCACCCATCCGCAGGTCTTGGATACGGTGCTCGCCGTAGCCACGGGCAGCCTCGCGCGGCAGCGTCCCTACGCGGAGCGGGAGATCAACGACGTCCTGTCGGCATGGCTTGAGTCGGTGCGCGCCAAGGTCGATCACGTCACGCTGCGCCGATGCATGGTGGACCTTGGATTTCTCAAGCGCACCAGGGACGGCTCAAGGTACTACCTGAACTTCGGGCGGGTGACCGGAACCCTCGGCGACGATGCGGTCGCGATCGACGCCGGGGCGATGGTCGATAAAATCGTGCGGGAACGCGAAGCGCGCAAGAGTGCCTACGGCCAACGGGACTGAACGGTCCGGGCGGCTGCCGATTCCCTAGGTTCGTACCGTCAGCGCGGTGCTCAACGATGGGGCTCCACGATGATCTTCGCGTGTCTTTGCGGCGAGCCCAGCGCCTCGAAGGCGCCGGCCACTTCGTCGAGGCCCACTCGTCCAGTGACCAGGCCCTCCACCGCCAGGCTGCCCTCGGCAATGCCCTTCAAGGTCTCGGAGAACTCCGCCAAGCTGTAGCCGAGCACGAACTGAACGTTGAGCTCCTTGTTGACGGCGATCAGGGGCCGGATGTGGTCGGTTTGCAGGCACACGCCCACCACGACGATGCGGGCATTGCGCGGCGCACCGAGAAAGACGCCGTCCAGCATGCCGGGCACGCCCACGCATTCAAACACCACAAGATCCTTGGCGGCGCGGATTTCCGGCTGCTCGAACGGGTCGGCCTGGGCTGGATCGAGCAGCAGGTCGGCCCCCTGCGCGGCGGCGAAGTCCCGCCGGCCGGGGGAGAAGTCGGTGGCGATGACGACGGCGGCACCGGCAGCCTTCAGCGCCGTGATCACCGCCAGCCCCACCGGCCCGCAGCCGAGCACCAGCGCCGTCTGGCCTTCGCTCACCGCCGCCTTGCGCACGGCGTGCAGGCCCACCGCCATGGGCTCGGTCAGCGCTGCCAAATGGGCCGGCGTGCCAGCAGGCACCGGCAGCGCCAAGCGCTCCGACAGCAAGAAGAACTCGGCGAACGCGCCGTGAACTTCATCGGAGTAGCCTATGGGCAGGGCCAGGGCCCTGGTGAGCACCGGCACTGAGCAGAGCAGGGCGCCCGGCTTCAGGTGGCGCTCGGTGCCCGGCCCGTAGTCGACCAATTCGGCGGCAAACTCATGGCCGAGCACCACGGGTTCGAAAGTCGTGAGCTTGAAAGCGCCGCCCGCCTCCCGGCTGGTGGCGACGAACTCGTCCGTGTGGACGGCGGCGTGGAGGTCGGAGCCGCAGATGCCGCAAGCCAAGGAGCGGACCAGCAGTTCGCCCGGCCCCGGTTCGGGCACGTCCAGGTCATCCACCCAGAAGCGGCCCCTTTGCATCAGCGCGGCGCGCATCAGGCGGTAGCTCGCGTTTCAAACTTCATGGTGTCACCATACCCAAGACGAACATTGCCGTGAAGACATGCTGGCCGCTGACGACATCAATCAATTCCGCGAGTCGGGGTACTGCGTTGCTCCCGTCGTGTTTGATGCGGAGCAGATACGCCAGGCGCGGCGCGCCATCGATCGCGTCTATTCGGGCGATCTGGACGAAGGCCGATCTTGGCCCTTCATCGAGCCAGTGACCGGGGACGGGCCCTATGGCGTTCGCACTACCTTGTTTTCGGCCCATGTGAACCAGATCATTCGATCCATGGCGGCAAACGAAGTCCTCGTGGGCATGGCGGCGGCGCTGCTCGGTTGCGAAGCGGTGCGTCTGTGGCAGGACCAGGCCATCTGGAAGCCGGGCACCAGCGGCGCACGGGTTGAGGACGGCAACATTGGCTTCCATCAAGACTATTCCTACTGGCAGGACAGCTCGACGACGAACATGGTCAGCGCCAACATCGCATTGCAGGACGTGACGGTGGAGAACGGTGCGTTGCGGGTGGTTCCCGGCTCGCACAAACTGGGATTGATCCGCGACTACGGCGGTTTTTTCCACACGGACTTGAACGGCACCCGCCAGCGACTTCAGGCCGACTTGGGCGTGGGACCGGAAGTGTTGATTGAGCTCAAAGCCGGCCAGGTTTCGTTCCACCATTCGCTGACGATCCACGCTTCCGGGCCCAACACAAGCGCACTCCCTCGCCTGGTGCTCGCCCCGGCCTACATCGCTGACGGGACGTACTTCAGGGTCGAAGGGCAACCGCCCTGTCCGCACAGTCAGCTTCTAGGCGATGACCGCCAGCATGGGTCCCCCTACGCGGGTGAGTTTTTTCCCTTGCTGCGGCAATGAGCGCTGAGTCGAATCAACCCGCTTCACTAGCGCCATCGACCCTGGAGCGCGACGGTTACTTCGTGGCGAGGGGGCTGGTGGACGTGGCTGTCATTGAGGCGGTTCGCGCATCGGTCAAGGCGGCATTGCAACCGCTCATGGGACCGGTCGAGTTCGAGGCGGAGGTGGGCTATCCCGGCGCTCCTTCACACCTTGAGTCCCAAGGCGGCCGCACGCCGCGCCGCCTGCTGCACGCCGCCTCGCGCATTCCGGCGCTTGGCAACTGGGCGTGCAGCGCCGGCGTGGCCAGTTTTCTAAAGCCTTGGCTCGGCACCGAGGTGCTGCTCTCCCAATGCCACCACAACTGCGTGATGACCAAGCACCCCGGCTACAGCAGCGCCACCCTGTGGCACCAAGACATCCGCTACTGGTCCTTCGACCGGCCTGAGCTGCTGTCCGTATGGCTGGCGCTGGGCGAGGAGAACAGCCGCAACGGCGCGCTCAGGATCATTCCCGGCAGCCATCGGCTGCATCTCGACCGGGGGCGTTTCGACCGTGATCTGTTTCTGCGCCCAGACCTGCCGGACAACAAGGCGCTGATCCGCCGTTCCCGGGAAGTCGCCTTAGCGCCAGGCGACGCGCTGTTCTTCCATTGCCGGGCCATCCATGCAGCCGGGGTCAACCGCAGCGATAAGATCAAGCTGTCCTGCGTGTTCACCTACCATGCGGCGGACAACCGACCGATACCCAACACGCGCTCCGACCGCTACCCGGGGCTGCCGTTGGGCAGCTAGCGTCCCGTCCATCTTCGGCACCCGGTTCGATTCAGACCTCCAGATTGCGGTCGCGGGATATCCGGCGAGCGAAACGCGCATCCAACGGCCGCGCCCCAGCCAGTCTGAGGCATGGGCCAGGCAGTCGGTGATACCATGCGCAGTCAAAAAAAACGCCCATTTTTCTTGGCAAGGGACATTTCGTGACCAATGCACTTGCTTCTTGGCCTGCTACGGAATCAGGCCGCGCAGCGGGGCGTGAGGAAGCCAGTTCGTCCTTCGTTGTTCTCATAAGCTGCATCGCCGCACTCGGCGGGTTCCTGTTCGGGTTCGACAGCGGCGTCGTAAACGGCACCATTGACGGGCTGCAAGCCACTTTCCAGTCCGACAGCGTCGGCACCGGGTTCAACGTGGCTTCCATGTTGCTCGGGTGCGCGGTCGGCGCGTTTTTCGCCGGTCGCCTGGCGGACCTGATTGGTCGCCGAAGCCTTTTGATCGCCGCATCGGTTTTCTTTGTCGCCAGCGCCTACGGTTCCGGCATTGCGGGCAGTTCCCTGGATTTCGTCCTGTACCGCGTGCTGGGCGGTCTGGCGGTGGGTGCCGCCAGCGTCATCGCGCCGGCCTACATCGGCGAAGTCGCCCCAGCCCGCTACCGGGGGCAACTGATCACCCTGCAGCAGATCGCCATCATTGCAGGGCTGTTCAGTTCATTCGTGAGCAACTACCTTTTGGCTGGCATGGCGGGAATGTCCACCGCCGACCTTTGGCTCGGATTCGATGCATGGCGGTGGATGTTCTGGATGGAAATAGCGCCAGCCGCACTCTTCCTGACCGGCCTGCTTTTCATTCCCGAAAGCCCCCGTTATCTCGTGGTGTGCGGCAAGATCGAAAAGGCGCGCAAAGTACTGATCAAGTTGTACGGCAGCGGGGAGGGCCGCTCAAAGCTTGCCGAAATTGACGCTTCCCTGGCCACCGACCACCACCGCCCCAAGTTCTCGGACCTGATCGATTCGGCCACAGGCAGGATTCGAAAACTGGTTTGGGTGGGCATCGGGCTCGCGACCTTCCAGCAACTGGTGGGCATCAACGTCGTGTTCTACTACGGTGCCGTGTTGTGGCAGTCAGTGGGATTCTCGGAGAGCGATGCGCTGCTCATCAATGTGATATCGGGCGCTGTCAGCATCGGTGCCTGCCTGACCACGATCGCCTTGATCGACAAGATCGGCAGAAAACCGTTGTTGTGGATCGGCTCGGTGGGCATGGCCATCACCCTTGGCATCATGACTGCAGCATTTGCGAGCGCCACCCTCGACGCGGACGGCAGCTTGCGCCTGACTGACACCATGGGCACGTTGGCGCTGTTGGCTGCCATTGTCTAGGTCTTCTTCTTCAATGGTTCTTGGGGGCCGGTC
>JAQAJJ010000091.1 GCA_028278675.1 Candidatus Azophilus lithoversatilis
GCAGGACCTGCTCACACGCGGTATCGACGAACACGGCTACCTCCGCTCCGAAGAGACCCACGAATTCCGGGACTCGCCGCTCGGGCGGATCCCCGTGGAATGGGAGGTGCGAGATATTCAGTCACTACTCGCGAATGTCAGCTCGCCAATGCGGAGCGGGCCATTCGGAAGCGCACTTCTAAAAGAAGAGCTAGTGGAGTCTGGAGTCCCATTGCTCGGCATCGACAATGTTTTTCCAGAGATGTTCGTGCCCGACTTTAAGAGGTTTGTTTCACCCAAGAACGCGGCGCAACTGCACCGCTATCGAGTTCGCCCTGGCGATCTCATGATTACTATCATGGGAACGGTCGGTCGCTGCTGCGTCGTCCCCGAAAATATTGGCGAAGCGCTGTCATCAAAACACACCTGGACCCTGTCACTGAATCAGGATCTGTACTCTCCATTTCTGGCATGTATCCAGATCAATCATTCGTCTTGGGTGCATGATCACTTCGCACGAGATGAACAGGGCGGAATAATGGCGTCGATACGATCCGAGACGCTGCGCACAACGCGATTGCCAACTCCGCCACCACCGGAGATGTTGCGCATTGAACAGGTCCTGCGCGCCGCAGCCGATGATCTGCAACAGACCAAGAACATGAAGGGCAAAGTTGCCTCGCTAAAGACCGGACTCATGCAGGACCTGCTTACGGGCAAACGCCGCGTAGAGGCTCTGCTCGAATGACGCGAAGGGGAACGACGTGAGCGACCCGGCCAGAAACGGAGGTCCTGCAGATGTGGCTCCGTGAACTACAGATCCGTAACTTCCGAAAGATCGACGCACTAACAGTGAGTTTTCCACGCGGCCTGACAGTGTTAGTTGGGGAGAATAACTCGGGTAAGACAACGATCATCGATGCACTGCGCCTCATGTTGTTCTCAAGCCGGGATTTTGACTACCTCCGGCTTACGGAGGATGACTTCCGAGCTGGAACCGAACACGCACCGATCGAGATTTCCTGTCGATTCACCGGACTTCAGGATGAGGACGAAGTTCACTTTCAGGAGTGCCTCGTCGATATCGGTAATGGCAAATTCGAGATGCAAGCCAATGCCCGAGTTGAATTCAACGAGACGACGAATCGGTGCAACGTGAAGATGTGGGGTGGCGAGACGGAAGGCGGCTCACTTCCGTCGAACCATTACGATCAACTTGCGACGATCTACTTGCAGCCGTTACGTGACCCCGAGCGCGGCCTGCGGCCTGGCCAGCATTCCCAGGTGGCCCGCCTCATCGACTGCCTGACTGAGGAGGACCAGCGCGTAGACTTTGAGAGAATTGCCGGGGATGCAAATAAGAACATCCGAGCCCTGAAGCCAGTCGAAGACGCAAGGGGCGACATCAATGCACAGATGACAGCTATTGCAGGCAGTGAGCTGACCCAGAAGACGGAGCTGATCTTCACCGACCCAACTTTCCGTCGCATCATCGCAGGGCTGCAGCCTGAGATTGACGGGCTACGGTTTGGCCTCAATGGGCTAGGCTACAACAACTTGATCTTCACATCCGCGACTTTGGGCACGCTCCGGCGGAGTCCACAATTCTCATTCCGTTCGGTCCTGGTCGAGGAACCCGAAGCGCACCTCCACCCACAGTTGCAGATGCTCCTTCTCAAGCATTTGGCTGATGTCGCCAGCAATCACGAAGGCAACGAAGTGCAGGTCATCGCGAGCAGCCACTCTCCTATCCTAGCGAGTCAGGCCCCGATTGACTCGGTCATCTCAGTCCACGAGGTAGATGGCAAGACTAGTGCGGTCTCAGTCTGCTCTATCGCAATTGACGACAAAAGCAAGAAAAAGCTCCAGAGGTATCTCGATGCGACCCGGGGGGAGTTGTTTTTCGCCCGACGCATCTTGATGGTGGAGGGAATTGCGGAGGCGCTGTTGCTCCCTGTGCTGGCCAATATTTCGGGTGCGAACCTGAAGGAGTCGTCCGTGACCATACTGAACGCGGATGGGATCAACTTCAACGCGTTCATTCCATTGTTTGGAGTGGACCGGCTTGGGGTGCCGGTCGTCATTCTCACAGATGGGGACGCGAAGGAGATCGGTGGAGAGATGTCGGCGACTGCATCACGCTTGAGAGAGCAGGCAGCCGGTATTCCGAGTCTGAGCGTCGAGATGTCGGAGATAACCTTCGAGCACGAGCTTGCTCGATCGGAAATGTTGCTTCCGCAGATGGTGTTTGCGCTCAAGGAGCTACATCCCATCATTGGAGCAACGCTCGAAACCGAACTCGCGGCGCTTGCGACTGCGGAGGGGAAGGCCACGAAGTTCTTGGAAGTCTTCATTGAGAAGTCGGTCTCGAAAGGCCGATTTGCGCAGGAACTCGCTGGGATCTTGGCGGAATGTAATCTCGGGCCCAACGCCGTACCTGATTACATCTGCAACGCGCTCAGGCATCTGGGAGTTCTCAGTGAGGCGACAAACGATGGCCACGGCTGATCAACTTCGGGAGGCGATTCTTGCGCAGAACCCGACGGACCAGCAGAGGGATGCCATCTTTGCTGAGGAGTTGGAGTTTCTCTTGCGCGCAGCTCCGGGAAGCGGAAAGACATGGACATCATGTCGACGCTTTATCTGGAGAGCGGCCAATTGGCCTCATCCTGTCGGCGGACTGGCCCTCCTGTCGTTCACAAACGCTGCCATCCGCGAGTTCAAGACCGCCACGATCAACGTAGGGCGAAGAGACCTCCTCTCCGATCCGAACTACGTCGGTACGTTTGACTCATTCGTTGAACGTTACATTCTCGCGCCGTTTGGCCATCTGCTCACCGGCGCAGACAAGCGGCCAAAGCTATTTCCAGGCCCACGTCCGGGCGACTGGAACAATGCGAAACTGAAGGTGTGGAGTGACGGCAAGGGCGGCCGGAAGATCCCTGTTCCGGCATGGGAAATCATACCCTATCCGGATGGCACCAAGCTCCGCTTCAAGGCGTCATCCAGCTTCGGGAATCAGCCCATTGCCGGCGCCACTAAGCCTGTCTACAAACTGCTGTCTCTGGGATTTTACACCCATGCCCAGCGCATATTCTGGGCGTGCAAGCTCCTGATCGAGAGACCGCACATCGCGGAGCTCCTGGCCGCGCGTTTCCCCGAGGTCATCGTCGATGAAGCACAGGATACGAATGCCTGGCTTTTGATTCTCTTAGACCTCATGCGTGACAAGGGTGCAAGAATCACTCTCATCGGGGATCCGGACCAATGCATCTTCGAATTCAGTATGGCGGATGCGACTTCGTTGCCTAATCTAAAGGCGAAGTGGTCAATTCCGGAGAAGCCCCTAAGTCAGTCGTTTCGTTGCAACAACCAGATTGCGGCGGCCGTCCGTAACGTGGGCGGGAACGCAAATTTTACCGGATCCGGTGATGGAGCGAGTGAGTGGCACCGGGGGTTTGTGGTTGAAGAGTCATCGAAAACATTTTCCGATTGCCTGGCGGCATTCCAACGTCTCGCAGTCCAAGCCGGAGTGAGCATGAACTCTGCTGCCGTTGTCTGCCGAGCGCATGGGCAACTGGAATCTCTTCGTGGCAAGGTGAACTATACCAAGCTCAAGGGCAAGGCAAAGGACTTGGCTACGGCCGCGTTCCTTCGTGATTCCCGACACGATTACCGTGGTGCGTCTCAGACCGTCGAGCGTGTTGTGCGCGAACTCACGGGGGACGACCCTCTGTGGGAGCGCATGGATACGGACCCGAAGTCGCGCGAATGCATGGCTGTGACATTGGCCATCTGGAAGTTCGTGAAGAACCCGAACCGACTATCACCGGTATCTCAGCTTGGTGATACATGGATTCCTACCATGCGAACCCAGTTGGGGAGCTTGATCGAGGAAATCGGTTTACGATGTGATGCGAAGCTTGGGCAGCACATCAAAGCAACCGGACTTTCCGCGGCTCAGAAAACTCTGCCACTCTTCGAATCGATCGCTGAGTTCCCGGAAGTGCGGCAGGACACGATTCATCAGGTAAAGGGCGAGAGTATCGACGCGGTGCTCGTCATCGGCAGTACGAGATTCTGGAACTCCGTGAATGCGGCGGTACAAAGTGGCGACAACACGGAAGATCGACGGCTGGCGTACGTGGCCATGACGCGAGCTCGCCACCTGCTTGTCGTCGGATTACCGAAGGGGCACTTCGACAAGCACTCAAGGACCTGGGTGGAGTGGGGCTTCAGGGTGGCGACGTGATGGATGCCAGTTCCGAGCCGGACGAATGTCGATGGCGTTTCAGGATTGGAGCATGAAGGCCACGCTGCCGCATTACATCAAGCTGGACGAACGCGAGCACGTCGAAAAGCCGCTGCTCGACCAGCTTGCGGGCTTGGGCTGGGAGGTCATCGACCTCACGGACAAGAAGCAGATGCCGGCCGACACCCGTCGGCAGAGCTTCACCGAGGTCGTGATCACGCCGGTGTTGCGCGAGCGGCTCAAGGTCATCAACCCCTGGCTGGAAGACGATCAGGTCGAGGAGGTCGTCAAGCAACTCACCGCGAGCTTCCCGAGCACCGGTTTGCTGGAGAACAACAAACACCTCTTCCAGCTCCTGCTAGAGAACACCAGCGTCAGCGAGAACCGTCAGAGCGGCGATCAAAGCCCCACCGTCCGCTTCGTGGACTTTACCACCCGCGACAACAACCGCTTCATCGCGGTCTGCCAATTCAAGGTCCGCGTTCTCGGCACGGAGCACCACATCATCCCTGACATCGCGCTCTTCCTTAACGGCCTGCCGGTGGTGGTGATCGAGTGCAAATCGCCCAAGGTCAAGGATGCGATTCCCGAGGCGATCGATCAGCTTCGGCCAAGGGGGAAGGCAATACCCCGCTCTTCTGGTACAACCAGTTCGTCGTGGCGACTTGCCGGCAGGAAGCGAAGTTCGGCACCATCACCACGCACACGGAGAAGTACTTCTACCGCTGGGCCGACCCGTATCCACGAACCGTGGACGAGCTGGACCACGGCTCCGGCAGCCCCAACGACCAGCAGCGTCTCGTCGCCGGCATGCTTGACCGGGACAACCTGCTCGACCTGATTCGGACTTTCACGCTGTTCTCGACGAACGACAAGGGCAAGATGATCAAGATCGTTGGCCGCTACCAACAGTTCCGCGCGGTGAAGCTGGCGGTGAAACGGCTGCTCGAAGGCCGTAATCCCCGCGAGCGCAGCGGCATCATCTGGCACACCCAGGGTTCCGGCAAGTCGCTCACGATGATGTTTATGGTGCGGGAGATGTACCGCCACGCGCAGCTCTCGAATTGGAAGGTCGTCTTCGTCACGGACCGCACGCAGTTGGAGCAACAACTTTCCGAGACGAGCCAGAACGTTGGCTTCACGGTGAAGCTGGCCGACAGCATCAAGGCGCTCAAGGAACTGCTCAAGGCCGACACCTCGGACCTGGTGATGGCGATGATCCACAAGTTTCGCGAGGCGGACCTGACCGAGACCTTCCCGGAGCTGAACGCCAGCCCTAACATCCTCGTGATGACCGACGAGGCCCACCGATCGCAATACAAGCTGCTCGGGGCTAACCTCGACAAGGGCATCCCCAACGCCGCCAAGATCGGCTACACGGGCACGCCGATCGATAAGACCGAGCAGGTCTTTGGCGAGTACATCGACAAGTACACGATGCGCCAATCCATCGCGGACGGCGTGACCTTGGAGATCGTTTACGAGGGTCGCACCCACAACGCGGAAGTACCGAACCAGGCCGATATGGACACCGCGTTCGAGGATGTAATCAGCGATTACAACATCCAGCAGCGTCTGGACGTGCTCGGGTACGGATCGCGGAACGCCTATCTCGAAGCAGAACCCACCATCGAGGCCAAAGCCCGGGACATGGTGAAGCACTACCTCGCCCATGTGTTCCCCAACGGCTACAAGGCGCAGGTGGTAGCAACCTCACGTGAGGCAGCCGTGCGTTACAAGAGGTACCTGGACGCCGCCCTCAAGACGACAATAGCGGAATTGGAGCAGGCCAACCCAGCCAAGCTGGACTTGGACCGTCTCAAGGCGATGAAGGCGGACGTCGTAATCTCCGCAGGCCACAATGACCTGCCCCACCTCAAAGAGCACTCCGACGCCTCACGGCACAAGGCAAGCATCAAGAGCTTCAAACTGGCGTTCGGCAGTGAGGAAGGCGGCGTCAACGGCGACATGGGCATCCTGATCGTCAACAACATGCTGCTTACCGGCTTCGATGCGCCGGTCGAGCAGGTGATGTATCTCGACAAGGTCGTGGTTGCCCAAAACCTGCTGCAGGCCATTGCCCGCGTGAACCGCGTGGGCGATGAATCCAAGGACAAGGGCTTCGTGGTTGACTACGTCGGCATCGGCCACCACTTAAAGAAAGCGATCGACAACTACGACGACCGCGAGCAGAAGGAGATCATCGACGCCCTGAGCTTCCCCGAAGAGGAGTTGCGGGAACTCAAGGGTGCCCACGACGCCGTGATGGCGCTGCTTGAGGAGCACGGGCTCACCGATATGACCGACCACGACGCCTTCTACGACGTGTTTTACGACGAGAGTCTGCGCTTTGACTTCATGCTGGCGTTCAAGCGGCTGACCAAATCACTCAATCTGCTGTTCCCAGCCCGCCAAGCCCTCGATTTCATGGACGACTACAAGGCACTCGCCGAGATCAATGTGCTGGCCGAAAAGCACTTTCGCGACCAGCGCCTGAGCATGAAGGGAATTCCAGCAAAGCTTCGAGCAATCACGGATGCCCACCTCGAGTCCCGGGGCATCGATGTCAAAGTCCCACCCATATCGATCCTCGATGAGGATTTCGAGAAGGGAGTCGGCGAACGCCGCCGCACCAAGACCAAAGCGGCAGAGATCGAGCACGCGATCCGCCACCATCTCGAAGTTGACCTGGACGATGACCCGGACCTGCGAGCCTCCTTCGCCGAAGCGCTGGCGGCGATCTTTGAGCAATTCCGCGACAACTGGAACAAGATCTACGCAGAACTAGAAAAGCTGCGAACGCGAATCATCAATGCCAGCAACGAGCCAACATACGGTTTGCACCGAAAGAAGCAAATGCCCTTCTTTCGAATGTTCCAGCGTGAGCTGTTCGGCGCGGACAAGCCGACCGCGGATTCAACTCAAGTGGCGGAGGAGCACGCTGTCTATGCAATCGGCCATGACGACCGAATCAGCTTACTCGTGGACTTGACCCAGAAGATCACTCTTGTTGTCGAAAGAGAGCTCAAATTGGCGGGATTCTGGGAGAGCATTCCGGCCCGCAACAAGCTGAAAGCAGAAGTCCAGAAGACCTTGCTCGCGCCCGAGTTCGCTAACGTCCCCGACCTCATCAAGAATCGGAAACACATCATTAGCCGAGCAATGGAAATCGCAGAAAAGAACAATGACATCATTCTGTTCGCAGACTAGCAACGATGGATATTGCTTACACGACAAAACGGTCTTCAAAACGGAAGAAGATCGCAATCACTATCGAGCGTGACCGAGAGGTCGTTGTACACGCTCCGAGTCATGCGTCCGATGAAGCAGTTGCGCGTATAGTCGAAGCGAAACGGCAATGGATCTACGAAAAAACACAGCATACGCAAAAGTACACGGCCCGCCCCCATCCTCCTGGCAAAGAGCTCGTTAGTGGTGAGTCTGCGCTATATCTTGGCCGGAGTTATCGTATCGAGGTCGTGGACAAAGAGGCGGAATGTGTCCGGTTTGACCAGCGTTTCTTTGTTCCGGCATCGCGTGCGCCTCACAAGTGAAATGCCATGCGGGAGTGGTACATCGCGCGAGCAAAGGAACGAATTTTACCTCGCGTGGTGAAGCGGGCTCGGGAGCTCGGCGTTTCCTTTCGGCAGGCGCGTATCGTTGACAACCGATATCGGTGGGGCTCATGCACAGTTCGAGACAACATCAACCTGAACTGGCGGTTGATTAAGGCACCGATCTTCGTCGTCGATTACGTCATCGCCCACGAGCTGGCCCACCTTTTGGAATCAAACCATACACCGAGATTTTGGAACATTGTGAAGACACAGGTACCCAACATGGACAAAGCGCGTGTTTGGCTAAGGGAGCACGGCCAAATCCTGGAGGAAGAGGTTTAGTCAGTGGGTAGTGCATGGGTTCTATGCGGGGGCCGTGCGTCAACAGGCATTTCCATCGCCTTGGCCAATTCGGCTCGGCATTCGGGCCAATAGGGCATCGGCATTGAAGCAGCTTCCATGATCCGGCTATGCCAAGCTGGCCATCCACTGGCGACCAGCCCCTCGGTCGAAATCCAATGCTGCTGACTTTCATCCTCGCCGCCGTGTTCGCCACGGCGGTGCTCTCCGGCGTGCTGGGCATGGCCGGGGGCATGATCCTGATGGCGATTTTGGTCTCCACCCTGAGCGTGGCGGGGGCCATGATCGTGCATGGGGTGGTTCAGGCGGTCTCCAACGGCTCGCGGGCCTGGTTTCTGCGGCGCCACATCCAATGGCGCATCTTGCCCGCCTACACGCTCGGAGCGGTCGCCGCCCTAGGCGGATTTGCGACGTTGAGCCTGGTGCCGAACGCTGGCGTCGTGCTGATTCTGGTGGGCGCGTTTCCCTTCGCCGCGCGTTGGAGCGCTCGGCTGTCTGGGCTGGATGTCACCCGCCCTGCCACCACCCTGACCTGCGGGTTCACGGTCACCGCAGCGCAGCTGCTCGCCGGCGCGTCGGGACCGTTGCTGGACGCCTTCTACTTGAACACGCCGCTCAGCCGCCAGCAGGTGGTCGCCTCCAAGGCCATTACCCAGACCCTCGGCCACTTGGTCAAGCTGATCTACTACGGCCTCATCATCGGGGTGGCCGAGGCACTGCCTAGCTGGTTCTTTGTCGTGGCGGCCATTCTGGCCGTATCCGGCGCCCGGTACGGGGTGGCGCTGCTCCATCGCTGGAACGATGAGCGCTTCCGCACGGTCAGCGGAAGGGTGATCCTCGTCATCGCGGGGGTGTGCGTCGCACGTGGTGCCTATGAACTGCTGATGCCTTAGGCGGCTGCACCAAGGTGCAACCCATCTTCCAGCTGCGCACTCATAGAACGGATGGGCACCAGCAGTTCTGACTTTGGCTTTTCTTCGCCATCAAGCGGCACTTCCCGGAGCGAGGGCGGGACGCCCTCGAGCCGAGGGAGTTACCTCGAACCAAGGTCAGCTCGAGGGCGTCCCGTTCTCGCTCCGGCGAAATGAGAATTGCTGGATGAGCAACATGGGTGTCAATGAACCGCATCCCGCTCGTGCAGTGCCTCGCGCGAAAGGTTGTCCGCGCTCGCAAGCGCCGCGCAGCGCGCACGGATTTCCCGTAACGTATGGGAGTTGTGTAGCAAAATCCGCAAAAGGGGCGGGAAAAGAACGCCATGCACTCCGGACCGACAAGTCCGTTTTGCGCTATCCATGTGGCGCACGAATACTGTACACTTACTCACATGTCGTCGGCAGCGGAATCGGGTCTTTGCGTCAGGGCGGTGCGCTACCGCGTGCTGCCCGGCACACGGGCCAAGGCTCGGCGGCTGAACCGTCTTGCGGGCGCGTGTCGGTACGTCTGGAACGGGGCGCTGGGGGCGAACCGTGACGCCTTGCGGATGGGCATGGAGTTCGGAGGCAGGGTTCCAAGCCCAACCTTTTTCACGCTTGGCAAGTCCTTCACCAAGCTGCGCAGATCCCAAGGTCACGAATGGCTTGCCGAGCTTCCATTCGCAGTCGTTCGGTACGCGCTCAAGCGCCAAGCTGACGCTTGGCAGCGGTTCTTCAAGGGCGAGGCCGGACGCCCGAAGTTCAAGGGCCGCGGCTGCGGGATGAGCTTCACGATCCCTGACGGCGTGCGCATCCGGGACGGACGCATCGCGGTGCCGAGAACGGGCGAGTACCGGCTGCGGCGGCGCGGCGGCAGCCCTCATGAGGATGGCATCCCCAAGCAGGCCGTGTTCACGCCGGAAGAGGACAAGTGGTTCTGCACGGTGTTCTACGAGGTCAAGGCCGAGGTTCGCACGAATGATGGCAGCGCCGTCGGCCTTGACCGGAACGTCGGGCAGTGCGCGCTGAGCACCGGGGAGATCATGCGGATGCCGGACCTGTCTCGCTTGGAGGCCCGCAAGCGGCGCTACCAGCGACGGATGGCACGGCAGGTGAAGGGCAGCGCCCGGCGCCGGCGGACCGGGTCAAAGCTGGCCATGGCATCGAGGCGCATTGCCAACGCCCGCGCCAATTGGTGCCACCGTGCGAGCCGTGGGATCGCCGATGCGGCGCACACGGTAGTCATCGAGAACCTGCGGACGAAGGCCATGTCCAAGTCGGCCAAGGGCACTGCGGAAAGCCCCGGATCGAATGTCAAGGCCAAGTCCGGGCGGGTGGGGCGGTCTTGAGCGGAATCTGGACTACAAGGCGGGGCGACTGGTCCGCGTGAATCCGGCCCACACGTCCCAAACGTGCCATGGGTGCGGGCACGTCAGCGCAGGAAACCGCCCCGCCCAATCAACCTTTCGATGTCAGGCCTGCGGGCACACGGCGAACGCCGACGTGAACGCGGCCCTAAACATCCGGCGTCAGGGATTGGCGCAGCTGGACGGCGAGGGCCGAGGGTGCAGGCGCGTTGCTACGGCAACGCGTATGACCCGCCCGATGAACCGTCAAACAGGTGGCGAGATCCACGAGGCCGCTTAGGCCCCTGCGGATTTTGCTACATAATTCCCTAACGTATGGGTTTGCAGTCGTTCAAGCCGGTCGAACTCGTCCAGACCCGCTTTGCCTCGAGTCAGCGACACAAGGAACTGACGGACAAGCGCCGGGACCGTCGAACCTGCCTCAGCCGCCTTGATTCGCAAAAGGCGCAGAGTCTCCTCGTCAACCGATACCCTGATGTTCTTCATGGGACGTGGTCTCAAAGAGAGTGCGATAGCGCCTTTGTATGCAGAACCGCGCAGCGGCCCAAGGCATCCAGGTCGTAGCCGCCCTCCAAGGCGGAAACCACTCGTCCATCAGCGTGGGTCACGGCAAGGTCCACAATGAACTCAGTGATCCAGCGGAAGTCCTCGTCATCAAGCAGCAGGCCGCCCAAGGGGTCGTCGCGGTGGGCGTCGAAGCCCGCTGACACCAGAATGAGGTCCGGGCGGTGGGCGTTGACGGCGGCGGCCCAATCCCGCTCGACAGCGTGGCGAAAAGCCGCGCTGTCCGAGCCAGCCGGCAAGGGCGTGTTGACGATGTTGGGCGCCTCGATGTCCACGTAGCGGTACGGATAAAACGGGTGCTGAAAGCTGGAGCAGACCAGCGCCTCTGGACGGTCCTTGAAGGCATCGACAGTGCCGTTGCCGTGATGCACGTCGAAGTCGAGGATGGCCACCCGGTCCACTTCTTCCAGCGCCTGCGCCGCGCCCAGCGCAATGCTGTTGTAGTAGCAAAAGCCCATGGCAGCGCCCGCCTCGGCGTGGTGGCCGGGCGGGCGGACGGCGCAGAAGGCCCTCCTCTCCTTACCGCCCAGCACTTCGCGCACCGCGTCGGTCACCGCGCCGGCGGCCACGGCCGCGGCCTGCAAGGTGCCTGGGCTCATGGCGGTGTCCGCATCCAGCCGCACCAAGCCGGATGCCGGGCTGACCGCATTCAGTCCGGCCAGGTAGTCTGGGGCATGGACTGCCGCCAAGGCCTCGGTGTCAATGGGCCGGGCGGCGCGGCAGTCGAAACCGTCCTTGAGACCGCTGGCTGTCAGGCTTTCGTTGACGGCCCGCAGCCGGTCCGGCCGCTCCGGGTGGCCCGGCTGCATCTCGTGGCCCAGGCAGTCGTCGTGGGTGTAGAACAGCATGCGCCGCCGCCAAGCAATCAGCCAGCCGCAAGCGGCCGCACCACAAACAGCAAGTCGCCCGCATTCACCTGCTGCCCGTTGCCCATGTTGATGCGCGTGACTTCAAACTGCAGGGCCGGGTCGTAGAGGCTGGTTTCGCCGTTGAAGTCCTTGAGCGCCAAGGGCGTGAAGATCTTCATCGCCTCAAGCTGGCAGAGCGTGGCATCGACCGCAATCCGGTCGCCCACGGAGACGAATTCCGGTTCCGACGGCGATGGGCTGGTGTAGAAGATCGCCGCCGCCGGGGAGAGCACCTTCAGCTCGTCGCTGTCGTCGATGCCGATGCTCTCGATGTTGAAGCCCGAGGCGGACTCGCCAGCCCCGGCCTCGATCTCCTCGATCAACGCTTGCGAATCGGTGCGGTGCAGAAACTCCGGCAGAAAGCCCGTGTCGTAGTCGCCTTTGCGGAACACCTCATCGGCGAGCACCCGCCGCAGCAGCGGGATGTTCGTGCAGATGCCCGTGATGCGGACTTCGCTGAGATAGTCGGCCAGCCGCTCGATGGCCGCCTGGCGGTCCTGCGCATGCACGATGACCTGGGCGATCATGCTGTCGTAGTAGGGCGAGATGAACTTGCCGGGCGCGGCGATGGTGATGATGTCAACGTCCTTCGCGGCCGGAAAGATCGCTTCGTCAATGGTGCCCGGATGGGGGCGGAAGGACAGCGCCCCTTCGCCGTCCAACTGCACCCGTTCGGCATTGATGCGCGCCTCGATGGCGTAGCCTTCGAACTTCGGCTCAAGCTCGGCGATTGACTCGCCGGCGGCGATGCGGAACTGTTCGCCGACGATGTCGATGCCCGACACCCATTCGGTGACCGGGTGCTCCACTTGCAGGCGGGTGTTCATCTCCATGAAGTACACGGCGCCGGCAGCGAGGTCGAAGATGAACTCCACAGTGCCCGCCCCAACGTAGCCCACGTCGTCCGCAATGGCCGCGGAGTAGTTCAGCACGTCCCTGCGCAGATCCTCAGGCAGCATGGTGGACCCTGACTCCTCGAACACCTTCTGCTTGTCCCGCTGCACGCTGCAGTCGCGCAAGCCGAGCACCAAGGTGTTGCCCAAGGTGTCGCGCAGCAGCTGCACCTCGATGTGCCGCAGCGAGGTGACGTACTTCTCCAAATAGACATCGCCGTTGCCGAAGGCGCTTTGCGCCTCGGCGGTGACCCGATGAAACAGCTCGAAGAACTCCGCGCTGCTGTCCACCACTTGAATGCCCTTGCCGCCACCGCCATGAACCGCCTTGATGAGCACCGGATAGCCGATTTCCTCCGCCACTTCGGCGGCCCTTTCCGCATCGGTCAAAATGCCGTGGCTGCCTGGAACCACGGGCACCCCCAAGCGCAGCGCGGTGTTGATGGCGTTGGAT
The DNA here is from genome assembly GCA_028278675.1 of Candidatus Azophilus lithoversatilis. GTDB lineage: Bacteria > Pseudomonadota > Gammaproteobacteria > Pseudomonadales > Azotimanducaceae > Azophilus > Azophilus lithoversatilis. The sequence continues at coordinate 13,246 of JAQAJJ010000091.1, forward strand.
TTGTTGCCCATGGTCTCCATGCTGGTGACGGGCGGGCCAATGAAGTTCAAGCCACGGCTGCGGGTCAATTCCGCGAATTGGGCGCTTTCGGACAGGAAGCCGATGCCCGGGTGCAAGGCGTCCGCCCGCTCCTGCTCGGCGATGCTGAGCACGCTGCGGGCGTTCAGGTAGCTTTCGTCGGGGGTGTTGCCGCCGATGCAGACCAGCGTGTCCCGCTTGCCGAGCTGATCGGCCACCGCCGACTCCATGTCCGGGTCCGATTGCACCAGGACCACCGCCAGCCCATGGCGCTGGGCCACCCGCACGAGCTTCGCCGCCGTGCAGCCGCGGGCGTGGATCAGCAGCCGCTTGACGGGCCGGATCAGGTCGGCGTCGGTGTAACGGGGCGGCGGGGCGGCTTCCGGGGCCTCCTGGTCGAGCACCCCGGACAGCACCCGCCGAATCACCGCGTCAACCGACTCCTTCGGCAGCGGAATTTCCGGGTCAACCCCGCGCAGTTCGTTGTCGAGTTCGAGGTGAAAGGGGTGCTTCACCAGACCCTGCATGGCCTCTGGGTTGGTTGACAAATAGTTGGCGAGAATCGAATTCAGCGGCAGGTTGCTCGGCACCACGATCTGTCCCGCAAAGGGCATGCTGGCCCCGGAGAGGTAATAGGTCTGCACCAAGGGATGGGTGACGAAGCTGGCTTGGGCGCCGCCGGTGCAGTCACCATAGCCGAACACGATGATCGGCAGGTCGTGGTCGCGCACGAAGCGCGTGATGCGGTCGTTGACGGCGGCCATGGAAAACAACGCTCCGGCCCCCTCCTTGGTCTGCATGCCACCCGACGAGATGAAGCAGATGACCGGCAGATGTCGAGTTGCGCAGACCACCAGCAGCTTGCAGAACTTCTCCGCGCTGGCCATGTCGAAGGCGCCCGCCTGGAAGGCGACGTTGGACAGCACCAGGCCGCAGGGAATCTCCTCCGCCCCGGCCTTGAAGCGGGCGGTGCCCGTCACTACGCCGCAGGGCGGCAGGTTTTGGTTCAGCGCCGCCTCAATGGCGTGGCGGAATCCCGGGAAAGCGCAGGGATCCGAGCTGATCAGATCCCCGAAGCGCTCCCGCCAGCCGGTGAAGAAGGCGTCGATGATGTCCTGATGGGTGAAGCGATGGGCGCCTTTGGCGCGGCGCAGCACGTTCTGCATCAGCAGATCGCGGTAGGCCATGTTGAGGCGGTACCAGAAGTCCTTGCGCCGGCCAATGTTCTTGGGCGCGATGCGGCCGTTGTAGGCTTTGCCGGTGCGCTCGGACAGCACGAAGGATTCAAGCAGATGCTCGAACAGGTAAGTCACCACGACGAACAGCGCATCAGCCAAATCGGGAAAGCGGGTGCGTTTCCATTCCTCAACGGCGCGAAAGAACGTAGGGCTCTTGGTCTTGGGCAAAGCCAGCACCCTCAAGTACCAATCGAGCACTTGGGCTCGCAACCGATTGGGAATGCCGGCGGAGAAGTCCTCCGATCCATCGAGGGTCAAGGCGCCGGCCGCCAAAGAAGACTCCAACAGTTGTCCCACAGCACTTCGGGACAGCGCCTGCACCGACTGCGCCTCTTCGGCAATGCCGTCGAGATGGGCCACGATGTGGTCGTAAACCACATCGAACAACAGCAGGTTCTCGCCTTCCTTCAGAAAGTCCTGGCGCAGATCATCCGCGATCAACACGTCGAGCACGGTCATCTCACTGAGCTGCACTGGCGAGCCGACCGCGCCGGCGCGGTCGATGAACTCGGCGTAACGCCGCTCAAGGGCCGCACGGTTGGCACGGATGTGGGACTGCCCGCCGCCCGCCGACGTCCCCTCGCTCGTGCCCAGCGCAACGCCAGTCAGCACCATGTTCAGCTCGCCAGTAAGCTGGGCGGACAGGTAGGCTTCGGACTTGTTGACCGTGCCTCCAACCCGCAGCAACTTCTTGCCTTCGTGGCTGAAGTGCTCATAGGCGGTGCTGAAGAACTCCCGATCCCGTCGAATCGCACGGATAAGACCGACCGGATCGCGCACCTCGGCGACACGCAGAATGTGGCGGGCATCTTCGTGGTTGGTCAGCAGCTCGCGAAGCCCCCGCAGGTTGCCCGCCGCCTCCCCCTTCCAGCGATTGTAGAGGTAGGCGCCCGCCGTGGAGATCAAATTGGCGCGGGCGCGCTGATAGTTGCGCCTCGGCTCGCCGAGGATCATGGTCGCCAAGCGACCCCTTTCATCCTGCAGCGCCTGCTTCTTCTCGTTGTAGTTGCGCCAAGCCTTGGACAGGCCATCGTCATAGACCACCTTGTCCGGGTCCTGCATCCACTTCAGGAAGGTGCGGCGCCGCTCCCGGTCGGCACGCTGGGCGAGTTCGCCCCTGGGCAGATCGCGGTCCGCCAGCCGACCGTATTGATGGGTGCTGGTGGCCTTGATGCGCTGGCGCACCTTCAGATAGCGCAGGTAGCGGAAGGCGACGCCAAAGACATTCAGGTACTCGGTGGGGTTCTTGGTCAGGGTGAGCGAGGCGCTGGCCTGCATCTTCTGCAGCTGCGGCGAGGGGTTGAGGTAGCGCTGCAGACTTTGCTGGTAGTGGTTGATGATGTAAGGGTTCTGGGCGACAAACTGCTTGGCGCGCTCTTCCACCGACTTAAGGCCAGCGACGATCGCCGAACGCAGATTGGGCAGCTTGGCCGGCTCCGAGGGCGTGTAGTCGACCACGCCGTCGATGTTGCCCTGCATGAACAGCTCGAACGGCGACAGCCCCACATACTTGGCGCACTCCTGCCAAGACAGATTCAGGCGCCGGGCGATGTTGGCGAGCGACGGCGGCTGAATGGTGCTGAAAACCCCGTCAGCGACCGACAGAATCATGTTGCTGGCGGCTAGGGGAATGGCGCCGCCGGAGTAGCCGAGGCCGTAAATGACGCCGACGTTGGGCACATCAACGTTGCTCGCCTCGGTGATCAGCCGGGAGATGCTGTGCGCTTGGTTGTTGCGGTTGGCCTCCTCTCGGGCGTCAGCCCCGGGCGTGTCCATGAAGGTCACGATGGGCACCCGCTGCTTGGCCGAACCTTCCAGGAAGCGCGCCGCGTCGAGATGATGCTGCGGCCCCCAGACGCCGTTCTCCACCGATCGGTCCTGGGCGATGAAGCCGATCAGCCGAGCATCGCCATCGAAATCCATCTCCAGGGTGGCGGCATAGAACGGCCCGTCCGACACCTCGCTTTGCACCCTGCCCAATTGACGGATCACCTCCGGGGCCGGGGTGCGGCTCTTGTCTTCGGCCGGCACCACGACCGCCTCGATGTAGGAATCGATGTCCAGGCTCTTCAGCCGCTGGGTGCGGCGGGCAATGGTGGCGCGGCGCAGCAGCCCAGGCAGGGCTTCTACGCTGGCAACGCTCGGAAACAGCGAGAACTCCTGAGCGAGGCGCTCGGCGATCAAGTAGAGCCGGTCGCCTTCGGCGGCTCGCTTTTGCACTCGGGATGACACGCAGGCTGGTACGCAGGGGTGGGGCGCAAGTAGTAGAATTGGCGCGTACTCTAGCTAGTTGACAAAGGCATGGCAACGACTGGCAAAGCGCCGCCCGATGGCCAAACCAGTCCCTGCGCAGCCTCAGTGCGCCGGCGATTGGCCCGCATTTCGAGGGAATGCGGATGACCGCTTTGGCCTGCGCGGTGCTCACCATATCCGACACCCGCACCGAAGCCGACGACACCTCCGGCGACCTGCTGGTGGAATTGCTGACCGGGGCCGGCCACCGGCTGGTGGAGCGGGCGATAGACCAGGACGACATCTACGCCATCCGCGCCACCGTCTCCCGCTGGATCGCCGACCCGGAAATCCAGGTCATCCTGACCACCGGCGGCACCGGCTTCACGGGCCGCGACAGCACCCCGGAGGCGCTATCTGCCTTGTTCGACAAGACCATCGACGGCTTCGGCGAACTGTTCCGCCAGCTCTCCTATGAGGAGATCGGCTCCTCCACGATTCAATCCCGAGCCATCGGCGGCCTGGCCAACGCCACCCTCATCTTCGCCCTGCCCGGCTCCGGCAACGCCGTGCGCACCGGCTGGGAGAAGATCATCAGCAAGCAACTCGACATCAACAACCGCCCCTGCAACTTCGCGGAACTCTACGCCCGCTTCCGGGAGAGATGACGGACGGGAAAACAAACCGATTCAATAAATATGGAACCAGCAAAGAAACAAGCCTTTCAGACCGAGGATCTACTCTGCGGCGTCGACTATGCAGCCTTCCCAGTCTCACCAATTCCCGCTGTCAACGTGGCCACGGTTCCTCAGCGTAGCCCGCTTCGATATCCGGGGGGCAAGACTTGGCTCATTCCCCACATCCGCAAGTGGCTCGGAACAGCCAAGCAGCCCGTGCGGCTGCTGGTCGAGCCTTTTGCCGGCGGCGGCATCGTGTCCCTGACAGCCGTAATGGAGAATATGGCCGACCGCAGCATCATGGCGGAACTTGATCACGACGTTGCCGCCTTTTGGCATGCCGCCTTGCACCACGGCCCCGAGTTGCGTCGAAAAGTTCTCGGTTTCGAGCCCACTAGAGAAAGGGTGAAGGCACTCGCCTGCACCTGCCCTTCCAACGTGGTTGATCATGGTTTCCGCACATTGGTGCTCAACCGAACCCGCCGTGGTGGCATTCTGGCAGCCGGGGCATCCCTAAGCCGCGTGGGAGAAAACGGCAAGGGTATCGCTTCTCGCTGGTACCCAAACACGATAGTCGATCGGCTGAGCACAATAGGAAAATATTCGGATCAGATCGGCTTTTGCGAAACCGACGGCATGAGACTGCTTGATGCCTTGCTGAGCATTCCCGCATCGGGTGCTGCGATATTTGTTGATCCTCCTTACACCGCGGGCGGTAAGAGAGCTGGCAAAAGGCTATACGCCCACTACAGCTTAGATCACGCCAAACTTTTCTCGATGCTCGCCGACAGCGGCGTCAATTTTCTGATGACCTACGACGCGGCACCGGAGATCATTTCGCTAGTTCGCGAACATGGCTTTACTGCGGTCCAAGTCATGATGAAGAATACCCATCATGATCGGGTGCCCGAGCTGGTTATCACGCCGCTCCCAGTGTTCATCCGATGAAGGCGCGTTAAGGAATCGCCGAATGGTACGGACGGCCTTTTCCCCAGCTTTCATCCAAAGAGCGTCGCCGATTGGCCACCATTGCTTTGCGCGAGGGGCCAAAGGCTCCGAATTGCCCGTTCCAGCCGGATGGGACCCCGTGCCGTAAGCCCGCTGGCGTGTGCTCGCTCATACGATACGCCCCTAGCAAGACTAAACGAATTGCCAGACCAAAGGGCGATCCCAACAAGATTCGATGCTGATGCGCTGGTTCGCGGAAATCGTCGGCTTTGCGCCAGAAGACGCCATGCTGGCCCGCGAGGTGCCCTTCATGCACGGCACCGCCACAGGGAAGCCAGCAGGGAAAATGGACATCGTGCTGGCACGAGAGTCCAACGGTGAGCTTCGATGGTATGGGTTGGAGATTCAGGCGGTATATTTTTCCGGCAAGGGCATGACATCTGAATTTCTGGCAATGAAGACGGACGGGCAGCCTCAACCCCCTTTCCCCAATGCGGTGCGGCGACCAGACTGGCGGTCGTCAAGCGCCAAGCGCCTGATGCCGCAACTGCAAGTCAAGGTTCCCACCGTTCGGCGATGGGGATCAAAGCTGGCGGTCGCTGTAGATCGACCGTTTTTCAATTCCATCGGCGGACCGGGAGCCAGTCCACGGCATGATCTAGACGATGGCGACGTGATTTGGCTCATTCCCGAACTAACACCCGATCAAGCTGGCGCCTATTCCCTGCGTCGCGGTCACTGGGAGGTGCTCACTCTTGAGGAAACCAATGCAAAACTGTTGGCCGCCGCTCCCGTGCAACGCAGTTCCTTTGAAAGCGAATTGAGGAAAAGACTCCGGCCGGTGGAGTAACTCACCAAACCGTCGCAGTGTCGCACTTGCGCCCTATCTGCCCTACAATCCTGCCGCACTTTCTTGATGGTGGCCGGTCATGACGCCACTTCCCGTCATCGTTGGCTTTGGCGGCGTCAACTCCGCCGGGCGGGTTTCCTTTGACCATGCCTATCGGCGTTTGGTGATCGATGCGCTGCCCGAGGCGGAGCGCTCGCTTGCCTACCAGAGCTTGGCGGCGTTGATGAATCTGGAGGCGGATCCGGCCACTGAGACGGTGCGCCGGCACATCGACGCCCATACGCTGATCCGCAAAATTGATCTCTTTGATCCCCAGGACATTCGCTGGAACCGGGAGGTGAGCCTGAAGGCGCCCGGCGCTCCCATGGCGTTTCGGATCCGGGCGCGCCACATGCCGGAGCGCTTGCCGGAGGGCTGGCATGCAGTGTCGGAGGGTGAGGGCGAATTCAAAGTTGTGGTGGATAAGCAGTTCAAGGCGCTGCTGCCGGATCGGCGGGTGTCCAAGGTGTCGAGCGCGGGACAGTTGCCCAGCGGTTTCGACCCCGGCGCGGTGTACGCGTCGCGCAGCCATCCGCGAGGCCTGCAGCTCGCGATTTTCGGCGCTTCCGATGCGTTGCGTTCATCAGGCCTCCCACTCGACCTGCTCAAGCAGAAGGTGGCGCCCGACCAATTCGCCGTGTACTCCGGCAGCGCCATTTGCCAACTGGATGCCGACGGCTACGGCGGCATGATGCAGAATCGGATGCTGGGCAAGCGCCCCACGTCCAAGAACGGCGCCCTCGGCCTGCCGGAAATGACCGGCGACTTCATCAACGCCTATGTGCTTGGCTCGGCGGGTGGCACCGCCGGCATCATCGGCGCCTGCGCCACCTTCCTCTACAACGTCAAGCAAGGCTTGGACGACATCCGCTCCGGGGCCAAGCGGGTGGTGATGGTCGGCAACGCCGAGGCGCCGGTGCTGCCCGAGGTGCTCGAGGCCTACGGTACGATGGGCGCGCTCGCCGACGATGACTCCCTCATGGCCTTGGACGGCTTCGACGCACCCGACCATCGCCGCGCCTGCCGTCCCTTCTCCAGCAATTCCGGCTTTACCGTCGGTGAATCGGCGATCTATGCGCTGTTGATGGACGATGCCCTGGCCGTGGAGCTTGGCGCCGAGGTTCTCGGCGCGGTGGCTGATGTGTTCGTCAACGCGGACGGCTACAAAAAGTCCATCCCCGGCCCCGGCATCGGCAACTACCTGACCATGGGCAAGGCCTTGGCGGTGGCGCGCAGCCTGCTCGGCGAACAGGAGCTGCGCCGAGGCACCTACGTGCAGGCGCACGGCACCGGCACTCCCCAGAACCGAGTGACCGAGTCCCACATCCTCAACGAGCTGGCCAAGCTCTTCGGCATTGAGGACTGGCTGGTCAGCGCGGTGAAGGCCTACGTCGGCCATTCCATGGCGCCGGCGGGGGGAGACCAACTCGCTTCGATCCTGGGCGCTTGGCAACACGGGCTCATCCCCGGCATCACCACCATCGACCATATCGCCGACGATGTCCATGCCAGCCATCTGCGCCTGCCCATGCAGCATGTGCCCTTCGACCGGCAAGCCATGCCGGGCGCGATCATCAACTCCAAGGGCTTTGGCGGCAACAACGCTTCGGGGCTGTTCCTGGCGCCGCAATTTACCGCCCGCATGCTGGCCAAGCGCTGGGGGAAGGCGGCGTTCGCCGCCTTCCAAAGGCGCAATGAAGCCGTACGCGATGCCCGCCTTGAGTACGACGCGACCATGCGCCGGGAGACACTGGCCCCCATCTACCAGTTCGGGCAAGGGGTCCTGGAGGGCGAGGACCTGTCGATCAGCGCTGACGGCATCCGGCTGCCCGGGTTCGGCCTGCCGGTCAGCCTGGATTTGGCCAATCCCTACGAGGACATGGTCTGACTCGTTCAGGCCCCCAACCTTCCCGAGGCCAGGGCACCGGTCCGGGCCATGTCCGGCAGCCGCGCAAGCGCTTCGGCCAGCACTTCCTGGTCGACGAGGGCGTGCTGGCCCGCCTGGTCGATTGCCTCGGGCTGCGGTCCGAGGATGCGCTGCTCGAAATCGGCGCCGGCAGCGGCGCCCTCACCCGCTGCCTGCACGGCTCGGTGGACCGCTACACGGCCATCGAGATCGACCGTGACCTGATCCCCGGCCTGCGCAGCCGCTTTCCGGAGATTGAGCTTTTCAACGCCGACGCGTTGGCCTTCGACTTCAATGCGCATTGCGAGGGCCGCATCTGGCGCTTGGTCGGCAACCTGCCCTACAACATCGCTTCGGCGCTGCTGTTCAAGCTGATCGCCTGCGCGGCGCACATCCAGGACATGCACTTCATGCTGCAAAGGGAAGTGGCCGAGCGCCTCGCCGCCGACCCCGGCACCAAGGCGCGGGGCCGGCTGTCGGTGGGCATTCAGCACCGCTTTGCCGTCGAGGCGCTGTTCGACGTGCCCCCGGAGAGCTTTGCGCCACCGCCCAAGGTGTTTTCCACGTTGGTGCGCCTGACGCCCCGCCCGGCAGCCGCCGACTCAACCGCACCGGAAAAGCTAGAGGCCGTCGTCCGCCTTGCCTTCGCATCGCGCCGCAAGCGCCTCAGCAATGCCCTGAAGCCACTGGGGCTGGACTGGGCGGCGCTCGGCATCGATGAGCGCCTGCGGCCCGCTGATCTCTCGGTGGCCGAGTTCGTGACCATCGCCAAAGTCGTCGGGGAAAGTTGAGCGAGATGGCCACCTACGCGGTCGGCGACATCCAGGGCTGCTACGCGGAATTCGCCGCGCTGCTCGATGAGGTCTCCTTCGATGCGCGGCACGACGCGCTCTGGCTGCTGGGCGACCTCATCAACCGCGGGCCGGACTCGTTGGCGGTGATGGAGCGCGTCATGGCGCTCGGTGACTGCGTGACCATGGTGCTCGGCAACCATGATCTGCACTTTCTGGCCATCTGGTACGGCGGCCATCCAGTTCGCTCCACCGACACCTTCACCGACCTGCTCGCAGCGCCCGAGGCCCCGGCCATCGCCGAATGGCTGCGGCGCCAGCCGTTCTTTCACCACGATCCGAGTCTGGGCTACGCGATGGTCCACGCCGGCATTGCCCCGGACTGGACCTTCGCCGACGCGGCCACACTTTCCGATGAGCTGATGGGGGTCCTGCAGGGACCGAGCTTCAAGGCCTACTTCCGCGATCTTTACGGCGACCGGCCCAACAAGCTGAGCGGCGATCTAAACGGCATGGACCGCTGGCGCATCCTCACCAATTGCTTCACGCGCATGCGCCTGATCGACGCCAAACGGAGGCTGAACTTCAGCCACAAAGGGGCGCTGAACGACGCGCCAAAGGGTTGCCGCCCGTGGTATGAACTTGCCAAAGGCGTACCCGCCGGGCAGCGCCTGCTGTTCGGCCATTGGGCGGCTTTGGACGGACACACGGGCAAGCGCAACGCGATTGCCTTGGACACCGGCTGCGTCTGGGGCCGCAGCCTGACCGCCCTGTGCTTGGAAAGCGGCGAAAGAACGGTCATTTCCGCTATCGGCACCGCGGCCGAATCATCTTGAACGGTTGCGATGCAAGCGCCCGACAGGTTGCTTGAAGCGGCGGTCGAGAATCTCGCGTAGGAACCCGGTTTTCTAGCCAGCTGCCGGTGCGCCTAAATCGCTGCGCAGCCGCCGCTCCAATTCCGCCAGCCGCGCCTGGGCGATGCGCTGGGCTTCGAGCGCTTGGTCCCGCTCCGCCTCTACCGCCTGTCGAGCTTGGCGCTCTTCAGAGTGGGTCAGCAGGTACTCGCCGCGTCGCGGGTCGAACAGGCGCAGCCGCTCGCTCTCCAGCCGAAGGGTCAGGCCCAGCAGGCTGTCGTGGCAGAGCGCGCCGGTGCGCTCCTCAAGAACCAGCTTCCGGTACTTGCCGTCGGTGCCTAGGACGTAGCCGCGCAGCCGTGGGTTCAAGTACTCCCCCAGCGGGTCGAACTGCCAGTACTCGCGGACGTTGAGGCGCTCGTACAGCGCCTTCTTCCCTTCTCGTCCTCCTTGCGCGTGGATCTCGAGGTCACCTCCAGCACGAAGTCCGGGCCCTTGCCCTCTTCCCAAGTGAGCCACACACGCCGCTCAGGCAGCTTGGGCACCCCGAAGGCCACGAACACGTCCGGCGACACCCGGCGCCTGTTGTCGCCCTCCTGGTAGTACATGAGCATGTTGCTGCCGACGTAGGCGTCGGGGCGGTCCTTGAGGAAACCGTGCAGGGGGCTGGCGAAGTCCACCATGGCGTGCCAATGGACGGGGGTCTCGCACATGGGCTTACCGTCCGATTCCGGGTAGCGGACGGGGACCGCGGCCCGCCGCGCCCTGGTCGGTGCTGCGCCGGGGCGCCGGGCAGGGGCGCTGGAACGTTGAATCTGGCGCATGTCGCGCTCCTTGGGGATGCTTCGGATCCGTGCCCCGCACCCTAGCACAGGGCCACTGCCCCCGTAAGGGACGGACGCGGCAGATCAGTTTCCCAGTGCGCTGGGATCTGCAATTCCGGCGGCACCTTCCATGAAACAAATGGAGACAGACCAGCGGCTGGCGGGTTGTTCCTTCGGCGTCAGCGGCATGCCGTTCTGGGGCAAGATTCGAAGCGCCGTTCCTCCCCGCAATGAACGCCCCGCAAGCAAAGCGCTTGTTCCCTGCCTGTCGGCGCCCCGGCGGGCCCGGCTCGAAACTTCCATGGAACAACTCTGACTGGAAGCGAGGGCGGGACGCCCTCGAGTCGACCTTCGTTCGAGGCCATTCCTTCGGCTCGAGGGCATGACGAACCGATACAAACCTCCGGTTCGCGTTCGCGCCCTCGCACGGCCCGAGGCGCCGTTCCTTTAGGCGAGTGAAGCCCAGCGGGGAAACCGCTTGTCACTTGGCTGTGCGGCGGCGGCCAAATCGCGCCACAATGCGCCTGTTGTTGGCAGCGATGGATCGGGTGCTGTGGAAATCTACTTGGTCGGCGGCGCAGTGCGTGACGAACTGCTTGGCCGAGACGTGCGCGAGCGGGACTGGCTGGTGGTGGGCGGCAGCGCCAAGGCCCTGCTTGCACAGGGCTATCGCCAAGTGGGCAAGGACTTCCCGGTGTTCCTGCACCCGGACACCCACCAGGAGTACGCGCTGGCCCGCACCGAGCGCAAAACCGCCGCCGGCCACACCGGGTTCGCCACCGACGCCAATCCCAAGGTTACCCTCGAAGAGGATCTCGCCCGGCGCGACCTCACCATCAACGCGCTGGCCAAGGATCGCCGCGGACGCCTAATCGATCCGTTCGACGGCCGTCAGGACTTGGAGCGCCGCATTCTCCGCCATGTGACCGAAGCTTTTGCGGAAGACCCGTTGCGCGTGTTCCGCGTGGCCCGCTTCGCCGCGCAGCTTGAAGGGTTCAGCGTCCATCCCGACACCCGGACCTTCATGGCGGTAATGGCCGATTCCCTCACCGAACTGCCCGCGGAGCGCGTCTGGGGCGAGTTCCGCAAGGCCTTGGCCGCACCGGCCCCGCAACGATTCATCGAAGTGCTTCTGGATTGCGGCTGCCTGTCGCTGTGGTTCCCCGAACTCGAGGACATTCGCCTCGACAATGGGCTTCCTGGCGCCGAGGCCCGCTACGGCGCCATCGGCTGGTCCTTGGCGCCCACGGCCACCGAGGCGCTCAGCAAACGCCTTAAGACCCCCAAGGCTTTCGCCCGGCTCGCCGACGACATCGCCCGCCACGGCCGCCTGCTGAGCGCTTGGCGGAACGCCGATGCCGAGCCGTTGTTGGCCGCGCTGACCGCCATCAACGGCTTCCGCGACCCGACCCGCCGCCGTGCGACGCTGGCCGTTGCGGGGTTCAAAGCGGGCGTCAACCTCGACCCGCTCGACGCCGCCTTGGCCCGCATCGAGCGCGAACTTGCAGCGGAGCGCCCAGGTTGGCCCGCCGTCGGCGGAGCGGAAACGGGCGTCCGCCTGCGCAAGGCCCGGCTTGAACGCCTCGCTCGGGCGCAGCACCAGCGTCCTGCCTGACTAACTTCCTGAACCAGCGCATGCAAGCCGTCCCCGTCGTTCCCGCAAGCCTCCAAGCGGCGAGTCGCTCAGCTCACAATCACTGTCCAGGCAAGGCGATTCGGGACACACGCTCGCCCGCAGAGGCGATTCGGGACACACGCTCGCCCGCAGGAACGAATCCGGAGAAGGAGTTGTCGATCAGCGGGCTGGCGGTGACGGTGGCCCTGCAGGATGTCCGCTGCATCGAGCAGTACCGCCAACGCCGAAGTCTTACCGGTGATGACAGTGATGGGCGATGCGCTGCTTAACGGGGGCCTGTTGACACTATCGATGTTGGACCTGCCCGCAGCCGTTTTCGCCAGGCAAGTTGGAGCGAGCGCGGTATGTTCTGCGTCACCTGAAAGCCCTCGACTTGGGGAGCTCGAGGGGCTTGCCCATTCCATGGAACAAATGGAGACGGCTCAATGGCTGATCGGTTGTTCCTTCGGCGTCAGCGACGCGCCGTTCCGGGGCAAGCTGGAGGCTCGCAGGCAATCGAGCGGAAGCGCCGTCCGGCTCACTGAGCACCGCTGCACAAAGCAGGCGGCGACAGCTCAGTCATCGGCCACCGAGGCCGGGTGATGATGCTGAGCGGCGTTCGTTCACCGACACTCAGGCGTTCGCACCCCGCGTAGGCAATCATCGCACCGTTGTCGGTGCAAAGCGCCAGCTCGGCGTAGTGCACTCTGGCGTCGAGCTGCGCTTCAAGTCGCTGGCGCAGGCGCCGGTTGGCGCTGACGCCGCCGGCCATGACCAGATGTTCGCATCCGCAAGCCGCCAGCGCCCGCCGGCACTTGATCAGCAGGGTGTCCACCGCCGCCTCCTCGAAGGCCCGGGCGATGTCGGCCCGGTCCTGACTGGTCAGGGGTTGATGCGCATTCACGGTGTTCAAGGCAAAGGTCTTTAAGCCGCTAAAGCTGAAGTCCAAGCCGGGGCGGTCGGTCATCGGGCGCGGAAAACGGAAGCGCTCCGCATCCCCGCCCTCAGCGCAGGTGGCGACCGCGGGACCGCCGGGATAGCCTAGGCCCAGCATTTTGCCGACCTTATCGAAAGCCTCGCCCACGGCGTCATCCAAGGATTCGCCGAGCATCTCATAGGCCCCGATGCCCGCCACCTTCACCAGTTGGGTGTGGCCTCCGGACACCAGCAGGGCGACGAAGGGCAGCGGCGGCTGCTCGGCCTCCATCAGCGGCGCGAGCAGGTGCGCTTCCATGTGATGCACGCCGATGGCGGGCTTTCCCAAGCTCCAGGCCAACGAGCGGCCAAAAGCGGCACCCACCAGGAGCGCACCCATGAGGCCCGGGCCAGCGGCGTAGGCGACGCCATCCAAGTCCGACAGTTGAACGCCGGCTTGGTCGAGCGCCTCCCGAACCAAGGGCGTGATCTTGCGAATGTGGTCCCTTGAGGCCAGTTCCGGCACCACCCCGCCGTAGACGGCATGCAGTTCCGCTTGGCTGTGCAGCAGGTTGGCGAGCAAGCCCGAGCGGGAGTCGCACAGGGCCACGCCGGTCTCGTCGCAGGAGGTTTCAATGCCAAGCACAAGCATGCGCGTATTGTACGAGTTCAGAAGCAGCTAGGTTGCCCGATGTTCGGCGAGCGCGGAGTTTGGCGCCAGCGAAACGCCAAACCCACCTGCGGCCCCGTAATGGGCCCAGGTTAGCATTTTGGCCCGTTGGGGGTTTACTTTAAAATCGCGGCCCGTTTTTTGGGTATGGAGCAATTCGACAAGGCCCCTGTATCGCCCTGCGCCGCTTCAAGCGCTCCTGCGAAAAGGCGGGCATCCTATCCGAGGTGCGTCGCCGGGAGTTTTATGAAAAGCCGACCTCCATGCGCAAGCGCAAGGCGGCAGCCGCTGTGAAGCGCCATCTGAAGAAGCTGCAGCGCGAAGCGCGGCGGTTCGAGAAGACGCACTAGACGAGGGCGGAACGCCCTCGAGCCAAAGGATCCCTCAAACTAGAGCAGGAGTTTCGCTCATGCGAAACTCCAACGCGAACCGGAGGTTCGCGCATGAGCAACCTCACGGACCGCATTCAGACAGCCACCCGCACGGCCATGAAGGCTCGGGACAAGCGCCTTGTGGCCACGCTGCGCCTAGTCAGCGCGGAGCTCAAGCGGGTGGAGGTGGATGAGCGCAAGACCCTGTCGGATGCCGACGTCATCACCGTGCTGACGCGCATGGTCAAGCAGCGAAACGACAGCCGCACCCAGTTCGAGGCGGCGGGGCGCACCGACCTGGCCGAACAGGAGGCCTTTGAAATCGACGTGGTGCGTTCGTTCATGCCCACGCCGCTCAGCGCGACGGAGGTGGACGCCCTGATCAACGCCGCGGTCGCCGCCACCGGCGCGGCCGGCATGCGGGACATGGGCAAGGTGATGGGGCGGTTGAAGGGCGAAGTCGCCGGCAGGGCGGACATGGGGACCGTCAGCGCCAAGGTGAAGGCCAAGCTCGGTTAGCCGCAGCGGCGCAAGCAGCATCTCACTCCCAACAACGCGAAGGCGCGAACGCGAACCGGAGGTTCGTGTCGGTTCGTCATGTCCTCGCTTCGAGGCCTCCCGCCCCCGGCCCCATTTCAGCGGTTGATCGACTCGTATTGCGCGTAGCGGGGCAGCGCCGGCTCCAGCACTTCGATCAGTTCGCCAAGGTGCGCTTCGTAGTTGCGCCAGAAGTGAATCGACTTGGCGTAGATCGGCTGGCGCACCTGTTCGGAGCTGGCGGTGCGAACCGGACGATCCGTTTTGTGGAAGTTGGCGCAGGCGTCCTCCCAAGGCAGCTCGCAGTAGTCGAGCAGGCGGCGCACCTGGCGATCGAAATCCGTCACCAAATCCTCATATTGCACGGTCAGGACACGACCCGGCAGCACGCTGTGCCAGTGGTCCATCAACCGCTGGTACTCAAGGAAGTACTCGCCAATCTCCATCAGGTCGTATACGAAGGTCTGGCCCTTGGCGAACAGTTGGCGGTAGCAGCTCAAGGTGGCGTCCAAGGGGTAGCGGCGGGCGTCAATGATCTTGGCGTTGGACAGAATCAGGTGCAGAAAGCCGATCGAGGGGAAGTTGTTGGGCATCTTGTCCACAAAACGGGGCTTCTCGGAGCGCCGATGCACTTGGGCGCGCTGCAGGTAGTCACCGCCCAGGGCCTTGAAATGGGCAGCCCGCAGCTCGCGCACCGCCTGCGGGTAATTGACGCCATCGGCGCGGTTGCGGTTCAGGGAGGTGGCCACCCGACCCAGGTAGGGCAGCTCCGAGGTGCCTTCAACCTGGCTGTGGCTGGCCAATATCTGCTCGATCAGGGTGGAGCCGGAGCGGGGCAGCCCGAGGACGAATATCGGTGCCGCATCTGGGTGGCCCTGGCCCGCAGCACTTTGCAGGAACGCGGCGCCAAAGGTCTCGATGATCTCGTCGTTGGCCGTTTCGGTCTGCACCGGATCATAGTGCTCCAGCATCCGCTGCTTGGCGTTGCCGCGCTGGTAGTATCCCCAGGCCGCATCGAAATCGCCCGCATCCTCATGCGCCTTGGCCAGCGCAAACAGGAAGTTGACCGCGGATTGATCGGTCAGCTCATCGGCCCGCGCCAAGGCCGACTCCATCGCCTGCATGTCGTCGGCAGTGAGCTGGTAAGTTTTCAGGTTGGCGAGGCTCCAATAGGTCTCGCCGTTGTCCGGCCGCACCCGGATGCACTCCCGGTAGGCCTCGATGGCCTCCCGCTGCCGCCCGACGGTCTTGAGCGTATGGCCGAGCCCCAACCAAGCCCCGGCATGGCGGGGCTGCAATGCCAAGACCTGGCGGTAGGTGTCCAGAGCGTCCTCGGTTCGACCCACCGGCGCCAAGGTCGATGCCAACAGGTGGCGCGGCTTGGCGGCGTTCGGCTGCAGCCGGATGGTGCGCTGAAAGCACTCGATGGCCTCCGCGTAACGGTGCTGCTCCTGAAAAAGCCGGCCCAAGTCCAGGAAGGCCAAGGCATAATCCGGCGCCAAGGAAACGGCCTTCCTGAGCAGCGCCTCCGCCTCCTCGACATCGGATTGGCTAGCCAGAATGCCCGCCAGCAGGCGCATGGCATCCACGTCGTTGGGCGATTCGAGCAGCAACTCCCGATACTGGCGGCTCGCCTGGTCATGCCGTCCAGCCTTGTGGTGCTCGGCCGCCAAGGCAAGCCTCCGGCGCTGGGGGTTGAGTGCGAAGGAAGCCTCGAAGGCGGCATCCGCCTGGTCGCCATTGCCAGCCATCGACAGTGCCCGGCCCAGCGTGAAGAAGGCCATTTCCGCCTTGGGATCCAGCCGGGTGGCAGTCCTCAACACCTCGACGGCGTCTTCCGGCCGACCCTGTTCCACCAGCAGGCGACCTAGGTCTTCGTGAGGTTTGGCGAAGGTTGGAGCCAGCTCGATGGCCCGCCGCAGATGGGCCTCGGCCGCGTCGAACTCGCGCAGCTTCAAAAGTACGGCGCCAAGCAGCGCCGTCATGTTGACATCCTGCGGGTCCTGCTCGACGGCATCGCGGCAGAAGGCCGCGGCGGCACTGACCCGACCCGAGTTGATCAGGTGAATGACCTTGTTGAACGCCGCCTGGGGCGTGAGCTGATCAGCCATTCAATCGCTTTCCCGGCTCGGGCTACGCAGCCCTAGCTGTCGAGGAGGTCAGGGACAGGGGGAGAGGCTCGCGTACCAAGCGGCCAAGTCCTCAATGTCCTGGTCGGTGAGGTTCTGCACGAAGGGCTGCATCGTGATCTCCTCGCGCTCGCCATCCCGATAGGCGCGAATCTGGGCCGCAAGATAGGCTTGGTGCTGTCCGGCGATGTTCGGCCACAACGGATTGACGGACAATCCCGCCGGCCCATGGCAGGCCGAGCACAATCCCGCCTTCCCCTTGCCGGCCGCCGCATCCCCTGCGGACTCGGCGATGGCGGGGCCGGCAAGGCCCGTCGTCATGAGACCCGCCGCCAAGGCGAGGGACGGCCCCCACCTCCAGCCGCGATGCCGGTACCGGCTCCCCGGCAAACCACCAGCCGCCGTCACTTCGAAGCCATTCGTCTCCCTGTATTGCATGCTTTTCTTCCTCATCGAGAAACTGCCACCAGCCCGACGCCTTCGTCCTCCACGTCGTCCACGCCTTCGACGACCTTCATCGGGCGCTCCTCCCCCACGCCGATCCGCGCAAAGTCCCACAGCAGCAGGACCACCCCGAAGGTCATCAGCACGCCGAACGCCATGCGCCACCACATCGCCTCCACGAACCAGGGTTGGGTTTGGCCCTCGAAATAGGCCTGCCAAGTGGAGCCGCCGATGGCCCGCTCCACGAACGACTGCTCGTAACCGGCGATCAGCAGCGCGACGCTCATGCCCAACATGCCGAGATGGGTGAGCCCGAGCGCCCACTTCCAGCGCCATCCACCTTGCAGTCCGGCGGACATCCAGACATTGCCGCGGAGCCGCTGCACGGCGATGTAGATCATCGTCACGATGATGGTGACATAGGCGCCGAAGAAGGCCAGATGCCCGTGGGAGGACGACCATTGCGTGCCGTGGGTGTAGAGGTTGATCTGCGGCAGCGTCTGCATGAAGCCCCAAACGCCCGCCCCCAGGAAGTTGCCGAAGGCGTGCGCGATCAGCCAGGCGAGCGCCGGGTGGTTGTTGGCCCGGAAGGCGTGCCGCCCGGCATCGTAAACCGCATGCACCACCATCGCGACCAGGGGTATGGGCTCCAGCGCCGAGAAGAAGCCGCCGACGCCCAGCCAGTACTCCGGCGTGCCGATCCAGAAATAGTGATGGCCAAGCCCCAGGATGCCCGAGCCGAACATCAGCGCCACTTCCACGTAGAGCCAGGTGGTGACGATGCGGCGCCGGGCACCGAGGGTCTTGATCAGCCCCCAGGCCATGATGCAGCCGACCAGCACTTCCCAGGTGGCCTCCACCCACAGGTGGATCACCCACCACCACCAGTACTGGTCCATGGGCAGGTTGGTCGTATAGAACATGCCCGCCAGGTAAAGGCCCGCCAGCGCCACCAGATCCAGCACCAACACGCCGGAAATGCCGCTCCAACGTCCCGCCAGGAAGGTGCCAGCCACGTTGTAGAAGACCGCCAGCATGCACACGACGATGCCGATGTCGGCCCAGCGGGGCGCCTCTATGTACTCCCGGCCTTCGTTGATGAGCCACAGTGTCCAGGCATCGCCGGGGCCGCTCTGCACGAACAGGTACACGACGACCACGATGGTCACCGCCACCGTCAGCACCCAGAAGGCGGCCTTGGCAATGCGCGGCCCCACCAGCGGCACACCGGCCTCGTCCTCCACCAGCCAGTAGATGGAACCGATGAAGCCGTAAAGCATCCACACCACCATGGCGTTGATGTGCACCATGCGGTTGACGTTGAAGTCCAGCACGCCGAACAGGAACTCCGGGGCGAGGAACTGCCAGGCCGCCAGCAGCCCGAACAGCATCTGCGCCAGGAACAGCACCATGGCGACGACGAAGTAGTGCACCGCCAGCTTCTGGCCGATGCGCAGCGAGGCGAAGTCGAATTGGCCGAAGCCCTTAGCTTGCCCCAGAACGGTGCGCCGCCGACGCCGAAGGAACAACCCGCCAGCCGCCGGGCTGTCTCCATTTGTTCCATGGAAGCCCTTAGCTAGCCCCAGAACGGCACGCCGCCGACGCCGAAGGAACAACCAGCCCGCCACCGGGCTGTCTCCATTTGTTCCATGGAAGCCCTTAGCTCGCCCCAGAACGGCACGCCGCCGACGCCGAAGGAACAACCAGCCCGCCGCTGGGCTGTCTCCATTTGTTCCATGGAAGCTCATTGTCCGCCTCCGGTCAGCGGCCCTTGGGGCAGCGGCGTGAAGCCGTGGGGGAAGCCGTTGGTGTCGATGGCGGACATCCACTTGAGGTAGGCAACCACGCCGCGCAGCTCGGCGTCAGTGAGGTTCTGATCGGGCATCCGGCGCCCGGTTCCGAAGGTGCGGGCGTTGGCGATCGGATCGTCGAGGAAGCGCATCATCAGTGTTTCACGCGCTGCTTCGTTGCCCCAGCCCGGGTCCAGCCAAGCCTTGGTGAGGTCCGGGGCGTAGTAGGCGCCGTTGCCGAGCAGCGTATGGCAGTTCATGCAATTGCGCGCCTGCACCGTCAGCTTGCCGTGATCAACCAGGCGGCGCGCCTGCTCTTCGCTGAGCATCTCGCCGAACAGGGGCGCCAGCGGCCCAATCACGGGCACGGCGAAGTTGCGCTCGTCGTCGAACTCGTAGCCGATGCGGTGATTGATGACGGAGTAGGCCGGCACCCGCCCGGCTTCCGACCCCGCCTCGATGACGGTGAGCGTGTGGAAGGTCAGCAGCACCAGCACCAGGGCCATGAAGCCGGTGACAAAGATCGCGCACTTTCGCCAGAAGTCCTCGCTGGCCCACCATTCCATGCGGGGCGCTTCCGCCTCGTCAGCCACCATGACCCTCCACGTCCGACGACGAGGCGCTGCCGTGCACGGCTTCGGACAGCCGCCAGATGAACCGCGGCGCAACGAAGTACCCGGCGAGCAGGGCGCAGACCAGCGCCAGCCACCAGCCCCAAAGATTAAGCAGCACGGTCAATCCCCCAACGCTGACCGCAAGCGCGACGTAGCAGGCGAGCGAGATGCGCGAGAACAGGGCGGAGCCGTGCAGGCGGGAGAGGGCCAAGAACAGGGCGTAACACGCGCCGAAGAGAATGATGGCGCCGCCGAGGAGCGCCGCCCCGGCGATTTCGTGGATGGCAACTGGATCCAGCATCGAGCCCCTTACCAACAATTCGAACTCAAGCTCCCGATCGAGCAGCCGGATTGTAACCCACCATTACCGGTGCGAAGGCACTGCAATCGCAAGGATGGCGGCAGTGGATCGGGGCACGGCGTCGTCAGGTCGGCCCGCCCATAGTGGTCCATGGAGGCAATCCACTTGATAAGTGGTTTCACGGTCCGAATCGAAGCTGGGTGCGAGCGGTGAATCTGGCTGAGACACTCTGACGATACAGCCGTTCTTACCGGCGGATCACATCCGCATTGTTCACACAACGGCGCCAGCCGAATGTAGTCTGACCCGATAGACTAGGTTTCTGCTAATCGGCTTATCCAACTTTGCAGGAGCGACACGGTGACTGACCTGCTTTCCGTTGACGAGGCCAAAGCGCGCTTCTCCGAAGTGATTCGTCAGGTGCGCGAAGGCAGAACGATCACGATCTCCTACCGGGGAGAACCGGTGGCGGAAATCCGCCCCACGCGAAAGCCCGGTTCCTTTGCGGAGCGGCTCGAAGCCCTGAGGCGACGGGGGATATTGATTCGCTCCAAGGAGCCTCGCAGGGAACTCACTCCCGGGGAGCCGTCGCCGGGGGCGCTCGACCGGTTCCTCTCCGAGCGCAGTGGCAGTGAATGACCGTCGCATACGCGGACACCTCGGCCTTGGTCGCTGTGGCTTTCGGTGAGCCACAAGCACCGGCGATGGCGCTACGCCTGAACGCTTGCACCGCCATCCTGTCCTCCAATCTACTCGAAGCGGAGTTGCGGCCGGTCTATTCCCCAGAAGGCCGCCGCTTTGAAGCGAACCGCATCGCGCGGGCCGAATGGATCCTGCCAAATCGACCGTTGTCGCCAGAGATCGCCGCAGTTCTTGAAGCGGGCCATGTGCGCGGTGCGGACCTGTGGCGCCTAGCGACAGCACTCTTTGTCGCTCCCGAACCAGGCGAGCTTTCGTTCATGACGCTCGACAAGAGACAGAACGCAACAGCCGCACAGTTGGGCTTTCGGACTTGACGCACATCGACACGCCCGCCGAGTTCAACGGATCAAGGCGGCGCTTCGAGTATCCGCATCCAGTACGGCGTCCAATGAAGGCTGCGCCTCAAGCGGCAGCGTTAATACCGACCGTGCGACAGCGCCTATATGTCATTGACATGTTCGGTGGATCACCTTAAGTTGATCTTGCTAATTAGCAACGAAGGGAAACCCGATGCTGACCACCATCAATGTCAAAACGCTTCGGCGTCAGTTGGGCCAGATCGTCGAGCGCGTCGGAAAGGGCGAGGGCTTCACGGTGCTCTATCGCAGCCGTCCTGCATTCCGCATCGTTCCCATTGACGGTCCGCTGACGCTTGGCAACGTCGAGGATGACCCGCTCTATCAGGCCGATGCCGTCGGCAGGTCCAGTGACGGTCGGTCGGCTGCCGATCATGACCAGATCCTCTATGGCAACCCAAAGACCGAAGGTTGAGAGTCTTAAAGCCCTAGCCCGAGTTTACCAACGAAAAAAATAAACTGTTGTATCTCAACAACTTAGGTTGACCGAATCGCGCGTATGGCA
>JAQAJJ010000092.1 GCA_028278675.1 Candidatus Azophilus lithoversatilis
ACCACCGAGTTGCGGAGCAACTCGATTGCGCCGCCAAGGCGGCGCGCCTTCTCGTCGGTCTGAGGCATCGCCTCGTTGGTTTTCCTGTTCGCAGCATTCGGGCTTCCGCAGAAGTCCGAGTAGTGTAGAAGACGTATTCACTAGAGGATACACCTATCCATGCCCCCACCAACCATTCCGGCAAGTTGGCTGTGAAGACCAGTCACCACGCTTACAATTCCAGTTTCCCCGAGCGGCGCGGCACGCTATTGACGCCGCAGGAACAATCCGCTTGCCAATGGGATTTCTCCTTTTGTTCCCCAAAACGCGCAGCGTCAGTGCGAGGGCTTCCCGTTCGGTGCCGAATCAGGTAAAAGAGCTACTTTCGACAGCAATCCACTTTGGGGGAGTTGATGCGTAGCATCGCAGACCAGATTCCAATCGCCGATGGGCTGTTCACTTGGCCGTCCAATGACCCGCGCCTGCTCGGCAGCAAGTGTGCCGACTGCGGGGTGGTCACTTTCCCGGCCCAGTCCGGCTGCCCGGCCTGCTGCGGGGAGGACACCGAAGCCATTGAGCTCGAGCGCAAGGGCAAGCTGTGGACTTGGACCATTCAGGGCTTCCTGCCCAATCGCCCGCCCTACGAAGGCCCGGAGACGCCGGAGACCTTCAAGCCCTTTGGCGTCGGCTATGTGGAGTTGCCGAATCAGGTGCGCGTCGAAACCCGCATCCAAACCGAGGACATCGCCAAACTGCGCATTGGCATGGAGATGGACTTGGTGGTCGAAAAGTTCATCGAGCGTGACGGCAAGGACATCATCGCCTATTTCTTCCGGCCAGCCGACGAGAGCTGAGCAACGGAGCCTTTTCATTGATCCATGACTGACCCATGACCAACTCTTGAAGGAGCACACTAGTGGACGTAGCAATCATCGGCATCGGCATTCATCCCTTCGGCCGCACAGAGGGCGTCACTGGCCTCGAACAGGGCGTGCATGCGGCTCGGGAGGCGCTCAAGGACGTGGGCCTCGACTGGAACGACATGGAATTCGCCTACGGCGGCTCATCAGCGGCCGGCAATGCCGACTCCATGGTCTCCAAGCTCGGACTTACCGGCCTGCAGTTCATTAACGTCTCCAACGGCTGCGCCACCGGCGGCAGCGCCCTGCAATCAGCCTACATGGCCATCCAATCGGGCATGTTCGACATTGGCATGGCGGTCGGCTTCGACAAGCACCCTCGGGGTGCCTTCACCGTCAACCCGGAGGCCAGCGGGCTCGGCAAGTGGTACGGTGACATCGGCATGGCGCTGACGCCCCAGTTCTTTGGCATGAAGATCCAACGCTACATGCACGAGTACGACATCAGCGAGGACACGCTCATCCGCGTCGCCGTCAAGAACTTCAGGAACGGCGCCAAGAACCCCAACGCCTGGCGGCGCAACGGCTTCAGCTACGACGACGTGGCCCAGTCGCAGATGGTCTGCCATCCGTTGCGCAAGTACATGTTCTGCTCCCCGGCGGAGGGCGGCTGTGCCATGATCCTGTGCCGCGCCGACAAGGCGAAGCAGTTCACCTCCAATCCGGTGTTCCTGAAGGCCGTGGCGGTCAAGACCCGGCAATTCGGCTCCTTCGAAGTGTTCTCACAATCCCAGGCCCTCGAACGGGCGCCAGCACCGACGGTGCAGGCTTCCACCGCAGCCTTCGAGATGGCGGGCATCGGCCCCGAGGATATCGATGTCGCCCAACTGCAGGACACCGAGTCCGGCGCCGAGATCATGCACATGGCCGAAAACGGCTTCTGCGCCGACGGCGACCAGGAGAAATGGCTGCACGAGGGCTACACGGAAATCGACGGCAAGCTGCCCGTCAACACCGATGGCGGCTGCCTCGCCAACGGCGAGCCGGTAGGCGCTTCCGGCCTGCGGCAAGTCTATGAGATCTGCCTCCAATTGCGCGGCGAAGCGGGCGAGCGCCAAGTGCCCAACAGTCCGAAGACCGGCTACACCCATGTTTACGGCGCACCGGGGCTAAGCGGCGTCACCATCATGGCGGCTTAGGGCTTGCCCGGCATTGAACACGTCGCCCAATCGGTGGGAGCCCTCCTAAATGGCCGGCACTGAAGCCACGCTCTACGAGGTGCGCCAAGGCGCCGCTTGGATCACGCTGAACCGGCCTGAAAACCGCAACGCGCTCTCGGCCGTTCTGGTCAACGAGCTGTACGACCACATCCAAGGCGCCTTGGCCGATGACGCGGTGCGCAGCATCGTCGTCACCGGCGCGGATCCGGCCTTCTGCGCCGGCGCGGATCTCAAGAGCCCGCCGGGCCAAATTGTCGACGGGCAACGCGCCGTGTCCTACACCGACGTGATGAACGCCATCCTTGAAAGCCCCAAACCGGTCATCGCGGCAATCAATGGCGCCGCGTTCGCAGGGGGCTTGGGCTTGGTCGGGGCCGCCGACATCGTGGTCATCGCCGAGGAGGCGCAGTGCAGCTTCAGCGAGGTGCGCATCGGCGTGATTCCGGCCGTCATCTCCGTGGTCTGCTTGCCGAAGCTCGGCATCCACCACGGCATGAAGCTGTTTCTCACCGGCGAGCGCTTCAACGGCAGCCAAGCAGTAACGATGGGCCTGGCGCACCGGGCGGTGCCGAAAGTCCAACTCGCAAGTGCCGTGCAGGAGGAAGTGGACATGATCAACCTCGGCGGCCCCATCGCCGTCACCGAGTGCAAGAAGCTGGTGCGCCGGGTGCCGGAACTGTCCGTTGCGGAGGGCTTCGAGGTCACGGGCGAATGGAGCGGACGCATGTTCCGCTCCGCTGAAGCCGCCGAAGGGATGGCGGCGTTCCGCGAGAAGCGCAAGCCAAGTTGGGTCGCCGACGCCTCGCCTTCGGCGAGGTGATCGAGTTGCTGGCGCAACTGCGCGGGCAGGCCCGCGTTTGAGTTGCTGGCGCAACTGCGCGGGCAGGCCCGCGTTTGAGTTGCTGGCGCAACTGCGCGGGCGAGCCCGCGTTTGAGTTGCTGGCGCAACTCAGTGTAGGTTGAGAAACGGGAGGGGAAACATGGACGATATCATCCGCATTGGAAATTGCAGCGGGTACTACGGCGACCGGCTTGCTGCGGCCCGGGAACTGATCGACGGCGGCCCCATCGACGTGCTGACCGGCGACTACCTGGCCGAACTCACCATGTCCATCCTGCACAACCAGCGCCGCACCCGGGGCGAGCACTTGGGCTACGTCGGCACCTTCCTCAAGCAGGTGCGGGAGGTGGCCGCCGATTGCATGGCGCGGGGCGTCAAGATCGTCTCCAACGCCGGTGGACTCAATCCCAAGGGCATGGCCGACGAAGTGGAGAAGATGCTCGCCGAATTGGGGGTTGAGGCGAAGGTCGCCTACATTGACGGCGACGACCTGCTCGGCGACCTTGACGCGCTCCAAGCCAAGGGGCAGACGTTCACCAATCTCGACACCGGGGTCGCCTTGGCCAATTCCAACCAGCAAGCGCTCACCGCCAACGTGTATTTCGGCGCCTGGGGCATTAAGGAGGCATTGGACCAAGGCGCGGACATCGTGATTTGTCCCCGGGTGACCGACGCCGCGGTGGTCATCGGCCCGGCAGCCTGGAAGTTCAACTGGCGGCGCAACGACTACGACGCCTTGGCCGGGGCCTTGGCTGCCGGACACATCATCGAGTGCGGCACCCAATGCTGCGGCGGCAACTACTCGTTCTTCGAGGAGGTGCCCTCGTTCCGCAACATGGGCTACCCCATCGCCGAGATCGAGGCGGACGGCAGCTTCACCGTTACCAAGCACCCAAACACCGGCGGGCTGGTCTCGGTGGGCACGGTGACCGCGCAACTGCTCTACGAAATATCCACGCCGGCCTACATGAACCCCGATGTCATCGCCCACTTCGAAACCATGTCCGTCGAGCAGGACAGCGATGACCGCGTGCGCGTCAGCGGTGTGCGCGGCAGCAGCCCGCCGCCAACTCACAAGGTCTGCTTCAACACCTTGGGACCGCACAAGCAGACCGCAGAGGTGCTGCTAACCGGTCTCGACATCGAACGCAAGGCCGAACTCCACGTCGATCAGATGCTGCACAATCTCGGCGGACGCGAGCAGTTCGACGACGTGGACGTTCAGCTCATTCGCACCGACCACGAAGATCCCGACTGCAACGAGGCTGCCCACGCCATCCTGCGCGTAACGGTGACCACCCGGGATGCGGCGAAGGTGGGACGCCTGTTCGACGCCAAGGTCATCGAACTCGGCTTGGCCGCAGTGCCAGGCAACGCCGGCCGCGGCGGCGCCGGATTCAACGGCGCGCGGGCCACCATCCATTGGCCTGCCCTCATCGACAGCGAATGGGTCGCTGAGCGGGTGCATTGCGCCGGCCAGACCACGGAAGTGCTCCCCACCCAACGCTTGGGTCTAGAGGAAATCTTCTACCAGCAACCGCCCGCCGACATCGCCCCGGCCCCAACTGGCGAGGCCACCAAGCTGCCTTTCGGACGGCTGTTCGGCACCCGCTCCGGGGACAAGGGCGGCAACGCCAACTGCGGCGTCTGGGCGCGCAGCGACGCTGCCTACAGCTTTCTGCACGAGTACCTGACGGTAGCCGAGTTCAAGCGCCTGCTGCCGGACATGGCCGCCTACGCAGTGGAACGCTACGAGCTGCCCAACCTGCGCGCGCTGAACTTCCACATTTGCGGCGTGCTCGGCACCGGCGCGGCGTCCAACCACCGCATCGACAAGCAGGCCAAGTCGCTCGGCGAATACCTGCGCGCCAAACACATTGAAGTGCCTGCCCCGTTGGCGCAGACTGTTTCCTAACCAACACGGCGACATGCCGGAAGGTGCGCTGAGAACCACTTTGAAACAGGCCTCAGTTACGCAAAACGCCTTCCTCATCCCGCCATAGACACGAGTCGAGAGCTATGCAATCCACGACACTCAATGCCGTCGTTTCACTGTTGTTGGCTATTGTGGTGCTTGGCGGCTGCGGACCAGGCGAAGCGCCCTCTGGGGAGGTGGCGGAAAGCTCAGCGAACGCTGCCGCCACCAGCGAGGACAAGGACAATACGGCCCAGGCCAACCTCGATCTCCTGCTCGCCCGGCAGGCCATGCCCGGCAGGCCCATCTATGAGGCGGCTTGCGCGAGCTGCCATGAAGGCGCGGTGAAGAAGGCGCCGCATCGGGACATGATCGGGCTGATGCCCCCGGAGGCCATCCTGCGGTCCCTGGAACAAGGCATCATGCAGGAGGAGGCCTCGGGCCTGACCCCTGATGAGCGCGTTCAGGTCGCCGAGTTTCTGGCTGGGACCGCAATGGGAACGGTGGCCGCCACCGACCTGCCGGCCTGCGCAGACGGCGTGTCAGAACCGGACTTCAGCACAGCGCCGGACGTGATCAATTGGGGCTTGGAGGCGACCAATGCCCGACACATCCCCGCGGCCGCGGCAGGACTATCAGCGGAACAACTGCCCCACCTCAAGCCCCGCATGGCGGTCCGCTTTCCGAGCGCCAACCGCGTCCGCTCCCAGCCGACCTTCGTGGGCGGCGCCATCTTGGTCGGCTCCCACAGCGGGAAGGTGTACGCCCTCGACCAGGAGAGCGGCTGCGCACATTGGTCCTACCAAGCCTCATCGGAAGTGCGCACCGGCATCGTCTTCGGACGCCTTGCGGCGGATCAAGGCGCACCCACGACCGCGGCGTTCTTCGGCGACCTGCTCGGGCACGTTTACGCCGTCAACGCCACCACTGGCGAGGAGCTTTGGCGCCAACGGGCTGACGACCACCCCAATGCCACCATCACCGGAACGCCCTCCCTTCACGACGGCGTTCTCTACGCTCCGGTGTCGAGCCTGGAGGTGAACTTGGCGCTGGACCCCTATTACGAATGCTGCACTTTCCGCGGCTCGGTCGCAGCCTATGCGGCAGCTACCGGCGAACTGCTCTGGCAAACCTACACCATCGACGAACCCGCGGTGGTGCAGAGCCAGAACCGAGCCGAAACCAACATGCGGGGACCATCCGGTGCGGTCATCTGGAACAGCCCGGCCATCGATGTGAAGCGCAATCAGCTCTACGTGGCCACCGGTGAGAACATGTCCTCCCCCGCCACCCTGACCAGCGACGCCATCTTTGCAATGGACCTCGACGACGGCACCGTGAACTGGGTGTTTCAGGCCACGGCCAACGATGTCTGGAACGTCGCCTGCGACACCGAAAACGACCATAGCTGCCCTCCCGAGGGCGGGCCGGACTTCGACTTCGGGGCGGCCACCATGCTTTTGACCGCCAGCGACGGGCAGGAAGTGGTGATCGGTGGCCAGAAGTCCGGCCTCGTCCACGCCGTCAACCCCGACGACGGCAGCCTGGCATGGCAAACCCGGGTCGGACGGGGCGGCATCCAGGGCGGGGTGCATTTCGGCATGGCGGCGCTCGGCGACCGCCTGTTCGTGCCCATCTCGGACATGGCCGACGGCCGCGAGTATTCCGACCCGGCGCGTCCCGGCTTGCATGCCCTGGACATCCGAACCGGCGAAATTCTCTGGTCGGCGTTGAATCCCGACGCCTGCAACGGCCGCGACTTCTGCCATCCGGGCATCTCGCAGGCCGTAACGGCGGCGGGCAACCTAGTGTTCGCTGGGGCAATGGACGGGATACTGCGGGTGCACGACGCCGAAACCGGCTCAGTGCTCTGGGAAATCGACACCACCGGGGAGTTCACCACCACCACTGGCGAAGCCACCCACGGCGGCTCCTTCGGCGGCGCCGCCGGCCCGATCATCCACCACGGCGAACTGGCGCTGAGTTCCGGCTACGGCATCTACAACCACATGGCCGGCAATCTGCTGCTGGTACTCTCGGCATCGGAGCTGCCAAGCCCTTAAACCCGCGGGCGTTTCGTCCAGGAACGCCTGCTAAGGAGGGAACTCAGCAGTTTCAAACTGAGCACCACCGCGATACTCGACGGCGCGGTCGTAGTAGCCCGCAGTCTCCAAGCGAACCGTGGCGTTGGCCTCCCCGCGGTTTTCCCAGAACCAACCGTGCAGGCCAGTGAAGGGTGCGATATAGGCGCCGGAGGCGTTGGTTGCGCGCACTTGGTCGAAGCTCTCGGCATAGCCTGGCGGGCCGATGGCCGGCTCGCTATGCAGATCCGAGACCACTTCGCCCGTGGCCTGCCAAGCGAAGACCAGCGCCTGGTCCTTGGCGAGACCGTACTTGTACTCCACGGATTCGAACGGACTGAGTTCAAACTCCACGCGATCCACCCGGTAGGCGACCGTCTCGCGCAGCACCGGATCGTCCTGGTCCTCGCCCAGATAAACCAGCTTCAAAAGTCGCCCGGAGCCCAACGGGTCCAGGTTGTATTCGACTGGCAGAACGATGGCCACCAGGATCAGCAAAGCCGCCAGCAAGGCACTCGCCACCTGCAGCCCGATGCGGCGCACCGAGCCCTCAGCTTGGGGAGCGCGAGGGGTGGCCGACCCTCGCAGGAAAGAACCTTTGGCTGACGTCATCGAACCGGAGCGTCCCGCCAATAGATCTGATGGCAGGAGACGCACACTTGGTAGAGGAGGCCGCCTTCCTCGAACAAGACCTCCGCATCGCGCGCTTCGGCGGCTCGCTGGACGCGGGCACCCGCCCGAACCAGGCCCCGGGAAATCTCCGTCCAGTCCGGCCGGCCCTGAGCGAAATGGGGCATCATCAGCAGATTGCCCAGTTCCGAAATCAGCGCTGCCTGGTTGCGCACCTGGTTCCAACCTTCCTCGGTGGTCGGCGCCAAATCCTGAACGCCCGCCTCCGTGTCGATCTGGCCTGCGGAGTCCCAGATCACATCCGCAGCCGGTTCAAGCAGCCATTCCATGAACTCCGCAATTTCGGTGGCCCGTTCATAGGGTGCTGAGGACGGAGGGGCCTCGCAACCCAGTGCGCCAATCGCCACCACCAAGGCCAAGCACCAGAGCCGCATCGCGGCCCTCCAATCGGCAAGGAGAGCGAAGGCTATCCGAAAACCCGGCCGCTTGGAAACAAAGCCCCCATGGTTTGCGCCCTTGGTTGGCAAAATGCGTCGGAATTGCAGATTGGCAGCAGAAGA
>JAQAJJ010000093.1:0-333 GCA_028278675.1 Candidatus Azophilus lithoversatilis
CCTGGGCCCTGTCGCCGTAGGTCCAGCGCTGCGCCCAGGCGCCGTCGAAGGTTCGGCGGCGCTTGGGCTTGATCCGGCCCTCGCAGAAGGAGGCGGGCCGGACCCGGCCGTCCGCGACGGCCTTGCCGAGGATGCGCCCGACGGTGGAGACGGACAGTCGGACGCCGGTTCGGTCGAGCATGGCCTTGAGGCGGAGCTTGCCCATGAAGGGGTACTGGTCGCGCAGCTTGAGCACGGCCTGTGCGTCCGGGTCCGTCCAGCGCCGCCGGCGGACGGTTCGGGGCCGGGTGCTTCTGGGCTTGAGCGCCGGGACGCCGCCGCGCCGGAAGGCCT
>JAQAJJ010000093.1:606-9479 GCA_028278675.1 Candidatus Azophilus lithoversatilis
GGCGCCACCCTCCCCATCCAGTCAGTTCATGGGCCTAAACCCCGGGAAGGAAGTTCCGAAATGTTTCTGAGCCCGAACATTTGGCAGCCAGCCCATCTTGAGGTGGGCCGCTTTTCGTACTGCAGTTGACAGCACAGCCGCTATTTTGATTAATTGCGGACGCTGGTTCACAACGGAGTTCCCAAGGGAAGCGTGAAGATTCTGAAAGTGCTGGGTGCCCTGCTGATCGCCTTGGTCCTTGTGGTGGCGGTCGTTGCGCCGATCGGTCCGATGCCCGGGTTCTTCATCGGCGGCTCGCAAGCGCAACCCCCCGAAACCTGGCCAGACACCTCTTCGGTGCATGAAGTCAAACTCAAGGTGCCCGGCGGTCTGCCGCGCGTGGTGATTATCTGGATCGTCGAATCGGCCGGAGACCTTTACGTCGTGGGCGATAGGACCAGCGGCTGGGTGCGGAAGATCGGCGCGGTTTCGCCAGTGGAACTGCGGCTTGGCGACAGCACCTTCGCGTTGAATGCGGTCGCAGTGTCGGAAGACCCGGAAGCAGTCCTCAGCGCCTGGCTGGACAAGTACGAGCCCGACTACCCGGAGATCGTCGCGGGCTTCCGCAAAGATGCGGGGGGCGGCGACAGCGCCGCGGTATTTCGGCTGGAGCGTGGATAGCGCGGCTGCAACGGGCTTGACGGTCGGGCAACAGTTCAAGGAGCGGGGTTTCTGCGTGGTGGAGGATGCGCTCGATGCGCGCGACATCGACCGCACCGGGGAACCCGCTGCCTGACCGGGCGAAGGTCTTGGCGCTCCGCCCATGGCAGAAGACATTTGGCTGATCAGCGGCATCCCCGGTTCGGGGAAGACCTCGGTTTCGAGGGCGCTTGCCGATCGAATCCCTCGATCCGCGCACATAGAGGTTGACCTCCTGCGGGAAATGGTTGTGGGCGGGTATCTGGCTCCGGGCCAAGAACCCTTGGCCGGATCCGAAGCGCAGTTGGAGCTCGGCGCACAAAACGCGGCTCTGCTCGCGGACTCCTTCAGGCGCAGACGGTTCACCCCGGTGGTTGACGACGTGATTCTTCGACTGCAATTGAAGCGATACCGGACAGCCCTCTCAGATTGGCCGCTACGTCTGGTGGTGTTGGCTCCGTCCGTGGACGTTGCGCTGGAACGAGACAGGCGGCGGCCAGAAAAGCATGTCGCCGCGAGGTTCTCCCATCTTGACGAGGAGCTGCGCACGCAAATGCAAGGGCTGGGACTCTGGCTGGACACTTCAGAGATGGGCATTGGTGAGACGGTCGAAGCGATCGCTCGGCGGGCGAGCGAAGCGCTTCTGGTGCGTTCTTCTTGACGCTCTGGCGACCCAACGTCGTCTGGAATCGAAGTAACTTCATGGAAGCCCTTAGCTTGCCCCAGAACGGCACCCCGCTGACGCCGAAGGAACAACCCGCCAGCCGATGGGCCGTCTCCATTTGTTCCATGGAAGCCCTTAGCTTGCCCCAGAACGGCACGCCGCCGACGCCGAAGGAACAACCGGCCAGTCGCTGGGCTGTCTCCATTTTTGCCCCAGAACGGCACCCCGCTGACGCCGAAGGAACAACCGGCCAGTCGCTGGGCTGTCTCCATTTGTTCCATGGAAGAAAGCCGGGGCTGCGGCAAGGATTCCAGCGCAAAAGGGGCGGTTTGTGTACCATCAGCGCACAGTTCGCGACGCATCAGGCCCGAATCGTCCATGTCCACCGCCCATCCGCCGGTCGCCTACATGGTGCGCACCAAGCGCTACTACGAGGCGCAAGGCTATGCCAAGCCCTATGTCTGGGCGCATTTTGACCAGGTGCCCTTCGCCAAGCCGGCCAAGCCGCTGGCGGAATCGACTCTCGCCATCATCACCACTTCGGCCCTCCACGACCGCAAGGCCACGGACCCGCGCGCCGTTGCCTCCGCTTGCACAGCGGCGGCGCCACCGCTGTTCGCCAACGACTTGGCTTGGGACAAGAAGGCCACCCATCTCGATGACCGCGAGACCTTTCTGCCCCTCGAGCCGTTGCGGGCAATGGTGGGCGACGGCCGCTTAGGGGCGCTCGCCGAGCGGTTCCACTGCGTGCCCACGCAGTACAGCCAGCGCCGCACCCGGGCCGAGGACGCCCCGCAGATTCTCCGCCGCTGCCGGGAGGACGGCGCCGACATTGCCCTGCTGGTTCCGCTATGACCGGTCTGCCACCAGACCGTGAGTCTGGTCGCGCGCTGCCTCGAGGCAGACGGCATCGCCACCGTCATTCTCGGCTCCGCCCTCGACATCGTGGAGCACTGCGGGGTGCCGCGCTTCGCCTTTGCTGACTTTCCGCTCGGCAACCCCTGCGGCCGGCCTTGGGATGGGGCTATGCAGGGGCAGGTGGTCGCGTCCGCGATGGCATTGTTCGAGACTGCCACCGAGCCGCGCACCACGGCCCGCCTGCCCTACCGTTGGGGCGGTGACGAGAGCTGGCGGGACAACTACATGGCCATCCGCGCGGCCGACCTCAAAATCCTGCGCCAGCAAGGCGACGAACGCCGGGCGCTGAGGCGCAATCTGCGCATCGAAGCGGAATCCGCTCAGGCCTAACCGCTGACCGACCGCCAAGCCTGAACGGCGCGGTAGCCCAACCAAGCGGCCATCGGCAGCGCGACCGCACCCAAGAGCGCCAGCCAAGGCGATTGCAGGTCTGTGGCCGCCGAGCCGATTCCGGCGAAAACGACCGCCACCCCCGCGTTGGCCAAGGCGGTGACGAGCAGATAGCGGCCCAAGGGATAGACCGTGATGCCGGCGGCGATGGTGGCGATGTCGCCGACCATCGGCACCGTTCGGGTCACGACCAAGGCCACCGCGCCTAGGCGCTCGGCCGCTTTCTGGGCGGCGGCGAGATCCCGCTCGCCAATGGCCCGCCGCGCCAAAGGCCGGGCTGCGGCCCGGCCCACGCCGTAGCCGAGCAGGCAGCCGAGGCTTAAGCCAATCCAAATGACCACCGCCCCCAGCGTCCACCCGAACAGCGAACCGGCGGCAGTGTTGATCACCCCATTCGGCACCGGAAACAACACATCCGAAGTGAGCGCCACGATCAACACCAACGCCGTGATCACCGGGCGCTGATCGGTCCAGTCAATCAGGCCCTCGATCAGCGCATTGGATTGACCCTCGAACAGCGCCAGGGGCACGACGAGGGTGGTAACCAAAACGATCGCCACCGAAGTCCACTTCGCCCAAACTGGCAGGTGTTTGGCAGGTCGGCCATCAGCACCTCCTGTCTCACGCGGACGGTCATATGCCACTTACTTCGGCATCCGCCCCTCGATGTAGTCGTCGATCAGTTCATGGTAGCGGCGAATCCGCGATTCCTGCTTGGCCAGATACACACCCTTGAAGCCGCGTGAGCGAAAGCCGCGCTGCTGGGTGACGAACACCCGCACGTCGTCCTCGATGCCGGGGCCGATGGACACGCCGGCGCCGAATTCGAGCAGGGTCCGCTCCACTTCGTCCTGGCCGCCGTGATTGCGCTCAGTGCCCGCCTCCAACGAAGCGGGGCTGGCGTACCACCAGTTGTCGAACAGGCACTGCTGTGGATCGTCTGGATGCGGGCGCGCCCGCAGGAAGTGGAAGCCATCCGACCACAACGACACCGCGAAGTTGGGGAACAGCGTGTAGTGGAAGGCATCCGTCAACTGGGCATCGGGAACCTTGTCGTAGTGGGTGAAGCCGCGGCCTGCCCCCAGCCGGCGCTTGGCCTCCTGCAGGGCCTCGCGGGTGCCTTCCGGCTTGCCCTTGAACCGCTCAGGGTCGATGTCCCAATAGCGCATCTGGCTGGCCAACGGCTCCAGGATGTTGCCGGCTTTGTCGGTTGATCCGACGCCATAGCCGCCCTCCATGATCATCCGGTTGTGCCCCTCGTCAGAGAGGTCGAAGCGGGTCTCCTTGAAGTAGGTGTTGATGTGGCCGCGAATTTCCTTGCGGTTGGTTTCGGTGGTGGCGCCCATGTGGACGGTGGGCACATGATAGGACTCGTTGAAATTGTCCAGCACCACCTTCCAGTTGCACGGCAGCCACATGCTGTTGGCCATGGTGCGCCGCCAGGTGTGAATGTCGCGCAGTTGCCACTCGTCCCAGATCGGTCCCAAGTATTCCTTCAAGGTCATGCACTTCGGGTCCATGTTGACCCAGATGAAGCCGGCGAAGGTCTCGCAGCGCAACTCCGCTAGCCGCACCTTGCCGCAGGGGTTGCCTTCCGGGAAGTCGTCCTTGTCGGTCGCGAAGTTGAGCTCGCCGTCGGGCATGTAGGCCCAACTGTGGTACTTGCAGACGAAACGCTTGACGCTGCCCTTGTCGTCCTCCACCAAGGGGTTGCCGCGATGTTGGCAGACGTTGTAGAACGCCTTCACCCCGCCATCCTTCTGGCGGACCATGACGATCTCCTCGGCGCCCACCGGCTCCATCTGCCAATCGCCGGGATTGGGCAGCTCGGATTCGCGGCCCAGCAGCAGCCAGACGTTGGTCCACATGCGCTCCTGCTCCTTCTCGAAGAACGCCCGTGAGGTGTAGCGATAGCCCTCCAGAAGCGACCCGCGCGTACGCTGCTCCGGGTAGGCGTTTATGTTGTGGATTTCCGCTTGCTCGGACATGATCATCCTCCTTCGCCTCGAATGATGGAGCCCTATTCTGCCAGATAGATCGCGGGTTGTTTCAACCTGAGGGCAGCATCCCACCTGCCGCTTGCAGCGCTCCCGCCAAGTCCAGAACTGCGCTAACATCAAGGCCCTCGACCCACTCAACTCAAGGCGCACCCCATGTCCACAACAACCAAATATTCCATATGCACCATCTGCGACATCGGCTGTCAGCTACGCACCGAAGCCGAGGGCGGCAAGGTGCGCCGGGTGCTGGCCCACGACAACCCCATGCTGGCCCGGAACATCTGCTTCAAAGGGGTCGCCGCGCCGCACATTCACAATCATGAAGATCGGATTCGAGTGCCCCTCAAGC
Organism: Candidatus Azophilus lithoversatilis; assembly: GCA_028278675.1. GTDB lineage: Bacteria > Pseudomonadota > Gammaproteobacteria > Pseudomonadales > Azotimanducaceae > Azophilus > Azophilus lithoversatilis. Next base: position 5,606 of record JAQAJJ010000093.1, read on the forward strand.
GGGTCGGCGAGCGGGGGCAGGACCGCTGGGAGGAGATTCCCTACGAGCAGGCAATGGACGAGATCGCGGCGCGGCTGAAGCAGGTGGTGGACCAACACGGTCCCGAGTCGCTGGCGGTGTCCACTTCAGGCTGGAACACCCAATCCACCCACGCCACCGACCGGCGCTTCATGAACTTGCTGGGCTCGCCCAACTGGATCAGCGGCGTCGCCCTGTGCGCGGGCAACACGGCGGCCGTCAACCGGCTGACCTACGGCTGGTTCCCAATGCCGGACTACGCCAACACCAAATGCATCGTGCTGTTCGGCCACAATCCCCGCAAGCACTCCTGGACGCCGATCTACAACGCCATCAACGCGGCGCGGCAACAGGGTGCCAAGCTGATCGTGCTGGATCCGCGCGTGTCCGACCAGGCGGAGACCGCCGACCTGCATCTGCGTCTCAGGGCGGGCACGGATGCCGCCATGTGCCTCGGCTGGCTGAAGGTCATCTTCGATGAAGGCCTTTACGATAAGGACTTCGTCAGGGACCATTGCGTTGGATTCGACGAGCTGCGCGAGCGGGTCAACGAGTACCCGCTGGAGCGCGCCGAAGCCATCACCGGCGTCAACCGCGAATTGATCGCCGAGGCTGCCCGCCTTTACGCGAGCGCCGAAGGCGCGGTGATTCCCTGGACGCCGATTACCGACCAGCAGATTTCATCGACTTCGGCCATCCGCCTGCACTCGATCCTGCGGGCGGTCACTGGCAACCTCGATGCCGTAGGCGGCGAAACCCTTGGCGGATTCAATCCGGACTACATCCCGGAGTCGGAAATCGGCCTGCACGAGGCCTTGGCCGAAGAGCAGAAGGCCAAGCAACTCGGCTACGACGACCATCCGGCCTTCACCTACCGGGTCGCGGAAATGCTCAAAGGTCCCACGGAAAATGTCTGGGGCTACCCCTATGCGGACATCGTGATGGGCTGCCAGATGGCCAACCCCACCCATGTGTTTCGGGCGATGGCAACCGGGGAGCCCTACCCGGTCAAAGCTTTCATCACGTTGGGAAACAACACCCTCCTAAGCTATGCCAACCAGCACCTGATCCATCAAGCGCTCAAGAACCAGGAGCTGATCGTCGCCCACGAACTGTTCATGACGCCCACCGCCATGCTGGCCGACTACGTGCTGCCGGGGGATGTGTTCACCGAGCGCAATCACGTCGCCGACAGCTGGAGTTGGACCACCCGATTGGCTTTGTCCCAAAAGGTGGTCGATGCGCCGGCCCAAGCATCCAGCACCTTCCAGTTTTGGCGCGACCTGGCGGTCCGCTTCGGCTTCGGCAACGAGTTCCCTTGGGCGACCCTGCAGGACATGCTCGACTACCGGCTGTCCCGCTCAGGCCGGACCTTCGCCGAGTTTGAGCAATCGGGCTACATGGAAATGCCGCCGCCGGAATTCCACAAGTACCGAAAAACCGGCTTCGCGACGCCGAGCGGCAAGGTGGAGCTCCATTCCAGCGTCCTGGACGACTTGGGCTTCGACCCGCTGCCCTACTACCGGGAAGGCCCAGCGCCCAATGAAGAGTACCCCTACTTGGTGTTCACCGGCGTGCGGGAGGATGCGTTCTTCCAGACCGGCCAGCGCAACATCGAGGTGCTCCGCCAACGCTCCCCAATCCCCAAGATCTTCCTGCATCCCGAAGACGCCAGGCGCGAAGCGCTCAAGGACGGAGACTGGGTGCGGCTGGAAACCGCAACCGGCCAGGTCACCGCCGAGCTGTCCGTGCAGCCGAGCATGAAGGAGGGCCACATGCGCGTGCCCCACGGCTGGTGGTACCCGGAACTCCGGGGCCAGGAGGGCCTCGCCGGCGCGTTCATTTCAAGTGACGCCGTGCTCTGTTCAGATGACGACGAATACCTGGACCGCGAGCAAGGCGTCCCGCACTTCAAGGGCTTTCCCGGCCGGATCAGCAAGGCGGAGCGGCCTGCGTACGCTTTTGGTTGAGCTCCCACGCACTCCGCCCCAAGCCACCCGATCCCTCCAGCTTGGGGCAACAAGGGGCTCGACCCGCATGTCCGGGCGGCGACACGACTTACTTGTAACGACGCATCATCATTGACTTGTGTTTGCACGTCACGAAAAACTTGCACTTCCACTTCACAATTCACTTGTAGATAGCCGCAAGGGCACCAACAACAAGGTCGAACTGCCTTCGGCACCTCACTCTATGACCTGGCGCAGAAGCGGCTGCCGCCTGCGGTCGATCTCATTGAACGCGAAGGGCTACGGTTGTTCACCCCGGAAGCGGCACTGACCAAGGCTTCTGAAGCCTTCTATGCGCGCTACCCGATTGAGGCGCAGGTTGTCCTGTCCGGGGTTCGCGATGCCTCCGATGTGCTGAGATGCCTCCTTGACGGTGGCCACTCCGCCATCGCCAGCCGGCTCGCCGGAGCCTTTCGGCACATCGGTCGCGCCGACATGGCCGACGAGATTGGCTCCACCATGAAAGCCGTCGGCTATGACGTGCGTGAGAGCGACCCATTTGGTGCAGCGCAACGGTTTGGCGCGGCGAACCGGGGCGGCGCACCCATAGCGGAGCGCCTACGGGCCATGTGGAAGCGTTGCCGGGAGCCCGTCACCGAAACATTCCCCAAAGCACCCGGCCCACCCGAGGATCCGAAAAACTACATTCGCCTCGTCGATGAGGCTTACAGGAGCGACGCCTACCACTCGCTGTCCATCGAAGGCTATCGGGTGACGCCGCAGCTCATCGATCAGGTGCGTACCGGCACACGGGATCCCGACAATTGCGATGCGGCCGGCCCGAGCCAAGATGCACTCGCCGCACGGTGTTGCTGGCAGGCATTTCAGCGGATTCGGGACACGCTTGGCGAAATCATGGCTGGCAACTATCCTGGGGCTGTGATCCGAGCGGCACATCTTCAACTACACTCGTACAACATCCGAGTTAGAGCTTGAAGTTGAGTTTAGGGCAGGACGAATGTCTGTGATAGCCAGTGATGCGCGGCTTTATGCCGAAGAGTGGATTCAAAACCACGGTAGCCTCATGAATGGATACATGGGTAGTTATCTCACCGGATCTGTCTCAAGACTTAATGGCGGTGAAAAGGTTCCCCTTGGTTCCGATGTAGATATCAACCTGGTGCACACGGATGACTACTATGGCTCAAAAGTGGGCAAATTCGCATACAAAGGGGTGATATTGGATGTTACAAACATTAGAGAATCGCAACTTTTTCCCACTGAGTCGGCACTGTCTTCCTACCACCTCGCAGGAGGATTGAACACGGACAACATAGTGCATGACCCTACAGGTAGGTTAAGAGCACTCCAAGAGAAAGTCGAAGAGTGCTTCTATAGGAAAGAGTGGGTTGAGCATAGATGTGAGAGCGCAAAAGACAAAATTGTCAAGGGACTCGAGAGCCTGTCCGAAGTTTCGGGAATTGCTGATCAAACTGCTCAGTGGCTGTTTCCTATTGGTGTAACCACTCACCTCTTGCTGGTCGCTGGATTACGAAACCCCACTGTAAGGCTTAGGTACTTAAGGGTTCGAGAGATGCTGGCGGAGTTTGACATGATGGCGGAGTATGAACCGCTTCTAGAGTTGGTGCGCTTCCAGCATCTGAATCCACCCTAGGTATCCGGTTTCGTGGATTCATTAGAGATTGCGTTCGACAAAGCCCAGGCAATAGCTTAGACTGAATTCTTCATTAGCACTGACATTTCAGGTGTTGCGCGACCAATTGCAATCGATGCGAGTCGCGAGTTGGTCAGCCGGGGAGATCCCCGTGAGGCGATGTTTTGGATCTTAGCAGCTTACGCGAGTTGCCGTAAGATTCTTGAAGCCGCGGCGCCAAGTGAACTGCAAG
>JAQAJJ010000094.1 GCA_028278675.1 Candidatus Azophilus lithoversatilis
ATCATCCGGGACGTGTAGAGCGAGGTCATGAAGGCCGCCAACGCCGCCAAGCCCCAGAACCAGGGACCCACCCCGCCGTAGTCGAAGCTGGTCAGGAGAATGATGTCCTTGCTGTAGAAACCGGAGGTAAGCGGCAGCGCCGCCAAGGCCGCCGAGCCAATCACCATGCACCAGAAAGGCACCGGCAGGCGCCGCCACAGGCCGCCCATCTTGAAGATGTCCTGTTCGTGGTGCAGCGCCAGAATGACCGAGCCTGCGGATAGGAAGAGCAGCGCCTTGAAGAAGGCGTGGGTCATCAGGTGGAAGATTGCCGCCGACCAAGCACCCACCCCCAGCGCGAAAAACATGTAGCCGATCTGGCTCATTGTGGAATAGGCCAGAATGCGCTTGATGTCGCGTTGGGTCAGCGCCGTGAAGGAGGCGATGAACAGGGTCGCCAAGCCGACCGCGGCGACGGCGAACTGGGCATCCGGCGAGAGCAGGAAGAGATCATGGGTGCGGGCGATCAGGTAAACCCCGGCGGTGACCATGGTGGCAGCGTGGATCAGCGCACTCACCGGGGTGGGGCCGGCCATGGCGTCCGGCAGCCAGGTTTGCAGCGGCACCTGGGCGGACTTGCCCACCGCGCCGCCGAGCAGCAGCAGGGCGATGACGGTGCACAGCGTGGAGCCGTCCGGCCAGGCCAGGGTTGCAGCGCCCATGGCCGCTTGGATGTCCAGGGTGCCCAGTTCCCGGAACAGCAGGAACAGGCCGACGGCCATGAAGGTGTCGCCCACCCGGGTCACCACAAAGGCCTTGCGGGCGGCATAGCCGTTGGCGGAGTCCTGGTGGAAGAAGCCGATCAGCAAGTAGCTGCAAAGCCCCACCCCTTCCCAGCCCAGGAACAGCGTCAGCAGGTTGTCGCCCAGCACCAGCATCAGCATGGCGAAGACGAACAGGTTCATGTAGGCGAAAAAGCGGCTGTAGCCGTCCTCATCCGCCATGTAGCCAGTGGCGTAAAGGTGAATCAGAAAGCCCACCCCGGTGATGACGCCGACCATGACCAGGGACAGGCCATCCAGATACAGGCCGACCGCCACCTCGAAGGGGCCCGCCGCCATCCAGGTCCAGAGATGTTCAGCTTGGGGAACGCCGCCGTGCTCAAGGAAGTCGAGGCCGGCGAACAGCGCCACGAGCGCCGACAGCCCCACGGAACCGGCGCCGATCAGCGCCACCGCCCGATTCGGCAGCCGGCCCTCGGTGAGGAACAGGATAAAAAACCCGGCTAGGGGCAGCGCTGGAATCAACCACAATCCGTCCATCGCCCTACCCTGCCAACTCGCTGGCCGCGTCGATGTCCAGGTTGTTGAAGCGACGCTGCAGTTGCAGCACGAGGCCCAGCCCCACGGCCACTTCGGCGGCGGCCAGAGCCAAAATCAGCATGTACATGATCTGCCCGTCGGCTTCGGCCCAGCGGGCGCCGGCAGCGATGAACGCCAGCCCGCAGGCGTTCATCATGATTTCCAGCGACATGAGCAGGAAGATGACGTTGCGCCGCACGAGCACGCCCACCAAGCCGATGGTGAACAGCGCCGCCGCGAGCACCAGCACATGTTCGATGGGCACGCTGACCGCGGTCATTCGATTTCCTCCCGCCGCGCCCGCATGTAGCGCCTGCCGAGGTGGAAGGCCCCCACCAGCGCGGCGAGCAGCAAAATGGATGCCAGTTCAACGGCGAGCAGATAGGGTCCGAACAACTTGATGCCGACCTCCTTGGGCGATACGCCGATGCCCGGCGTCATGACTTCGGTGCCGACGATCAGGTAAAGCAGCTCCACCAGCAGCACGGCGGCGAGGATGCCGGGGCCAATCCACATTTTGGGTGTCAGCCAGCGCCGCTCCTGCTCCACGGAACCCCGGCCCAGGTTCAACATCATCACCACGAACAGGAACAGCACCATGATGGCGCCCGCGTAGATGACGATTTCCAAGGCGGCTGCGAAGGGCGCACCGAGCAGAAAGAAGATCAGCGCCACCGCCAGCAGTGAGATGATGAGGTAGATCAGCGCATGGGAGGCGTTGGTGCGGGTCACGGTCAGGACCGTCGCCGACAGCGACACCAGCGCCGCCAAGTAGAACAGGGCGATTTCAAGGCTCACGGCAGCAGCTCACGCACATCCAGCGGCGGCGACTCCTTTTGCGCCTCGCCCTTGTCCTTGCCGTTGATGGTCTTGCCGGCCACCTGCCAGAAGGAGTAGTCCGGGTACTTGCCAACGCCGTCGATCAGCAAGTGCTCCTTTTCATAGACCATGTTGTCGCGGTTGTACTCGGCCAACTCGAAGTCCGGCGTGAGCTGGATGGCGTAAGTCGGGCAAGCCTCCTCGCACATGCCGCACATGATGCAGCGCGAGAAGTTGATGCGGAAGAAGTCGGGATACCAGCGGCCGTCCTCGGCTTGCGTCTTCTGCAGCGCGATGCAGTCCACCGGACAGGCCACGGCGCACAGGTTGCAGGCCACGCAGCGCTCCTCCCCGTCCGGATCCCGGGTGAGCACGATGCGCCCCCGGTAGCGCGGCGCCAGATAGGGCATCTCCTCGGGATACTGCACGGTCTCGTTGCGCGAGAAAGTGTGCTGAAGCACCGTCCACAGCGTTCTGAGTTGGCTCCACATGGTGCGCTAGGCTCCCTGCTGCAGCAGCGCAATGGCGCCGGTGGCCAGCAGATTGACCAAGGTGATGGGCAGCAGCACCTTCCAGCCCAAGGACATGAGCTGGTCGTAGCGCGGCCGCGGTATGGCCGCCCGCAGCAGGATGAAACTGCAGACAAAGAACGCCGTCTTGAGCGTGAACCAAACGATGGGGGGAAGGAAATCCGGCCCCAGCCAGCCGCCGAAGAACAGTGTCACGATCATGGCGGAGGAGAGAATCACGCCGATGTACTCCCCCACCATGATGAGGCCGAACTTCATGGACGAGTACTCGGTATGGAAACCGGCGGCCAGCTCGTGCTCCGCCTCCGGCAAGTCGAACGGCAGGCGATGGGTCTCCGCCAACCCGGCGATGAAGAAGACGATGAAGCCGAGCGCCTGGGGAAAGACGAACCACATCCCTTCCTGGGCGCGCACGATGTCGTTCAGGCTGAACGAGCCGCTCAGCAGCACCACGCCCATGATCGACAGCCCCATGAACACTTCGTAGGTGACCATCTGCGCCCCGGTGCGCAAGCCGCCGAGCAGGGAGTACTTGTTGTTGCTGGCCAACCCGCCGAGCAGCACCCCATAGACGGTCACCGCGGTCATGGCCAGGAAGAACAGCACCCCGATGTTCAGGTCGATTACCGCGAGCCCCGGACCGAAGGGCACCACCACGAAGCCCATCAGCATGCCGGCGGCGATGGCGGCTGGCGCCAGCGTGAACACCACCCGGTCGGCGAACGGCGGCACCCAGTCGTCCTTGGTGAACAGCTTGATGACGTCGGCGACGATTTGCAGCACGCCGAAGGGCCCCAACCGATTGGGTCCCAAGCGGTCTTGCCAGAATCCAAGCAGCCGCCGCTCCCACCAGACCAACAACCCGGCGGCGGCCAGCGCCCCGCCAAGCACCGGCACGATCATGATGAAACCGAGTTCGATGCCTAGGAAAGTGTTGGGTTCCACCGCGTTCTAACCCCTTGCGATGACCTGTGGTGCCCGCTGCGGCTTGAAGTCCGGGTCGGGCGACAGTTCCGGGCCGCCTGCGGGCAGCACCTGAGCGCCGCCGGGCATGCCGAGCACGACGCCCGCGCAGCCCTTCGCCATGTCCGGCTCCAGGCGCACGGCCACGGATACCTTTCCGGTGATTCGAGCGCCTTGGCCATCCTCCAAGCCCAACGCCGCGGCGTCATCGGGGTGCAGAAGCACCGCCGCGCCCGCACTGCGCTCGGCGATGGGCGGCGAGTGGGCGGAGAGCTCATCGGAGCCGAAGACATGGTGCAGCGGCACCCGTTGCAAGCCGTCGGAGTCGATGGCTGGCGGCTCGCGGTAGTTGGCGGCGAGCGCCGCAGCCGGAGTGGCCTCGGGCTCAATCAGCCTTACGCCCACGTCACCGCCCTGCAGCGGCCCCGCCACTTCCTGCTGGAACTTGAAAACGGACTGATTGGAATTCCATCCGGGCGACCACACATAGGGAATCAGAGCGGCCACCTCGCCGCCGTTCTCACCTTCCATGGAATAGGAGAAAGGCGTTTGCTCGTCCACGTTGGGCTTGGGCTCATGCACGCTGATGTGGGCGTCCTTGGCGGTCCGTCCGCTGGCTCGGTGGGTCATGCGCGGGATGCGTTGGCCCGCACCATTGCGGTGGGCGGCATCCGGGGTGGTCCGGGTGATGCCTTGCAGACGCGCGTTGCCGTCCGCGCAAGCCCGCGCCACGTCGTCTATGTGCTGCCAGCGCAAGTCGTTGCGGCCAGCCGCGATGGCGGCGTCGGCCAGCCATTGCCAAGCCGGGACCACATCCTCCTGCGGTTCAAAGACCTGGTAGAAACGCTGCGCGCGCCCTTCATGATTGACGAAGGTGCCGGTGCTTTCGGCATAGCTGGCAGCGGGCAGCGCCAAGGTCGCAGCCTCCGCAGTGGCGGTTTCGAGAACATCGAGCACCACCACGTCGGAGGCGTTGGCAAGGGCTTGGTTGACGCCCTCTGCATCCAATCGCCGGTGCAGATCGTTTTCCAAGACGATCACGCTGTCGGCCGCGCCATCGGTCAAGCGCTGAAGCGCGTCCTTCATGCTCAGCTCACCGCCGAGCAACGCGGCACCAAGACTGTTGGCCTCCCGCCCCGCCAACAACAGGCCAGCGTCCTTGCCCTGCCCTCTCAGCGCCCAAGCCACGTTAGCCGCGGCTTGCAGCACTTCCGCCGACCCACAGGCGGTGCCTGATACGATCAGCGGGCGCTCCGCCTGACCGAGCGCCGCGACCGCTTGCGCCACGAAGTCGGCGTCCGCGCCCGCGGCTTGGGTAAAGCGCTCATCAATGCCATGGGCGATGGCGAAGCCCGCCGCGGCGATGGCCTGCGGGGCCGCCCGCAGCGCACCTGCCGCCAAATCGTCGATGCGGGTCGGTGCAGGCGTGGCGATGAGGAAGGGGCTTTTCGCATGCTGCGCATGGCCACGGACACCGGCATCCTGCCACAGCGGGATGCCCGCGTCGGCGGCCATCTCCAAAGGCTTGTTGTGCGCGCTCTGGCGCAGGGCCAAGGCAATGCGCGGCGCGGTGTTGGCCACGTCCTCGCCGAGCACGAGCACGGCGTCTGCGGACTCCGCTTCGGTGGCCGTGGCGATGCGCGCGCCGCCAGCCTGATAAATGGACAGCATAAGCTGGTCGAGCGCCGCCTCGTCGTCAGCGGTGCCGGAGCAGAAGTTCTCCTCCCCCACCAGGGCCTTGAGGGCAAAGTTGCTTTCCAGCGACGCGCGGGGCGACCCAATGCCCAACACCCGGCCGCGGCCGAGAACTTGTGCCACTCGCTCAGCGGCGTCGGCCGGTTCCAATGGCTCAAAGACGCCGTCCTCCGCCATTGCGCCAGCTTGCCGTAAGCGGGCGGGGCTGTTGACGAAGTGGCTGCCGAAACGGCCACGGTCGCAGAGGAAGTAGCCGTTGACATCGGGGTGGTAGCGGTTGTGCACCCGCTTCAGCGACCCGTAGCGCTCGCCGGGCAGCGTGTTGCAGCCGACCGCGCAGCCGGGGCAAACCGAGGGTGCCGATTGCAGATCCCACTTGCGAGTGTAGGTGGCGCTGAAAGGCTTGTCCGTGAAGACGCCGGTTGGGCAGACCTCAACCAAGTTGCCGGCAAACTCGCTTTCGAGCACGCCGTCCGATTCGCGGCCAAAGAACATCCGCGACCGGGAGCCGAAGGCCTGCAAATCGCGCCCGCCGGCGTAGTCCTGATAGTAGCGAACGCAGCGGTAGCAGGTGATGCAGCGGTTCATTTCATGGCCGATGAAGGGGCCGAGGTATTGGTTGCGGAAGGTGCGCTTGGTGCCCCCATAGCGGCGGCTGGTGTGCCCGGTCATCACCGTCATGTCCTGCAGATGGCACTCGCCGCCCTCTTCACACACCGGACAGTCGTGGGGATGGTTCTCCATCAGCCACTCGATGACCTGCTTGCGGAAGTCAGCCGCAAAGTCCGCGTCGATGGACACCCGCATGCCGTCCTGCACGTTCATCATGCAGGCCATCTGCAGGCGGCCGCGCTCATCGTCCGCATCGGCGAACTGAATGACGGCGCAGAGCCGGCAGGAGCCGACGGAGCCCATGGCAGGGTGCCAGCAGAAGTAAGGTAGGTCCAAGTGCTCGGACAGCACCGCCTGAAGCAGATTCTGGCCAGCCTGAAGCTCGTAGTCCTTGCCGTCTATGTTGACGCGGGCCATATGGGCATTAGTCCTCAGCACTCACTTCTTCGATCCGGCAACACAGGCCAACGGCCCCGTTTCGAGGCTGATCACCAAGGCATGGCGCACGAAGGCAAACTGTCGCGGATAGCGTATCCAAGCACCCATCCGCGTCCGTTTTTTGCCGTGAGGGTCAGGAGTGCGGCGGGAGGTGCGAAAAAACGCCGCAACGATACAGGCCAACGCGTCTTGGAGCAAGGGTTAGCTCACCGGGAGCGCGGCTTTGCGGCGAGACACGGGCTCGCGCCGCTCGTTCTCGTTGCTCGCTGCGAGGTTGCCTGGAGAGTCGGCGCAGAACCCTTGATTGGCCTGCCTCAACCAGCCGAAACTGATCGCTTGACCCGAGCCTTGACCGAGGGGCCAGTGTCAAAACGCCAGCCAACATTCATGCTATTTGGAATTCCCGTGAACAGGCCGTTGAGGCGCTGGGCGGGAACGACCTTCCAAAGGCACTATGCCGCAGCTGTGCCGCCCTTCTCCGGCGAGCAACACGCCTGCTGACAATCTCCGCGCTTCTCGGTGGATGCGGCGGCTCTGGTCCACTGCCCTTGGCGATCGTTGATGCGCACATCATTTCCTTGGATGCTGACTACCCCGAGGCAAGCGCTCGGAGCGATGAACTGAGGGCGGGGGCAACTGGAAGCGATGTCAGCAGGAAAAGATCAGTGCGACTCCTCGCCGCCTGAGACGTTCATGCTCTCAGCGGTGATGTAGGCGGCCGCATCGGAGCATAGAAACAACACCGCATTCGCAGTGTCCTCGTCCCGGCCCGGTTGACCGAGCGGAATGCGGGAAGCGATGTCCGCCATGTACTCGTCGCGGGTTTTGCAGAGCTTTGAGGCGTAGAACTCGT
>JAQAJJ010000095.1 GCA_028278675.1 Candidatus Azophilus lithoversatilis
CAAAGTCCCCAGCCAATGCCGCCCCGACCGCCTAGGCCAACGTCAACCCTGCGCCCTGGTTTAGGGCGGTGCCGCGCACCCGGGCCCTGCGCCACGCCGCGCCGATCAGGGACGCCCGCTGGTCCGCATTCGCTTCAAAGCCACCGCAGGCGAGCACCACCGCATCGGCGTCGATCTCGACTCCGGAGGCAGTGCGCACACCGACAACCCGTCCTTGGGATTGTCGTAGAGCGGCAACTGGGGCATTGAGCGCGAACTCGCACCCGCAGGCTTCGGCCAATTCCCTTTCGCGGTTGACCAGACCCTCGCCCTCGCCCGCCGCGGCCAGCGTCAGCCCACCCCAGAAACGGTAGCGGCCCTCGGCAAGCACCGCTTGTCGACTGTAGATGGGCTCGAAGGAAACGCCGGAGTTCGCCAACCATTGAAGCGTCGGACGGCTTTCCCCAACCAACAGGCGTTGCAGTGGGTTGAGTTCGGCACCACCGGAGAAACGGCGCAGATCCGCCTCAAACTCGGCTTCGGCATAGACGCCGAAGTCGCAGGCTGCAATGCGGGGATCCTCCGCATCAACCAAGGCGAGCACATCGTCGTGGCCCCGATAGGCGAAACGCATGGCCCCGGCCGTGTAGCGGCTGTTGCCGCCGAAATCCGTCGCGCCGCCCGCCTCCAGAACGATGACTTCGGCGCCAAGCTCTGCCGCCGATAGTGCGGCGCACAGCCCGGCATTGCCAGAGCCGACTACGGCGACGCGGGTCACGGCAAACGGTCAGATAACCGCTTCAAAGGTCTCCAGGTTGGGATGGCCCAAGTAGGTGCCCTTGGGGGCGCTGGCTTGTGCGTGGGCCTTGCGGAAGTGTTCGGACTCCGTCCAAGCGATGAAGGCATCGCGGCTTTCCCAGACGCTGTGGGAGGCGTAGAGCACGTGGTCGTCGCCTTCCGGGCCTTTGAGCAAATGGAAGTCCACGAAACCGGGCACTTCGGACAGATAGGTGTCGCGCTCGCGCCACACCTTCTCGAAGCCCGCCTCAAAGCCCTTGGCGATCTCAAATCGATTCATTGCGATGAACATGGATGCTGTGTTCCTCAAAACGAAGCGCGGTGCCCGCGCCGTATGTCCCCCTATTGCCCCAAGCGGTGCGTGAACTCAATGCCAAAGCGGCGCGGCTCGCCCCAGTACTTGGTGTTGGTGCCAGCCGGAGCCGCGCCACCAGTCAGGTCGATGGCGCCCGGATAGTACACCCGGTCCAGCAGATTCGACCCATAAATGGCGATGGAGGTCTGGCCGTTCGGCAGATTCCACACGACGCGCCCGTCAAGCAAGCCGTACTTGCCTTGGCGCGAGGAGCGCTGAGTCTCCAGGGTATTGTAGGTGCGCCCCCGGAAAGCCCAGCCGAGTTGCGCATTCAAGGTGGCGCCGTCGGCGAGCGCTTGATGGTTGCCCAAGGCAACGCTGTAGGTCACCGGCGCCAAACGCACGGCTTCGGTGTCCTTCAAGTCCCGCGTGACGATGATCTCCTCACCCGTTACCGGATTCGTCAGATTGTCATCCACGGTGAACTCGTCATATTCGCCTTCCAGTATTCCCAGCGAGCCGATCACGTAGAAGCCAGCCGGGAATTCGGCGCGGAGTTCGCCTTCAAAGCCGTACAGAGTGGCCTGCTGCGCGTTGATCAGGTCTGCTGTGGGCTGTCCATCGACGGTGCGGCCAACAGTGATCTGCTGGTTCTCATACGTGTTGTGGAAGGCCGTCAGGTTCAGCAACAAACGGCCATCCATCAAAATGGACTTAATGCCGCCCTCCCAGTTTCCGGAAATTTCGGGTTCGAAGGGCCGCATGCGAACGTCCTGGTTGAAGCCGCCGCTCGAATACCCTCGGCTCCATCCCCCATAGATCATCACGTCATCGGTGAGGTTGTAGCTCAGGATGACCCGCGGGGTGGTTTCGCCGAATTTCTTGTCGATGTAGCAAGTGATGCCGTCAACTGGCGGCGGTGTCCCCGGCGGGCATGCGAGCGTGGGGTCGGGAAAGCCGATCAGCAGAAACTCCGTGCGAGTAAACTCGCGCTTGTCCCAAGTGTGCCGCACCCCCGCCGTCAGGGCCAATTGGTCCGTAAGCCGCCATGTGAATTCCCCAAACAAGGCTTTCGATGAGTTTTTCGCCTCAACGATCTGCGTGCGGCTGCCGGCGACTTGAAAAAATTGAATGCCCACATCGCCAAGCGGCAGTCCAAACGGCGACGGCAGGCAGGCGATCGGCCACTCATCGCAATTCGGCGGCGCCACACCCCGAAACAGTGGCACGTCGAGCGGGTTGGCGTTCTCCTCCTCGTAGGCATAGCCGCCGACGACCCAATCCAAGCGATCATTCAGGGCGACTCCGGACAGACGCAGTTCCTGCGACCACTGTTCGTAGGTGCTGTCTTCGTTGGCGAGCACCTCCAGATAGGACGCGGTGCCCACGGTGTCGGAAGCCCAGCCCCAGGAACCGTTGAACTCCTCCATGTCCCGGTAGGATGAGATGGAGAACAACGAGGCGAACCCGAGGTCGATGTCCAAGTTCAAGTTGAAGCTCAAGGCATCCAGGTTGCTTTTCGGATTGGGATCGTTTTCGGTGGACTTGTAGGGCTCGGTGGCATTGCAGGTATCGCGGATCTCATCGTAACGGCCCAGCCAGAAAGCGGCGCTCTGCAGCCCGAAGGGTGCCAGTGCGCCGTTGCTCGGGCCGCCCCATTCGCAACTGCCTAACCCGGCAAACTCGCGCACGCGCTGCATATCCACGACCAAGTCACCGGTGAACCGCTCGTTTGGGTTGTATCGCACGGACAGCCGCGCCATTTGCGAGTTTTCATCGTTCCACTTGTCACCGGTGGCCGTGTTGAGGACATAGCCGTCGGACTCGCGGTGCTGAAAGGCTAGCCGGGCGCCCCAACTATCGCTCACCGGGAGGTTGATCATGCCGCGGCCCGTCATCTGGCCATCATTGCCAACCCCCACGCCGACGGAATAGTCGAACTCTGGTGCCGGGCGATTGCTGATGATGTGAATGAGGCCCGCAGTGGTGTTGCGGCCAAACAGCGTGCCCTGGGGTCCGCGCAGCACCTCCACTCGATCCACGTCCAAAAAGTCGAAGACCGCACCCTGAGCGCGGCCCAAGTAGATGCCATCCGTGTAGATTCCGATCTTCGGGTCTTGGGTGGGTGACCAGTTCACCTGTCCAATGCCGCGCAGAAACACCTGTGCTGCGCCCCTCGAGGAAGCCGCTGGCTGAAAGTCCATATTAGGTGTGACCCGAGTCAGATCCGGCAGATCGTTCGCCGAACGGTCACGCAGATCCTGGCTGGACAGCGCGGTCACCGGAATGGGCACATCCTGGATGTTCTCCTCCCGACGACGGGCGGTGACCACTAGCTCCTCGATAATGCCGGAGACCGATTCGTCTCGCGCCCCACCGCTGGACTCCTGAGCGAAAGAGGTCATAGCGAGCCAAGGCAAAACCCATAGCAAGGCTTTCATGGAACAAATAGAGACGGCCCGGCGGTTGGCTGGTTGTTCCTTCGGCGTCGGCGGCATGCCGTTCTGGGGCAAGCTGAAGGCTCGCACCAAACTGCTGATCCAATTGCCCATCTCCCCTCTCCTCCTAGATTGACTTCGACCTTGTACCAGCAACCCGCCTTGCTTTGCAAACTTCCTGTCCTCTGCCCTTGCCTCGCCTCGATTGGGCATGGACGTTGGGCACCTGTGATTCAGCGAAGGGCACAAGCCCAAGCGGTTTCAGGGCTGAGATAGCATACCCGCGGCAATGTCGCCCACGAGGTCGATGAGGGGGGCGGGATAGATGCCGAGCACCAAAACCACCAAGCCCAGAACCGCGGCGGTAACCACACCGATGGCGGAGACCGGGACGGCGGGGGCATCGGCGTCGCGCACCGTCATGGCGAACACGATCTTCAGGTAGTAGTAGATGGACAGCGCGCTGCCGACGATCATGGCCCAGATGAGGCCCCAAAGCGCACCTTCGACACCGGCGGCGAACAGGTAGAACTTGGCGATGAAGCCCGCCGTCAGGGGGATGCCGGCCAAGGACAGCAGCGCGGCGGTCAACACCGCAGCCAGCACCGGACGGCGCCAGAAGAGCCCGGCGTACTCCTCGATCTGATCCCGCTCGCCGACCGCCGCTGAACTGAGCTCGCTGACCACCGCAAAGGCGGCCAGGGTCATTGCCAGATAGCCCGCCAGAAACACCAGTGCGGTCTCCACCGCCATGGCCTGGCCAGGCAGTGCGCCCAGAACCAGCAGCGCGATCATCAGATAGCCGACGTGGGCGATGGACGAATAGGCCAACAGGCGCTTGATGCTGTCCTGCAGCAGCGCCAGCACGTTGCCAATCACCATCGACAGCACGGCGACGATGGCGAACAGCATCGCCATCGAAACCGCCGCCCCGCCGGAGAGGTCGAGTAGCTCGGCATCCACCGCGAAGCGCAGCAGCACGGCAAACACTGCCGCCTTGGACACCGTGGCCAAGTAGCCGCTCACCGGTGCCGGTGCGCCTTGATAGACATCCGGGGTCCACATGTGGAACGGGATCAGGGACAGCTTGAAGGCAATGCCGATGATGAACAGGACCTGGCCTGCGGTCAGCCAGAGATCGGCCCGGTCGCCGGCGGCGGCAAACGTGTCGCCTACAGGGACCGAAGCAGCCAGTTCGGCAAATCCCAGTGCGCCGGTGGCGTGGTAGATGAGCGCCATGCCGAACAGCATGGTGGCGGAGCCGACGCCGGAAAGCACCAAGTACTTCAGCGCTGCCTCCAACGGCGGGTGGCTCTCTTCGGGATAGGCCACCATCGCATACAGCGAAATGGAAATGATCTCCAGCCCCAGAAGCAGCGCCGCAAAGTGCTGGGCGCTGGCCAAGGTCATGGCGCCTAGTGTGGCCAGCAACAGGAGCACGTGGAATTCCTCTTGGCTCCCGGCCCGTCCTTGGAGATAGCGATGCGCCAATATGGCAGTGACCGCGCCAATGAGGATGAACAGGCCGTTGAAGAATGCAGCGTAGGCATCCAGGACCAGCAGCGGCGTCACTTGGCGGGGCGCGGCATCCAGCCCCGGCCACAGGGCGATGAAGGCCGCGGCGAAAGACAGCAGGGTCAACGTTAGGGCCGTGCGGTGGCTGCGCCAAAAGGAAATGGCAAGCACCACGACCAGGAGCCCTGCGGTCAGGGTCAGGTGCGGGGCCAACGCCTGGAAGTCCAAGGCTGTCACGGGGCAACCCCCAGCCCGGAAACCACCGGCGCGGAGAGGTTCAGCAGCGTTTCGGGATAGATGCCGAGCCAAACCAGGGCCACCATCATCAAAATCATCACGCTGAGTTCCCGAAAGCCGAAGTCGGGCATCGCTTCCACTGCCGCATTGGGTTCACCCTGAAAGGAGCGTTGCATCAACGACAGCGCATAGACCGCAGCGACGATGATGCCGATGGCGGCGGCAATGGTCAGCGGCACGTCCACCTGGAAGGCGCCGATCAACACCATGAACTCGCCAACGAAATTGCCCAGCCCCGGCATCCCCAGCGAGGCGACGACGAAAAACAGCGCCACCGAGCCCATGCGCGGCGCCTTGTGCCAGAGACCGCCCATTTGGCCCATCTCCCGGGTGTGCAAGCGCTGCTGCAGGGCACCGGCCATCATGAACAAGGCGGCGGTGGAGAAGCCGTGGGCCACCATCTGCACGACCGCGCCCTGCACCGCCACCGTGTTCCAGGCGAACACGCCGAGCAGCACGAAGCCCATGTGGCTGATGCTGCTGTAGGCCACCAACCGCTTGAAGTCGCTTTGGCTGAAGGCGAGATACCCGCCATAGACGACGCTGGCCGCGCCCAGGAACATGGCTGGCCAGCGAAAGTCCAACGCCGCCTCGGGAAACAGCGGCACGACGAAGCGCAGCAGGCCATAGGCGCCGGTCTTGAGCAGGATGCCGGCCAGGATCACGCTGCCGGCCGTCGGCGCCTGGGTGTGCGCATCCGGCAGCCAAGTATGGAAGGGCACTGCGGGCAGCTTGACCACAAAGGCGACGAAGAAGCCCAGCATGAGCAGGAAGGCGTAGGCGGGGTCGAGCTCAGCGCCGAGCAGGTCCGCATAGGCGAAGGTGATGACGCCGCTCGTGTCGTAGTGCAGATAAACCAGTGCCATGATGGCGAACAGCATCAACAGGCCGCTGATCTGGGTGAACAGGAAGAACTTCATCGCCGCGTAGGCGCGCGCCTCATGCCCCCAGATGGCGATGAGGAAGTACATGGGCACCAGCATCACTTCCCAGAACACGAAGAACAGGAACAGATCCAGTGCGGTGAACACGCCCACCACCCCGGCCAGGGTCCATAGCAAATTGAACTGGAAGAAGCCGGGGCTTTCGTCGATTTCCGACCAGGAGGAGACGATGGCAATCAGACCCAGGAACAGGGTCAGGGCCACCATGGCGAAGCTCAGCCCATCCATGGCCAGAATGACATTGATGCCGAAGCGCGGTATCCACGCGGCCTGCTCCTCGGTGCCCACCGGAATGGCCAGCAGGTACAGGCCGGCAACCGCAATGACGCCCAACGCCAGCCAGCGCGGCGCGTTGCGGTGCAGCCGTTCCGACAGCGCCGCAACCGCACCGCCGCCGAGCAGCAGCAGAATGAGTCCAAGCAGTTGCATCCGCTAAGCCCCCGGTGCCAGAAAGACCAGGAGCAGCGCCAGAATCAGGCCAAAGGCCATGTTGGCGGCATACCAACGCAGCTTGCCGGTCTGGGAGCGCACCGCGACGGCGTTGAGACGGCGGGCGAAGGCGGCAATGAAGGTGTAGAGGAAGTCCACCGCATCGGCCTTGTTGATCCGCGCCAGAAACAGGAACGGGCGCACGATCAAGCGATCATAGAGGGTGTCGAATCCCCAACCCCCATCCCAGAACCGGGCGATGCCCTGGCCGGCCTTGGATTCCACCAGCGCCCGAACAGACAGCTGCTTGCCGCCGAAGATCAGGTAACCCGCGAGAACCCCAACAATGGGAATGAGTGCCCTGATCCTGTCGATCGCGCCCTCTTGGTGGTCCGCATCGACGCCGCCGTCGGGCAGCACGGCGGCCACCGGAGCCAGCC
>JAQAJJ010000096.1 GCA_028278675.1 Candidatus Azophilus lithoversatilis
GGAGGTGTTCAGCCACGAACTCGGTGGGCGGCCGGTGAAGGGGGTGATCTGCACCCACATGCATCCCGACCACATCGGCCAGTCGAAGATGATTACCGACGAGTACCGATGCCCGCTTTACATGACCCGGGCCGAGTACTACCAAGCGCGAGCCTTCTCCAACACCGGCCCCGGCCACCACACCTCATGGCTGGGCCAGGACTTCTATGCGCGCGCCGGCATGCCCCGCTCCTACCTGGAGGATTTGGCCCGCGCCTGGGGGCAGCGCAGCAGCCAAGGCATGTCCATGCCGGAAATGCCCAGCGGCTACCATCGGCTTCAGGACGGCGACGTGCTCACCGTCGGCCATCACGACTGGCGGGTGGTGGTTGGCTCCGGCCACTCCCCCGAACACGCCTGCCTGTACTGCGCCGCCCTCAAAGTGATGATCTCAGGGGATCAGATTTTGCCGATCATCACGTCCAACGTCAGCGTCCACCCAACCGAGCCGGACGCCAATCCGCTGAAGGTTTGGATGGAGTCCCACGACCGTTTCCTCAGTACGCCCGACGACACGCTTGTGCTGCCGGCTCACAACCTGCCCTTCCATGGCATTCGCAGGCGTCTGCGTGACCTCATCAGCCATCATGAGGACCGTATGCTGGCCATCGAGGAGCATTGCGTGGAACCCGCCCTAGCCCGGGAACTGCTGCCCGTGCTCTTCGCCCGCAAGCTCGATCCGCGCCAGATGATGATGGCCTTGGGTGAAGCCATTGCCCACCTGCATCTGCTGATGCACCGCAACCGCATCGAGCGCACCTTGCATGAGGATGGCCAGTACCGTTTCACCTCCATTGATCCGGACCTCCCCCGCCGCGCCCATCCGGACGCCCACGACGCGCCGGACGACGGCCCCATCATGGTCTGATGGCAGTGGCCTCCGACTCGGCCTTCAAGCGCGAGGTTGCCCGAATTGCCTTCAACACGCTGAAATGGGGGCGGGATCACGTGCCGCCGGGGCTGCGCACGCTGATCGGTGTGCTGTTGATGGTGGGCGGCGTCTTCGGCTTCCTGCCAATTCTCGGCTTCTGGATGTTTCCGCTTGGCCTAGCCTTTGCGGCCCTCGACTTTCCTCCCGCCCGCCGCTGGCTCGAAGCACGAATGATTCGGCTGCAGCGGGTTGCTGCGGGCGGCTGAGTCAGGTGCCCACGTCGAGCCAATAGCCGCCGCTGTCGAGCCGTTTGACATGGCCCGCCGTCGGCGTGGCGAAGTGGGTGCCGATGATGAGGGTGTCGCCGCCCGCATAGCGTTCGAGCAGGCCTTCCCGGGTCGCCCGGCCTTGGACTTGGTCGGTGTCGGCGCTGCTGCACCAGTCGGTACGGGTCATCTGGCAGGGGTGGTGGATGCAGTCGCCGGTGATCAGCGCCTGCTCGCCCCCTGATGCGATCTCGACGCTGACGTGCCCCGGGGTGTGGCCGGGGGTCGGCTGCAGACGCACCTCTTCGCAAAGCACGTGGTCGCAAGCCACGAAGTCCATCAGGCCGGTGGCGACGACGGGTCGCACGGAGTCCGCCAGCACCGGGCCGTAGGTGGCTTCATCCTCATGGGCGTCCCAATAAGCCCACTCCCGCTCGGCCACCAGATAGCGCGCATTGGGAAAGGTGGGTCTCCACTCGCCATCCACCAACATGGTGTTCCAACCGACGTGGTCCACGTGCAGGTGGGTGCAAAGCACGGTGTCGATGGACTCGCGGGGATAGCCGGCCGCAGCGATGTCGTCCAGGAAGGTGGTTTGCAGATGGCTCCAGTTGGGAATGTTGCGCTCCTTGTCGTTGCCAATGCAGGTGTCCACCACGATGCGCCGCTCCCCGGTATCGACGATCAGCGCATGAATGCTCATGATGAGGTTGCCCGCTTCGTCCATGAAGTGGGGGGCCAGCCAATCGATGGGCAGGCAGGCCTCTCGGGTGGCGTCCGGCAGAATGAAGCGGCTGCCGCCGGCGATCTCCATCTCAATGACGCGAGTGATCTTGACGTCCCCAATTTGCCACTGGTTCATCGGGCGCATCTCCGACAGGTTGAAAAGTGAATCCCCATCTTGCCTGTTGCGGGCGTTCATGCAAAGGTTCGTCGCTCGCAAACCTAACGAGGCGATGCCTCAATCCAGCGACGACTCGGTCGCCGGGCGCAGGAGTTGGCTCATTTGGCAACCTTGTCCCGCGATCAGGACAACTAGAAGGAGCTATAGGCCATGGGACTTCGCGACGTCGCATCGACACTGGTTCAGGTGCCCGCTCTGCTGGCGCTTAAGAAGGAGCTCAAGCCGCGCCCCTACGCCGACAAGGACTGCTTCGCCCGCCAGGTGGAAGCCAACGCCGTCCGCTTTGGCGAGCGCGCCGCGATTGTCTTTGAAGGCCGCTCAATCACTTGGGCGCAGTTCAACGCGCTGGCCAATCGCTACGCCAATCACTTGGCGAGCCAGGGTGTCGCGCGCGGCGACGTGGTGAGCCTGGTCATGGAGAACCGCATCGAGTTTCTCGCCGTGACCGTGGCGCTGAACAAGCTCGGCGCAACGGCGGGCTTCATCAACACCAACCTGCGCGGCAGGCCCTTGATTCACTGCATCACGGTCACTGAGTCCAAAAAGTGCGTCTTTGGCGAGGAACTCGCTCCTGCCTTGGCGGAGGTCAAGAGTGAGCTGCCCCTTGCCGAAGGCCGGGACTATCTCTTTGTGCCGGATGGCGGCGACGTGCCCGCGCCCAACTGGGCGGCGGACCTTGACGCTGGGAGTGCTGCCGCCAGCGCCGACAATCCGCCTACCACCGTCGAGAACAGCTTGGGCGATACGGCCATGTATCTGTTCACCTCCGGCACCACCGGGTTGCCCAAGGCGGCGGTGCTGTCCAATCGCCGCTACCTTGCCAGTGCCGCCATGTCGCACAGGGCGGGACTGAAATGCACCGAAAAGGACCGGCTCTACATTTGCCTGCCGTTGTACCATGGCACCGGCCTGCTGGTTGGCGTCGGCGCGGCCTTCGCTTCGGGTGCCAGCCTGTTCATCCGGCGCAAGTTCTCGGCCAGCAACTTCCTCAGCGAGGTGCGCGAGCATCAGACCACCTGCCTCGTTTACATCGGCGAGCTGTGCCGCTACTTAATGAACACTCCCGCAGCGGCGGACGACCACAGGAATCCCCTGAGGCACATGATTGGCAATGGCCTGCGCCCGGATGTCTGGCTGCCTTTCAAGCAGCGTTACGGCATCAAGCGGATAGCCGAGTTCTACGGTGCCAGCGAAGGCAACGTGGCCTTCGCCAACCTGCTCAACAAGGATCGGACCGTCGGCATGACCACGGCGGAAATCGCCCTCGTCGAATACGACGTGGACGCCGATGAGATGGTCAAGGACCAAGAAGGCCGTTGCATCCGGGTGGAGCCCGGTGAACCGGGGCTGCTGCTCGGCCAAATCAATGAGGAGGCGGCGTTCGAAGGCTACACCAATCCCCAAGCCACGGAGAAGAAGATACTGCGCAACGCCTTCGAGGACGGCGACGCCTGGTTCAACACCGGCGATATGCTCCGGGAAGTGGACGCCGGGTTCACCCTGGGTTATCCGCACTATCAGTTCGTGGACCGGGTGGGCGACACTTTCCGCTGGAAGTCCGAAAACGTTTCCACCAACGAAGTCGGGGAAATCATCAACGGTTTCGACGGCATCCAATTCTGCAACGTCTATGGCGTGGAAGTGCCCGGCGCCGACGGCCGTGCCGGCATGGCGGCCCTGATACTCAAGCCGGGCGTCGAGGCACTCGATGCCGACGCCTTCTCCCGCCACGTCATGGGCGAACTGCCCGGCTACGCCCGCCCCGTCTTTCTGCGGGTGCAGTCCGACATCGACGTCACCGGCACTTTCAAGATGCTCAAGGGCAATCTGAAGAAGGAAGGCTACGACCTGAACCAGGTCGCCGAACCCCTGTACGTGATGAAACCGGGTTCGACAGTCTATGAGCGGCTCGACCAGGCGTTCGCCGACCGGATCAAGGCCGGCGAGGCCGGGTATTGAGCCCGAGGAAAGCGCCCTAGGGAGCCTCTGATCAAGTCCCGGAAGCTCAGAGGAGTTTGGCGGGTGGGCTGGTGCAAGGCCGCCTTCGGCAAGCCGAAGGCGGCGACGGGCAGTGGCCGGTCCAAAATGTGGATCGTCGTCATGAGAGCCTCCGCGAGGGGTTCGGCTGGACTCGTAGTGAAGGCGCCTAGCCGTTGATTGCCCAGGCGACTTCCGCATAGCGGTCCAGCATCGGCAGCACCACGTCGGCTGGCGCAGGCGGCAGGCCGAAGACCACGCGGTTGAACCCTGCTTCGGACAGGGATTCGGCCACGCCTTGCTCGGGACCAACGCCGAAGATGGTGAAATCGGGCTTGCCCGTGCGGTCAGCCTCCGCCCAAGCGTCTTCGGTGGCTTGGATGCCCGCACCGTAGTCAACGGTGCCGGAAGCTGCCGCCCGGGTCGGATCTTGGTAAATGGGGAACCAACCGTCGCCGTATTCGGCGATGCGCTGCCAAGTCCAACGGGAGGATGCGCCGAGCAGCACCTTCGGGCCACCGGGCTGCGCCGGCTTGGGATAGGACCAGATGGGGTCGAAGTCCACGAACTCCCCGTGGAACTCCGCTTCCTCATCCGACCAGATGCGGCGCATGGCCAGCACCCGCTCGCGCAGAATTTTCCAGCGGTTGGCAAAATCGACGCCGTGATTGCCCATCTCCTCCGCGTTCCAGCCGGCCCCGACGCCGAGCAGCAGCCGGCCGCCGGATAGATGGTCCAAGGTGGCGGCCTGCTTGGCCATCAGGATCGGATCCCGCTCGGTGACCAAGCTGATGCCCGTGCCCAAGCGCAGCGTCGTGGTGACCGACGCCGCCATGCCCAGCGCGACGAAGGGGTCGTGGGTGTGCCAATACTCCTTGGGCAGGTCGCCGCCGCCGGGCCAAGGGGAGACGCGGCTGGCGGGTATGTGGGTGTGCTCTGGGAAAAACAGCGAGTCGAACCCCCTCGCCTCCGCCGCTTCAGCGAGCTTTGCCGGCGCAATGGCGTAGTCAGTGGGGAACATTACCAGTCCAAATGCGGCCATAGTGGAACTCCTTAGGAAAAATCCAGTAAAAGAATAGGTTGAAGCGATGCGAGGGTCGGATTAGATCCTGAACTTCGACATGAGCAGATCGCGGTAAACCTCATACTTGGGGTATTGCTCCTCAGTCAGGAGCTCGCCCATTTGCCCATCCATGCGGCGCTTGAGCTTTTTGGTCCGAGACTTCATCTTGCGGTCCATGTTGGTGACGTTGTTGCGACGCATCAAGTTGTTGAGCGCCTTCATGCGGCCATCCATGAACTCCGTAACGTGGCTGCGAAACTGCGCTAGCTGCTCCTCGGTCATGCCGATGTCCACCGCCGCCTTGACCACATCGGGCTGCATCCAAGGGGGTCTCGGCTGGGCCGCGTTCGCCGAGACCGGCAGCGCGGCAGCGATCAATAGAATGGCCAAAGCCCTAGCGAAGTTCATGCGCGTCCTCCCAATCGCCCTCACGGTCCAGTTTAACGGAAGATTCCACATCCTTCGTGGCTCCTCGCCGAGCGCTCTCGGACCGAGACCAGATAAGCCTTGACTCAACGCGGCATAGGCTTAAGGTTCAAGATAAGCAATGCGCCACACTCCAAGCAAGGACAAACCAGCATGAACGTCGGCTACAACCCGGAATTCAATCCCACTGGCATCGAAGGCGGCGTGGACACCAATCACATCCCTTGGATCGAGTTGCCCCAAGCGCCGGGCTTGTCCATCAAACCCCTGCGCGCCAGCTATGAGACGGGGATGTTCAGCACAGTGGCGCGCTTGGTCCAAGGCACCAGACTGAACGGTCTCGTGCATCTCGGCGCCATGGACCTGACCCTGCTATCGGGCCGCATGACCTACTCGGAGGGGCTGTTGACGGGAGATCTGACCCCGGGTGTGTGGGGCTACGTGCCCGCCAATGCCAAGGTCAACGGCTTAGTTGCCGATGAGGACACCGAGTTTCTGGCCAACTTCTATGGCCCGGTGGCGTTTCTGGGCGAAGACGGGCAATCGGTGGCCAGCGTCCTGACCAGCCTGGACGTTCAAGCCGCCGCCCAGGCGCGCGGCGTCACCTTGGTGCCCAATACGCTGGCCGAGTGCATGCAACCAAGGCCCCCCGCCTACCAAGGTCCGCCCGAACCCTTGGCGATTGCCGGCAGCGACGCCGGGGAACTGGTGCGCGCCGCCGAGCAGGTCGCGGCCAGCGAGGAACGGGCCACCCACCCGCATTTCATCGACACGCGGCGGGTGCCCTGGTCGGTCAATCCGGACACCCCGGACCTGGGCCTCAAGGTGCTGCGCGTCAGCGAGGAAACCGGCGTCGTCTCCCTGATCGTGCGCCACAACGGCGTGGCGGCGCCCCACTATCACCTCGGCGCCGCCGACTTCATGGTGCTCTCCGGGCGCATCGGCTACCGCGCCGGTCCCCCGGACGGCTATGGCCCAGGCACCTGGTTCTACGAGCCGGCGGGTGCGCGCCACGACGCCACCCAGCGCATCGGTGAGGATGACCTCATCTACACCGCCAACGTCTATGGCCCCTTGCAGTTCGACGAGGGCCGCGACACTCCGATCGCAGCGGTGCTGTCCTGGATGCAGTACAAGGAAATGGCCGACGCCGCAGGCACCGAGCTGGTGCGCAACGAATTCCCGCACGATGCCTCGTTGCTCGCCTGGGCGCCGATCGGCAGTGAAGGCGCAGCGCTGTAGAGCGCATCGGGTTCAAAAGTCACAAATTGAGAGGGCGATCTCTTTCTAATCATTTAAAATTCAATTGGTTACGAAGAATACGGAGAAGTGCTGCGCGACTCCCGATTGGCCAACTCGACACCCAATATCTGGCGCTGGCCGTCCCCGTTGACGCCGATCGCGATCAACATCGCTTGGGAGCGGATCACGCCCCCTTCCCGAACCTTCTTGTAGCGGGCATCGAGGTCAGATAGGGCATCGGCTCGTCAAGCTAGCCCGACTTCCGCAACTCGACCCCGATTTCAACTAATTTTGGCGGTATTGGGCGGTCATGGGCTGCCTAAGGTGTTGTTT
>JAQAJJ010000097.1 GCA_028278675.1 Candidatus Azophilus lithoversatilis
AACCTACACCAATGTTGCAGTCCTCGACGGCAAGATCGTGGCGCTAGGCGATCTAGAGGGACATGATGCCCGGGACATCATTGATGCCCGCGGCAAGATCGTGGCACCGGGACACATCACACAGCATTCCCACTATGACGCCGCGCTGTTCTGGGATCCCTACTGTTCCAACTCTGGTGAGAACGGTGTGACGACCGTGGTGAACGCCAACTGTGGGTTCGGATTCGCGCCAGTGCGTGAAATCGACAAAGAGCGGTGCATGGCGATGATGGAAACAACGGAGCAGATTCCCGTTGCCCATCAGCGTTCGGCGCTGCCTTGGGACTGGGAGACATTTCCTGAGTACCTGGAGAGGGTCCGAGGCATTCCCAAAGGTGTGAATGTGATGACTTTTCTGCCATTGAATCCACTGCTGATCTATGTAATGGGAATCGATGGGGCGAAGGCGCGACAACCAACCAAAGCGGAGATGGCCGAGATCCACCGTTTGATCAATGAAGGCATGGATGCCGGGGCGATTGGAATATCGATGTCCGTCATGGGTGCCCAGGGCAACTCCCACGTGGATGTTGATGGCACGTCCATGCCAACCGATGCATTCGACCACGATGTCATTCTGGAGATTGGTCGCGCCGTGGTGGAACGGGGCGAAGGCGTTATTCAGATGTTGTCACAGATCGTCTACTTCGGCGACCGATCGATCACGGAGAGAATGGCCGAGATGGCCCGTGGAACGGGTGTGCGTGTGATACACAACACGTTCCTGACCAGCGATCTGGTGCCGGAGACCATCCAGCGGGACCTTGACTGGTTGAACGGGCTACGCGCCAAGGGGTGCGACATCACGGTGGGGTGCATGTTGAATCGAGGGTGGGTGGAGGCCGATTTAACTCAACTCGATGCGGCAGCAGGTCAAATCCAAGCCGTTCGCGACATCGTGGCGTGTCGCTCAGACGAAGAGGTTATGGCCCTGATCAGCGATCCGGAATACGTCAAATCGTTTACCGACCAGTACGCGAACTCCGGGCCATCAAATGGTGCAGCCGGGTTTGAAGGACAGACTGTCATTGAGGTGGGTGAAGCTCCTGATCTGCAGCAATATCTGAACAGATCCTTGGGAGAGATAGCGGGGGAGCAGGGGCGCGGTGTCATCGAGGTGTTGCTCGATTTAGGGGTGAAGTCGAAGCTGGCGCTGCAGTTGAAGTCAGCTCCGATTTCGGCAACAGATCCCGCTCAGGCCTTGACCATGATGGCGCACAGTGCGGTTGTGCCCGGTGGCTCGGACGGTGGCGCCCACACGAAGGTTTTTGGGATGGGGCACTATCCAACGGATTTGCTCATCTGGCTGGTGAGAGATCAGCAGCTGATGACGCTGGAGGACATGCACTTTCAACTGAGCCTAAAGCCGGCCAGGTCCGTTCAACTGAAAGACCGCGGCGCGCTTTTGCCGGGCTTTCGTGCTGACATTCTGATCTATGAGCTTGATGATCTGTACTTTGACATGAACCGCTACGATATCGTGCACGATATGCCCGACGGCGATTGGCGGCGGAAAGGACGTGCGGGGGGATATGACTACATCTTGGTGAATGGTCAAGTTACGCATCGAAAGGACGAACCCACAGGGAATACTCCGGGTGGAACCAGCCTCAAAGCGATGTCGGCGGGTTACATGCAATATTGACATCAATCGATTTCCACGTAGTCGTGTTTTTCGGCGCCGCATTCCGGACACAACCAGTCATCGGGAACGTCCTCCCACTTTGTTCCCGGAGGGATTCCGCTTACAGGATCTCCTTCTGCTTCGTCATAGACATGCGAACACAGGGAACACGCGAATTTCTTCATACATGAGCTGCCGGAGACTTAAGGGTTCCGCCTGGATAGAACGTCGGCCTCAGCGTGAAGCCATGTTGGACGTGAAGATCGCGTTGGGTGAGCTCTGGTTCCAACAGTGCCCAAATCCTTTCGTGGTTATACGACGGGGTGGTTGGCCACATGTGATGAATCAGGTGAAGATGGTGCCATTGCAGCAAGATGGACATCAATCCGTTGTAGCCTAGGCGCACCGTGCTTCCGGCCGTGAGGTTATCGAGAGAAGAATCGGCAACCGTCATGTGCAACAGCTTGCCGTCCTTGTTTTCACTCAGATGAGGAAGCCATAGAAACGCGAAACCAACTAGGAACATGGTGATGCGCGATGGAATGAGCCAGAGCATCAGAACCTCTTTCCAATAACCTAGGAAACACAGAGCCCCTGCCACGGTTGCTGCAAGTACCGCGACTGGGATTGCGGTCGATAGAATTTTTTGACTGGTTTTGTTTTTGAGCTTGAGGGTGTATACGACGTAGTTAAACTCAAAGGTCATCCAGCGAAGGATTGTTGACGGCCAGTTGCTGCCGAACATGTAGTGATCGGGGTCCTCTGCTGCATTGGTGTAACGGTGATGCTGCATGTGCCCGAGGCGGAATATCTTCAGCGTCACCTCGGGCCAGACGAACAACAAGGCGGTTTGACCGATGAAGTTATTGAGTTTTTTGTTGGATGAAATGGCGCCGTGTGTGCCATCGTGGAGTACGTGAAAGATTGGGTACATCCAGATGATGTTCAGCAGCATCGCAATCGTATAGGGGATATGGCCTTGGATGGCGACGTAGTCGGTTGCCGAAACGCCAACGATGATCACGAAAAACAACCCGAGGGTCGGCCATGCGAATAGTGGCACACGGGTGAGTGCTTCCATGCGTGCTCTTTTTTCTTCCGGGATGATCACCGGATTGGTTGCAGTCACGTTGATCGACATTTGTCCCAACTCCCGATTTTTGGTGAAGGGCAAATATACGAAGGCGCGAGTTCGCAAAGTATGGTAAAAAGGGTCAATAATTCGTCATAAAGTGCCAATGGGCATGGGCAATAGCGAAGCATCCTAGATGGGCCTAGGGGGAGTGTGTCGGGTGAATGTGACCCAGGTGAAAGACAGACTGTCTCAACATCAGGAATTGCCGAGCCACTGGCTGACACCGGTGCTGCACTCTGTCTATCTGCACGCGATGATCAATTTCGCGGAGTCGCGGGCTGATTGCGGGATCGTCAGTCAGCGGAGTACCGATTTCCGGCCAGGTTTGCACACTTACCTTCAGACCTACAATCTACTCAAGGAATTGCGCTTCCCAACTGATCCCGTTGCAGGTTTTGAGTTTGGATTATCGGTTCCACCTGCGGCACACGGCGCGATGGGGCAGGCTGCTGTTACGAGTTCCAATGTGGCGGGCGCATTCGCCACGATTGCGCAATACACTCCAATGAGAAACAACGCTGTTCAATACGATTGGTTTGAACAGGCAGAAGTCGGCACACTTACCATAGAACCCTTGTTCGACATGGACGAGTATTCAGACATGATACTCGCGGCGACCATTGCGACCTTCGTGCAGATGGTTGTGTTCCTGGTTGGGTCGAGGAGCGTCTCGGGTCTCACAGTAAAAACGCGATGGCAAATTCAACACCAGAGCCTTTCTAGAAAAGACCTGATCCCAGGCGTTGAGTTTCGCTACGTAAGAGGCGGGCAAAGTGCAGCGATCGTCGTGCCTGCCCAGGTGCTATCGCATCGCAACGCGACGAGGGACGCTGTGCAATATAGACAGGCTTGCGAATCCTGTCGGTCTGAGCTCGCTGCGCTTCAAGGTAGTTGTGCAGCAGAGGTTACATCCTACCTGCAGAGTATGGAGTGTTCGCAATGGCCACTACTCAATAGTGTTGCGAACCATCTTGCCATGTCCAGGCGGACGCTGATCCGTAGATTAGAGGCCGAAGGCACCAGCTATCAGGCGCTTACTGATGAGATCAAAGGGAAACTTGCCTGTTGGCGACTTGAGAATACCCATGTCCCCATCGGCGATCTGGCGTTCAGCTTAGGATTTGCAGATGAGAGTAATTTCAGCCGCTCCTTTCGGCGGTGGCGAGGTATGACGCCCAGTCAATACCGGGGGCTTTTCACTGGGCAAGGTCAAGTTAGAGGTGGGATGCAGGAGCTTTCCTGAAACTTCCTCAGGCGACCTCGCGTGCGATGGAGCAGGTGCTCGACGTCTACCGTCGCCCCTGCGACCCGTCCCGTCCGGTGGTATGCATGGACGAGACGCCGCGCCAGTTGATCAGCGAGATCCGGTCGCCGGTCGCGGCGGCGCCGGGACGGCCGGCGCGCCACGACTACGAGTATCGGCGCCGGGGGACGTGCAATGTCTTCATGGCCACCGAGCCCCTGGCCGGCAGGCGCATGACCAGGGTGTCCGAGCGCAAGACCAAGATCGACTGGGCGCGCTTCCTCGCCGATATCGACGAACGTTACGCGGACGCCGAGAAAATCAAGCTGGTGATGGACAACCTGAACACGCACCGTCCCGGTGCGCTCTACGAAGCGTTCCCGCCCGCACGGGCCAAGGCGCTGTGGGACCGCTTCGAGTTCGTCCACACGCCCAAGCACGGCAGTTGGCTGAACGTTGCCGAGGTGGAACTGAACGTCATGATCCGCCAGTGCCTGGGCTGGCGCATCGACTCCATCGACGTCCTGCGCGCCGAGGTTGCCGCCTGGCAGGACCGCCGGGACCGCTTGAAGGCCACGGTGAACTGGCAGTTCACCATCAAACTGCCAAGCTGCCCGTTGCGGACGCACAAAGTGAGTGTTGCCCGTACGCGATTCTGGTGTCACAGTGCGCAGCGCAAGAATCCTGCATGGCTCAGGCGACGATTGACGATGCACGCAATTGGCGTGCGCGTTCCGCCCGCTGTGCCGGATGCGACCCAGCCATTCCTCGGACTCCCGTGCCATGCAAATCCGTAACGTCGCCATCGTCGCCCATGTCGATCACGGCAAAACGACGCTTGTTGACCGTCTCCTGCAGCAGACGGCGAGCGACGCCCGTGCCGATATTGCCGAGCGGGCGCTCGACAGCAATGAGCTCGAGCGCGAGCGCGGCATCACAATTCTGTCCAAGGCCACGGCGGTGGAGTACGCGGACTGCCGCATCAACATCGTTGACACGCCGGGGCACGCGGATTTCGGTGGCGAGGTGGAGCGCATCCTCTCGATGGTCGATTCGGTACTGCTCGTGGTGGATGCCGTGGAAGGGCCCATGCCGCAGACGCGATTCGTCACCGCCAAGGCGTTCGCCGCCGGCCTCGCGCCAATTCTCGTCGTCAACAAGATCGACCGGGATGGCGCAGCGCCGCATAAGGCCGTGGATCAGGTGTTCGACCTGTTCGACCGACTCGGCGCGAGCGATGCGCAATTGGGCTTTCCCGTGGTGTTTGCATCCGCCACGCTCGGGGTGGCTGGATTGGATCCCGATGCGCTGGCCGAAGACATGACGCCGCTGCTCAGCCTGATCGTCGAGCGCGTGCCGCCGCCGGACGCCGACGTCAATGGGCCATTCCAGATGCAGGTGAGCACGCTCGACTACTCAAGTTACGTCGGCGTGATCGGCATCGGCCGGGTCCGGCGCGGCATGTTGCTGCCGCGGACGCCGGTGGCAGTGGTGTCGGCGGCAGGCGAAGTGCGCAAGGGGCGTGTGCTTTCGGTGCTCGCCAGCCGCGGCCTCGAGCGCGTGGAGCTGCCCTGTGCGCGGGCTGGTGACATCGTCTGCGTCACCGGTGTGAGCGGGGTGGGTGTATCGGACACCATCTGCGACATCAACACCCCCGACGCCCTGCCTGCGCTCGCGGTGGACGAGCCGACGCTGATCGTGACCTTCCGGGTGAACACCAGTCCGTTTGCGGGTCGCGAGGGCAAGTTCCTGACGGCGCGGCAGATTGAGGAGCGGCTGTTTCGCGAGGCCTCCCACAACGTCGCCCTGCGCGTGCGCCGAACCAGTCAGGCGGACTGTTTCGAGGTTTCCGGGCGCGGCGAACTGCACCTGTCGGTGTTGATCGAGACCATGCGGCGTGAGGGGTATGAGCTGGCGGTGTCGCCACCCGAAGTGATCGTTCAGGAGGAGCAGGGCGTGCGCCTCGAGCCCTTTGAGTCCGTGGCCTTTGAGATCGATGCGGACCACCAAGGCCGGCTGATGGAGGCGCTCGGCGAACGCAAGGGTCAACTGCTCGATGTGGACCCTGACGGCCGCGGGCGGGTGCGGATTGCCGCCAAGGTGTGAACCCGGGCGCTGATGGGATTTCGGGCCGAGTTGGCGTCGCTGACCTCCGGGTCCGGCCTCATGACCTTCTCCGCGGCAGGCTACCACCGGCCACCCCAAGGACTTGTCACGGGACGGAAGTCCGGGGTGCTGATCTCGAAAGCCACGGGCCGGGCCGTGGGCTATGCGCTGTTCAATCTGCAAAACCGCGGGCGCCTGATGGTGGCGCCCGGCGACGAGATTTACGAAGGGATGGTGGTCGGTGTGCACAGCCGTTCCAATGACCTCACCGTCAACCCGCTGAAGGAAAAGAAACTCACCAACATCCGTGCGGCCGGCAGTGACGAGAACATACTGCTTGCCGCGCCGCTGCGCCTGACGCTGGAACAGGCGCTGGGGTTCATCGACCGCGATGAACTCGTGGAGGTGACCCCGAAGTCGATCCGCGTCCGCAAGATGGCATTGCGGGAAAATCAACGGCGGCGGGCTTGAGCCCCGGAGTAGCCTTCAATCTCGGTTTTGGTCTGAGGCATCGCCTCGTTAGGCTGTCGGTGAAACTACTTTCAATGGCCGAAAGGACTTCAGAACACCGGCACCTGCCGGTCTCCGTAAAATGGGTCCGTCGGCGGTGGGTAGGTGGCCGTCACCTTGCCGGCGTTTAAGTCCACGTGCACTTCGAGGAGCGCTTTCTTGTTGATGGCGTGCCAGAGAACATCGCCGTCGTTTGGTGGCTCGGATCCTGGAAACTGTGCCTGAGTAAAGATCACCTTGTGGAGAGCCGGATCGCGGCCGGCGGGAATCCGGTGTCCGAACACTGCGCCGGGCGGCAGGTGCATGGGCACTTCGCTGATGGTCATGTCCGCTGGAATCACGTAGTTCAGGAGATGGGTTCTCCCCTCGAGTGCGGGGCCTGCTTGCGGAGCGGAGCGGGCGATCGCCGCCACCGCGGCCAATGCCTCTTGCGACTGTGCCGTCACCGAAACGTAGATTCCATCGTCCACTTCAAGCGCATGGAGGGAGTCCATCGCATGAATCCGCAGACCGAGCGCCAACAGCAGCGCAACGACTAGCGTGGCCACATAGGCGAGTATCCATCGGGCAAGCCGCGACGCTCTGCTGCCGCCTGACAGCAGGGCGCCCTTTGGCCAAAGCCGCGGCGGAAGAAACATGCCTGTGCTTGGCGCAAGCCGTGCGGGAAGAAACATGCCCGTGCGCTGCATGTAGTCCGCATAGCCGGGGTATTGGCCCAGACAGATGCGCTCTTCGGTCTTTGCCAGGGCAACGTAAACAAACGTCACAGTCACCGTCATCACCACCACCAGATAGCGCGGCCAGATGAACGCCATGCCGATGCTCGCGACGATCAGCGCTAGGTATTGGGGGTGCCGGATGTGCTGGTACAGGCCACCCATTACCGCGTCCGCCCTGCGCAGCTTGGCGCGATAAATCTGCACGACGCCGATGAAAAACGCCGCCACTCCACCGACAAACAGCGCGGTCCCGATCGCTTCGTGGCTATCTATCAGCACCGAGCGGGTTTCCTCGACGATGTGCGGCAGGAAGAACTGGATGACCCAGCCGGTGCCGCCATAGCCCGCCAACCAGTCGAGTCCGGGTCCGTAAACGGCGTAGAAGTAGGCTGCAAACGGCGAGGCCATGTAGAGGAACTCAAAGGCGATAAGAACGTAGAAGGCCAGGGAAGCCCACAGGGCCCTCCGCGCCCGGGCTCCACCCTTGCCGTTTTCGGCGTCAGACCTCATTTTTCGTACGGCGAAAAAACACGCCCCCCGCTAGGAATGCGGCGCCAATGATGACGCCCACCCAAAGCTCGACGGTCACGAGTAGGGCGATGCTGTCCCCGAGTTCAACGGCCGAGTGTCCGAGGGCATCTCCCTCACTGGGACGGGCTCGAGGCAACGCCCTGAAGGCGAGGTGGTCATGGATGAAGCTTCGCGCCGTCGACGTCAGGCCGACCAAGGCTTCGAGCGCCACGAGGGCGGCTGGCACGAACAGTGCCCAGAGGAAGGGCCTGTGGTTGACGGCGGCGGAAATGAATAGCAGCCAGCCATAGACAGGTAGGGCCCATAGCCCTTGAATCAGGTAGCCGACCAGCAGCTCGACCAAGCCCATGATCAGCCCGGAGTTGGTCCAGATCGACCAAATGCTCAAGGTCTCGCGGGTTGCGACGAGGCCGCTGATGACCGCGAGCAGGAACACCTGCACGGCGAGAATCATGGCGATGGTGGCGACGGGGGCCACCCAGACAGCGGTGACGAGTTTGCTCAGCACCGTCTCGGCGTCCGTCACCGGCAGCGACTTCCAGAACAGCACCGTTCGTTCCTTGCGGTCGTCGTACAGTGCGCCGAGCAGCACGAAGACCAAAACGATGAAATAGACGTAGTGGAAGGGTTCGGCGACGCCTCGGCGAAGCAGGGCCAAGTGGCCCGAGAGTTCGTCGTCGCTCCATTCGTGGCTGACTAGCCAGCCATCGACCAAGTCCAGAATGCTGGTGTCCTCTACCTCGAAGCGTATCTCCACGTCGGAGCCCGAAGCCTCGCTGAGGTCCAGGTCCAAATCGACTCGGGCCATGTCCAGTTGGGCGAGGATCAGGACCAGCGCGACGGCGAGAACGATCACTGCCGCGACGCTTGCCGGCGCCCACAGGAATACGCCTCGGTGCTCCAGCCATTCGCGGCGGCAAAGGCCAATGAATCCGCTCATCATCTTTCCTCCATGACCGCGGTGAAGAGTTCCGGCAGACTCGGCGTCGAAACCTCGCCGTGATCGGCCAGTGCTTGGCGGCTTGCGTCCCGAAAGATGAACTCCCGGCCATGCAGGCTGCGGCGCTCGGAAAGCGGGTTCATCGCTCGCAAAGCATCGCTGCGCTCCGCGTTGGCCACCACCTTGGCAAAGCCCGCCGCCAGTTCATCAGTGCCCAAATGCAGCCGGGTGCGGCCTTGGTCGATGAAGACGACGTGGGTGAGGATGTGCTCGATCTCACGGACTTCGTGGGTGGTGACCACAATGGCGCGCTGTTCGGCGAAGTAGTCGTTCAGCAAGGCGTCGTAGAACCGCTGCCGGTAGAGGATGTCCAAGCCTAGGGTGGGTTCATCGAGCACCAGCAGTTCGGCGTTGACGGCCAACACGATGGCCAAGTGCAGCTGCACGGTCATGCCCTTGGAGAGCATTCCCACCTTCTTGTCCGGCCGGATTTCGGTGTCGGCCAGGGCGGCTTCGGCCGTTCTGCGGTCGAAGGCCGGGTTGACCGAAGCGACGAAGGCAAGCAGATCGCGAATCCGCATCCAGCGGGGCATAATGCCCGTGTCGGCAATGTAGGCCGTGCGCCGCATCAAATCGGGGCGCTGCTTGAACGGGTCGAGGCCGAACACCTCAAGCTCGCCGCCGTCCAAGCGCGACAGGCCCAGAATGGACTTGAGCGCGGTGGTCTTGCCGGAGCCGTTGGGGCCGATGAGGCCGACGATCTGTCCGGCTTCAACGGTCAGGTCAAAGCCATCGAGGGCGCGCACGTCGCCGAACTGCTTGGTTAGGCCCTGCGCCAGCACAACACTCATTCGTCTTCTCCTTCGAGCAATTGGGTGAGGTCGATTCCGAGGGTCCGAATCAGGGCGCGGGTGGCCGGCCACTCCTCGTTCAGGAAGCGGGCCCGCTCCTGCTCGAGGGCTGTGCGCCGGGCGCCTGGGGTGACGAACAGGCCGAGGCCGCGCCGCTTTTCCAACAGGCCTTCATCGACCAGGGTTTGGTAGGCCTTGGAAACCGTGAGCGGATTGATGCGCTCCTGGCCCGCCACGATGCGCACCGACGGCACCGCTTCACCTTCCGGCAAGGCACCGCTCAGAATTTGGCCGAGCACTATCCGCCGCAGTTGCCAGTAGATGGGTTCGTTGTCATTCCACTCGCTCATGAGAGCACCCTACTGCATTTATAGTGTATTAGTCAACTATAACAGTAAGTGGTCAAGGCGGGTGCCCGGATGGCCAGCCTCAGGGCAGAGGTTCGAGCGGGCGACCGGTTGGTCGCCCATGGCATCTTCAACTTCGTTTTGCGGGCGAGCTAACCAGCCACGGCGCCCGATTCGCGCAGCCGCCCGATTTCCGCTGCATCGAAGCCAAACTCCGCCAGAATGCCGTCGGTGTGGGCGCCTGGGGTTGCTGCTGCGCCCGGCGTTTGCGGCGGCGTTCGGCTGAAGCGGGGGGCGGCCGCGGCTTGGTGCAGGCCGTCCACCTCCACGAAGGTGCTGCGGGAGCGGTTGTGGGGATGGTCGATGGCCTCGTGAAAGTTCAGCACCGGGGCGTAGCAGATGTCGGAACCGAGCATGATCGCGTCCCACTCATCGCGGGTCTTGGTCTTGAAGATGCGCGCCAGACGATCGCGCATGGCGGGCCAGTTGGCTCGGTCCATCTGCCCGGCCAGGCCGTCCTCCTCGCCAAGGCCGGATTTTTCCAGCAGCAGCGCGTAGAACTGGGGTTCGATGGAGCCGATGGAGACGTGCTTGCCGTCCTGGGTCTCGAAGGTGCCGTAGAAGTGGGCGCCACCATCGAGCATGTTGCGGCCCCGTTCGGGCAGCCAGTGGCCCGTGTTCATCATGCCGAAGACGCCGTTCATCAGCAGCGCCGAGCCGTCGGTCATGGCGGCGTCCACTACCTGTCCTTGGCCGGAGCGGCCACGCTCGAAGAGTGCTACAACCACGCCGAAGGCCAGCAGCATGCCGCCGCCGCCGAAGTCGCCCACCAGGTTAAGCGGCGGCACCGGGGCGCCGTCCGGCTCGCCGATGGAATGCAGGGCGGCGGTCAACGAGATGTAGTTGATGTCGTGGCCGGCGGCCTGGGCCAGGGTGCCGGTCTGTCCCCAGCCGGTCATGCGCCCGTAGACGAGGCCGGGGTTGCGTTCCAGGCAAACATCGGGGCCCAAGCCGAGCCGTTCCATGACGCCGGGACGGAAGCCTTCGATCAGCGCATCCGCCCGCTCGAGCAGCTTGAGCACCGTCTCTACGCCGTCCGGGTTCTTCAAGTCCACGGCGATGCTGCGGCGGCCCCGCGCCAGAATGTCGGCGCGTCCCGGGGCTTGGCCGACGGCCGAGGCGCGGTCGATGCGAATGACTTCCGCTCCCATGTCGGCCAGCATCATCCCGCAGAACGGGCCTGGGCCGATGCCCTGCAGTTCGATGACCCGAAGGCCGGTGAGTGGTCCCATGTGGTGCTCCTTTACGCCCTGAAATTAGAACGATCGCGGCATCCCCGCTTCGCCTGCGGCGAAGTGATCGAGTTGCTTCGCAACTCGGTTCGGGAGGCGCACATGTGGTTNNNNATCCCCGCTTCGCCTGCGGCGAAGTGATCGAGTTGCTTCGCAACTCGGTTCGGGAGGCGCACATGTGGTTAAGCGGCTTGATCACGGCGGCTAAAATGATCGCGGCATTCCCAGTACGTGCTCGCCGATGTAGCTTAGGATGAGGTTTGTCGAGATGGGCGCGATCTGGTAGAGCCGGGTTTCGCGGAACTTGCGCTCGATGTGGTATTCCTTGGCGAAGGCGAAGCCGCCGTGGGTTTGCAGGCACACATCGCCCGCCTTCCATGAGGCCTCCGAGGCCAGCATCTTGGCCATGTTCGCCTCGGCGGCGCACGGCTTCCCCGCATCGAACAGCCGCGCGCCTTTCTCCACCATCAGCCAGGCGGCCTCGACCTCCGCGTAGCTGCGGGCGATGGGGAATTGAACGCCCTGGTTTTGGCCGATGGGACGGTTGAACACCTCGCGTCCGGTGGCGTAGGCGCTGGCCTTGTCAATGAAGTAGCGGCCATCACCGACGCATTCGGCGGCGATCAGGATGCGCTCGGCGTTCATGCCGTCGAGGATCACCTTGAAACCCTGGCCTTCCTCGCCGAGCAGGTTGGTGGCCGGGATTTCGAGGTCGTCGAAGAACAGGGTGCAGCTATGGTGGTTGATCATCGACTCGATGGGCTGGATGGTGAGGCCCGCTCCCTTGGCCTGGTTGACATCGACGATGAAGGCGGACAGACCCTCGGTCTTGCGCTGCACTTGGTCGCGCGGGGTGGTGCGGGCGAGCAGCACCATCAGGTCGGAGTGCTCGATGCGGCTGATCCACACCTTCTGGCCATTGATGACGTAAACGTCACCCTCCCGGCGGGCGGTGGTTTTGAGATTGGTGGTGTCGGTGCCGGTGGTGGGCTCGGTGACGCCAAAGCTCTGCAGGCGCAGTTCGCCGGCGGCGATCTTTGGTAGGTAAGCGCGTTTTTGCGCTTCGTTGCCGTGGCGCAGCACCGAGCCCATGACGTACATCTGAGCGTGGCAGGCGCCGGCATGGGCGCCGGAGCGGCAGACCTCCTCCATGACCACTGCCCCCTCATAGACGCCCAAGCCGGCACCGCCGTAGGCTTCGGGAATCAGCACGGTGAGGAAGCCCGATTCGGTCAGCTCGGCGACGAACTCGGTGGGGTAGCCGCGTTCGCGGTCGAGCTTAAGCCAATAGTCCTCGCCGTACTTGGCGCACAGCGCCCTGACGGCGTGTCGGATTTCGGTAATTTCGGGGGTTTCCATGGGTCAAGTAGAATAGGCGCTTTGCCCTGATGGTAAAAGCCTGATGGCGTCCATCCCAATCGCCGACTCCAAAGACCCCGCCGCCTGGCGTACGCCGCTCACCCTGCTCATACTGATGAGCATCGCCATGCCGGTGGCGTTCAATGCCTGGTCGGCGCTGATCAACAACTTCGTCGTCGAGCGGGCAGCGTTCACCGGGGTTGAGATCGGGGTGCTGCAGAGCCTGCGCGAAGTGCCGGGCTTCATGGCCTTCACCACCGTGTTCGTGCTGCTGATCCTCAAGGAGCAGACCTTTGCCGTGCTGTCCTTGGCCGTGCTGGGCTTGGGCACGGCGCTGGCCGGCTTCTTTCCCACGGTCTATGGCCTGTACTTCACCACCGTGCTGATGTCCATCGGCTTTCACTACTTCGAGGCAGTCAAGCAGTCCCTGGCGCTGCAATGGCTTTCTCATGAGGAGGCGCCGCGGGTACTGGGCAAGCTGATTTCCGTTGGCGCGGTGACCTCGCTGGCCGTCTATGGGGTGCTCTGGGGCCTGCTGGAGCTGGTCGAGCTCGACTACCGCTGGAACTTCCTGATCGCCGGGGCCGTCTGTGTGGGGCTGGCCGCGGTCATGGCGCTCGGCTTTCCGCACTTTCGCGGCCAGACGGAGCAACGTCGGAGCATCGTGCTGCGCAAGCGCTACTGGCTGTATTACGGCCTCACCTTCCTGTCCGGGGCGCGGCGGCAGATCTTCATGGTGTTCGCAGCCTTCCTGATGGTCGAGAAGTTCGGCTACAGCGCCGCCCAGGTGACGCTGCTCTTTCTCATCAACTACGCTTTCAACTGGCTGTTTGCCGAGCGGATTGGCCGCTTGATCGCCAAAATCGGCGAACGCGCCGCACTCACCATCGAGTACGTGGGCCTCATTGCCGTGTTCACCGCCTACGCCTTTGTGGAGAACGCCACCGTTGCCGCCGGCCTCTACATCATCGACCACATGTTCTTCGCCCTGTACATCGCCATGAGCACCTACTTCCACAAGATAGCCGACCCGGCGGACTTGGCCAGCAGCGCCGGAGTCTCCTTCACCATCAACCACATTGCCGCGGTGGTCGTCCCCGCAGCCTTGGGCTTGGTCTGGGTGGTTTCCCACTCGGCTGTGTTCCTGGTGGGCGTTGGCTTCGCCGCAGCCTCCTTGGCGCTGGCCCGCAACGTGCCCGACAATCCAGCGCCTGGCAACGAAGTGATTCTGGGCCGCGCCTTCGGCGCCCCCAAGCCGGCCTAGCTGGGGTTGGAGATGGGCGCTGCGCGTTACGAAGCGTTCCGCGGCCGATATGGCGCGTGGGCACTGGTAGCCGGGGCGTCGGAGGGGCTGGGCGCCGCCTTTGCGAAGGAACTGGCGCGGCGCGGTTTGAACTTGGCGCTGATCGCTCGCCGCGGAGAGGTGCTTGCGCAAGTTGCCGAAGGGATTCGGGCCGAACAGGACGTGGAGGTTCGCTGCCTTGCCTTGGATCTGGCTGATCCGAAAGCCGTCGCCACGGCCTCGGACACGCTTGCCGGGCTGGAGCTGGGATCGCTCATCTACAACGCCGCGTCGGTTCCCGTGGGTCCGCTGCTGGAGACGGACTTGGCTGAGATCGACCAAGCGGTGGCCGTCAACGTGCGCGGGCCGTTGGCCTTCGTTCGTGCGCTGGCACCTGGCATGTGCGAGCGCGGGCGGGGCGGCGTCGTGTTGATGTCGTCTCTGGCTGGCTTGCAGGGCGTTCCGGGCATCACAACCTACGCGGCGACCAAGGCCTTCAACATCAATCTCGGCGAGGGCCTTTGGGGCGAACTCGGCGAGCGGGGCATCGATGTGTCGGTATGCTGTTCGGGTGCCGTGCCAACGCCCGGCTACGACCGATTTTCGGGGCAGAAGGTGCCCGGCATGCTGTCCGCAGAAGACGTGGTTCGTCGAATCCTGGATGCGCTTGGCCGCGGGCCGCGGTTCGTTCCGGGTTTGACCAACGGCATTTTGGCGCAGTTCATGGGACGGCTGCTGCCACGCCGAACGGCGATCGGCATCATGGGCAGAAACACTCGGCGATTGACCTGATGAGTCTGTTGCTCGGCTTTTTCATGCCTTGGATCATCTTCGCGGGTATTCTTCTTTTGCATCTCCTGTTGCCAGCCCGCCGCGTGGCGGGCTACGTGCGCGACGAGGACAGCGGCGCATTGCTGAGCTACCGCCTGAATGGTCCGCTGTCGCTGGTTGTCTGCATCGCCATCTGGGTGGCTTTGGGGTTCAGCGGCGCGGTGCCTTGGGACTGGCTCTGGCAGCATCGATGGCCGGGACTGGCGGGCGCCTGCACCTTGGGCGTGCTGGTCTCCGTGGCGGTGGTGCTGAGCACCCCGAGCCGCGGCGGCCCGTTGCTCGCCGAGCTCTACCTCGGCCGCCGGGAGAATCCGCAGATGTTCCAGCGCAGGGCCGATGCGAAGATGGTTCTCTATCTGGCCGGCGCCATCCTGCTGCAGCTCAACCTGCTGTCCTTCGCGGCTCATCACTTCCTCACCTACCCGGACGATCCCTCACCGGGGGTGGTTCTCTACGTGGTGCTGTTCTCCTGGTTCGTCTGCGACTACCTCATTTTCGAGCGGGTGCACCTGTACACCTACGACCTCTTTGCGGAGCGATTGGGGTTTATGCTGGTTTGGGGGTGGATGGCCTGGTATCCCTACTTCTATGCGGTCGGGCTTTGGTCCGCGGCTGATCTGCCCAACCCCCATGCGCCCACTTGGCTGCTGGTTCTGGCCGTGTTGGTTTTCTTCGCCGGCTGGGTTCTGGCGCGCGGCGCCAACATGCAGAAGTTCACGTTCAAGCAGGACCCGCAACGGGCGTTCCTCGGCCGGATAGAGCCGAAGGCCTTTTCAGACGGCGAACGGCAGGTGCTGCACAGCGGCTTTTGGGGCGTCTCCAGGCACGTCAATTACCTGGGCGAAATTCTGATGGCTTGCGGCTTGGCGCTGGCGCTCGGTTGGCCACTGCTGGTCGGCCCGTGGCTCTACCCGCTCTACTACGTGGCGCTGCTGTTTCCTCGGCAACGCGACGACGATCGCCGTTGCGCGGAAAAGTACGGTGCGCTCTGGGATCGGTACCGGGAAAAGGTGCCCTGGCGCATCGTGCCGAAGTTCTATTGAACAGGCGGCGGGGCTGAGATGTCGAACGAATTCATCGATCTGGACAGCGTCGATCAGGTGCTCGCGACCGCCCGGTCGGTGCGCCGCCGATTGGACTTCGACCGTCCCGTGGCGCAGGCGGAGATCCTCGATTGCATCAATATCGCCACCCAAGCGCCCACCGGCTTGGGGGGTGAGAGCTGGCGTTTCGTCGTGGTGACGGACCCGGCGGTCAAGGGCCGCCTGGCGGCGCTCTATCATGAGACCTTGGAGGAACTCGTGGTCGCCCGCGGCGTGGAGATCAAGCCCACACAAAAGGCGCTGGTCGCGCGGCTGCATGAAATTCCGGCGATGATCCTGGTCTGCAACCTGGGCCTGCCGCCGGACGCGGGCCTTGCTGGGCAGGTGGGCTACTTCGGTTCCATCCTGCCCGCGGCTTGGTCCTTGATGCTGGCGCTGCGCGCGCGCGGCATTGGCGCGACCTGGACTTCGCTGCTCGCCGCCCGGCAGGCCGAGGTGGCCGAAGTGGTGGACCTGCCCAAGGACGCCCTGTTGACGGTGATGCTGCCCATCGCCTACACCAAGGGGGCGAATCTCAAGCGAGCCAAGCGGTTGGATGCCCGGGAAGTGACCTTTTGGGACCGATGGGGCCGAATCCCGTCCGAGTGATTGCCGAGGGCGTGCGCGCCAACGCTTGGTTAGCGGGCGAGGGTCATTGCTGCTAGGCTTCTTCGTCGTCGGAATGACGAGTGAATAGAATGAACGCAGAGCGGCGCAAACTGCCGATCGGCATACAGACCTTCCGCACGATTCGGGAGGAAGGCTACTACTACGCTGAGGCTCCTCAAGGAAGGCACCCACTACTTCCTGTCGCGCCCCCGGCGCTTCGGCAAGAGCCTGCTGCTCGACACCGTCAAGGAACTGTTCGAGGGTTCCGAGGAGTTGTTCCGGGAACTTGCCATCCACGGAGACTGGGACTGGGGCCAACGGCATCCGGTGGTGCGGCTCAGTTTTGGCCGGGGCGACTTCACTTCTCCGGACTACGTGCACACCAATCTCATGGCGCAACTGGACTCGGCGGAGCGGCGCACCGGGATTGCGTCGGACTACGCAACCGGGCCGGAACGGTTCGGTTTCCTGCTGGAGGAGCTGCATCGCCGGGAGGGCGAGCGCGTCGTGGTGCTCGTGGACGAGTACGACAAGCCGATCCTGGACGCCCTCGGCCAGCCGGAGGTGGCCCGCGCCAACCGCGACTTCCTGCGCGGCCTCTACTCGGTGATCAAGGATTGCGATGCGCACGTGCGCTTCACGCTGCTTACTGGAGTCAGCAAGTTCTCCAAGGTGAACCTGTTCTCGGGCCTGAACAACCTCATCGACATCACCCTCGACCCTGAGTACGCGACCATCTGCGGCTACACGGAGGCGGACCTGGACACGGTGTTCGCCCCGGAGATGGCGGGCCTTGACCGGGGCGAGGTTCGCGAGTGGTACAACGGCTACAGCTGGCGGGGCGGGGAGCGGGTGTACAACCCCTTCGACGTCCTGCTGCTGTGCCGGCGGCGCGAGTTCGGCGCCTGGTGGTTCGAGACGGGCACCCCGACCTTCCTGGTGGACATGCTGACAGGTCGCGGGATCAACACGTTCGAACTGGACGGCCTGGAGGCGGATGAGCGCATGCTGTCGAGCTTCGACGTGG
>JAQAJJ010000098.1:0-464 GCA_028278675.1 Candidatus Azophilus lithoversatilis
CACCTCGACGTCCAGCGGCGTGGCATCCATCCCGGCCGTCAGTGCAGCCAGATCAAGCTGACCCTCCCCCGGCGCGCCATCGAAGACAATCACTTCGGCGACCTGCGGTGTCTGCGGACGAATGCGCTCGAACAACGTCGCGTAGGGTGCATCGGCCAAGACGATCTTGGCATCCGAATTGTGGGTGACATAGGCGGCTTCCTCGGCGGTGAGCCGATAGTTCAGCGGCACTGAGATGGCCCCCGCCTTGCGCGCTGCATGCCCGCAGGCCAGCGGCCACATCGAATTCTGGCCGCACCAGAGTACCTTGTCCCCGGGTTCGACGCCGTGCGCCATGAACGCCCGCGCCAGCCGGTTGGCGTTGGCCTCGAGTTCAGCAAAACTCCACTGAAG
Source organism: Candidatus Azophilus lithoversatilis (assembly GCA_028278675.1). Lineage (GTDB taxonomy): Bacteria > Pseudomonadota > Gammaproteobacteria > Pseudomonadales > Azotimanducaceae > Azophilus > Azophilus lithoversatilis. The sequence goes on from JAQAJJ010000098.1 coordinate 394, forward strand.
CACCGTGCCGTTCGGCCGATCATCGATAAGAGCGCGCTTGTAGCCAAAATGGGCAGCCAACTCGGTGAGCA
>JAQAJJ010000098.1:474-7109 GCA_028278675.1 Candidatus Azophilus lithoversatilis
TGGGCGGCGATTTACACGATGGCGGTGAGGCAAGTCAATTGCTCAGTTCCCCAACAGAGCGAACCGGACTTGATCAGAGGGCTCAAACGGTTCCCTATTGTCCTGTCCGGCAAAGCCCCCATCCCGGCAAGGCGGCGTTGAGGTATCGGGCCAAGGACGCCCGCAGTTCTTTTGGAACGGGCAGGCGCTACGCCATGAAAAAACAAGGGGAAAAAGCACCAATCCATGGGCGTGACAGTCGCTGCGCCAAGCGGCAGCTCAGGGTTGGAAAGCTATCGGTTGGTACCGTACCGGCACTCACCGGTTCGGATGTGCTCCTCAAAATCCTCCCGGAAGTACTCTAAGGCACTGGCCAAAGGCTCTATGGCCCCCGGCGCATGCAGGCAGAAGGTGTTGGTGACGCCGCCGATGAACTGGGCGTTGCGGTCGAGCAGCTCCAAGTCGCCGGGCTTGCCGCGACCTTCCTCGATGTCGGTCAGGAGCCTCTCCACCCAAGGCAGGCCTTCTCGGCAGGGGGTGCAGAAGCCGCAGGACTCCTGGGCGAAGAAGTGTTCGAGGTTGCGGCACATGTCCACCGGGCAGATGGAGTCGTCCATGAGAATCATCGTGCCCGTGCCCATGCGGCTGCCCGCCGCTTGGATGGTGCCGTAGTCCATGGCGAGGTCGAAGTGCTGCTCGACCAGGAAATCGGTGGACGCGCCGCCGGGCAGCAGTCCGCGCAGCTTGTAGCCGTCCTGCATGCCGCCGGCATGGACGTCGATGATCTCGCGGATGGGGGTGCCGATGGGCAGTTCCCATAGGCCGGGCTTGTTGACGCGGCCGGATACGCCGTAGAGCTTGGTGCCGGCATCGTCACCTAGTCCAAGTTCCTGATACCACTCGACGCCGTTGCGCAGGATGCTGGGCACGTTGCAGAAGGTTTCGACGTTGTTGACGATGGTCGGGCGTCCCCAAGCGCCGCTGGCGGGCGGGAACGGGGGCTTGGTGCGCGGCTGCGCCCGCTTGCCCTCCAAGGCGTTCAGCAGCGCGGTTTCTTCGCCGCAGATGTAGCGCCCGGCGCTGCGGTGGATGCGCAGATCAAAGTCGAAGCCGCTGCCGAAGATGCTCTGGCCGAGGTAGCCTTTGGCCTTGGCGTCGTCGATGGCCTTCTGCAGTTGGCGATAGGGCTCGTGGTATTCGCCGCGCAGAAAGACGTAGCCTTGAGCCGCGCCGATGGCGTAGGCGCCGATAATCATGCCCTCGACGAGCAGGTGTGGGTTGTACTCCAGGAGGTAGCGGTCCTTGAAGGTGCCAGGCTCCATTTCGTCGCCGTTGCAGACGAGATACTTCAGGCCACCGTCCGATGCGTCGCCCTGGGGCACGAAACTCCACTTCAGGCCGGTCGGGAATCCGGCCCCGCCCCGCCCCCGGAGATTGGCGTCCTTGACCAAGGCGATGACTTCCGACGGCGTCATGGCGGACAGCGCCTGGCGAGCGCCCGCGTAGCCTTCGTGGGACTCGTAGGCGGCTAGATCCACCAGTCCGCCCACGTCGTCAATCACGCCAATCATGGGGCGTTCACCGCTGGCCACTACTCAAACCTCCCGAAAATGTCATCGAGTTGCTCGGCATCCACGTTCTCAATGAGTTCATCGCCGATCATCATGGTCGGCGCCTTGTCGCAGGCGCCGAGGCAGACGATGGGCAGCAGGGTGAAGCGGCCATCCCCCGTGGTCTGCCCCAAGCTGATGCCGAGATGCGCCTCGATGCGCTTGCGCAGGGAATCGGCCCCCATGACGTAGCAGGAGACGCTGTCGCACACCATCACCACATGCCGCCCCACCGGCTTGCGGAAGATCAGGTTGTAGAAGGTGGCGATGCTGTCGAGGTTCTCCGCCGACATGCCGAGCAGGTGGGCGATGGCGCCTAAACTCTCGTCAGACACCCAGCCCCGATGGCGCTGGACGATCATCATGGCGTCGATGGCCGCCGATTTGCGGTCCGGCAGGTGGGCGCACTCCTCCTCGATTTCGCGCACTTCCTCATCGGAGAGGATGGGGATTAGAGCCGGTTCACTCATCGGTCCACGTCCGCCATGACGAAGTCGATGCTGGCGATGATGGCGATCAGGTCGGCGATCATGAAGCCGCGGGAAATGAGCGGAATCATCTGCAAGTGCGGAAACGAGGGCGTACGGATGCGGGTGCGGTAGGACATGGTGCCGCCATCCGAGGTCAGGTAGTAGGAGTTCCAGCCCTTGGTGGCCTCGATCATCACGCTGCACTCCGACGGCGGAATCACCGGCCCCCAACTGACGTTCAGGAAGTGTTGAATCAGGGTTTCGATGTCCTGCATGGTCCGCTCTTTCGGCGGCGGCGTCGCTTGCGGGTGGTCGGCCTTGTAGGGGCCGGCCGGCATGTTGTCCAAGCACTGGCGGATGATGCGCAGGCTCTGGCGGATTTCCTCCACGCGCACCACGCAGCGGTCGTAGCAATCGCCGTTGGCGGCCAAGGGCACTTCGAAGTCGAATTGGTCGTAGCCGCCGTAGGGGCGCTGCTTGCGCAGGTCCCAATCGAGGCCGGTGGCGCGCATGCCCGGCCCAGTGATGCCCCACTCGACGGCCTCGGCGCTGTTGTACTGGCCGACGCCGATGGTGCGCCGCTTGAGGATGCCGTTCTGGGTGGCCATCTTGTCGTAGTGGTCCACACGGGCGGGCATGTAGTCCACAAAGTCGCGCACCATGGTGTCCCAGCCTTCCGGCAAGTCCTGGCCGACGCCGCCGATGCGGAACCAGGACGGATGCATGCGCCCGCCGGTGATGGCCTCGACGATGCTGAACAGCCGCTCGCGGTCGGCGAACATGTAGAACACCGGCGACATCTGGCCGATGTCCTGGGCGAAAGTGCCAAAGAAGAGCAGATGGCTGGCGATGCGGAAGAACTCCGACATCATGATGCGGATCACCTTGGCCCGGTCGGGCACCTCGATGCCGGCCATTTTTTCCACCGCCATCACATAGGGCAGGTTGTTCATCACGCCGCCGAGGTAGTCCACCCGGTCGGTGTAGGGAATGTAAGTGTGCCAGGACTGCCGCTCGCCCATCTTCTCGGCGCCCCGGTGGTGGTAGCCGATGTCCGGCACCGCATCCACCACCACCTCGCCGTCAAGCTGCAGGGCGATGCGGAACACCCCGTGAACGCTGGGATGGTTGGGGCCCAAGTTCAGGAACATGAAGTCCGTGTGCTTGGCGCCGCGGGACATGCCCCATTCCTCGGGCTTGAAGCGCAGGCTCTCCTGTTGCGCGTCAAGCAGCTCATCGGTCATGCGAAACGGGTCCATCTCGGTGGCCCGGGCGGGATGCTCCTTGCGCAGCGGGTGCCCCTCCCAAAGGGCTGGCGTGAGGATTCGGTAGAGATTCGGGTGGTTGTCGAAGTTGACGCCGAACATGTCGTAGGCCTCGCGTTCATACCAATTGGCGGCGGGCCAAACGGAGGTCAGGCTCGGCAGGCTGCTGTCGCCCTCAGGCAGCGCCACCTTGATGCGCAGATCCGAGTTCTTTGCCAAGGAAATCAAGTGGTAGAAAACCGTGAAGTCGCCGTCCGGCAAGCCGTCCCGATGGCTGCGCACGCGCTCATCAACGGCGGAAAGGTCAAACAGCAGGGGGTAGTCCTTCTTCAGCCCGCCCATGACTTCGAGCAACCGGTCTCGAGGCACCCACAGGTTGGGGATGCCGTCTGCGGTTTGCTGGATCTGAATGTCCGGGCCCAAGCGCTGCCGCAGCGCCTCGAGTTCATTCCCCGGCTCGCCAGCGGCGGTTTCCGGCACCGGCTTTTCAATGACTTTCATGGAACAAGTGGAGACGGCCTCACCAGGTGCGGATTGTTCCTTCGACATCGGCGGCGTACCGGACTGGGACGAGCTAAGGGCTTCTGCCATCAGCGCCGCTTGCCCGTTCCGTCCCGCCCCGGCGTCGCGGGCGACGGGCTCTTTTGCCTCAGCAGTTCCTTCGACAGCGGCGCATCGCCCACATGGGACGGCTCCTCCAATTCAGTGACACGCATTCGGACGGGGGTGCGATCATCGCGCGGACTCGGTTGGTACTTGCTGACCTCGCCGTCTTCGCCAACCATCCAGCTATACGGACGGGGCCGCGCCTTGATCGCTTCCTGCAGCAGCGTCAGCCCCTGCATCAGAGCCTCCGGGCGTGGCGGACAGCCGGGCACGTAAACGTCCACCGGCAGGAATTTGTCCACCCCCTGCACCACGCTGTAGATGTCGAACATGCCGCCCGAATTGGCGCAGGAGCCCATGGAAATGACCCACTTCGGCTCCAGCAATTGATCGTAGAGGTGCTGCACCACCGGGGCCATCTTGCGAAACACCGTGCCGGCGATGACGATCAGGTCCGCCTGGCGCGGCGTCGCCCGAATCACTTCCGCGCCGAAGCGGGACATGTCGTGGCGGGAGGTGAGCGCGGTGGCCATTTCCACGTAGCAGCAGGAGAGGCCGAAATTGAACGGCCACAGCGAATGGGCCCGCCCCCAAGCAACCAGATCGTCCAGCTTGGCGGTGAGGAAGCCCTTGGCGACCTGTTCCTGATAGACCTCATCCGCTGACGCCATCGGCGCGTCGGCCTCGGCCTTGACCAAACGCCATTCCATCTCAGGCAGCCTCCCCTTGCGTCGCGCCAGCAGGTGCATCAACCGCGTAGCGGCCACGTTGTTGCCGATGCTTGACGCCCCAGTCGAGCGCCCCGGTGCGCCATTCATAGACCAAGGCAACCAGGAGAATGACGATGAACGCTGACGCACCGAGGTAGCCGCGCCAACCGAGTTCGAAGAACGCCACCGCCCAGCCGAAGATGAAGATGGTCTCCAGGTCGAAGATGACGAAGAACATGGCGATCAGGTAGAACTCGATGGAAAGCCGCGTCTGCTCAGCGGCACCGACCGGCACGATGCCGGATTCAAAGGGCATGTCGGTGGCCTTGCGCTTGCGGGTCCGGGCACCGAGCAGCCAGGAGCCGCCAATGGACGCAACTACCACCACCCCAACGCCCAAGGCATAGAGGACCACCGGCCACAAATTTTGGCTTTGAACGGCAGCGCTGGCGATGTTGGCTTCGGAGCCCATTCTGTCCTCATCGGTGTTGTTTTGGCCGCACTTGCAGGGGTGCCGCAGGAGCGCCGACATAGGCAGGCGGGCGGCACGGCGAAACGAGGCATCGATTAGGCGCGAACGATAAAGTCCGACCGGCTTCCGCGCAAGGGGTTAGTCAGTGATTAGTCGGCCACTCGAACCAGTTGGACGCCGAAATTGTCGCCCCGGAACAGCCGCATCAGGGCTTCCGGCGCATTTTCCAAGCCTTCAAGCACGTCCTCGCGGTAGATCAGGTCGCCGGAATCGATCAGCGCCGCCAGGCGCGAATGCGCCTCGGCGAAGCGGTCGGCGAAGTTGTACACATAAAAGCCCGCCATTTCGGCTTGCTTGTAAACCAGATTGAAGTAGTTCTTCGGGCCGTACCAGTCGAGGTCGTGGTTGTACTGGGAAGTGCCGCCGCAGAGCACCACCCGGGCGCCTTGGTTGATCCGCGCCAAGGCCGCATCCAAGGTCTCCCCGCCCACGTTGTCGAAGTAGATGTCGATGCCGTCCGGACAGGTCGCGTCCAAGCGTTCGCCCAAGACCTCTCCCTTGTAGTCGATGGCGGCGGCGCAACCGAGTTCCTCGACCAGCCACTTGCACTTCGCCGGGCCGCCGGCAATGCCCACCACTTGGCAGCCCTGCAGGCGTCCAAGCTGGCACAGGATGGCGCCGACGCTGCCCGCCGCAGTGGAGACCACCAGCGTATCGCCAGGACGCGGGCGGCAGTATTCAGTCATTCCGAAGTAGGCGGTGGCCCCGCCAGCACCCAGCACATGCAGCAAGGTGCTGGGCGGATGGCCGGGGTGAGCTTCGACCTTGCGCACCGGGCGGCGGCGGACCCCGTCAGAGACAGCGAATTCCTGCCAGCCGAGGTCGCCAAGCACAAGCTCGCCGGGCGCAAAGTCCGGGTGCTTCGATTCAACGACCTCCGCAAGCCCGGTGCCGCGCATGGTTGCGCCGATGGGGATCGGCCGACGGGCGATGCCGCCGGAGACCAGCGCCATGCGCGCCGGGGGACTGACTGTCAGATAGCGGGTCTTGAGCAACATCGAGCCGACAGGAAGCTCCCCTGCCGGCGCTTCCTTGAGCTCGAAATTGCCCGCAGTGATTTCGGCCTCCGGCCGGGAAGCGACCACCCATTTGCGGTTCACGGCGCGCTACCGATCCTGAATCATCTTCAACTCCAAAGCCGCAGAAGCGGCGGCGGCGATGGCGCCGCCCCACCTGGGTCCTTGGCCGCTACAAGTCCCAAGCCAACTCCACGCCCCACATGCGCGGCGGGCTGACGTTGCGGTAGTCAAACAGCGGCGGCACGATGGTGCGGGAGACGACGTAGATCTCGTCGGTCAGGTTGATGCCGAAGAGGCTGATGCGATACCGGTCGCCCGGGGACTCGTAATTGATGCTGGCGTTCAGCAGTTCCACGGAATTGCGGCGGCTGAGTTCCAGGTGATCCGTGAACAGATCGTCGACGTAGCTGTAGGAGGCATTCAGCACCACTGCCCCGCCGTTGG
>JAQAJJ010000098.1:7400-7769 GCA_028278675.1 Candidatus Azophilus lithoversatilis
TGGGGATTGGTGGCGCCCGGCGGCAGGGGTACGAGGCGCGTGCGCTGCAGGCCCTTGATCTGGGTCAGGAACAGCGCCAGGTTGGTGCGCACCCGGTTGTCGGCCAGGTCGGCCTTGAAGCCGAGCTCAAAGCCGTCCACCTTCTCCGGGTCAAACGAGCGATTGCAGGTGGCTTGCTGCCCGCAGCGGCCGTTGAAGCCCCCGCTCTTGAAACCCCTTTGGTAGGTGGCGTAGGTCATGACATCCGGGGTGATCTGGTAGCGCAACCCGAATTTCGGGCCCGCATCCTCCCAGGAGCGGGAGTAGTCCTGCCGCGGGCCCGTGTTGGGGTACACGGCGAAGGTCTGCTGGTAGAAGTCTTTCTTCTCG
>JAQAJJ010000099.1:0-6212 GCA_028278675.1 Candidatus Azophilus lithoversatilis
ATTTTGTCGCGGCTCACGGTCGCCTCCTCTCTTCGGACACAGGCTATGCGGACGGCTATTATTGCAGATTGCGATGTACAACAGGAAGCTGCGCGACCTGACGGTCGCGGCGGACCCTTGGTCCGTTGTAGTTTCGCTGGCGCGAAACTCCGGCTGATCCGTGCGGGATCTCCCGGAGCGGGGGCGAAACTTCGGCTGAACTGTGCGGGATCTCCCGGACCGGGGCGTCCTGCCCTCGCATTTTTTCCGGCAAAGAGGCAGGATGCGCAATTCGCCCCACACCCACCCACAACCCGTCACGCGGGGAGGATCGCCTATGTCCGTTCAAGCCACCATTGCCACCACCAACGGCGCCATCCGGCTTCGGCTGTTTCCCGAACAGGCGCCGGTGACGGTCGTGAACTTCGTCAACCTCAGCCGCCGGGGCTTCTACGACGGGCTCAAGTTCCACCGGGTGATTGACCAGTTCATGATTCAGGGCGGCTGCCCCCAGGGGTCGGGCCGGGGCGGGCCGGGCTATCAGTTCGAGGACGAATTCAGCGACGAGTTGCGCCACGACCGTCCCGGACGGCTGTCGATGGCCAACGCCGGGCCGGGCACCAACGGCTCGCAGTTCTTCATCACCCATGTGCCGACCGCTTGGCTGGATGATGCCCACACCATCTTTGGCGAGGTGCTTAACGGCGACGACCAGGCAGTCGTGGACGGCATCAAGCAAGGCGATTCGATTGAGGGCATCGAGATTTTGGGCGAGGTCGAACCTCTGCTCGACGCCTACGAGGATCGCGTTGAAAATTGGAACGCCGCGCTGAACGGCTAGTTTCCCTGATCGCGGGATAAGGTTGCCAAGTGAGTCAACTCGCGCACCCGGCGACCGCCCTCTCGTCGGCCTGAAGCATCGCCTCGCTAGATCATCCGCCAACCGTCATGCGCACTTTTGCCGCCGAAGTCGCTAACGAGGGTTTTGCCAGCCTGCTGGGCGTGAAGCTGGAGGAGAGTGCCGAAAACCGGGCGACTTTCAGGTTGCCCTACCGGGAAACGCTGGGCGTTGGCCGCATTCACGGCGGCGCCATCAGCGCCTTGATCGACATCGCGGCGACGGCGGCGTTCTGGTCCCACCCGTCGATCGGTGAGGGCGCCCGGGACGCAACCGTGGATTTCACCGTTCACTTTCTCAAGCTGGCGGTCGCCACCGACCTGATCGCCGAGGCCGAGGTGCGCCGCCGAGGCGGCGCGATTTGCGTCGGCGATGTTTCCGTTCGAAGTGCTGCCGGGGACGAAGTGGCGGCGGCGCGGGTGACCTACAAACTCAATCCTTAGTTGTCTACGAACTCATCGCCTTCTGAAAAGCGGGCCGGGTGGACACGCGCTCAATGTAGGCTTGCAGGTGGAGCATCTCATCAGTGACGCAGCCCAAGCGCTGGCTCATGAAGCAGGCGTGGCCGAGCATGACGTCGGCGGCGGAGAAGTCACCGATGAGGTAGTCCTTGCCCTCCAACTGTTCATCGACCGGCGCCAGCGCCTTGGTCAGCAGACGTTGGGCCTGCCCTAAGGCCTCCTTGTTCTGGCGCTCCGGGGGCAACAGGATGGTCTGCACCACGATGGTGTTCACTGGCGGCATCACCATGCCCTCGCAGTAGTGAAACCACTGCAGGTAGGCGGGGAACAGCGGCGAATCGACGGCCGGCTTCAAGGCGCCGTCCGTGTGCCGGGCGAGGATGTACTCGACAATGGCGCCGGACTCATAGATGCGCACGTTGCCATCATCGAGCACCGGCACGCGGCCCAGGGGATGCCGGGCGCGGTGCTCGTTGGACTTCATGTCCTTGGGGTGGAAGTCCATGCGGTTGAGTTCGTAGTCCAAGCCCAACTCCTCAAGCAGCCAGACGATGCGTCCGGCGCGCGAGTTGGGGGCGAAGTGCAGGGTCAGCATGAGTGTGCTCCTTATGGGGGTTGACGTTTTGCTTCCAGTGATCCGAGGGGATTTGATCCACTACCGGAGGTTCAGTACCTTTTTGGCGTTGTCGCGTAGGAATTTTGGCCACACGTCGTCGTTCAGGGGCAGGTTGGGCATGTCGGTCATGATGCGTTCCAAGGAGAGGCCCATCGGGAAGTAGCCGCCGTAGATGATCTTGTCGGCGCCGCGTGTGTTGGCGTAGTCGATTATCGCCTGGGGGTAGTGTTTCGGAGCGAATGCGGTGGTCGAATAATAGAGGTTCGGCCACTTGAGCATGAGCTTGACCGCGAGGTCCTCCCACGGCTCGCAGCCGTGGCGGGTGACGAACACCAGTTCCGGGAAGTCGTACATCACTTGGTCGATCAGGCGCACCTCCTGCGGCCACATCGGAAAGCGCGGCCCTGGCACGCCGGCACAGGCGAAGATGGGCGCCCCGAGCTCCACGCACTTGGCGTAGATGGGGTACATCAGCGGATCGGCTAGGCCGACCTGCGGATTGTATCCGGCGTTGAAGGCGGTGAATGAGCGTACGCCGAGCTCCTCGTGCTCGCGCACCATGTCGCGGATGCCCTCCATGCCGCGGTTGGGATCCACGAATCCTTGCCCGGCAAAGCGGTCCGGATGCTGCTTGAGGGCTTGGCGGCCCACCTCGTTGCCGACGCCGATCACGCCGACCTCGATGCCGAAGCGATCCATTTCGTGCAGGGTGATGGCGATGGGATCGGGGGCGCCGTAGAGTGCCTTGGGGACATGCTTGAACATGTACTCCACGGGGAAGTCGAAGTCCTTGGAGCCGTCCTTCAACTGTTCGCGGATGAAGTCGTACTGCTTGAAGTCCTCGGCCGGGAACCCGATCATCGTGTCGACGATCCCGACGCCGCTCGGCATGGCCACGGCTAGGCGCCGTAGAGTGCGTTGGTGAACAGGTAGCACATCGAATCGGTGGGGATCTGCTCCCTTGGCAGCGGCGTCTCCACCTGCTCCGGCGTCGGGCCGAACTGCTGGGCGAGCGGCGTCAGCTTTCGCACGTCGAAGCGGTAGAGTTGGGCCGCGTTGAGGCCAAGGATTTTGCGGCGGCGTCCGTCGGCAAGGTCGCCGAACGTCAAGCGCAGCGACTCCAGGTTGTAGGGGAAGGTTCCCTCGAAGTGGGGGTAGTCATTGCCCCAGAGCACCCGATCCTCGCCGACGGCGTCGATCCCCTCCAAGTCCGCGTTGCTGGGAAAGCTCGCGCCGTAGTGGCAGTTGCGCGCCGCGTACTCGCTGGGGCGGTCCTTCAGCACCCACTCCATGCCGGCGTAGTCCATCTCGCCGATGGCGCCGGCCTTGAAGCCCATGTGGATGCGATCGAGCTGCTTCAAAGCCGGCCCCACCCACGCGAAACCGGATTCGGTGAGGACGTACTTGAGCTTGGGAAACTTCTCATAGGCGCCGCTCATCAGCAGGTGCCGCCATCCTGCTTGGCAATAGAAGGTGACCTCGGAGATCCAGAGCGCCTCCGGCACCGGCCCGGAGCCGTAGTTGGGCGAACCCTGCCCGGAATGCTGGTTGATGACCAGGTCGTGATCCTGAATGGCGGCCAGCACCCGGTCCCAAGCGGGGTCGTAAAGCGGTTTCAGCCAAGTGCAGTCGGGCGGGATGAGCGGCAGCAGCACGCCGCCGCGCAGCCCCGCCTCGGCAATGAACTCGATGTCCTTGATGGCCTCGTCAAAGTCGTTCGGCAGGATCAGGCCGATGCCGGCACGGCGGTCGGGGTCCTCCGCGCAGAAGTCCTTCAACCAGCGGTTGTGGGCGCGGATTCCCGCCAAGGCCAGTTTGTAGTGGTCCGGCGCCGGCGGCTGGGCGGTGACGACGCTCCTGGTATGGAACGGCGGCACCGTGTTCGGGAACACGACCTCGCCCACCACGCCTTGGCTGTTCTGGTCGCGGGTGCGGATCTCGTAGTCCCAGTTGCGCATCTTCCTTGAACCGTAGTGCTCCTGGGAGGGATTGCGGTAGCGGCCCCGCCAGTCGTCGAACCGCTCCCGGTAGCAGGGGTCGAGGTACTCTCGGTACTGCGCGTGGCTGCCTCCGGCGTGGGTGTCAGCGGTGATCAGAAGATAGGGTTCGTTGCTCAAGCTGCTTTCCTCAGGGCAGTTGTCCGGTGCGTGAGCATAGCGGGGCCGGGTTGCCGAGGCCACAAGGTTAGCGCAGGCCGAGACGTTGCCGTTGACAATTGTCGCGCCGCCCGCGGTCAGGAAAACGGTCGTTCCGGCTGCACCTGGAACTGGCGGAAATAGAACATGAAGCGTTGCCGCAGCCCGTTGGGATCGATGCCGAAATCCTGTCGCAGGTTGTAGGCCATGAGCTCGATCTCCACATCGCCGCTCTTGGCGACCGCGACCTTGATGGCACTGGTCTCGGGCCGGCCCCGGTACTCCCACTCCAGGTCGAACGCATCAAGCGTTTCGAAATTGCCGAACACTGGCTCATAGAGGCGGATGGCCTGCTCGAGATCCCGGACCACAAAGCCCACCTGATTGACTGGCGGCAGCCCCAAAGCCGCCTGCAGTTCGTCCCCCATTTGAGGCCTCCGCGCCCTTGCCAGTCAATTGACCGGCGTGTGTGGCATCACTGCATTTCTGCCGGCCAGCCTCGATGCGTTGGACATCCTGGTCAACAACGCCGGCGGCACCCAGGACAGCGAGTGGGACCACGATGGCTTTGAGAAGTCGATCCGCGTCAACCTTGCCAGCGCCGTTCACCTGAGCGTTGCCTGCAAGCCCCTGTTGGAGGCAAGCCGTTTTGAAGGCGGTGCCAGCGTCATCGCCATTGCCTCCATGACGGCATTTTTCGGCAGCCTGTGGACGCCCGGCTACGGTCCTGCCAAGGCCGGGCTGGTGCAGATGGTCAAAACCCTTGGCCGTAGTTGGGGTGGCGCGGGCATACGCGCCAACGCCGTCGCGGCGGGGCTCACGCGCACCAACTTGACGGCTGCGGCCATCGACAGCCTGCCGGGCTTACAGGAGCAGACGCTGGTGCGCCAAGGTCTCAAGCGGGTTGGCGCGGTGGATGACATCGCCCCTGCGGTGCTTTTTCTGAGCTCACCCGCGGCGAGTTGGATTACGGGCCAGACCCTGAATGTTGACGGGGGTTTCACGACGGGGATGTAGGGTGTATGGCTCATGAGCGTCCTGACCTCGTTCCGATGGGAGGCGAGGCAGTTCCCCGCGCATCAGCGCAGCCGATTGGCGAAACCGCCTGCAATGGCTGCTGCCCCGACCTATTCGTGAGTAGGTCGGGCTAGGGCCTGTCCCGCAAAACCCACATATTTGCAGGACAGGACGCTGGAACTCATCGCCTTCCCGGTCTACCCGGCGAAGTGCTTGGGTCTCACGGAAGAAGCAAGCGGTCAGTGGCCCAGTACGCTGTAGTCGCCATCGACGATCAGCCGAACGGAGACGTACAAGCCGAGCAGTGCGAAAAACAGCCACGGTGAGCTCGGTCCCCAGATATAGGCGTACAGTTCGGTCCGGCTGATCAGCGCCTGCCGCTTCGCGACGAAAAAGCTCATCCAATACAGGGAGGTCACATAGGTCCATTGCCAGAACAGCGCGACGCCCACAATCCCGGTCAGTGCCGCGGGCAGGAACGGTACCGTGTACGTCGCGTGCAGCACCGCGCCCGGAATCAAAGTGAAGAACCCGTTGGCAATGTCCACGTTGAAGCCGTAGGTGCGCCGATCGGCATAGGAGCCGTCGTAGAGGGCATAGGTTGACCAAATGTCCGCCCACAGCGCCGTCGAGCACAAGCTGTTCAGCGGGACTTTGCTGGTGAAGAACTCGGTGGCGGGCGAACCGCCGGTTGCCTCGCGCCGTTCGCGCCAATATTCGGTGCGCTGCTCAATGTAGTCCCGCCTTAGGAACAGGCAGATTTCCCAATAGCTGATGAGCAGGTTGATTGACAGGAACAAGCTCATCAGGCCGTACACGAGGTCGAAGTTTCCGGAAGTGCGGTAGCTCACGGCGATGCTGACCGCGGTCAAAAGCGCGATGGCCACGGCCACAACGAGCCCGACGGGTACCGTCAGGCCGGTTTGGTTCGCTTGCGTCTGCGCACCGATTTGGCTCACCCCAATTACCTCGCAAAGTTAACCGCAGGGTCGATGGAACGGCATTGTATGCGTAACCGGACGGAAATTTGGCGTCTCGTTTGGGCGGCGCTCGCCGGCGCTTGGCGAAACATCACAGAATCGGCGACGGTCTGGGCGCGGATGTCG
>JAQAJJ010000099.1:6344-10700 GCA_028278675.1 Candidatus Azophilus lithoversatilis
CGATGGCCTCATCGAGCAAAATCGCCCGTGCCCAGGGGCTGTCCCGGTAGCGGCCCACCGCCCACGAACCCTCATGGTGGTGCGGGTGAGTCGGCAAGTCGCCATCGGTCAGGTCGATGCGGCGGCGATCAAGGAGTTTGCCATCGCCCGCCACCGTCACCAGCACCGCCGCATTGCCGTGCTCGCTAACGCCCAGCGCTGCGGTTCGGTCCAGTTGTCCTGCCGCCACGCCTTTATCCCTCGTGTCTGCCCCAATCTACTGCGGCGGGCAGCCCGCTCGCAACGTCTTTCCCACCGGAGATTCTCGAAATCCGCGCTCATTCGATTCCTTGTGTGGAACACGCCCGGTTCAAGACGAGGGCGGGACGCCGTCGAGCCGGCGCGAACCTGAGCTTAAGCTGAGCGCCAGTCCTCGGCTCGAGGGCATCTTGTCCTCGCTCCGTTTCCCCTTGTTCGATTTAGTCGAGCAGAACACCCGGGCCGAAAGGGAAGGGAGCTCCAGCGGCGGCCGCACGGCTGCGAACACAGGTTCGGGGCATAATGCGGCCCCATGAGAATCCAGATTGCGTCTGACCTGCACCTTGAGGGCTGCCCCGGCCACCTGCCCGGCGAGGCGGCGTTCCGTCCGGTGCGTGACCGGGACCTGCTCATCCTGGCCGGGGACATCGGCGTCGACATGAAGGCGTGGCGTTTCGTTGCGCGTGAGCTTGAAACTTCACCGGTGATCTATGTTCCGGGCAATCACGAGTACTACACTGAAAGCCGCCGGGCGGAAGTGGATGAGAGCTGGCGTCGTTGCGGGGAGGCCCATCCGGATTTGCATTTCCTCGTGGGCGAGGGCATCGAAATCGAGGGGGTGCGCTTCTGGGGAGGGCCTTGGTACTCCGACCTTTGGGGCGTCACCCCCGATGACCGCCTCGGGGCGCGGCATCACCGAAACGTGGAGCGGGGCATCAACGACTTCTGGCCGCTCTGGGGTGGGGGCGAATGGACCCTGGCCCGCCATATCGACCATCATCTGGCGCAGACCGACGTGCTGGCGTTGCAGGCGGGCAGGGTGGATGTGGTGATCACCCACTGGCCACCGACCAAGGCGGCGATACATCCCAAGTTCGACGGCGACGCGCTGAACTCCTACTTCATCAACGACAAGCCGGACTTGGTGCGCCGGATCGGCGCGTCAGTGTGGATCTCCGGCCACACCCATGAGGCCTACGACTATCAGGAAGGGCTAACCCGATGCATCGGCAACCCCACCGGTTACCTTGGCGAGGAGCGCCAGTCCGGGCTGTTCCGGCCCGACCGAATTGTGGAAGTGTCGCCGTAGGGAAGACCCTCAACAGCCGGACGGCTTTCTGGCCCCGGGGGCATCCCCCATGGCGTCGAACATCCGGCGTTCCGGTCGAAGGCAGGATGTCCTTGGTCCAAGCGCCGCCGCCCGATTTCGGCATCATCCCCCGGACCGAGTCCGCCTTCGATTGAGTCCGGCGTTGTCGCTGACGCTACTGTTGCCCGAGAACCTCGTCCGCCAATTCGGACAGGCTCCCGACGCGATAGGTTGCCAGCGAGAAGTCCTGGGTGGCGGTGAACGGGTGATGGACCGCGGCGCAGTCCAGCCCGGCAGCCACGGCGGCGCGCAAGCCCCGCTGCGAGTCCTCGACGGCCAGTGCCTTGGCGGGACCGATGCCATAGCGCGCCAGCGCCGCGAGGTAGGGGTCCGGGTGCGGCTTGCTGCGTCGGTAGGCCTCCCTGGTGAGCACGAAATCGGTGAACGGCACGATGTTGCGGTTACGATGGATGAGCGCGATATCATCGGGCTTCGCGGTGGTGACGATGGCGATGCGGTAGCGTTCCCGGAGCTTGGCGAGCATCTCCTCCACCCCCTCGATCTCGATCGGCTCCGACACCAGCAACTCTTGGTACAAGACGTTGCGCTGCGCCCGCCAGCGGTCGATTTCCGCATCGGTTGCCCCCAGTGGCCGCGCCAGTTCCCAGGGGCTGGCGCCATCCACCATCAACGCAAGGTAGTGGTCGAGCGCCAGATCGACGCCGAGCTGCGCAATGCACTGCCGCGTAGCTTGGTAGTACAGCGGCTCGGTGTCCACGAGGACGCCATCGTGGTCGAAAAGGAGGTGGGTGTATTGGGTCAACAGGGGAGGTCGAGCAGTTTTGGCGTGGCGGCACAGGGTACACGCTGGTCGACGTTCCTGCTTGCGGGGCGGGACGCCCTCGAGCCGAAGGAACAGCTTCGAACGGAGGTCGGACCGAGGGCATCATGCCCTCGCATCATTGGGAGAGGTGAACCAATGGCTTGCCGGGATCGGATCGCCGCAACGGAAGATGCCGGCGGAGGCGTGTCTCTACGTCGTCGTCGCGGCCATCGGCGTCGTTCCAGCAGTCGGCGATGATGCCATCCGGGCGGACCAGCGCCAGGCCTCGGGGATCGTAGGGTGCCGCTTCCGTTACGGGTAGCTGTTCACAGCGCAGGGGGAATCCGGTTCGGTTCGCCACCCAGCCTACGGCACTGCGCCAGCGCTCGGCGGCAACGGATGCGCCGCCGATGAGCACGTACTCCGTGCCGAACCAGTCAAGCACGGATTGGCCCTGCTGTTCGTCAACCCAAACATGCGGGGCACGGCGGCCCGCGCGCACGGCCGGCACGAAGTCCATGACGGGGTTCTCGACTGCCGGCGGCGGCGCCGTGTTCTTCCCAATCAGTGGGGACTCAAGCTCGAAGCCGAGCAGCACGCCGTCGTAATCGGCGTATTGGCGGGTGTGGCGAACGGCTTCGGAAGTGTCTTCGCCAGCGTAGAACGCGAAGAAAATCCTCGCCATGCACTCCGTGGTCTTCACCCCCGCAGCCACTCGCTCCAGGGCAATGGGCCGGTGCTCGATGTGGTAGGTGTCGAGTATTTCGGGCGGCGCATGCTCCTTAAGCACATAGGCGAGCTTCCAGGCCAGATTGCGGATGCCGGCAAAGCCGATGTTGTTGCCCATGCCACCGGTGGGCACCGAGATGTGCGCCGCATCCCCCGCCAGGAACACCCGGCCCTGGCTTAGGGCGTCCACGCACCCCGGCGTCGGCTGCCACATGCCGGTGCTGGTGATGCTGATGGGCACGTCGTCATCGGTGCCGACGGCTTCCCGGATGCGGCGGACTGTCTCGGCTTCCGACAGCGGCTCGTTTGCCGCATTGGGAATCTGGCATCGCCAGCGAGTGACGCCGTTCAGGGGCTGAAACACCAACATGCCGCTCGGCGTTGCGTTGTACAGCAGTCCGCCCTTACGTCCTTCGACATACCTCGACAGGTCGGCCTCGAAAATCACGTCTTGGGAAAAGGTGGCCAGCGGCGCCGTTTCGAGCACACTCCCGATCGCCTCGCGCGCGAAGCTGTGGGGCCCGTCCGTGCCCAGCGTGTAGTCGGCGCGAACCGTGCTCCTCGCACCGGAAGCCAGATCCCTGATGACCACCGTGGTGCCGTGCTCATCCTGGGTCACTGCGACGGCTTCGGTGCGGTAGCGAAGCCCGATGCGCTCGTCGGTGCGGGCCTCGTCGAGCAGGATGTTCTCGACGTGGTCCTGGCAGGTCATGACCGGCACGGTGGGGCTGGTGCTTCTCGGCACCGTGTGGAACGTGGGGCTCGGTATCGCCGCGATCTGTTGCTTGGTCAACGCGCTGAACCAGCGGTTGCACGCCGTCCAGTCCGGCCCGAGGCCGGTCTCTTCAACCGCCTTTTCCAAGCCCAGGAACCGCATCAGCTCCATAGTGTTGGTGTCCACGAATCGAGAACGCGGGTGGGTGTTGACCTCGCCGCGCCGTTCGATCAGCAGGGAGTCGATGCCGAACCTCGACAGCAGCAATGCGCCAGCCAGGCCAATGGGGCCGCATCCAATGATGCAGATGGGTACGTTGATCATCATCCACCTCCCTGCCGCCTGTAGATATCGGCGCCAAACCCGGCAAAGCGAAAACGGCCTGGTGCCCTATGGCGGAATTTTCCTGACGACATCGCCCGCCCGAACCGTGCCGGGTTCCACCACCCGCGCATTGACGCCGCGCAGTTTGAGTTGCCGTCCCTGCTTCGAATTGACGAAACGTGTGGCCTCCACCCCGAACCGGGCGGAGAACTTGCGGCAACCCGTATGCGGAACAGCGGTCACCTCGATTACGGCTTCGCCCAGCCGCAGGCGGGTGCCTGGCGGCAGGTTCTGATCGCCAAGATCGAGATCAACGTAAAGCTGGTCGCCCGCCAACGCCCAGCGTTCCCGGCTCTGGGCCACCAGGGCGGCGACCCGGGTGTTCATTAGGGTGAGCTGGATGTCCAGGTATTCGGCGGGGTCCCGTCCGGGCTTGCT